>JBAXOD010000008.1:0-55145 GCA_037133435.1 Candidatus Moraniibacteriota bacterium | reverse complement strand
GAGGAGCAACACGAGGAGCGTTGCAAGGAGGATGCGACGCATAGGGGTTTGTGTTTACTGACGTAAAAGACGTCAATCATTTACGAACAGTGTAGCACGATTTTCATGAAAAGTGCCACTTTCCGACATACTTACGACGCGGGATGTCTCAGGTAGGCCTCGATATTCGCCAAATGTTCCTCATACGTCACGGCGCAGTGTATCTGCCGGTTCGTGTCGTGCAGATAATAGAGGCAATCGGTCTCTGCGGGATGAAGCGCGGCGTCGATTGCGGCAAGGCCCGGATTGTCAATCGGGGTCGGCGGCAATCCCTGATTCTGATAGGTATTATATGACGAGTCGATCGTCTTGATATCCTCGGACGTGATGGGTGCCCACCACCCCGCGGCAGCCTGGCCGCGCGCGTACTGCACGGTCGCATCTATCTCGAGCCGCATTCCCTTGTTCAGCCGGTTCCACAGTATTCCGGCGATGAGCGGCATATCATCTTTCCCGGCAGCCTCACGCTGGATGAGCGAAGCCACTTTGAGACCGGTCGTCCACTTGATATTCTCCGCCGCGAACCCGGACGTATACGGCGCGAACTGCTCGTCGAACCGGCGAGTCATGCGGTTCGCCATATCCAGCCCGTTCTCGTTGACCGGGATAAGGTAGGTATCCGGAAAATACGTCCCCTCGAGATATTCCGACCGCATCTTCGTATAGACGGTGTTCCATTTCGAAAGATCGTCGTCGCTCCAGCCGAAGGTCTTCGCCAGAAGTTCCCCGACCTGTTCCTTGCGCCACCCTTCCGGGATCGTCACCCACTTCAGATCGGGATCGCCGAGGAGCTTGTCCGCGACCTGCCACACATTCATATTCTTCGACAAGTGATATCCTCCCGGCGCGATCGCGTCGCGCTTGCCCTTGGCCACCCACGCGAGCGAGAACGCCTGTCCATTCCGTATAAACCCTCCAGTCTGCAGTTTCTCCACGGTTGCCGACACGGTCTGGTTCCGACTCACGATGAACACGTCGTCCGTTCCTTCCGTCTGTGGCGGGGCACACAACGCCATGTACGCGAACCACACCCCCATAAGAAGAACGGGGGCCGCCACGATACCGCCGAAAATTTTCACGACACTTTTCATATCCCAAGTATCGCACAAACACCGCAAAACGGGAAAAACGCCTTTCATCGTGTTTTCTTGATTCACGATCAACAAAATAAAAAAGCGACCTTGACGGGGTCGCTTATACCTTATGCTCTGTCGAATAATCATCTCAGTCATCCTTCGGGTCCGCTACGGCCAATATCGCCGTGAGAGAATCGCATTCATACCTGAATGGGACATATTGGAATCTCCTTCCGGGATACATCTCCCGAAGCTCACGAATACAATCCGAAAATGCCTCGGCAGCGGCCCATTTCCCTTGGGTTATCCCGTCTGGAAGTCTCAGTATTACCGTTAACGGAACTTTTGAGACGGGACGGACATTATGCTCCATATCGTGAATATCAAGCGCCCTGCCCTCTTTGAATTTCTTCCCACATATATCGCATGTAAATGTTAGCACGGTTTCCTCCTTGTTTTTCATTGCATAAAAGAACCACAAACCGACCTGATACGGTAGCGTATCAGCACTATTTCGTCAATATTAACAATTAACATATTAACAATTATATGAAAAACGCCTTTCGGCATTTTTCTTGATTCACGATAATATAGATCATCATCCGTCCTTGCGCATCAAATCCGCAAGCAGGCCTTTCGGTTCGATCGTATGCAAAACGATTTTTCCCTTTGATGCGAACACTTTAGCAATGCCGGCATCGGCTACGGATTGCACGATTTCGTACCAGTCGTCTTGAATCAGCAGTGCCACGTTGTCGTCTATCGCAATCCTGCCCCGACCTTTTCAGGGACACCAACTTCAACCGCGCTACCAGTACCGGCGAAAAAATAGATCTTATGTTGATACGATTCAGAATGACCTATCGTAAAAGTACCTGGTACCTTTTCTGTTTCGGTCGATATCGAGAAACAGTCAGACACATTCTTGCGCCATCAATATATCATCCTCAAGAAATAAATGTACCCGACCCCTTTGTTTTTTCCCAGAATATTTAATTTATTCCGTCTCATTTTTCAAAGGCAAGAAATCATTCTCATCGAGCGCCTTCATGATGCCTCGCAACAGATACCCGTTTGAAATCTCTATGAAATACTTCCTGGCATTCGGGGCGATCGGTCGGATGAGCTTCTTCTCCCTCATTCCACGCAAGAAGCGGGATATCTCGGTGTGTGCGACACCCGGAAACAGATGACTGATATCGCTTGACTGGAACATCTCCTTATTGATAGCTATCAACAGTACTTTTTGTTCTTTTTCCGTGATAAGTTTTCTCTCAAATGATATCCCGATAGCGGATTTCAAGATGGTATTTTTCAGATATTCGTAATCGGTAAGCCTGTTCACGTTCGTAATTTCCCTATCGAGCCCGTCCAAAACGTACTCACACCACGCAAGCACATCGGAATCGGTTCCCGTATCGGCTTTCTCGAGCATCTCATAGTACCTGTTCCTATCCGCACAAAAGACCGCCGTCGGATTCACCAAGCGACCTTTTTCCAGGTTGAATCCCTGACGGATAAGCATCGCGTACGTCAACGCCCTCACAGTCCGTCCGTTTCCATTTCCGAACGGATGTATCCAGGCGAACCGATGATGCACGATCGCGGTTTTCAACAAATCAAACTGCGGCTCGTTCGTGGTATTTATAAAATCCACCAGTTCATCCATATATCCTTGCACCTGTATGAAATCCGGAGGCGTATGTTCGGAGTGGCTGATGGCGACGTTCTTCGCACGATATTGCCCCGGAGTATGATCCCCTTCCTTGCCGGTTGAAAGATCCTTGACAATCATTTTTTGAATTTCGCGAATAAAAGCATGCGTGATCGGGTTGGTCGCGCTGTTCTCTTCGACAAAGTTCATGACCGCCTCGTTGTTTTGAATTTCCCTGATATCTTCCGTCGGGTGTTTATCCGGGGTTATTTTTGTCTCGATATATTCCGCCAGCGTCGTATGGTTTCCCTCTATGCGTGTCGAGCCGATACTTTCAAGCAGATGAAAGATATCCTTGAGCTGAAAAAAGATATGCTTGGGCGTGCTTCCGGACAGGTTTAGAGACCGCAGATGATCAAGTTTCACGATCAATCTGGTAAGATTCGAGCCGAAATCAGGCTTTGGGATATGCAGTTCCGTATGCATAATATGTGCTATAGACTATAAATTATGTAACAGAATTATTACACAAATACCATATATAAGCAAATAACCGACCAATCGCTCGATACAAGATGTAACACTATCGCAAGGCAAGATGTAACATTGCCTCAAAAAAGATGTAACGCCACGCAAAGAACGCCGGAAAAGCCTTGAATAAATGGGGCCATAAACGGCTTGCCGGCATCCGCCATACGCCTCTGCCGCACATTCAACGAACGAAACGGCCTCTATGATTGTTTACATCGCTTTCACAATACAGTATTCAACAACCTACCAGGTCGTCAAAAAGACACGCATAAGCGATCGGTCGATATCGAGAAACAGTCAGACACATTCTTGCGCCATCAATATATCATCCTCAAGAAATAAATGTACCCGACCCCTTTGTTTTTCCTAAAACAGCTCCTTAATTTTTTCGGTGCCATGATAATACACATTTCTTCCCTGTTTACTCAATGAGAGAAATCCTTTTTCGACCAGATCTTTCAGGTCCTTACTCGCCGTCATTTTTGCTATCTGATTGACGTTCATATGCGCCATCAAAGTTGTTCGTTCGTCCGAATCGCCATGAAGGTACTGCAACAATTGAACCTGCCGAATATTCAATTTGTATTTCACATCGCATCTCCTCTTCATCTGACTATTCTTGCCAGATTGTTTTTCCAGGTATTCCGAAAAATCACGGACGGCGATTTTAATCTTCCGAATGTTGTAATCCAGAAAATACGTCATGTCATTGTCATCCTGTTCGCTATAGACGTATGCCATGATGTATTGTTTCGGCGACTTCTTGATGACCTTTGAAATCGGGAGGTATACGAACGCCCAGTAGCCTTTCTTGATCAGGTACCAATAGAACAACAACCGTGCCAGGCGACCATTCCCATCAGTAAAAGGATGCAGATACCCCATCCAGAAATGAAGCATGATTGCCTTGACGATCGGATGTACAAAAGTTTCACCCTCAGATTCATCTTCATCATTGGCAAACTCTATAAGCCTGACAAGTTCTTTTTGTACGAACGCTATATCGGGACCTTCATGATAAATGATTCCGCTTGCATCATCGGTAACACAGACTGGTTCGCCAGACTTGCGCATTCTTGGAGCTTCCCCTTGCGAGTCAACGGTGTCTTTGGTAATCAGCGAATGCAGTTCCAGAATCAAATCCATACTCATCTCGCTGTCTCGGTATCGCTCCTCGAGTGCTTTCATGGAAAGATAGCTGTTCACGATCATCTGTTCCGATCGGTTTGACGGCTTTCTGCCTTCCCGAAGCAACTTCTTTGCTGCTTGCCTGCTTGTCGCGGCACCTTCAAGTTGCGAGGAAGCGATCGCTTCCTCCATTATTCCGCGCGTAATGAGCTTTTGTTTGTTCGCTTTGTCTACCCCGCTTTTCTCCACAAAAATCTCTCCGCCGGTATTCATGTCTAATTCATGAAAAAAAGCCTCAAAATAATCCAGCTTTGACCAACTAAAAAAGTTGCCATTCGTATCCCTCATCGGAGTCTTCAAACTTTGCCCCTGTCTAAACATTTTTATAATTTGCCACAACGTTTCCTTTGAAAGCGATTTCGGCGAAGGTTCTTTAAACCGAATAGTGTCCCAATACAGGTATTCCTGTCGCGCTGATTTTTTCATGAAATCAAAAACTTCCGAAATATTCTCTTGATTGAGTGCTCGGCTCATCTCATCGGGTCCGATTCGTGATAAATCCGGTTTTACCAGCTTATACAACATACTCTTTCAGAATAGGTCTAATTGTACCTAAATTATACCTATTTTGTACCTATTGTCAAATAAGGTCTAATTATACCTATTTTAGACCTATTTTGTACCTATTCACAATTCAGAGTTCCCCCACGAACGCTTTCCTCGTCACGCCGAAGCCTTCAAAGTTTTCCAGCAAAGGCGGATCGAAGAACCGACTTCTTCAACTCCTCCAGATCCGCCAGCTTCTTCGCATAAATCCCCTCCAGCTTCTTCGTCTCCGCCGACAACAAATCGAGTTTTATAGATACCACTTTCAAAAATGTACCTTATCCTTTATTCGGTTTCAATTTCGAAAAACAATCAGACACATTCTTGCGCCATCAATATATCATCCTCAAGAAATATATGTGGCTCGTTTGTTGTTATACCGGACAAAGCATTCTTAATCCTCCTCGAAGATGATCTCGTACGGAGTCCCGAAAAATGTTCGTACATATTTCCGTATGGACTGCAGGAGCCACTCCGCCCGATGCACCCGACCAGACATCTTGAGATCCGCCGGGACCGTAAGCTCCGCCAATATTTTTCCGTTTTTATCAATGAAACTGATTTTCCCGACCCGTCCGCGTTCCAAGATTGACCGAAGCAACTCCTTCTCCCTTTCACTCACGACCAATGTGCCAACGAACTCGCCGAAACGATCAGGAGCACCCTCGAGAATCAGACGATCGGAAAGTATCAGCGTTATATCATTAATCGGAAGGCCGTTTTTTTCGGCATCATGCATCATCACGGCAAGATGCATGATGGGATCTTCCGCTTCCCGTCCACGATCAGAATCGACATCACCCAAAAAAACGGATGTCGCCGCTTCCACATCGTCCGGTGTCATATCGTTTTCGGATATGAACCGATGCATGTCTTTCAGCACGGAACGACGCCGTTCTTCCGATCCGTTACCGGGAAGTTCCATATTTCCATTCATCATATAATTGCCTCAAAATATAGCATTTTCTATCTACCATCTTTCGACAAATGTACCCGACTCCTTTGTTTTCCCTCTATGATTGTTTACACTGTTTTCACAATACAGTATACAATACCCTACCAGGTCGTCAAAAAAACACACATAAGCGATCAATCGATTTCGAAAAACGGTCAGACACATTCTTGCGCCATCAATATATCATCCTCAAGAAATAAATGTACCTGACCCCTTTGTTTTTTTCAGACTCTTCGCGAAATCTTCTTTTTGATACATAGGTGTTTGTGTTGTTAGATTGGATATCTGACTCCGAATTCAGATTTTATCGAAAAATGCAAAGACCTACGTATATAGAATGAATAACACGATACAACTGCCATAAGAATAACCCAAGAAAGGCGGCATATATTGAGAGCATGAAAATTGTCATTGTCTTAGAGTCTTTGTCTTTTAAGATTGTAATGATTCCATTCTTCTTTGAAATATCCTTTGCATCCTTGTCACCAACTAACTCCTTATAAAGAGACGCAAAGAATTTTCCAATTACATATAATGCACCAAATCCTAATATATTTTTCAACGCATCATCAGCATCACGATATTGTCCTGAAACAGCACAGTACGAAGTTGCCAAGAATGACAATACCGCAATTTCACCTCCAACCACAACGAGCGATTTCATCAACACACTGCCCGCAAGAAACCAAGCAAATAGAGATATAAGCACAAATAGAACCCCGAGTAACCATATCGTTACCGTATTGATATACGGCAATAATGTATTTCCAAAGAAAGTCAATATGAATACAACAAGAAACACTAAAAGATAGGTGAGTTTCTCTTTTGAAAATTTTAACTTATTGGATAATGTTTGCATCATCTTCAGAATATTTTTATAAACTGTACCTTCACTCAGCCCAGCCACCACAAAGCGTTTCCGCCTGTTCCAAGACCAGCTGAGTTGCGACTTCCTGCTTATCCGGCGGATAGTGATATTTGTTGAGCAACTTCTTCACATATACTCGAAGCCGTGCACGCACGTTCTCCTTGAGCGTCCAGTCGATACTCGTATTTTTCCGGAGCATCACGACCAATTCCTGTGCGATTGTCCGGAGCGTCTCATCACCGAGTTCCAGGACGGCGCTCTCGTTGTCGCACAACGCGTCGTAGAACGCGAGCTCGTCTTCCGACAGTCCGGCCGACACGCCCCGTTCCTTTTCCTCTCGGATCTTCTTGGCAAGTTCAACGAGCTCCACGATCACCGCCGCGGCCTCGATCGTCTGGTTCTGATACTTCCGAATCGTCTCTTCGAGCATCTTCGAGAACGACCTCGCTTTCACAAGGAATTTCCGCTCCATAGTCCGGATTTCCCCGTCCAAGAGCCGACGCAACAGTTCGAGCGCCACGTTTTTCCGTTCCAGTCCCTGTATTTCCTTTAGGAATTCATCCGACAGGATCGCGACATTCGGTCGGGTCAGACCAGCCGCCGAGAACACGTCGATGACTTCCTCCGAAGCGATAGCGTTCGAGACTATCTGCCGAATAGCCAAATCGTAGTCCTCTTCGGTCGGGCCTCCTTCGCCTCCGGACTTTTCCAGTTTGACGATAACCGCCCGCACCGCCTGAAAAAATCCGACCTCGTCTCGGATACGCAAAGCGGAATCGTGCGGCACGGCAAGTGCGAATGCGCGCGACAGTTCGGCAACTATCTGAAGATAGCGCATCTTCCCTTTGTCCTGTGTCAGGATGAAATCCGTTGACTCGGCCAAGAGCCTCGACCGTCGACCCGCGTCATCCGTGAAGAACTCCCCATACTCGAACCCGTGGAACATCGCTTTCGTCACCTCATACTTCTCGAGCATGGCCGACACAGCATCGTCTTGGGAAATCATCGGCGCGTCCGCTCCGCTCTGCGTATATTCAGCAAGCGCCTCCTTGAGTGACGGCGCGATACCGAGATAGTCCACGACGAGCCCTCCCGGTTTATCCTTCCAGACCCGGTTCACCCGAGCGATCGCCTGCATAAGTCCGTGCCCATGCATCGGCTTGTCGATATACATGGTGTGGAGCGACGGTGCATCAAAGCCCGTGAGCCACATGTCCCGCACGATCACGAGCTTCAGGGAATCATCCGGATCCTTCATCCTTCGGGCAAGCAGCTCCCGTTCCTCCTTGGTATGGATATGCTTCTGATACCGTTCCGGGTCACTCGCCGAGCCGGTCATCACGACCTTGAGGAATCCCTTGTCTATGTCGTCGCTCCCCCACTCGGGGCGCCGTTTCACAATCTCGTCATAAAGCTCGACCGCAATCCGGCGACTCATGGAGACAAACATTCCCTTTCCCTCGATCGTCGCCCTTCGGTCTTCGAAATGCTTGACCACGTCCGCCGCAATCAGTCGGATGCGCTTTTCCGAGCCGACCATCGCTTCGAGTCGCGCCCACCGGCTCTTGAGTTTCTCCTTGCGCTCCAGTTCTTCTCCCTCGGTCAGATCTTCGAATTCCGCATCGATTTTCGGCCGCTCCGATTCGAGCAGTCCTATCTTTGCGAGTCGCGCCTCATAGTAGATCGGGACGGTCGCGCCATCCTCAACCGCTCGCGCCACGTCGTACACGTCCACGTAGTCGCCGAACACCGCCCGGGTATTCTTGTCGGACAGTTCGATCGGGGTTCCGGTAAAGCCGAGGAAAGACGCGTTCGGCAATGCCTCGCGCATATGTCGAGCGAACCCGTCGATGAAGTCATACTGCGATCGGTGTGCCTCGTCCGCGATGACGATGATATTGCTCCGGTCAGAGAGGAGCGGATACTCGCGTGCGCCGCCTTCGGGCAGAAATTTCTGAATCGTCGTGAAGACCACCCCGCCGGATGCGACCGAGAGCAAGCCCTGCAACTGCTCCCGATTCCCCGCCTGCGCCGGTGTCTGCCGCAACAGGTCCTTGCACGAAGAGAACACCCCGAAGAGCTGATCGTCGAGATCGTTCCGGTCCGTCAGGATGACGAGTGTCGGATTATTGAGTGCCTGAATGATCTTTCCGGCATAGAAGACCATCGTGAGGCTCTTGCCGCTTCCCTGCGTATGCCAAACCACCCCGCCCTGATGCGATCCTCCTTCCCGGGTCGCCGTGACTGTCCGCTTGATCGCTTTGTTCACCGCGAAGTACTGGTGATACGCCGCAAGCTTCTTCACTGTTCCCGACCCGCCGTCCTCGAAGACGACGAAGTTCCGCACGATGTCGAGCAGTCGTTCTTTCGGGAACATTCCATCGATGAGCGTGTCGAGTTCGAGTACCGAGCGCGGCGCGAGCAGTGCGCCGTCCGCCGAACGCCACTTCATGAACCGCCCGAAGTCCGACGTGATCGTCCCGACTCGCGCGTCTGTCCCGTCGCTTATCACGCAAAAAGAGTTGTAAGCAAAAAGCGAAGGAATATCCTTCTTGTAGGTCTGGATCTGATTGTATGCCCCTTTTACCGTCGCATTCTCGCTCGCCGGATTCTTGATCTCGAATACCGCGAGCGGCAACCCGTTCACGAACACGATCACGTCCGGCCGCCGATTCCGCTTCCCTTCGATGATCGTGAACTGATTCACCGCGAGGAAATCATTGAGGCCACGCCCCCAGCCCGAGGGGGAGCCGGAGGGGGTGGGAGAAAAATCGAAGAGCAACACCTTGTCTCCCGCGATGGACCCGTCCTCGCGTCGATATTCCACATCCACCCCTTCGGCAAGCATCTTCTGAAACGACCGGTTCGCCACGAGCGTATCGGGACTCGAGAACGGCACGGCGAGTACTTTCTTCACCGCCTCCTCCCTCGCCTCCGCCGGGATGTTCGGATTGATCCGATCCACCGCCTCCCGCAAACGACCGACGAGCACGATATCGGAATAGTTCGCCTCTGTGGTCCGCTCCGGACACTCCCCATCGAACGCGATGTCCGGCCCGAACACGACCGTAAATCCGAGCGATTCCAATCGGCCTAAAACGGCGTCTTCAAGAGTTGATTCGGTATATTTGTGGGTCATAGGTTATGACAAAAAAACCATCTTATCTTCCATATAAAAAATGGCTCATTTCCTTGAATGACATGCCTTTCATAACTATCGCACTTCTTATAGAGATATTTAAAGTTTTCATAAATAGTTCCACCATCTTTTTCTTCACTGTGCTGTTGTTCTATATATGATTGTATAGCATAATTGTCACCAATGAGGTTGATATAGTGGTCGAAGTCATCATACACTTGTCGAATATCAACGAGTTTTCTTTTTTCAAAGCCCGCTAGACTTTCTATCGGTCCCAATAGACAGTCATCTATTTCAAATGCCGTATACTGTTCCCTTTTTGTGATATGTCTTTCCTCTTCAGGACCAAGCTTCAACTGTGCGACTACTGCCTTGTCAAGCAAAAAATATGGAAACGGTTTTTGATTGATTTCTGTTTCATTTGTTTTATAACTGACTTCATGAGTATTTATGAAAATGAGAGCCTTATAATCAATCAACATCAGAATTTCTCTCGTTTTTTCAGTGAAAAAGTCTTCTGTAAATTTACCAATAAATGTCGCCTTACTGACTTTGTTTGAATCTCCCAATTCGTCCCCAGCAACAATCCACAGAAATACCGTAGCGAGAGCCGTGATATACACCCAAAGATCTTTGTATTCGCCGTCATGAAATTTGACAACGTACAAATACAAAGAACCTAACAACGCGATCATAACAAATGTGACACTTCGTTTCATATAGATGTTCTTATCTTTCCGTTCATCAAACGAGGTAAAATAGAATCTCGAATAATTGATAAATTATCAATCTCAATAGAATTCTTTGAAATTCTTTCAAAAAGCGGCTTGATTATCTCAGAAAAGATCCTATTAATCTCTCCTTCCGGAATTAAAAGCGGGATTGACTTTACAGACTGAGAATTAACAGCTGTCGCAATAGAAGAAGTTGATCCGAGCGAAGAATAGTCAAACCGTTTTAGTGCAAGATAAATATATTCTGTCGATAAATTATTTCTTTTCAATCTGATGTGTGCTATTGCCTCATTCGACAGCATGTCTTCTGTCGTAATCGCCACTCTTCCAAGCGTCAATTTAAAACTTACGATAACGGTATTTTTTGGAATGACTGGAATTTTAAATATATCTACAGCTTCTCTAGTTAAATATTCAGAAGTTTTCTTTACATAAACTCCAGAATTACCGAGATCTCTGATTGAAATCCATTTAATATCATCCTGACAAAGCGAAAACCACTGCTCCTGTATTCTTGGCGGTGTTCTACCAATAGTAATATTAGAAACTTCCGATAACGCTGATACATTCCACCCCTCTGGAATCAGACCAAGTTCGGAGTCGAGCATCTTTCCGCCGCTCGACTTGTATCCTCTCCCACCTCCCCCTTCCCCTCCTCCGGCAGGAGGGGTGGGAGAAACGGGAAACTCGAAGTCAACGAACCACCGCTTGAAGAGCGCCTGCGCGATCTCCTCAAGTGTCTTGTTCATCTTCCGGTTCAACTCGATCTTGTCATCCAAAGAAGACAAAATCTCCGCGATCTTCTTTCGCTCTGCTTTGTTAGTAGGACAACCAAATTGAAAATCCTCAATCATTCCTTTTGTAAGGAACGATATAACCGAACCTCGAGATCCTTCGGTGATACGCGGAAGATGATGTTTCATCGCATAGAAAAGGAAATCCCGTTCATCTTTATCATGAGGAATCAGGACATACGTCCGCTGATAAGCATCGAACTTACCAGAATACTTCTTCATATTAAAGTCCCCGTTTCCCGAAAGAAGTAAGGCATCTCCTTCGAAAGAATATTCATTGCATCTCAATATATTCTGGGCACACGTAAAAAATGGATAATTCCCATCGGGAGAAGAAAAGTTCGCATCTCTCTTGCCAGTCTTTATAGGAAAATAATCCCCAAGACGCGAAACCTCCCACTCCTCAGGAATGGGTCCGATTTCGGTTTCCTTATATTTTGTTTTTTTCGAAGAAGCCATCATGACGTTATCTTCTAAAACGGAACATCGAGAATCTCCGGTTTCTTTATGACAAACCGTTGATCCTTGTTTATTTTATACTTTTCTATATAGCTACCTTTTATTTTCTCCCAGTCTTCTGAATATATGAAGTCATCTTTCAAGGCAAGTAATATTGTCTCAATAAATGATAAATTGGTCTCTGAAATCAACTTATACAGAATATCTCCTGCGTCCTCCTTCAAATGAATAGTAGATTTTTCAGTATGCCTAACATCGTAGATGTCATTATTAAGATTCCTAACACCAGAAAGAACGGCATTGAGATATTCTCTTAGCTTGTCGCTGTCCTTATTCTTTGCACAAAGTGAATTCGAAGCCTTATCAAGTATCTTGCTGATCTCTGTTTTCTTTCTTTTCTTAACTTCCCCGCTAAATACGATATTGATTATCTCCGAAGAAACTTTCGCAGTATTTAAATAGTCTTGTCTATCTTCATAGTATTTATAATCTTCAATTTTCTGCCGAAGATTTTGGTCGGACAACAAATTTTTTATTGTATATATGTCCTCACCAGATTTTTTCGTTATCATCCCATTAACAATATCATAGCGAGAATTTTCTTCGCTCAAAACATCGTTGAATCGTTTTATAACTTCGATCCTCTTATCCTTTTTAGAAAACAAGATTAGAAATTCCACCAAATCAAACAATTTGTAGTCATCAAAATAGCTTTCCACTCTATCAATTCTCTCCACTTTTCCATCAGAAGTCCTCGCTGGAATTGGTCGTGAAACTTCAAACTCTTTGATAGCGAAGTTCTCAAATTCGAAAAAATCCGTCATCTTATAACCAAGCTCTGTCAATGAAAAACCATCAACTTTATTTCCATCCAAAAAAATCAGTTCTTTCTTTTGATTTTCAAATAAGATGAAGAATTCGAGAAAATCATTCACAGATGTCAAAAATGATATTTCTGCAGCTAATCTGTTCCTAAGTTCCCCTGAAATTAGAACGTTCTCTCGACTCCGCTCCGAATAAAGAGGCTCTCGACGTTCAAAGTCTTTTCGGTTCCTTTTTGAAAAAAGTTTCATATTTTTTCTTAAAGCATATATTCCAGATTCTCTTATTTCCCTTTCAACTTCTTCGCCGTTTTCGGGAGTTTCTTTCCTTCGGATTTCAGTCGGCGTTCGAGTTTCTTGAGATCCTCTTCGGGCGGGAGTGACTCCGGATGAATGCCACTTTTAGCGAGCATGTCGCGCATGTTGCGGTTGTTCTTCACATGTTCGCTCGCGATGATCGGCTCCCCGCGGAGCGATTCGTTCTGCTTCAGATTGTGGTTCGTGATCTCGTTGGCAAGGTCTTTTGCTTTGATCGTCACGGATGGGAGAAAATCAGCGAGTGGCCGAGCGCCCGGAACGCCGAGTCGTGTCTTCATGTCCTGCGTCGTATATCCGCCGAAGAGCGCCTTGTCGCCTTGGCTGCGGATGCGCGCAAAACCGGCATTGTCCACACCGCGTTCGTATATGATGCCGGACAATTCTTTTTCCGACGTCGTCAGTTTCTCGCGTGCGTGCAATCGCTCCCATTCCATGAGCCGTTGCTCGACGACTTCCTGCTTCCGTGTCTGTATGGCAAAATACGTCATCGCGAACGCGATCTCATCTTTGCGCGGATCCCCGTTTTGCGCGACCAGATAGCAGGCATATCGGGTCAGCATCAGGTCTCGTATTTCCCGTTCACTTCCAGATCCAAGACCGACCATTTTGCCGACGTCAACAAAATGGTCAGAAACCTTTTGTCCGGCCGTTTTACAGGCCGTTTTTGCCTTTTCAAGGACTCCCT
Source organism: Candidatus Moraniibacteriota bacterium (assembly GCA_037133435.1). GTDB lineage: Bacteria > Patescibacteriota > Minisyncoccia > Moranbacterales > UBA1568 > JAAXTX01. The sequence goes on along the minus strand of JBAXOD010000008.1, from coordinate 41,338 downwards.
CAAAATTGCGCCATTCATCATATCCAAGAAGCTTCTGTAATTCCCGGGCATACCAAAATTCCACCCCGTCCTGTTCATGGACGTACTCCTCGAAATGCTTGTGCAACCGCGATACGATTTCCTTTTCCATAGCACGTTTCGTTACACCGTAAATCCGATACTCCCGAGATTCTTCCGGACCCGCTCTTCCAATTCCTTCGACTGAACAAACTGCTCCGAGAGCTCTTTCGTGAGGCGGAACATCTTCTCCTCGAAGACCTCGTCGTCTTCCTCAACGATATCCGTGCCGACATAACGACCCGGAGTCAGGACGAAGCCGTTCTTCTCGACTTCCTCGATCTTCGCCGCTTTGCAGAATCCTTTCGCGTCCTCATACTCGCCCGTCGAAGCCTCGGCGGAGTCGGGCTTCCCGTCCTTCGTCCGCCAGGCGTGATAGGTTCCGGTAATCTTCGCGATTTCCTCGTCGGTCAGTTCGCGGTTCTTGCGGGTCACCATGACGCCCATCTTGCGCGCGTCGATGAAGAGAATCTCGTTCCTGCGGTCGCGAAGCTCGTGCCCGGCGGATGCCGGGTGTGATTTGTATCGTTCGCGCGAGACGAACCAGAGCGCCGCCGGGATCTGCGTCGTATAGAAGAGTTGTGGAGGAAGCGCGACAATGCAATCCACCAGTCCGGCTTCGATGAGGTTCTTGCGGATCTCCCCTTCGCCGGAGGTATTGGAGGAAAGCGATCCGTTCGCCAACACGAACCCCGCGATACCCGTCGGGGCGAGGTGATGGATCATGTGCTGTATCCATGCATAGTTCGCATTCCCGACCGGAGGCGTACCATATTTCCAGCGGATGTCATCGCGGAGCCGTTCCCCGCCCCAGTCGCTTATGTTGAACGGCGGATTCGCGAGGATAAAGTCGGCACGGAGATCCTTGTGCAGGTCGTCGTGAAACGAATCGGCATTCTTTGGCCCGAGGTTGCCCGTGATGCCCCGGATGGCAAGGTTCATCTTGGCAAGCCGCCACGTCGTCGGGTTGGATTCCTGCCCGTAGACGGCGATGTCGTCCTTGCTGCCACCGTGCGCCTCGACGAACTTCTCGCTCTGAACGAACATTCCCCCACTTCCGCAGCATGGATCGTATACCCGTCCCTTGTAGGGTTCTATCATTCCGACGAGCGTCTTCACGACCGAGGCCGGAGTAAAGAATTCCCCGCCGCCCTTTCCTTCCGATCCAGCGAAGCGTCCGATGAAGTATTCATAAATGCGACCGAGAATGTCCTTTCCGCCGTGTTCCTTGTCGCGGAATCCAATCGAGCTGAAGGTATCGATAAGCTCACCGAGTTTGGTCTTGTCGAGATCTGGGCGGGCGAAGGACTTCGGAAGTACGCCTTTGAGGTCCGGATTCTCCTTCTCGATCGCGATCATCGCATCATCGATAATCTTACCGATCTCCGGCTTTTTGGCATTGTCTCGCAGGTACGCCCAACGTGCCTCCTTGGGCACCCAGAACGTATTTTGTGCGCGATAATAGTCGACCTCCTCCTCCATCCCTTCGTATCGGTCCGGATCCGCGAGAGCAACCTCATGCGCTTCCTCGAACGAGTCGGAAATGTATTTGAGAAAGATAAGCCCGAGCGCGATGTGTTTGTACTCGCCCGGGTCCATATTGTTGCGCATCTTGTCCGCCGCGGCCCACAGCTGTTCCTCAAATCCGACATCCGCTGAGTTTCCGCTTTTTTTGGCTACCATAATCAGTATATTCAAGTGTTTCCGAAAACTTCAATCTTCCCTATATTCTCCCACCAAAAAACCCGCTTGTAAAGCGGGTTTTAGATGCTGGTGGTGCGGAAATTTATCTGATACTGGATTCTTTTGGTCTTAATCCTGCTTTCAAGATCCAAAAGCGTCAGGAGCACATGGCTGCTCGTCTCCTCGTGCAGACTCACAAAGCAGAATCGAAAGCGGTCTCCAAGCATCCGCGCGAGCTGAAATTCGTTCTCGGACACGGAAAATGGGTCAGGTACTTTTATTGAAGCTGTTGTTCCACATAGACTTGATACAATCAGATATCGATCAATCTATCAAAAGAAATAATCAATATTTTACTGATTTTATGGTATCACCAGGGCAGGAATACCACAAGAAACCGGGATGAGATTCCCTTTTCCTAAGTATCTATCTCAAATCTCAACGCATACATAAGCCAAAAAATACGCTTGCCGGCTGAAATCCGAAAATTTCGGCTGCAAACCATTCAAAACTCGTCAGGTTAGTTAGTAGCCTTCTCTCCTTTTTCATGGTTTTTCACCCAGAGGGTGACCAACCTCTGGTTGGCGCTCCTATCGAAATTTTCTGATTTACAGCTCGACATGAGATTTGAGAGAGATACTAAGCCGATCAGACTCATATTTAACCTAAAAACGAGAAAAACGCCTTTCGGCGTTTCTCTGAAACTTCACAATCACTCACGATCTTCAGAAAGAGCGACTTTTCCAACGAGACCGGCAGCGAATCAGATCTTCAGATCGGAGTATTCCCGCAGGGTTTTCAGTGTCGCCTGCACCGATGCGTTTTCGGTATTCGACAAACTCACGTTTCCGAACTCTTTGCAGATATGTGTGACCACCTCGTCCGCCCAAGACGGCGCGAGCACCTTTACGCCGGAAAAGTCGATTTCAATCGGCTCGTCACTCCCGATATCTTTCGTAAGATACGCGGACATCGCCAAATAGGCCTCTCTCCCCGCTGGGCGGGAAACCAACACTTCCCCGAATTTTTTCAATTCAATTTTCATAAAGCTATACCGTTAGTATCGCCAGACACCCATTCACGACCGTATCGGCATCGTGTATGTCCATTACTTCGTTCAGCTCTGCCCGAGCCGATCCCGAAAAGAATACGAGATGCATGTTTTCGTCTTGCAGGTTCTCCCGAACGAACTTCAAACCGTTCCCCCTGTTCTCCGGAGCCCTACCGGAAATTCTTTCCGTAAAAGCCACACGTAACGCGTCCACATCATTTTCGAGCTCAGGCTTCACGCCTCGAAGGGTCGACAGCACGCCCCGCCCCCGGTCCGCCAAGACTATTTTGAGCACATCCCCTTCCATTTCATAGCCGAAGAACACACCGACTATGTCCGCCCAATTTCCAAGATTATGGTCAAAAGAATTGTTCCCGATTTCCCCGGCTATGGCGGAAGCGATATAGAGTTTCCCTTCCTGAACATTCTTCCCTTTCAGCAGATCATTCATCATCCGATCGAGTCGGGACTGAAAAACGTCCCGTGATTCGCAATACCACTCACTTCGAATATCGACGTTTTCAGGTGTCGAATGTACCCAGTCGTATGCCATGTTTTCCAATTCATTCCCCATACGGACATGCATCATGATACGTATACCCTATCAGATATCGCTTCGTTCGTCCAAAATACAATCCCTATTTGACTGTCTTCCTGCCCGCATCGCTATGCGTAGCGTTGCAGGCAGGTGCGAGCCCGTACTCGGGCAAGCAACCCACTCTGAAAAGCATAGTCCTGGACCATATGTCGCTTGCATACCTTCTCCAGAAATGACCCACTTATGAGAGAGCCAAGCGGTACGCAAAAAACGAGAAAAACGCCTTTCGGCGTTTTTCTGAAACTTCACAATCATTCACAATCTTTTGTGGTTGGTCCCTGCCCGGTTGCTTCGTCCGCCAGTAACGCTTCGCGTAAACGAAGCGGACTGGCAAAACGCTGTCTACCCAAATTACTATGCGAACCGTTGTGAACGAACAGGCAGACTGCTATTTCCTTGGGGTCAGTCGATTTCACAAGACAAATCCGGAAATATCATCTCTTGAAACAACCTCCCAACTGCTACCTTTGTATTCCATCCATTTTTTCGGAATCTGTTTTTTCTTCTTCCCGCTCCAGGTGAACTCGAATCCATACAGTTTCCCACCGCGTTCCTCGATCAGATCGACTTCCGCCCCGTCATACGTCCGCCAGAAATACTGGTCCGCATGCAGTTTGTGATACGATCGGAACTTCATCCGTTCGCATATCATGAAGTTTTCCCACAGAGCGCCGACATCGTCACGCGTATCGAGACGATTGAAGTTGTTGATGATAGCGTTCCTAATACCGAGATCGCAGAAATAGATTTTTCTCAGTTTCGAAATTTCCCTTCGCTTGTTCCGGGCATATGGCGGGAGTCTGAATATGATATAGTTTTTTTCCAAAAGGTCGACGTAGCGCTCGACGGTATTTTTGTCGATACCGAGGAGATTCGCAAGCTCCGTATATGACACTTCCTGTCCGATCTGAAACGCGAGTGATTTCAATAGATTCAACAGGACCGCGGAGCTTTTCAACTGCTGAAATTCCAAGATGTCCTGATACAGATAGCTGGTCGTCAGTTCCTTCAACAATTCCGTTTTCCCGTCAAACGACCTCGTCATGACCACCTCCGGATAGCTTCCGAATACGAGATATGATTCCAGTTCTTTCCGTACGTTGAGAAGACCCCCTTTCTCCGGATGGAGCTCTTCCAGACTCATCGGGAACAGATGAAAAACCGATTTCCGTCCGGTAAGCGCTTCCTGTGTCTTGTCCAACAGATTGAAACTGGAAGATCCCGTGATAATGATCTGTTTCGATTTCTTGAAATGATCGACAAGGAGCTTTGCGGTCTGCCCGATAGTCTCGACCTTCTGACCCTCATCGATGATGATGATCGTGGATTTTCCAATAAGACCTACCAAAAAATTCAGATCCTTGTTCGAAAGCGATTCGCGATCGGTCGGATTATCACAATTGAATGAAATCACGTTTGATGGTCCGATACCGGAAGACCGGACCAGTTCACCAGTCAATGTCGTCTTACCGGTCTGCCGCGCTCCTGTGATAATGATGACTTTACCGGCAAAAAACTTGCCAAATATTTGGCTCTGTAGAAGTCTTTTATACATGCAGGCGTAATTTAGTGATTACATTCACTATTTTACGCTAACAAATACTTTACGTCAAACGACCGCTCAATACATACTCTAGCAAAACGAACGTATCATGAACGAGAAAAACGCCTTTCGGCGTTTTTCTGAACGTTCACAATCATTCACAATCTTTTGTGGTTGGTCCCTGCCCGGTTGCTTCGCATAGCGATGCAGGCGGGCTAATATATCTTTGGAAAGGGGTTATCGTTCCGATAAATCAGAACGATCGACCGTTGGTTTGAGAAATTGACCGTGGTCAACAACCCTTACACCTTACTCCCTAGAAAGGAGGTGATTCATCCACAGCTTCCGCTACGGATGCCTTGTTACGACTTCGTCCCTATTACTAGCCCCACCGTAATCCCCGATTTGACCCGGGGGCTTCTGGTGTTGCCAGCTCTCTTGACGTGACGGGCGGTGAGTACAAGATCCGAGAACGTATTCACCGTTGCATGGCTGATCAACGATTACTAGTGATTCCGGCTTCATGGAGTCGAGTTGCAGACTCCAATCCGAACTGGGGCGGGTTTTATGGGATTAGCTCCGTCTCGCGACTTGGCAACCCTTTGTTCCCCGCCATTGTAGCACGTGTGTAGCCCAGGGTGTCAGAGGGCCATGCTGATTTGACGTCGTCCCCGCCTTCCTCCCACCCCCAAATGCACGAAGTGCCTGACCGACAACTGACAACTCATAACTCACAACGGAATCGTTGTAGGTCGTTTGTTGTTAGTCGTAAGTCAAGCGTGCTTCACACGCTTAGGGGTGGGCAGTCTGAAATGACACATTGTAACATTTCATGAGGGTTGCGCTCGTTTCCCGACTGAACGGAACACCTTACGGCACGAGCTGACGACAACCATGCAGCACCTGGTCTAGCACTCTCGAAGAACATCCCATTTCTGGGCTCTGCAGCTAGATTTCAAACCCTGGTGAGGTGCCTCGCTTACCATCGAATTAAACCACATGCTCCACCACTTGTGCGGATCCCCGTCTATTCCTTTGAGTTTTAAGCTTGCGCTCGTACTTCCCAGGCGGCATACTTAACGCGTTAGCTCCGGCACGGAAAGGGTCGATTCTCCCCGCACCTAGTATGCATCGTTTACAGCGTGGACTACTGGGGTATCTAATCCCATTCGCTCCCCACGCTTTCGCAGCTCAGCGTCAGAACAGCACTAATCGGCTGCCTTCGCCTTTGGTGTTCCTCACGATATCAACGCATTTCACTACTACACCGTGAATTCCACCGATTTCTCGCTATCTCTAGACATGCCGTTTCGAATGCCTTTTCCCGGTTGAGCCGGGATATTTGACATCCGACTAACATGTCCGCCTACCTGCGCTTTACGCCCAATAAATCCGGATAACGCTTGAGGTCTCTGTATTACCGCTACTGCTGGCACAGAGTTAGTAACCTCTTATTCCTCAGGTACAGTCATCGAAATTCTTCCCTGAGAAAAGCAGTTTACAATACGAATACCGTCTTCCTGCACGCGGCGTCGCTCCATCAGACTTTCGTCCATTGTGGAATATTCTCGACTGCAGCCACCCGTAGGTGTTTGGCCAGTGTCTCAGTGCCAATGTTGGGGGCCATGCTCTCACACCCCCTACCCGTCATAGCCTTGGTAAGCCTTTACCTCACCAACTAGCTGATAGGACGCAGGCTCCTCTCGAAGCGATAAATCTTTACTCCGTAGAGCACATCGCGTATTATCCTGGATTTCTCCAGGTTATTCGCGACTTCGAGGAAGATTCCTACGTGTTCCTAACCCGTTTGCCATGGCCGCATCGCGCTTCGCACGATACCGGCCAACCTACAACCTACAACTCATAACTCACAACAAGCCTTCCCGTTGTCAGTCGTCAGTCGTCAGTCGTCAGTTGGAGCATCACACAGAGGGTGATGCGACCATTCGACTTGCATGCCTTATCCACGCCGCCAGCGTTCATCCTGAGCCAGGATCAAACTCTCAACATAGAGGTTAACCCCGCCGAAGCGGGATCCCTCTTCATACCTGTCCGAAGACAGATATGAAATGAAATGTACGTGATCCTTCCCAAAGGAAATATATAGGACCAACCGCAAAAAATTGCGATTGGATGATTGTGTAATTTGTGAAGGTTCCCGCTGAAACAAAAAAAGAAACTGATTTCTTTTCTCGAGACTGCCTTCCTAGTATAGGGAGCGGATCGGAACCTGTCAAGGGCAAACAATAACCCACGGGTTCCCGAAATGATTTCCTAATCCCTGATCGAAAGTTCTTATTTTATTGGCTTATCTCAGCCTTTTATTCATGAATATGAGAACGAGCAGCGGAAGAGAAAGCCAGAGTGCGCTCGCAAGCGGCGTTCCGAAATACAGATGCAAAGGTACGACCGTGAACGACGCGACCATCTTGGCGGGCAAAAGCGACACCAAAACGCTCGCCGTCATCCCCGTCACGAGGATTCCCATGACGAACACGCGCCAGAAGAGGTCGTAGGCCGAACTCTGTATATGCAGTTCGAACATGTGCTGGTCGATGGCGATCAGGAACGCCAGAAGGATGCAGAAGAGAATCGCCCCGGCGGTCGGGACCGAATCGAACGGCAACACGCCGAGGAGCGCTCCGGAAACCGCGAGCGAAATATAGATGTCGATGAAGATATTGCCGAGCTTCGCCCGACCAAAGAGGAAGCCGACGCCGGCTCCGGTACCGATAAAGACGGCCAAAAAAGAGAGGAGCCCGACCGTCTCCTTGGAAAGTGAAAAAAGAGTTTTTATACTGGGGAGATCCGGCATGTGTTTGTTCTGCTGAAAGTGTACCATTCTCGGAAACCCCCTGTCAAAAATGCCTTTCATTCTTCGTTTTCCTTTGCTATACTGCAAAATATTGACTTCCACGACATGACCCTTCACCGACTCCACAACCTGATGTTCTGGATTCTGCTCGTCGCGTTCATCGGGACGACTTCGGCCGTCCTTTTTTTCACGTTCGGATACCGCTTCAGTATCGAACGCGGTATTTTCGTCTATACCGGGTCCATCATGATCAAGTCGAATCCCCGTTCAGTCAGCATCGCAATCGATGGGAAACCGGTTCCCTTGAGCGCCTTAAGCTCCATCAACCAGACGATCCATATCCCTGGCCTCGAACCGGGCGACTATCGGCTCAAGGTGGAGGCCCCCGGCTTCCGACCCTGGGAAAAGACAGTGACGGTCCAGAGCGGCATCTCGACCGAGTTCTGGAACATCATCCTCCCGAAGGAGAATCCCGAACAAACGGTCGCCGCCGAGGGTCCGATTCGGAAAGTGTTCTTCTCCATCCTGGAGCGGAAATTCGCGGTCGCGGAAACCTCACCAGGCGGCGGGGTTCGGGTCTCCGTCTTGAACCAGGCCGACGACAAAGAGACGCAGGCCTTCGTGAACGACGACGTCCTCTTCGACAAGAACGGGGCGGAAAATATCGAGTGGTCACCGGACGGAACCGGACTCCTCGTCCCGCTTCGCGACCGGAAGACCGGAGAGCGGACGGTATTCTTCGTCAATCTGGACAACGGGGAAGCGACCGACCTTCGCACCTATTCCGGCTTGCACGACGTGCATGACGCGCGGTGGAACCCGACCGACAACCGTTCATTCTTCACGCTTTCCGGGAATTCGCTCCGCCTGATCCATACGCAGGAAACGGATGGATCAAAACGTGCAGAAACGTTCAGGGACGACGTCAGTTCGTTCGATCTTGCGGGCCGCTATCTGTATCTCATCACGCCGGATTCGGATCAGGTATTCGAGACGTCGCTCGACAACTGGGTCTTCAGTCCGGAAGCCATACCGGGAACGATCCCGGGCATACGCTCCATGTCGGAACCGAAACTCACCGTCTACGACCGCAAGCGGGTCGTCGTCTACGATCGGAAGGGCGGGGACGCGTTCCTCCTCAATGACGACGGCGATTTCGCACCCGCGCTCATCGAGCTCGGCTCAGGGCTCAAGGGCGTACAGTTTTCCGATGACGGCAAGAAATTGCTCTTCTTCACGGACTCCGAGATCTCGGTCGCGTTCACGCACAAGTGGGAAGTCCAACCATATCGCGACAGCGGGGAGATCATCCAGGTCGCGCGTTTCGCTTCCCCGGTATCCTATCCGCAGTGGGCCAAGGATTACGAATATGTCCTCTTCGCTTTGGGCGGCGAGCTCAAGATGGCCGAGCTCGACCATCGCGACAAGCGCAACATCACGACCGTTGCTTCGTTCCCCCAGAGCACGATCACCCAGATACTTCCCGATTTCGGCAAGTGGCTCATCTATACCCTTTCGGAAACATCCGACGGCAACGCGAAATTCGTCTCATTCCCCTTCCCGGAACAGCCCAGCTTCTTCGGACAATAGACTAACAATGCTGCTTGAACGACGCGAAAAAAACCGGCATATGCCGGTTTTGTCATGAAGCGATTCGTTTCCCGAAAAAGCAGATTTTTGACCTGGTCCGAAACGGTTTACGATCGATATAAAGTATAGCCTTTCAACCCCACAGTTCAAGTTACAAACATGAACCCACGACTATGAAACAATTAGCTTACTTTATTCTTGCTCGCGGCCGGTTTCATCATGTTCGGCCATCCGTAAAGCCAATATTAACGCTTCCAATTTTTCTCTGATTTCCTGTTTCAGAAATACAACATCTTTTATTTCTATTTCCCGCCCCTCTTCCTGCGCAGGAAGACACCCCAAGAAATTCTGGACCGCCTCACGTGAAATCTCCGGATAAGAAAACGGGGCCGCCTCCGATTCCCGGCTTCCGTCATCGCCGGAATATTCGATTCCCCGTTTTAGACCGGCCCCGATCGCCGTATCAGCCCTTTCAGCAAATATTTTCCTGATCGGTTTCGAAAGTACCGGAACTTCCTTCATACCCGTGCCTTCGTCCGGAAACCCGTTATCACCCCTATCCAGTACGACCGCGCCGAGATGTATCGTGCTCGCATCGAATTTCGGCGGATAATGCCTCGACGATAATTCGTATAATCCTTTCTCATTCATATCATTGTTCTTCGACATGACGCAGAAGACCGGTAAAATACACGCGCTCCTCGGCGAGGATAAGTTCGAGCTTGCGCCTATCACGACCGGCGTCGATCCGCTTACGCAGATCACCTGTCAGGAACCGCAGTAGGTCATTCTCGCCACCGAAACTTTCGATGAAGGCGAGGCGGAATTTCTCACCCGCTTTCGCCAACCTGCCACGCCACAATCCGCGGTCATCCTCGGACAACCTGGCCTCTTCGAATATCCAGTCTATCTCTTTTTGTATTTCACGTTCATCTTTCATATACGCAGTATACCATATCCGTAATCTGAAAAAAATTCACGACAAAAAGCCCGCCTCTCGAAAGAGGCGGGTTGATCGATCGTATGGACTACCGCTTGCTCCACTGCGGTGAGCGACGGGCCTTCTTGAATCCAGGCTTCTTGCGCTCCACCGAGCGCGCGTCGCGGGTCAGGAATCCTTCGGCGCGGAGCGCCGTGCGGAGTGCTTCGTCCTTTATGAGAAGCGCGCGCGCGGTTCCGAGTCGGACGGCTTCCGCCTGGGCGTTCGTCCCACCGCCGCGGACCGTCGCCGAGATGACGAACTCGCTCTCGAGTCCCGTCTTCGTCAGCGGCGTCGAGATAGTCGTGCGAAGCGACTCCGGGAAATACTCGGAGAACGGCTTGTGATTGATCGTGTGGACGAGATCCTTGCCGGCCGGATACAGGCGAACCTGGGCGGTCGCGGTCTTGCGTCGTCCGACACCGTAAAAATACTTTCCGGTCAGGGCCGTAACTTTCTTCTCCTTCGTGGTATTGGTCGCCGCTTTCGTAGCCATATGCTTATTCGTGTGTCACATGAATGGTTGCCTGTCCGTGTTCCGCTCCCGTGCTGAGGAGGAGTCTCGTCAGCATCCGGTCCCGGAGCTTGTTCTTGGGGAGCATCCCGTAGATCGCCTGGCGGAGCACCTTGCGTGAATCCTTCTTCATCTGGTCCTTGAAGGCGACCGAACGGATGCCTCCCGGATAGCCGCTGAAATGATGATACATCTTGTCCTCGCGCTTGTTGCCGGTCACCTGGAGCCCGTCGGTATTGATAACCACCACGAAATCACCGCCATCGATGTGCGGGACGTAGTCCACCTTCGTCTTGCCGGAAATGACTCCGACGATCTCGGTCGCGAGACGGCCCAAAACCTTGCCCTGGGCGTCGAAAAGGTGGTATCGGCGGTTAACCTGTGTCTTCTTCATAGTATTACGCTTTCGAAACGAATTCGATGATTGCCATCCTCGCGCCATCCCCCTTGCGGGCCTCCAGCTTCACAACGCGGGTGTAGCCGCTCACGCGACCGGACAATCCGGCCAGGAATTCCTCGGAAGCGAGCCTCTCTACGGCCATCGCCGGAAGCGCCTTGCGGAGTTCGCGAAGCGACGCGACCCGACGCACGTCGTCGGTGACGGCCACCTTGGCCCGGTTCACGTGCCGGTCGACGAGGTTCTTGAGCTCCTTCGCCTTGGCTTCGGTCGTTTCGATGCGCCCGCGCACGATAAGACTCCCAAGCATGGTCTTGAAGAGGGCCCGTCTCTGGTTTCGGTTCCGGCTCAGTACGCGTCCGGTCTTGCGGTGGTTCATATCGGAAATCCCTACGGATGTTACTTACGCTGCCTCCTCTTCCTTCGGTTCGGCCTTCTTGGTCGCTTTCTTCTTGACAACCTTCTTTTCCTCCTTCACTTCGCTCACCGCTTCGATCGCGGTCTCGTCATGCAATGCCGAGAACTGCTCGATCAGGATATCAACGGTCTTTGCGAACGCCGTTTCCGGCGTCATGCTCCCGTCCGTCACTACCTCGATCGCGACCTTGTCATAATCGGTCCGCTTGCCGACACGCATGTTCTCCACTTCGTAGTTCACGCGGCGCACGGGCGTATAGATGGAATCGATCGCTATGACGCCGATCTCACGCTCCTCGCGTTCACGCGCCTCGACCGGGACGTAACCGATACCCTTGCCGATCTCGAGTTCCATCTCGAATTCCGTCTTCTTGTCGGTGATCGTGGCGATATGCTGTTCCGGGTTCACGACTTCCACCGAAGAAGTGACCTTGATGTCGCCGGCCTTCACGACTCCCTCGCCTTTCTTCTTGACGGAAATCTTGACCGTCTCGTCTCCATGGAGACGGAAGCGAAGCTGTTTCACGTTGAGCAGGATCTGCACGACATCCTCGACGACGCCCGTGATGGGACCGAACTCGTGCGAGACGCCCGTTATCTTCACGGACTGGACCGCGGCTCCCTCGAGCGAGGAGAGCAGCACGCGCCGGAGCGCGTTTCCGATCGTCGCCCCGTATCCCGGGTAGCATCCCTGAATCTCGAACTTCGCGGCGTGTTCGCCCGTCTGGATCACGGCCGGTTTTTTCGGAAGTGGAATCATACGCTTGTTCTTCGGATGTCCGGAAGCCCTCGCTTTCCCGACGATCCCTCCTAATTATTTGTTACGAAATGACGATTACTTGGAATAGTACTCGACGACCAGTTGCGGATCGACGTTCACCTCGACATCGTTTCGTGACGGGGAACCGGTCACCGTGCCCGCAAACGCCGCGGCGTCGAGCGAGAGCCATGCCGGAATACCTTTGACGTTCACGATCGTCTCCGAAAGATTCTTGAAATAGGCGCTCCCCCGCTTTTCCGCCTTCACCGTAATCACGTCCCCGATCTTCACCTCGAATGAGGGGACATCGGCGCGCTTTCCATTGACGAGGAAACTCTTGTGGTTGACCAGCTGGCGGGCCAGCGCACGCGACGGGGCGAAGCCCAGCCGGTAGACCGTATTGTCGAGACGGCGCTCCAAGCGGATCATAAGCTCGTTACCGACCACCCCGTGACGCTTCTTCGCGTCCTCGAAGTGATGACGGAACTGCCGTTCCATCACGCCGTAGATGCGCTTGATCTTCTGCTTCATGGACAGCTGTCGTCCGAACTCGCTCGCGGAGCGGACCTTCTTCGCGCCATGCTGACCCGGAGGGGTCGGTCGCCTGACCATGGCGCACTTCTGCGAGAAACAACGCTCTCCCTTGAGGAAGAGTTTTTCGCCGGAGCGGCGGCACAGTCTGCATTTTTCCGTCATCTTTGCCATAGTCGTTCTCTATTAAATCCGCCGGGGCCGCTGCGGGCGGCATCCGTTGTGCGGAAGCGGGGTGATATCCTTTATCGAAAGCAGTGCGAATCCGCTGTTCGCGAGCGCCCGGACCGAGGCCTCGCGGCCGCTTCCCACGCCCTTCACGAACACCTCGAGTTCCTGCAGACCGAAGCGTTTCACCTTCTCGGTGACATCCGCCACCACCTGCGTCGCCGCGTACGGGGTCGACTTCTTCGCGCCTTTGAATCCCAGGTGACCGGAGCTGGACCATCCGAGCACGGCTCCGTTCTGATCGGTCAGGGTCACGATGGTGTTGTTGTAGGTGCACTGAATGCTGGCCCGACCGCGGAAGACCTGCCGCTTTCCCTTTCCTTTCTTCTTCCGTTTCCCGGCTTCATCCGATGCCGGAACATCCGCCACCGTTTCCGGCGCGACCGTATCCACCGTCTTCAGTTCCTTTGCTTCATCTGACATATCGTTTGTTCACTGCGTTTACTGGTGCGACCGGTATCATTCCGTAACCCTAGGTCTTCGCGGCATCCTTCCTTCGACCGCTTCCCATCGTGTGTCGGACGTTTCCTCGGACCGTCCGCGTGTTCGTCTTGGTCCGCTGTCCGCGGCAGGGAAGTCCTTTCTGATGGCGCGTACCGCGGTAGCAATCGATTTCCTTGAGCCGGCGGATATCCATCTTCACCTGGTGCCGGAGTTCGCCTTCCACGCGATGCTGTTTCTCGATCGCTTCGCGCAGACGGTTCGCGTCGGCCGCGGAGACGTCCTTGGCGCGGGTCGTCGGATCGATTCCGAGCGCGTCGAGAATCTTCCGGCTGGAGGCCGGACCGATGCCGTAGATATAAGTAAGCGAAACGTCGATGCGCTTTGCGTCCGGAAGGTTGATGCCTGCGATTCGTATCATATTCGATCTTTTAGAGCTTCGTTAGCTTCGTTCTTTTCCTGAGCTTCTTCAGCTTTTCCAGCCCCGAAGGAACGGCTTGTCCCCTGTTGCTTTCGAAGCCTGGCAACTCATGAAGTCCGTCCTATCCCTGCCGCTGCTTGTGTTTCGGATTCGTACAGATGACGAACACCTTGCCGCGGCGCTTGACTACCTTGCATTGCGAACAGATTTTTTTCACCGAGGCTCTCACTTTCATAATGTCTTGCTTCGTCGTCTGAGTTATTGCCGTTCCTGTCTGAGCCTATGGACGATCCGACCCTTCGTGAGATCGTACGGGCTCATCTCGATCGTCACCCGATCACCGGGCAACAGACGGATATAATGGACACGCATCTTCCCGGAAATATGACCGAGAACCTCGTGTCCGTTGTCGAGACGGACCTTGAAGGTCGCGCTCGGAAGCGATTCGATCACTTCCCCTTCCATCCGGATCACTTCTTTCGTATTTGCCATAGGCATCTGTAGGGCATTTTGGCCGTCTGACCGATCACTTTGGTCGGGAACAACACAAAAACAGAGAGCTTGTCGCCGGACGAACGATCCTCATTCCTGAATGCATCCTCGCGTCGTCTCTGCCCTTCATTGATATAAATTTTCCGTGTAGACCCTATTGTAGGAGACAAGCCGTTATTTGTCAAATATTCCCTTTTGGCATCACTTTCCGAAGCGCCGTTCGCGGTCCGAAAACTCCTCCACCGCCTCCCGGAACGTGGCCGGATCGAAATCCGGAAAAAGCTTTTCCGAAAAAGACAACTGGGAATCGGCGACTTCCCACATGAGAAAACCGGAAGAATTATGGAAGCCGTCCCCGGTCCGGATCAGGAGGTCGACCGGCGAAAGTTCGGCGGTCATAAGGGATTCCTTCACGGTCGACTCGTCGATGGAATCCGCGGAAAGACCGCGCGACGCGACGTTCTTGAAAGCCTGCAGCATATCGTCGACCCCGCTGTACGCCAGGAAAAAATTCAAGAAATGCCTTGAATGATGTGCGGTCTTCTTCTCGATCTCGGTCAGGAGATTCGTAAGTGAGGAAGGGAACTGCTCTCTCCATCGGCCGATGAACCGGATTCTCACCTCATCCTCAAACACTTCCCTACTCTCGAGGAGTTTCCTGAAATACGTCCCGTAAATGCGAAGTAGGGCCTGCTTTTCGGCGAGCGGCCGTTTCTTCAGGTTGTCGAGTGACGAGCCCCAAAAGGACAATTCGCGAATGCCAATTTTGCGTGCCTCACGGATAAGCGCCTCGGCGTTCTCTGAACCGGCCTCGTGTCCCTGCCAGGGTTCAAGTCCACGTGCCCGGGCCCACCGACGGTTCCCGTCCGGGATGATGGCGACATGATTGGGGATGGTTCGTGTATCCATGACTTCGAATATTCAGAAAGCCCGTTCCGAGACATAGTCCGCAACGGAAACCAGGAAACGCTCAGTATCGGCCGGAATGCCGGCAGCGCATATCTCACGTTTCGATTCCTCCACCAATTGAACCATATATTCCGATGATGAATCAAGTGCCCCCGTTTCACGAAGCAATGCCCGGAACCGTTCGACGTCGACCTGAGAAGGCGCATGCCTCTCGAGCAGCTCCTCTATTTCACGCTTCATCGCGGCCGACGATCGTTCCAACGCGAAATACGTGAGTATCGTCCGTTTCCCTTCTTCGAGGTCGGACTCCACCGGTTTGCCGAGCTTTTCCCTCGTCCCGAACGTGCCCAGGATATCGTCACGGATCTGGAACGCTACCCCGAGCGGGACCGCGAAACGACGTAGGGACGCGACGAGCTCCTCGGACGCTCCGGCAAGGAACGCGCCGAGGACGAGCGGCCCCTCAATCGTGTATTTGGCGGTCTTGTATTCGTACATCCGGAGAATGTCATCCTTGGACGCCTTGCGCTTGTATTCGAGTGCGATGTCCATACCCTGACCGATCACGGTATAGGAGATGATCTTCTGCAGCATGGACAACGATTCGAACACCCGGGGTAACGGGAATCCCGATCGGAAGATGACATCGTTCCCGAACGCCGCCACCATGTCACCCACGATGATGCCGATTGAATTCCCGAAATGCACCGGATCCGTTCCGGGAAAAGACCGCCTCGCGACCTGTTCGAAATGTTCGTGTATCGTCTCGACCCCGTGCCGGAGCGGATCGCGGTCGATGATGTCGTCGTGGATGAGCAGGAACGCGTGCGTCAGCTCGATACTCATGGATGTGCGGAGAATGCGCTCCTCGTCCGTGCCGCCCGCCGCGAAATACCCCGCGCACATGAGTGCCGCACGCAGCCGCTTCCCGCCGGAAAGGATGATCTTTCCGGACTGTTCGAGCGCCTCGGCGATAAGCTCGTCCTCTTTCCGTGCCTCGGCGACCGCCTCTTCGATATAGCGAGCAAGCAGCGGATTGATCAATTCGCGAAACGACGAAAGTCCGCCCTTCGCGTCGACGAGCAATGATTGCCGCAAAACAGCATCCGAAGCGTGTTCCGATCCGTTCATAGGTATCATGTTCAGAATGCCAGGTATTCGACGTACTTCCGGTAGAGCGCGAGGGTCGCGTCGAGATCCCGGGCATTGTATCTCGCGATATCGGAATAGCTCCCCTCCCGGAAAAGCGCGGCGACATCGTCCCCGGTCACCCCGGCCGCCTTCGGACTCTCGATACCGAACGCCCGCGTCCACAGATGCAGACTCCCCTTGCGGCGCATCGCCCCGTAAAAGGACAGCTGTTCGAGCAGATCGACATGTTTCGCGTTTCCAGACTGAAGGTTCACATAACGGTTCGCGACGAGGTTCTTGCTCGGACGGATGCCGTGGATCGCGGATCGGATCATCAGGTACGGCGCGTCGAACGATCGGCCGTTGAACGTGACGAAGGTATCGTACTTCTCTGCGATATCCCAGAACTTTCGCAACATATCCGCCTCGTTCATCGGTTCGTACTTGAACCGACCTTCCTCGAACGGCTGCTCCCGGTCTCCCGGTGCCTGATAGTAGACCGCGCCCTTCTCCCGTTCGGCGTCGAGGATTCCGACCGCCACGATCTCTCCGGTCAAAGGCGAAAAGCCGAGTCCGTCCTTGAGGTCCCCGAGCGCGACGGCAAGGTCCGAATCGTCGGACGACTCGCGCCGAATCCAGCGCGTCAACGCTTCCTGCGTGGTCTCGTCGAGGGCGTCGAAATCCTCGCCGATCGTCTCTATGTCGAGTACCAACGTAGCCATACGGTTCCCCGATACGACGGATAATAACCATTTCAGGATACCACTCCGAACATAAATCACCAAACAAAAAAACAACCGGAATCTTTCGATTCCGGTGTACGAAACATACTTTCAGACGAAGATTGTCATACCCGTGGCTCGTTTTGTGCCACTCCCGCCGATGTAAGCAATGCCCATGCGCCAATGGTAATCCGACAGTATTCCTGCAGTTCTGATATTGTTCCCGATCCGGTGTGGGCAAGTCCGCCTCGAACAAGTTCGAGCATCTTCGGAAACCAGATACGAAGCGGGCCGAGCAACTTTACCCAACCATCAACTCCTTCAGGAGCCCTCTTCCCTTTTCCATACCTACCAGCATTTCTTTCTCTGATCGCATCTTCCGAGGCCATCCCCCGATAACGGACATACGGTACGCCGTCAATCTCTTTCGTCCATCCATTTTTATAAGAGATCGATTCACTCGCTGCCACGAAAATCTTTCCAGCCATTACAAGATCCGCTCCTGCAGCAAGCGCTTTCACCGCTTCACCTGGCGTATTAATACTCCCATCAGCAACGATACCGGCAGTCTTATAACCCTGAGCCTCGATATATCTTTTTGCAAACGAGATCTTTTGAATCAACGTATACATCGGATATCCGACTCCGGTGCCAACGGACGTCGAACAAATTGATCCCGGACCGATACCAAGTTTCACAAGGTCCGCACCGGCTTCCCAAAGTCGAAGATATCCGTCAATATCCGCGACATTCCCGGCGATAATACCTATCTTCCTATCCCCGATAATTTTTCGGAGCCTCTTCAACTGTTCGATGACCGGAAGACAATTCCCGTGACTGGAATCAATAACAATGACACTTATACCAAGATCGATTCCGGCCTGTGCACGAACGATATCCGCCTCTCCGTCATCTATCGCCATACCAATCAACGGCTTTCCATCGTGAGTGGAAGGATTTGCATCTCTGACATCCTTCATGAAATAGATACCAGCGAGTTTTCCGTTATCATCAACAACCGGTAAGACCGAGCATTGCTGTTCATTTCTAAGACGCTCTTGAATCTGCGAAAACGACGTTTTAGTATCGACTTTCTTCACTTTCTTTATTGGCTTCATCCATTTCGATACCGGATCATCTTGATGGCCTTCAAAATTAACATCTTTGGTAAACAATATTCCTACAAGCTTTCCGTTCTCCCCTATGACAGGAATCGTACTAAATCCATTGATATCGAGAATCATCTGCGACTCGCTTACCGGGTCATTCCATTTGAGGCACAAGGGATTTTCAACAATACACGGCTTATGTCGCAATGCTTGTTCAATCCAAGCCAGTTGAGTCTCGAAATTCCGATGCCGATAGACTATAGGCAATCCTCCCAAGTCCGACAATGCTTCTGCCAACTCCACACCGGTCACCGTATCCATCGGTGCTGAAAGAAAAGGCACGTTGAGTCGTATCGGGCCTACGTGAACATCAAGGTTCGGTTCATATGGGGAAATAGTCGAATACCCCGGCATAATCGATACCTCACTCAAAGCATATGCGGGAAGCGGATATCCAGGACCAACAGTGCGTCCAAGCATCGATTTCCAGAACATTTTTTCGATAAATTGTGCTAGCGAATGAATGTCTTTATCCATAAATTTACCCATCATGACCTCCTTGGTCGTTTTATTGTTCTTGATAATTTAACGAACTGAAAATAATGGTCCAATGGTACTTCCTCCCGTCCGCAAAGTCAAGAATTCGTTTAAAATGTCAGCGATTGACAATCGACACGAAAAATCCTACCTTCATATCAGGATCGATTCATTCATGCAGTCTTAACAAGAGGAGATCACGCCATGAACACTGAAACCGAATTCACCGTCCCCGTTTCGATTGAAAACGGACCGGCAATGAACGAAATAACGGACTTCGTCCACTCCGCAACCGGCATCCCGGACAACGAATCGATTACGCCAATACTGATGATTCTCCGGCGAGTCCTCTGGTACACCGAGGGGGAAACACGTGTTTCCATCCTGAACAACTGTTTCGGAAACATGTCGAAGCTCTATTTCGTCGTTTCGGGAACAGCCCGAAAGAAGAAACAGGATACGGATACGATTCTGCTCAACGGCCGACAACGGAAAATCATCGCGGATTTCGAGATCAAAAAAACGTCTCGTCAGATCCGCGTCGCCTTCTCCGGCCTGTTTCCGATCATTACCTGATCACCGACATCAACAAACTTGAAGAGCAGCCAGTCTGCTCTTTTTTATTTTCGGATAATCCGATCATTTCCATTCAAATATACCCGAACCGATTGATTTGAGATTGACGAAAAACGAAAACGGCCCGCAGAGTGCGGACCGTTTTCCTCTGTGACCCTAAGGAGAATCGAACTCCTGTCCCCACCGTGAGAGGGTGGTGTCCTAACCGCTAGACGATAGGGCCAATGACGCTACGCTTCAAAAACCAGTCAACAGATAACAGTATCCAAGCAGACTTTTTTGTTTTCCAGCAGGGGCGGTAGGAATCGAACCTACACAAACGGTTTTGGAGACCGTTGTACTACCACTATACGACGCCCCCGAAACAATTAAACAGTCAACAGGAAACAGATAACAGTCAACAAGGGGAACCGAATGATACGAGATCCCGAACCCTGTTATCTGTTATCTGCGCACTGTTCCCTGAACCTCCTACTTGCTCTCGTTGTGCGGAGTATGCTTCCGGCAGAACTTGCAATATTTGCTGAGGGAAAGCTTTTCCTTCACCTTTTTCTTGTTCCGCTTCGTGTACGTGGTGATGCGCTTACACTCCGAACACTTCATCTTGGCCATGCTGTCCTTGATCTTCCCCATAGGTTCGTCTGATGAATAACTGTTACACTCTACGAAAAATCCGCGGTTCCGTCAACCTTCCGTCCGTCTTGAGCCGTTGACCAGGATTGAACTGGTGACCTCGTCCTTACCAAGGACGTGCTCTACCAACTGAGCTACAACGGCATTTTCCAATTCATTTCCTTTATGTCTCACTTTCGATTTGCGGGTAGGGAGGAAGAAATCCCCTCCCAGGAGATCTCTCCCCTGTGTGCCCGGGTGCTGCGCTCGCTCACACCCTTCTCATCCCTTCACATATCTTAAAACGACCTTTTCACCCACGTGCGACATGGATAAAAAACTCGTTGTGGGTAGGAAGGGATTCCTCCTCGCTCCGACTCGGAGCCGGGGCACTCCGCTCCGAAAGCGAAATCGTTCGCTTTCTCTACGTGCCCTTCTCATCCCATCAAATCTAAAACGATTTTTTACCCCCATGAAGCATGGGCGCAAAAACTCGTTGTGGGTAGGGAGGGATTCGCCCTATGGGCCCGGGTGTTGCGCTCGCTCACACCCTTCTCAGCCCGCCAATCTAAAACGATTTTTTACCCCCATGAAGCATGGGCGCAAAAACTCGTTGTGGGTAGGGAGGGATTCGAACCCCCGAAGCCCGAAGGCGACAGATTTCATGAAACCCAAAGATTTCTCATTGGCATGGACTATATCTTCACCTGTTCTAGGTGTTCCGGTATCTAGTCTCTACGGCGCTCTCCGACATATGTCAGAGTTCCCACGGTATTCGCATATCCTGTTTACAAGGACTTAGCCTTCACCGTTATCCCGGAAAGTTCATCTGAGAGTCCCCTCTCAGAGCTGCAATATTTCTTACAGTCTGTTGTGATAGACCACTCCACCACCTACCCATATTTACAAAGTGCTCGCCAAATCACGACCAAGCGACAGTATCTTTTCTAACAAACGCTTATCGCTGTAACGAATATGCAATACCCCGTATTTCATCGTTCGTTTACCCCTATTGAGTGTCGAGCGGACATAAGGCTTTGTGAATTGCCTTCGCTGAACACCCAAATGAGAGCACCAAAACGTAATCAATGATTCGCTTTCCTGATCGGAAAAACAATACAAGTAAAATCGCAACTTTTTTTCTTCAATACCGCAAATGATCCGCAAGAACTTCAGAAATACCAGAAGAAGCATCGGATCGGAATTCGCGAAATCAACCGTATTTCCAGTCTTTGCTCCTTCACCATAGTAGAGCATAAGTCCGGCTACAAGCAAATCCCTTTCCTCCGATGAATATTCTTCTTTGAACACGAACGAGAGTGGCTTTTCAAAAAAACGCTGTCGATTCCGTTCAAGTAAACTTTTCCGAGGTATACCCTGACGCCGCAGTGAATCATATACCTGCTTCACGGAAATATTCAATCGGGAAGCAATTGACGGTCCGGTCAAATCCTTTGTATACAACTCCTGTACCAGATGCTCCTGTGCATCAGTGATTTTCTTCAACGACATAATACTGATGGCGTATAGTCACTCGTATTATACTGTTAATTCAAATCTCACACAAACAAATCAATTCCACAGTACTCCATTTTTTCGCGTATCCGAGTTTCAACCTGAGCCTGAGGTCGGATTCGAACCGACGACCTACGGTTTACAAAACCGTTGCCCCGCCTGCCTCCGTCTGAGCCTGAGGTCGGATTCGAACCGACGACCTACGGTTTACAAAACCGTTGCTCTAACCAGCTGAGCTACTCAGGCCAAGGCGAGGACGGGCAGGTCTACCAGCTGAGCTACTCAGGCGACTTTCGGAAGAGACGTCCACGCCTCAGTATACTATGATTCCCGTCCCTCGAAAAATTTCTCCAGTCTCCGTATCTTGATCTTCACCGCCCGGTTCGTCGGATGAAGCTTGAGCGCCTGACGGTAACACTCCTTGGCATCCTGCATCGCGCGGCTCGCGAAGTACCAATCGCCGAGTTCCTCGTACGCCGACGCGTCACGCGGATTCTCTACGATCCGCGAGAGCAGCGCGACTTCGTGCGGATCCTTTCCCGAACGCCTTTGACCTTCCGGTATCGCGTCCGGTGTCACTACTTCCCTTCGGAGCATCGGTCTGTGAAACGTTCTTTCTTCCGACTCCGACGATTCATCCTTCCGATAGTCCGAAGACCCGCCCCATGGCCGCGAACGTTCCGATGAAACGGCCGCTTCCGGCCCACCGATACGGGTTTCCGATACGGGATCCGCGACCGGTTCGGCCGCACTTCCGTTTCCTTTCGGACGCAATGTCGACAGGAAATGGAACGGCTTTCGCCCCGACGTGCCGGAAGCGGAACCGCTCGTGTTCTCGTCCTTCGGCTCCTCCTTCACCATATCCGTATCGATATGCCGGCGGATAGCGTCTATCTCGTTGCGTCGTTTCCTCAACCGTTCGAGAGAATGCTGGAAAAAATTGTGGATCCGAAGCGTCCCGGTCTTGAATCGGGAAGCTGCCTTCTCGAGCATCTTGAGCATGAACGCTTTCCGATGGAGGGAGCGCGAATGCGACTCGGACATGGATTCCGCCTTCGCGATGGAAAGCTTCTTCGAGATTTCCTCGTCGTTCATGCGACGCGAAAGATACCAGAGCAACGCTCCGAGCGACGCGATGACGACGAAAGGTGGGAGTATGAGGTACCACAGCATGGCGGCTGCAACGATAACCGGACTTAGATCTCGAAACGGGAAAATTCCCCTACCTGGATGTTCTCGCCCATTTTCTGGACATTCTCCGTGACGATGTCCTGGATCGTTTTCGAGGGATCCTTCACGAACGACTGGGACAGGAGTGCTCTTTCCTCGCGGAACTTCTTCTCCTTGCCGGCGAGGATTTTTTCCATCATCGCCTCAGGCTTCCCTTCCTGACGGAGCTGTTCGGTCCAGATTTCCGTTTCCTTGCCGACCGTCTCGTCGGACACGTCTTCCGGACGAAGTGCGGTCGGATTCATCGCCGCGACCTGCATCGCGATATCGCGACCGAGCGATTGAAATTCGCCGTTTCGCGCGACGAAATCGGTCTCGCAATACAGTTTCACCATCGAGCCGATCCGGCCGTTCGAATGCAGATAGGACGAGATGACCCCTTCCTTCGCTTCGCGCCCGGTCTTCTTGATCGCCTTGGCGGCACCGCTTTCGCGCAGGATGCGGATCGCGCCCTCCTCGTCTCCGCCCGCGGTCTCCAAGGCCTTCTTCACCTCGACGATTCCGGCACCGGTCCTTTCGCGGAGCGCCTTTATCTGTTCCATGTTCGCCATAACGTTTCGTGTTTTCCGAAATCACGTATTATTTCGACTGCTTCGCGGCGGCGACGGCCTCTTTGGCATCGAGCACCGACTTGCCGAGACAACCCAGCAGGAACCGGAGCGAGGAAAGTGCATCGTCGTTTCCAGGAATCGGATATTCGACGGATGCTGCGTTCGCGTTGGTATCCATGATCGCGACGACCGGAATACCGATCGCGTGCGCCTCTCGGATGACGAGCTCGGCCTCTTTGCCGTCTGCGATGACGATCGCGCCCGGCAGTTCACGCATATTCTTGATACCGCCCATGCGCCGCTCCAAGCGTTCGATTTCCTCCATCTTCTTCAGACGCTCCAGCTTGGTATACATGCCGAATTCACCGCGTTCGAGCTTTTCCTCGGTCTCGCGCAGATACCGCGCCCGTTCACGGATGACCGCGAAATTGGTGATCGTCCCGCCGAGCCAGCGGTCGGTGACGTATGACTCCCCGAGACGGACGGCGAGTGACTTGATGAACTCCTGCGTATGCTTCTTGATACCCACGAACAGGATCGGCTTGCCGCTTTTCACGGTCTCGGCGAGGAATTTCTCGGAACGCTCGAGGTATTCGCGCGTCTTTTCGAGATTTATGATATTGACGTTCTTGCGTGTCAGATAGACCAGCGGACGCATGGAAGGGTGCAGCCGCGACTTCAGGTGCCCGAAGTGCACGCCGTGCTTGAGCATCGCCTCGAGACTCGAGTCGATAGACCCGAAATCATATCCGGCAAACGACAGACTGGCGAGATTCTTCTCCGCAGCCGCCTCGGGAACCGCCTCTGCGAGGGGCTCAACCACCGTCTCTTTCACAGTACTCATAGTACATTTTCCTTATTACTTAGTCCCCGGAACAAAAAACGCCGAGGGCGCTTCACCTGCCTTCCATCCGCGCTTCGACCCCGATATATCGGGGCAGGAATGAAGTCGGATACGGTCCGAAGGCATGATTGATTCCGTTTCTCTTGCAAGAAACAGCACCTCAAAGGGTACCCGATAGCCGGGCACTTGTCAATTTCCAGGATGCGTGATAGGCTTTCCTGGTCATGGGAAAGTCATACCGTTCCCTTATATTGAGTCATCAGCAATCAGAGCGAGACCTATGAAGAAGAATATCCATCCCGAATATCACGACGACGCGGTCATTACCTGCGCATGCGGGGCGAAATACGAGACCGGCTCCACGAAGCAGGCCATCGATATCGAAATCTGCGCCCAGTGCCATCCGTTCTACACCGGAAAGAAGAAATATATCGACACCACCGGACGTGTCGACCGGTTCAAGAAACTCACCGAACGCGCCCGTGCCAAACAGGAAACCGGCAAGCCGTTGCGCAAAACCGAGAAGAATGCCGTTCGTCGCGAGAAGAAGACCGAAAGCAAACAGGCGGCGTAGCGAAGACCCTTTCAGGCGTCCGCCTTTCCGGCGGGCGCCTTTCGTTTCCCTTCCCGCCATACAAGACATCCCGTATACTGACAGAAGATATCACCACCTTTTATTATGGAAGAACTCATTGAAAGCATCAGGGAGCAGGAGCGGGCGATCGACGCCGAACTGTCCGATCCGGACACGGCACGCAAGCCCGGCAAGCTCGCCGAACTCGGCCGCCGCAAGGCGGAGCTTTCCGGTATCCTCGATCAGGCGCAGGCGCTCGAATCGGTCGAACGATCGATGCGCGAAAACGCGGAGATCATGAAGGAATCGGACGACCCGGAGCTCAAGACCCTCGCCATGGAGGAGAACATCGGACTCTCCATCCGCCGGGACACGATTGAGAAGGAGCTCAAACGGCTCCTGCTTCCGCGTGATCCGAGCGACGACAAGGATGTCATTATCGAGATTCGCGCCGGCGCCGGTGGCGACGAATCGAGTCTCTTCGCGGCGGAACTGTTCCGCATGTATTCCCATTACGCGGAGACAATCGGTTGGACGCTCGCCGTCATCCACGCGAACCGGACGGAAGTCGGCGGATACAAGGAAATCGTATTCGAACTGAATCAGGGTCGCGCCGCGACGGCGGTCTACCGGAAACTCAAGTACGAATCCGGCGTCCATCGCGTCCAGCGCATACCCGAAACGGAGAAGACCGGCCGTGTCCACACATCGACCGCGACCGTGGCCGTCTTGCCGGTCGCCGAAGAAGTCGACCTCGAAATCCGTCCATCCGACCTGCGTATCGACACGTTCTGCTCATCGGGTCCGGGCGGGCAGTCGGTCAACACCACCTACAGTGCCGTCCGCATCACGCACATCCCCACCAATACGGTCGTTTCCTGTCAGGACGAGAAGTCCCAGATCAAAAACCGCGAACGGGCGATGAAAGTGCTCCGTTCCCGGCTGTTGCAAGTCGAAGAGGAACGTCGCGCCAAGGAACAGGGTGATGCCCGCCGTTCGCAGATCGGCACCGGGGACCGGAGCGAGAAGATCCGCACGTACAACTTTCCCCAGGATCGGATCACCGATCATCGGATCAAACAATCCTGGAGCAACCTCTTCGGTATTCTCGGCGGTTCCCTCGAAGCCATCACCACCGCGCTCGAGGAGGAGGACATCCGACAGAAACTCGAACGGGAATCGCTCAAGATCGGCGCTGTATGACGCTCCGTGAGATTGCAAACGGGTATCGTGGCCAAATCGAGCCGGGAGACGTCGACATCCTGACCGCTTTCGTACTCGAAACGACCAAGGAATCCGTCATGTGTGACCCCGATCGGATACTCTCTTCGGAAGAGGAGGCTTCGCTTCGATCCGCGCTCGACCGTCGCGCCGCGCACGAACCGGTCGCATACATCGTCTCGGAAAAGGAATTCTTCGGACTTCCTTTTTTCGTGACGCGCGATACGCTCGTCCCGCGACCCGAGACCGAACACCTCGTCGAGGAAGCGCTCGCGCTCCTTTCGAAACACGACGACAAGACCGTCATCGCCGATATCGGAACGGGAAGCGGTGCCATCATAATTTCTCTCGTGCATTCCCTTCAAATTAAAAATCCGGAATCGACATCATACACGTTCATCGGGACCGATATTTCCCCTGCCGCTCTCGACGTCGCGAAACGAAACGCGAAACGAAATAGCATCCATAAAACCGTTATTTCTGATAAACCTATCCCGAGTAATTTCGATCAAATCTCCGATGGTTCATATTTCACAAATCCCTCCCCCGGAATACCGGGTACTCCCTTTCCGAAAGGGAGAAATTCTGGACTGTGCACGAGTGATGAAGAAAACTCTTCTCCCTTAGAAAAAGGTAGTCCTGAGTCTTCGAAGGGAGGGATTTTCACCTCGACCTCGACTTCGACTGTCGTGCAGAGTAATTCTTCCCTTGAAAAAAGATTCGATATCGATTTTTTCGAAGGCAGCCTGCTCGATCCGATTCCGGAAAATATATTTGAAAAGACGGACCGGATACTCGTCCTCGCGAACCTCCCCTATCTCTCGCACGAGCTCTATGAAAGCGCACCCGATGACGTCCGCCTTTTCGAACCCGAATCCGCCCTCGTCGCGGAAAATCACGGCCTCGCACTTTATATTGATCTGTTCGAAACTATCGCGGAGAAAAAACGATCGGTATGGAAAGACATTCCTGTCGATGGTCTCTTCGAAATCAGCCCGGAGCAGGAATTCTCGCTCAAAAAAATATTCCTCGACCGATTCCCGTCCTCACGAAACGATTTTCTCCCCGACCTCTCCGGCCGCACCCGCATCTTCCGATTCCGGATCGGATAATACCGACCGCTTCCGATGATGACATACGAATCTATTCCATATCCATATCGCGATCCGATTGAAGAAAGCTTTTCAGAAGCAGGATGGCCAAAGACGAACCCATCGCGGCGATCTTATTTTCGAGTGCCAGACGGACAGCCTCATCGACCCCCACCAAAACGACTTCCGTCTCTTCCGACACATCATCTGTACTCAACCGTCGATGGTCCGATAGCATGACGCCTTCGGAAAAAAATATGTGTATCTTCCGGTTCAGCTGTCCGTAGGTCTCATAAAATGATCCGAGTTCCGTCATCGTTCCGCACACGTATCCCGTCTCCTCTTCGAATTCGCGACGGGCACCGTCCGCTTCCGATTCCCCGGCCTCGATCGTTCCCGACGGAAATTCGATCACGACATCGTCGACCAGATAGCGATATTGCCTGATCATGACGAGTTTCTTTTCTTCCGTCATGCCGAGCGTCATCGCCGAATCCGCGCTGTCCCAATAGGTCCACTCCTTCCGGATCCCATCGTGAAGTTCGACGGCGTCCTTTCTGACCCTGAAGTATCTGGAATCGTACACGATTTCGGAACCCGACCGTTTCCATCGTTTCATACTCGATCGAAGACAGCTGATACGTATCGACACAACCGCATACTACATCACCCGACACTCGGACGGCAACATGGAAGAGATCGTCTCCGCAAGCAAAAATCCCGCCATTCGGCGGGATGTTTGCTTGAAGAGCCAAAAAAGCTTGGACTATTTCTTCTTCTTCGCGACCTTCTTGACCGCCTTCTTGGCGACCTTCTTGACCGCCTTCTTGGCGACCTTCTTCACCGCCTTCTTGACGGCTTTCTTCGCGACCTTCTTCACCGCCTTCTTGACGGCCTTCTTCGCGACTTTCTTTTTTGCTGCCATAGTGTTCACCTCCTTTCAAATTCCGCCGTTGCGGATTTTATTGTGCACGATGGTCGGTACGTTCGTACTCTTCCGTGTGCGTTTTTTATTTCGCGTGAAGAATTTTTCTTCGACGCAATTTCATTATACGTTTTTTTTAAAAAAAATCAATGAAAAAAAATATGTTGTCAAGTATCACGAAATGATTTTGGAAATATTTTTTTCGTCGATCACGTCATATGTCGTTTCACGATAATATTTTCTCCGATTAACTTTTTTTTCACGGACACCTATCATGATTCGATACGCATGAACGCATCACGCTATCGATGATGCGTTTTAATTTTTCGTAATTCCGAACGCGAACGTTTCCGACTTCGAAAACGACGTTCTGAAAAATATATGACGGCGACGTTTCGTAACTTCATGTCGAAGCGATGCGGATGAATGATACGAGTTCGACACGGGAGCGAATCGACACTCGGATGTGATCCCAAAAACGGTACGGATTTGACATCCCTGCTTGACCTTGATCAGAATACGGGCGATCGGACCGCCGATACCCCGCATGCGACTCAAAGGCTCCGATCCTGAACCCGGATTCGCCGCTTTTTCGCGTATCAGGCCAAATATCGGCATTCCTGTAAAGTTGACGCCTGACGATCCGACTCGTACCATATGGAAAGAGGGGAAATCACCTTTCGGGCGACCGAAGGGTTCGAGGACCAGGCTTCAACGAAAGCGGTTCCTTTCAAAATCATTAATCTAGAAAGGAAGGTGAATCATATGGAAGAACAGAACGACCCGTATGTGGAAGAAGGTTCGACGACGAAAGTACAGTCCTGGATTCAGGAGAATCTCCGCATCATCACGAGCGTCTTCATCGTCGGGGTGATAGCGATCGGAATCTACTCGTACTCCGGACGGACACTACCGACCGACGAAAGCGCGAATGCCGGCAAGACCGCTTCCTCAGACACTGAAAAGATAGCCGAGGAAGGCAAGACCGAGGCGACGCAGGGCGATACGACCGCGAAAGCGGACGTGAAAGCCGCGGAAACCAAGGCAGCCGCGACCGTAACACCAGTCGAAACGAGCAAGGAGACGGAATCTTCGTTCGTCGAGACCGCGAAAGCCGGAAACGGACTCACGCATCTCGCACGCGCGGCGGCCGCGAACTATCTGGAAAAGAACGCCGATTCGTCCATCACTGCGGAACACAAGATCTATATCGAGGATTATCTCCGCAAGAAAGTCGGGCACAAGGGAGGCGTCCATTCCGGAACATCCGTCGAATTCTCGAAGAGTCTCATTCAGGAAGCCGTAGCCGCTTCGAAGAATCTCAACGACCGTCAGCTCGAACACCTGAAGCAGTATTCGGCCCGAGTATCGGAATTCCGCAAGTAGATCCTCATTTTCAACAGCTCTTTCCCGTACCGAAAACCCCCGCAACGCGGGGGTTTTCGTTTTCTTACCCTTCGATATCCCTGACCGCCGAAACGGTCAATCCCCGACTTTCCGACTGACTTCCAGAAAGCGGCTGACCCGTCCGAGAATCTCCCTATTCACGATGGTCGCGTCGCGTCCGTACCTGAGACGGGAGAGTTCCTTGAACGCCTGCGCGATCTCACGGTCTCCCGAAGCCGACCGCAGTGTCTTTATATTGAACGGTTTGGTCAGCTCGCTGTTCATGAGCAGCCTGACGATACACTGATAATTGTCGATGCTCATGAGATCGTGCTTCGTGAAGACCGGCGCGAACTGCTTCTCAAGGAACTCCGCATCCTCGGGACCCACGCGCAGCGCGACCA
The DNA here is from genome assembly GCA_037133435.1 of Candidatus Moraniibacteriota bacterium. Taxonomy (GTDB): domain Bacteria; phylum Patescibacteriota; class Minisyncoccia; order Moranbacterales; family UBA1568; genus JAAXTX01. The sequence continues at coordinate 11,484 of JBAXOD010000008.1, read as the reverse complement.
TCGATCCCACGTTCCCGAAGACCGCCTTGGAAATCTCCTCCTTGAGCTGGGCGATGAACTGATGGGCGATGACGAGATTAAGCCGGTATTTCCGGGCCTCGGACAGGATCTGCGCGATCGAGTTCGTCGTCACGTTCTGGAACTCGTCCATATAGAGATAAAAGTCCTTCCGTTCCTCTTCCGGCGTATCGACCCGGGACAGGGCCGACATAAGAATCTTGCCGACGATCACCATACCGAGCAACCGGGCGTTGATCTCGCCGATCTTTCCCTTCGAGAGATTCACGAGCAGGATCTTCCCGCCGTCCATAATCTCACGGAAGTCGATCCCCGATTCCTGCTGGGAGATGATCGGCCGCATGATGTCGTTGGAGATGAAGGTGGTGAGCTTCGAGGTGATATACGGCACCATGTTCGCGAGCGCCGCCTCGCCTCCGGCCTTCTCGGCCTCCTTGGTCCAGAAATCGCGCACGATCGGGTTCGCGCAGTGGGAGAGCTTCATCCGGCGAAACTCCTCGTCGGCGAGCACACGGGAAATCTCCATCAGGGTCGACCCGCTTTCCGGATGTTCCATGATGAGGAGCATCGCGTTTCGCATATACTGCTCGAACATCGGGCCGCCGGTGGCCTTGAGGTCGTACAACTGGTCGAAGATGCCGATCATCTCGTTGATGACGAAGGTCTTCTGCTCGGGATGCTTCGGATCGTATTCGAGCATGTTGAGCCCGATCGGCCGTTCGATATCGGACGGATCGAACAGTATCACGTCGTCCGCGCGTTCGCGGGGGATACACTCGAGGATGCTCTCGATGGCGTCGCCGTGCGGATCGATGAAGCAGAACCCGTGTCCCTGTTTCGCGTCCCACTTCGCCAGCCCCTCGATGAAGTTCGACTTGCCCGTTCCCGTCTGACCGATGATGTACATGTGCCGTCGACGGTCGTTGTCGGTGATGCGTATATCGGTCTTGGAGCCACGGTAATCGTTGTACCCGAGCACGAGGCCTTCCTTCGGTATGTTGATCGGCGGCGCGGCGACCCCGGCCTTGAGCCACTTGATCTTCGGCGTTTCCGTGACGGAGATGGGGAAATGGAATATGGACGCCACCTCCTCGGTCGACAAAAGCAACGAGTGGTCGTTGTCGAAATTCCGGAAGATATAATCGAAGGCCGCGGTACTGTTCTTCATCCGCTTTTTCACCCGGAGCGAATTCACGCCGGTATACTCGAACTGAGTGAAGGCGTTTTCCATGTGCGACAGGATCTGCTCCGCGCGAAAGGACGTCGGCGCGGACGCGAGCAACCGGATATTGGTACGGAATGCCGGAAGTGTCGCCTTCCGCTCGATCGCCTTCACGATCTCCTGTTCCTCGGGAGTCAGCGAATAGGTCCGGTCCTCCTCGTTCTGATGATTCGGATCGTTCGAACGCATCGCGGATGACGTCGCCTCGTTCAGGATCCCCTTGCCGATACTTCTCGCGAAGGACATGCCCGATGTCGTCGGACTCTCGATCGCCTGCTTGAGCCGTTTGCCCTGCTGCATCCTTTGGGCGATTTCCCGTCCCGACCTCCGCCATTCGTTTCCGTGCATGGGAGCGAGCACGATCTGAATGACCGCCCCTTCCGTTTCCGTATCGAGACCGCTGAGCGCGTTGGCGAGCTCGTCGAGCGAATCGGTCCCCATCCCTTGGAATGTCCGGAGCGGCAACGCCGGAGGCTTCTTCAGATCGAGGATCGAAATCGCCGTCGAACTTCCCGGGGTGAAAATCGAATAATCGGACGCCTTCTCGATGACCGCGTCGGGAAAAAAACTGTGGATCTGTTTCTCGATGCCGTCACGAAACCGCTTGGGCATGGAGAGATAGAAGAGTATCTCCTCTTTTCCCGCCGGCTGGGACATCTCGAGCACGACGGTCGGAATCTCGTAGAATATCCGTTCGACAGGAGAAATGACGCGCTTGAAGGACGCCATCGCCTCGAGCAGTTTCTCCATCACGAGCACTTCCTCTTTCCACGCGTCGGCCGCCCGCTGCACGCCATTTTCCGGCTCAGGCTTCTTCGCCACCCGGACAAGCTCGATATCCATCGCGATCGACTGGTTCACCTGCGCCCGGAAACGGAAAAAGCTCCGCAGTATCAGAAAGCCGCCGGAAACGACGACCAACAGACCCGACAGCTCGGCTATCGGCATGAATATGGCGTTCCAATTCAGCGCGGCGTGTATCATAGGATTTTTGTTTTCACTCTTCCGTTTTTGTTTCCGATATCAGGCCGTTCCTATCCCTTGATCACTCCCTTCGCGACCAGCGCGTCGTAGAACCGTACCGCCATCTCGTCATGCATGCGGTCAAGGACGTAGAAATCATTGAGTTTGATGGCGACCCGCACCGCGTATTCCGGGCCTTTCGTCTCGACGAGCGACAGCAGTTTCGTCACGCGCGCTTCCACATCCGTCTCGCTATAGACCGATTGCGCGTCGAGGCCGACTCCATGATCGTCATCCGTGACCGTCTGAACCGGCTGTTGCGGAGTGACCTTCGAAAGGATTTCCGAATACCGCTCCCCGGCTCGCTCACGCGACTGCTCCGGCGCCGACTCCGGCGCAAGCGGCGTCCCCCGATATTCCTGCGAAGGGACCTGCTCCGCCTGCGGTACGCTCTCGATACCCGGCAAACTGATATCCTGCGGCATAATGATTCGGTTTGATAACGGTTACGGTCCTCGGACGATCATTCCCGCGTCCGATATGGTATAATTCTACCATACATAACAAAAAACAAAGAACTATGGGACTTCTCCTGCGTTCCCGCACATTTTTCTGGATTGCGCTCCTCTCCATCACGCTCGCGGGCGGTCTCATCCGCTGGTACGACATCGACCGGATCCCCTCCGGACTCTATCCGGACGAGGCCATGAACGGTACGAACGCGCTCGATGCCAACCGAACGGGCGATTACCAGATCTTCTATCCGGACAATCAGGGCCGCGAGGGACTCTTCATCAACATCCAGGCATTCTCGGTCAAGGCGTTCGGTTCGAACATGCCCGCGCTCAAACTGCCCTCGACGATCTTCGGGATGCTCGCCATCCTCGGTATCGGACTCCTGGCCTGGGAGCTCTTCCGAAGCCGGTACGCCGCGCTCATCGCGGCATTCCTCACGGCGACCTCGTACTGGGCGATCAATTTTTCACGGATCGGATTCCGGGCGATCATGGTGCCGTTCATCCTGTCATTCGCATTTTTCTTCTTTTTCCGCGGCCTACGAAAAGAGAAAATCGGCCTGTTCATCGTCTCAGGACTCTTCTTCGGTGCCGGACTCAATACCTATACCGCCTACCGTCTCGCGCCGTTCATACTCATCTTCCTGCTCCCGTTCCTCTTCCTCTCCTATAAATCCTTCCTCAAGCGATATTGGAAACACGCGCTCGCCTTCGTCTTCTCGGCGGCGCTCACGGCCGGTCCGATGTTCTACGCGTTCATCGCCAAGCCGGAAATCTTCGACTCGCGCGCGGCGGCCGTCTCCATTTTCGAACCCGCGATCAATCACGGCGATTTCTGGGGAACGCTTGGGAAAACGCTCGGCCTCGCACTCATCAAATACAACTTCGTCGGCGATCAGAACTGGCGTCACAACTATCCGCCCTATCCGATACTCGACCCGATCGTCGGCATCTTCTTCCTGACCGGACTCATCTTCTCGATAAAGATGCTCTTCTCGCTTCTTCGGGACCGGATCCGCACCAAGACCCGCGATGTGGAACTCCCGGTTCATGCCTTTCTCCTTATCGCGTTCATCGTCATGCTCGCCCCGGAATTCCTCACGAACGAGGGTCTTCCGCACGCGCTCCGATCCATCGGGACGCAACCGGCCGTCTTCCTCCTGGCAACCATCCCGATCCTGTTTCTCTTCAGGAAGCTTTTCGAGAAAAAAAGCGGTTCCAAAGTCGCGCTCGCGATCCCGCTCATACTCATACTCGCGACCTCGGCTGTGTGGAACCTGACCAAATACTTCGTCTTTTACCGCAATCAGCCCGAGCAGCACGCCTCGTTCAACGAGAACTACCGGAACATGTCGACCTATCTCGTCTCTTTGCCGAAAGAAATCCACAAATATGTCGTCCAGGATTCCTTCATCGCCGTCCGACCGATCGTGTTCCTGACCGATGGCAAGACCGAAAACCTCGAATACGTCTCTCCCGATGCCGACTTCCAGACCCCGGCCGTCGTCGTGATGCAGCGATTCGATCCGCAAGCGTTCGAAAACATCCGAACGAGGTTCCCGGCCGCGTACGAATCGAAAATCGACCTCGACCCGGGATACGGATCCGATTTCACCTCCATCGTCATCCCGTAGGAGATCAGTCGACAAACGAATATACCGAATATACGCCGTTCTTTTTTACAAAAATTACAAAATTTCAAAAATTTAAAATTTTTTCACCGTGTTCCCGACTTTTCGACTTTATGAACTTTATAGACTTTTGACTCAAACGCTTATGGACCATATCAAAAAACATGCGACACTCCTCGTCGCGATCATGCTCGGAGGATTCTTCCTCCTCTCGCTCTCGCTTGCCTGGCAGGAATCGACGACGCTCGACGAGAAGGCCCACGTTCCGTCGGCCTATTCCTATGTCCGATACGGCGACATGCGCCTCAATCCCGAGCACCCGCCGCTCCTGAAAGACCTGGTCGGCATCCCGCTCCAGTTCATGTCTCTCTCCTTCCCGGCCGATTCGGCGCTGTGGACGACCGGTGTGAACGAGCAGTGGGCCATCGGCGACCGGTTCATCCACGGGAACGACGCGCAGTGGCTCATGTTCTGGGCCCGCTTCCCGATCATCCTCTTCGCGATTCTCATCGGATTCATGCTCTATCGCTTTACGAAGGGCTTCGCCGGGACGGTCGCCGGTCTCTTCGCGCTCCTCTTGTTCGTCTCCGATCCGAATATCATCGCGCATGGACACTATGTGACGACCGACCTCGGCATCGCCGGGACGATGTTCCTCGCGCTCGTTTTCTTCATTCGGTTCCTTCGTAATCCTGACGCGAAAAACACGGTCCTCTTCGGACTCATGCTCGGCGTGGCCGAACTCACCAAATTCTCGGCGATGCTCCTGTTCCCGTATTTCGTCGTCATCATCATCCTCTATGCCCTCACCCGGCCCAAGGCCGACACCGTCCGTTCCTCACGCTTCTGGTTCACCGTGAAACAGCTGTTCGCGTATGCGTTCAAGTATGCCGGAGCGATCCTGGTCTGCTTCGCGCTCGTCTGGATCCTGTATTTTTTCAACACCGTAAACGAACCCGGCATCAAGATGATAGAAACGGCGAAAGACTTCTTCCCACAAGACAACGCCCCCGCGCATCTCGCCATCCAGGCGGTCACATCTCTCTCCCAGTCTCCCGTCACCAAACCGTTCGCCCAGTTTTTCCTCGGCTTCTTCAAGGTTTTCTCACGGTTCGAGGGTGGCAATATGCACTTCTTCCTCGGGTCCGTCACACCCGATGCGAGTCCGTGGTTCTTTCCGATCGTCTTCATGCTCAAAGAGACCCTGCCGCTCCTGTTCCTCCTCCTCTTCGCGGCGCTCTATACCCTGTACCGCATCGGGAGAGCCTTTTCCGGCAAGGCGATTGGTACCTGGCACTCGGTCGTCGCACATTCCATCCAGAGCCACATCACCCAGTACACGCTCTTCGGATTCGTCTTGTTCTATGCCTACGTCAGCATCACGGGAAACCTCAATATCGGATTTCGTCACCTCTTTCCCATCCTGCCTTTGCTCTACGTCCTCGTCGCCAAGACCGTCTTCGACTGCATCCGCCGCCAAGGATTCCAGGGCGAGACCGCGTCGCGAGCGGCGCTCCTGGTCCTCTCGTTTTGGATCATCGCTATCCCCCTCCTCTCGTATCCCTCGTATCTGTCCTATTTCAACGAAGCCGCAGGCGGCACGAAGAACGGCTATCGGTATGTCACGGACTCGAGTTACGACTGGGGACAGGACATGTATCGGCTCCGTGATTTCGTTTCGGAATTCAACGCGTGCAAGACGGGAACCGCCGACCAGGACGTCTGCGCGAAATACGCCGACATCATACGCTATCCGGAAATAGACCAGCTCCATACGGCCTATTTCGGCGGCGCCGATCCGAAATACTTCCTCGGCGACAAGTACCTCGAATGGTATGCCGATTGGGGGAAGCGCTCCGGATGGCACGCGATATCGGCGACCTTCTGGCAGGAGAGCCTCTATAAGGCCAATCCCGACGGCAAAACGACGTATCAGTGGATCGTCGACGGCGGATACCCTATGGCCTGGCGCGCCGGCGATTCCATCTTCGTCTATTACATCCCGCCATCTCCGGGAATCGAATAACCCCGCACACCAAAAAACCGACCCCACAAAGGTCGGTTCAACTCTTTCCGCTCTGATAATCTCCTGTCACAGAAGTTCGACAAGCCCGCGCGATTCATCATCCCGGGCTTGTATTTTTTTCCCTCCGATCTATCCCGCCCCTTTCCGCCCCATCTCCTCCCCATCCCGCTCAAACCTACATAATCTTCCGGCCGTCAGATTATGTGCGTTATTTCGATATTCAAAAAAATGAACCGCGTACGGTTCATTTCTTCTTGACATCGGTCTTTTTCGCGCCCGTATCTGCGGGTGTCGCGGGCGGTGCCGAAGCGTCGGTTACAGGGTTCGTCGGGGCTACCGTCGCGTCCGTCGGCGGAGACTGGTCGTTTTTGGCATAAAATACCCGGCCGTCCGTCCGAAGGTCGATATATCGGAGATTCGCCCGCTTCTCTTCCGGCAATTCCTTGTCCAGGATAAGACGGAGCGTCTCGACTGTTTTTACGGGAGCGATATCCATGGAGACGAAAATCTCCCACCCGGCTTCGGTCCGGAAATGCAGTTCGCGCGACACACGTGCCGGAGTCGTAACCGTGGCTTGGAGCGGGATGCCCGCGTCCTCACGGATACCGCGATCGATGGCGAGGACGCTCTCCGCAAAATCGCCGGGAAACAAATACTCGCCGACCTGCACAGCCTTCCCGCTCTCGTCTTCCATCCGGAGGATATAAGGATCATTTTCCGATTCGAAAGCCGCCCAGGCGTCCTGCGCATATCCGTCTCCATCAGGAAGAAAGCATGCCCCGGACGAACAGAAAAGACATATCCGTTCCCGTTCGGAAACCCGCACGTCGAGCCGGTCCGGGAAGCGCTTCACTACCGACACGGAGGCAAGCTTGGGAAACATCCGGAGGATATCCGCCTCGAGCACGTCTTGCCGGAGCAGGAAAAAATTGTCACCGGATACGAAACGAAAGACGGGCGTCGACAGTTCGTCTCGGATGAAACCGGTCAACCGCTCTTCCGGGATATCACGGAGGCCCGAGACGGAAATATTCCCCACGCGATCGAAATCCGAGAACAGGAGCGTGAAGAACACCGTCATGAGAAACAATATCCACAGAGCCGCGATCCACCACGAAAATTTCGGAGCGTCCACGACATGCCGCGGGCGTTTCCGTTTTTTTTCCTCGAGAAACGCCTCACGAAACATGCGTTTGTGACGGGGATCCCGCTCGATTTTCTTTTTTTTTCGGATACCGAGCATAGGTCTTATGGAAGCGCGACGAGAAACAGTCGGTCGAGCACGAGTCGTGCATTGGCATTCGTCTCTCGCAGCGTCCGTGCCGCTTCCTCGACCTCCTCGAGAAAACGGAAGGACGACGAGAGACGCTTCGCGTCCTGTTCGTCGCGACGCATGAACCGGAGTCCGGAAACCCACCACTCGAGCAATCGGACCGCTTCCGGCACCGATCCGGAAAGTCGTTCCGAAAGGGCGAACCGTTCGGTCATGGAAAGCGAAGAGAGTTTGAAGAGCGACCGGAGCAACTCGCGACGCACGGCGAACCGGGTCGGATCGGACAGCGCCCCGAAGACGATGCCCGGACGACCGAGAGCGAAAAAGAACGGCTCCACGCCGGCGAGAGCCTCTTTCCCGAATATCGCTTCGGCGCCGGATCGGATGATCGGTTCCGAAATGAGCGACAGCGGGACACGGAATGCGCGGGACCGTATCGTCTCGCGTAAGGCGCCCGGACGCGACGTGACCAGTATCAGTACCGAGGATCCGTTCGGTTCTTCAAGCTGTTTGAGGATCGCGTTCTGGGCCGATTCGTTCATGGTATCGGCATCGTCGATCATCAGTACCCGTCGTGTCGACTCCGCCGGAAACCGACTGAGGAACGTTCCCGCCTCACGGACATCGGCTACCTGGATGCGCGTCTTCTTCCCTTCTTTCGATATTTCCGGCCGTATGAGGAGAAAATCCTGCTTGCCCGACGGATCCCCTTCGGACATACCGAGAAGCAAAGCGGCAAACTCGAGCGCCACCGACGTCTTGCCGATCCCCTCGGGTCCGGAAATGAGAAACGCGTGATGCGGAAGACCCTCGGAAACGATCTTCCGGAGGAACGCCCGCTGACGATCATGTCCGATGATATTCATATCCGTTCGATATCCGTTCCCGCCCGTTCGATTTGTTCTTTCCACTCCGACAGGAACCGCTCCTCCGAGTACCGCTTCCGGATCGCTTCCCGATCGATGACATACGCGTCATTCCCGCGTTCGATGAACCGTCGGACGGTCGCCGCGATGACTTCCGCGGTCGCCTCACGGAAGAATTCGCCGCTTATCCCCTCTTCGACCACCTCGAGCGAGCCGCCGCGTCCGAGCGTGATGACCGGCGTTCCGAATGAAAGCGCTTCCGCCGCCGCCAAACCGAAGTCTTCCTCGGACGGGACGATGACCGCGCGCGCCCGGCGATACAAGGAAACGAGCGTTTTGTCGTCGACCGCACCCTCTAATCGTACGGACGGGCCGGTACGGCGTTGCAGTTTTTTCCGCTCTCGACCTTCCCCGACGATACGCAGCGGGAGCCCGAGCTTGTCGAACGCGTCGATAGCCGCGCCGACCCCCTTGCTTTCGGTCAGCCTCGCCACCACGAGAAAAAAATCCTCGCGTTCCCCCGCTCCCCTTTCGGAGGGGAGCTCCCGAGTCTTCGAGGATGAGGGGTGTGAGTCATCCATCAACGTCACCGGTGGGATGACGATCCCCGAATCCCGTCGGTAATATTTCAGGACCCGCGCATGCGTAAATGCCGAATTCGAGATCAGGATATCCGGCCGTTCCGCCGCTTCGCGGTCCCACACCCGGAGATACGACAACAGTATCCTGCCGAAAAACCGACGGTAACCTCCCAGACCGACCGCGTCGAAATAGCCCTCATTCGCGTCCCACAGGAACCGCATCGGCGAATGCAGGTACGCGATATGCGTCGTCTTGAGTCTCGTCACGATCCCCTTCGACCACGCTCCGGACGACGAGATGACCACGTCGAAATCGCGGAAATCCATCGATTCCGCCGCGACCGCGAAAAACGGCAGGAGCAAACGATACCGCTTCCGGAAAAACTTCGGAAGCTTCTGCAAAAACGAGGTCCGGATCTCATGGCCCGCGAACCGTTCCCGCACGATCCGCTCATCGGCCAACAGCACATAGATCGGCGCATCCGGATCAAGCTTCACGAGGCTTTCCAACACGCGCTCCGCTCCCCCGTAGGAAACGAGAAAATCGTGGACGAAGGCGATTTTTTTCTTTGGTTCTTGACTTTTTTCCATAATATCGCTATATTCCAAAGTCACATACTGTCCTTTAATAACCTGTAAACCACCGGAGGAATCATGCCCCACGTAAAATTGGTTTTTGCTAATCTATTTCGCTTTCTGAAACAATGTTCCGGAGCAATCGCTTTTTTTACGACAGGACTACTCCTGCGATACTTTCTCCCTCTACCAGCGAAGAGTTTCGCGGACTTACTTGTGTTTCCACTGGGAATATTAGTATGGCCCAAGTCGTCATTTGATGATAATAAGGGATGGTACCGCTTTCTCAAAATCGCACTGACGTTCGTCATAATATATGCAGCCTTCGCGCTCTGGCTACTCCTCAATCACCGGTTCCCAGCATTGGATAGCGTGATGCTGACAATAGCGTATCTACTGTACATCGTCATCATTGCTTTCCATGATTGGTTCAGAAAGCAGTTCGACTAAACTACACGTCCTCAAATCTGCACATCAACCGTGTGCAGTTTTTTTATTTCCGGAGCAGTTCGGCGATCTCTTCCGCACAACGCCCCCAATCGAACCGTTTCGCGTTTTGCCGGCCTTTTCCTATTATACCACCCCGGAGCACCGGATCGGAAAGCAGTTCCCAGATACGGTCGGCGATCGATTCGGCAGACAACGGATCGGCAAAAAGCGCCCCGTCTCCCGCGATATCCGGCAAGGACGAGATCTCCGACGTCACGACCGGCACACCGACCGTCTGCGCCTCGACGACCGGCAAACCGAACCCTTCATAAAGCGAAGGGAACACGAACACGTCGGCCCCTGCCAGGAGTTCGGACTTCTTCGATTCATCCACATACCCCGTTTCGACGATATCGCTCCGATATTCCGATGCCCCGATCGCACGTTTCACGTCCGCATACCCGTATCCCGGCTTCCCCGCGAGCACGAGTCGGTGCGGTATGCCGTGACGCTTTTTCAGGAGTCCGTACGCCTCCACGATCCGTCGGACGTTCTTCCGTTCCTCGATCCGCCCCACGAACAGAAGATGGGGTTTTTCGATTTCCGATTCAGCACTTGAGTCTACTCCCCGTTCCCGTTTCGAAATTCGAAATTCGAAATTCGAAATTGCTCCGTCCGCATGCGGACGGAGTTTCGGTCTCCCCTCATACACCACCCGGATCTTCTCCTTTGGTGTTCCATAGAGCCGTATCAGGTCGCGTTTCGTATTCTCCGACACCGCGATGATCGTCTCCGCCGCCTTGCACGAAAACCGTATCACCGCGCGCATATAAAACCGCTCCCACCGGGAATAACTCTCCTTGGAGAATTCGTACTCGAGTCCGTGCACGGTGACGACGGACCGGGCGGGCCCGCCCGCAACGCTATGCTTTTCCTTGCAACCGGTAAACGGATGTATGAATTTTTGTACAATAACGAACGATAGTCGGCAGAGCGGCGTAACATTGCGGGCAGGATGGATGAACGGGATCGTATGCGCCGGCACGAAGAGAACATCGGGCAGATGCAAGAGCATCTCGAGCGAGAGTCGCACATGGGTCCAGAACCGGGGCGCCCGAAGCGATCGCACTTTCCAGGATCGCGGCAGTTCGAAATCCGGAATCTGGCCGTCTTGCACATACAAAATCACCCGCTCTTCCTTGAGCGGGACCCTCAGGTGCGCGATCGTCTGGTATGAGTATTCCTCGATGCCGGTCCTGTTCCGCAGGAATGCCCGCGACGCGTCGATACCTATGACCATACGATGAAAAGCTGAAATATAAAAATGAGGCACTGGTACCCGATGAGGTTGGTGGAAGCGCTTCTTTTAGGCTAGGATAAAGTC
>JBAXOD010000007.1:0-58800 GCA_037133435.1 Candidatus Moraniibacteriota bacterium | reverse complement strand
GAGCGCCCCGAGGATATGCATCAGGGTCGATTTCCCCGATCCGGACGGACCGATGATCGCGACGAATTCCCCTTTGTCGATACGGAAAGAGACATCGGACACGGCGCGCGTCTCGACATCCCCGTTCACATAGGTCTTGCTGATGTTCTTACACTCGATCATGTCATTTCTGAAAGATTGATTGACCAGGGTGACGATCGTTTATCCGCCGAATCCGCCGCCCGGTATCCGGACCCTGTTCGCACCGCTTTGTCCGGTCGTGCTCGATGTGCTCGTCGTCGCACTCGGATCGACGGTCTTGGTCACTACTTTGTCGCCCACATTGAGCCCGTTTTGGATCTCGGTCTCGGTATTGTTCGAGGCCCCGACCGTCACGTTCACTTGGGTCGGCGTCATTCCACCGTTCAAGACCTGCACATAGTTCGTATTTCCCTGCTTCTTGATGGCACCGGCCGGTACGATGATCACGTCCTGTTTGACTCCGGTGATGATCGACGCGGACACGCTCATACCGGGTTTGATCCTCGGATCCAGGGTGTCGAGGCTGATCTTGGCATTATAGGTGACCACGCCCTGAGTAACCGTGCCGAGCGAATCCATCTTCTCGACCTTACCGGAAATCGTCAGCCCGTCGATCGCGGAGAACGTCATCATGACCTTCTGTCCGAGTTGCACGTTCGAGACGTCGACTTCGTTGATCTGGACCTGCGTCTGCAACGTACCCATATCGCCGATGATGATCGGCACCGTCCTCGAACTGCCGGAGGAAAGCTTGCTCAAGTCGTCCCCGTTCTTCACGTTGACGGAATTGACCGTCCCGTCGATCGACGCGACCACCAGGCGCTTGCCCGCCGTCTGCCTCTGATATTGCAGACTGAGATCGGACGTACCGGAGGACTGCTCCGCGACCGCGACGGACTGTTCCGCCGCATCCACCTTCGCCTTGTCGACGGCTTTCTGTTTGGAACTGACGCCGCTGCCGGTCTTCTTGTCCGCGTCATAGGTGGCCTTCGCCTGTTTCAGGGTGATCTTTGCCGACGTGATCGAGCTTTGCGACTGTGCGAACGAGGTCTGTGCCTGGGACGTGGACACGCTTAATTGGTCGTTCACGATCGTAAACAACGCCTGGCCTTTCTTCACTTTGTCGCCGACATTGACCGAAAGATTGGAAACGGTCCCGGTGATCGTCGGGTCGATGTTCACACTCTGATCCACGACGATGTTCCCGCTGACCGAGACGGACGTCGTGAGCGTCCCCTTTTCCGCGGCCGTCGTGACATACGTCACCTGGGTACTCGCCGACTTCGACTTGGTATACCAGTAGTAGCCCCCTCCGATCAGGACCACCACTGCAAGAACGATCTGCCACTTCTTCACTTTCAGTTTCTTCATAAATAATATGCTTGATAATCGGCATTATCCGAGACCGACAGAATACGCTCCCCTTCCCTTAGGTGTACCATTTCGCTTTCATGAAAGCAATAATGACATCGCGAATCCGACTTTCGTCGTATCCGCCGCTTCTCCTACTATACAAAAAATAGCGCCATACATGGATAGTACGCGCCGCTAGGCGGATGTTTTCACTTCCTACATATAAAACGGGCACGATTCCGAGATTTCGGAAAAATGTCGCGAACACGACACTGGCTGTCGTGTGATATTCAAATATCGTTCGATACATCCGCCTCATTCGTTTCAGTCGGACGAAAGAGCGAAATATCGGAAAAGAGCGGAGTGAACATATCATCCTCGATATCGATATGCAGTTCTGCCGGGTCGATTTGGTCGCAAAATTCCACCGGAGCCCCGTCGATAAGCCCCAAAGGTTGGCATTCGTCCCCTTCTCCCATGACGAGCGTGGCGGCGGTCGCCAGACTGTCCGCGATGTCGGTACGGGAATACTCCAGCGTCCTGCCGAAAAGATCCCGTTTTCCCCGATAATCCCGGATACCCAAAAACCCGGCGTATCCGGTCGCGATACCGATAACCCCCGCCCGGAGCGGAATCGTCCGACTGTCCGAAATGAGAATCCCGAGGTCCCTGACCCCGTACTCACGACAGAGTTCCTCTCTCAATATCCGCGCGGACTCGAAGCTGTCCTTCGGCAACAGGATCATCCTGCCGTCCGCGTTGGACTCATCGATACCGGCCGACGCCCCGAGCATTCCATCCTTGATCGTGAGCCAGACATGTTTGGTCCGTACGGCGTATTCGCTCTCGGCACGTATGAGTTTCTCTTTGGATTCGATATCGGTGAACGGGACCGTCCGACGTTCCGACAGCGCCACGATCTTGGACGTGACGACGATCACCGACTGTTCGGGAACGTCCTTCACGTGTCGCAGGATAAAGGCGACCAGATCGTCGCCTTCGTTGAAGATTCCCGTTTTTACCGGTCGTATGTTCATAATGTTCATTCCTTTCCGTTACGCCCGTCTTGCCCGGACCGATCATCGGCGTTCATCCCTTGTCGTCCGCCGTTTCCGGCTCGCGAAGCAGCCATATACCCAGGTACGAAAGCGGCGTATACGCGGCCCCCATGGCGACCTTGTAGAGCCACCACGTGACGATGATGTTCATGAGCATGCCGATCTCGTATACGCCGAAAAACGCGATGAACATGAAAATCGTCGAATCAAGAAACTGCGACCAGATATTCGAGAGCAATGAACGGAGCCAAAAGCGTTTCGTGCCGAGCCGTTCCCGGAAAAAGAAAAACGTGAGCACGTCCTGGTACTCCGCGACCAGAAACGCGACGATCGAAGCGACGGCGACCCGGATGGAAATGCCGAATACCTGGTCGTATCCCTGCCGTACCCATTCCCCTTCCTGCGACCACGACATCGAAAGCGACAGGAGGGAATAGACCACGAACGCGACGACGCTCACGAATCCGGCCAGGACGAACAGTTTCGCGATACGCTTGCCGTACACTTCCCCGATGACGTCGGTCGTCAAAAATACGACCGGGAACGAGAATACCGCCACGGAAAGATGCGATCCGAAGAGGAACGGCATGATCTTGAGACCCAGGGTATTCGCCGCAAACAACGAGACGAGATATATGGAAAGCGCTATCAGAAGTTTCCGAAACGACCGCTCCGATAGGTTGATCATGATATTTATAATTATACGATCGTAGCAGCTCTTCGGGAAGATACGCGACCCCGACGCCCGGTTCCTTTGTACCATCGAATCCGCATGCCATCAAGTGCGAGGCGGCGCATTTCCGGCCTTCTTTATGTTCCGTTCCGCTCCCGTTTGACTGGGGAACATATGTTCCCCTATACTGTTGGTATCCGAATATCGCTTCATTGTTTAATTGCATTATTGTTTCATGGTCACATTGCCCGATTGCTTGATTGTTCTCTCGTTCCAGATTTCATTCCTATTTCAAAATTCGAAACTTATTTCCCTTCCCTCGCCCAACATGTGAACCCGTCAACTCTCTTCCGCGTTCCCGTTTTCAGTTGTGAGTTGTCAGTTGTGAGTTACTTCCCGACTTTCGACTTTCTGACTTGATAGACTTTTCCCTATTATCTGCCCTATGAATAACGAAACCCCGTTCGAAAAAATCCGGACGTTCTTCGAAAAGAGAAAGCGCATGCCCACCTATCGCGAGATACGTGACAGCATCCTTCACATATCTTCCATGAAGCAGACCAAGCGTTTCATAGACGGGCTCGTCGACGACGGTCTGCTCGACCGCGACACGACCGGCAAGCTCCTCCCGACCATACACTTCTTCGGCGTGCGCAGACTCGGCTCTGTCGAGGCCGGATTCCCTTCTCCCGCCGAAGAGGAACTCCTCGACACGATGACGCTTGATGAATGGCTGATCGGTAACCGCGAGGCGACCTTCATGCTCGAAGTGAAGGGCGAGTCGATGCGCGACGCCGGCATCCGCCCGGGCGACACCGTCCTCGTCGAACGCGGACGCGAGCCCAAGAACGGCGACATCGTGATCGCCGAAGTCGACCGCAAGTGGACGATGAAATATTATAAAAAAGACGGCAAGGAAGTGACGCTCGTCCCCGCCAATCCCGCCTTCAAGGTTATCCGGCCGAAAGAGGAACTCCGCATCGAGGCGATCGTCACCGCCGTCATCCGGAAGTATTAGAAGTGATTTTTTTGTCCAAAACGTATCACGGACATATGTCGGTTCATGCACCGGATTCAAGGCATCAATTCCTGTCCAGTTTCCGGAACGATAACCAAAAAATGATCTTCCGTATAAAGCAAGACACACCGTTTCAACATGAGAAATTCTCTCTGTTATCGGTTGTAAGTTGTTAGTTGTCAGTTGTTAGTTATCGGTTGTCAGTTGTTAGTTTCTTTTGGTTTCAAGTATGCCCGGACCCATCGCACACGGAACGTTCCCACAGGCCATCCTCCATATCGACGGGGATGCGTTCTTCGCGTCGTGTGAGCAGTCGCGCGACCCGGCGCTCCGCGGCAAGCCGGTCATCACCGGAGCGGAACGCGGCATCGCCTCGTCGATGAGCTACGAAGCCAAAGCCAAGGGCGTCACCCGCGCGATGCGGCTTCACGAGATCCGCAAGCTCTGCCCGGACATCGTCATCCTCCCTTCCGACTACGAGACGTATTCGCTCCTTTCCAAACGGTTCTTCGACGTCGTCCGCCGGTACACGCCCGAAGTGGAAGAATACGGCATCGACGAATGCTTCGCCGATATCACCGGTTGGCACCGTCCTTTGAAAACGGGCTACGTCGGGATGGCCGAGCGGATCCAAGAAGACCTCCGCCGCGAACTCGGTTTCACGTTCTCCATCGGGCTCGCTTCGACCAAAGTCCTCGCCAAGGCGGGATCGAAATGGAAGAAGCCCTACGGTCTCACCGCGATCCCGAACCGTGAGATCCCGACCTATCTCAGAAAGCTTCCCGTCGGCAACGTCTGGGGCATCGGTCCGTGTACGACCGACACCCTCGTCCGGCTCGGCATCGGGACCGCGTTCGACCTCGCTTCCTCCGACGACCGGCGACTCGATCCGTTCCTCTCCAAGCCCTTCCGGGAAATCCGTTCCGAACTCCGCGGCATACCGGCGCTCCCCTTCGATGTCGGAACGCGCCAGACGCATTATTCCGTCCAGAAGATGAAGACGTTCACGCCGGCTTCCAACGATCCACGTTTCGTGTTCGCGCAGCTCGCCAAGAACATCGAGTCCGCCTGCATGCGTGCGCGACAATACGGTCTCGAGGCGCACAAGATACTCATCCTTCTGCGCACGCAATCGTTCGAGCATCACGCAAGCGAGATCGGCCTTTCGCGCCCGACCAACTTCGCGCACGAGGTCCTTGCCATCGCGAAGCCGGTCTTCGACGGCCTTTTCTCGCCGGGCACGTTCTATCGTGCGACCATGGTCACCTTGCTCGACCTGCGTACGCCGGACCGACAACCGGACCTCTTCGGCGCGTCACTCAAGATCGAGGGATTCCGCCGGATCTACGAAGGTATCGACACGGTACGGGCCAAGTACGGCAAGCACACCATCCATTTCGGTCCGTCATTCGACGCGCACCACTCCCCGCGTCACGAGGGTGCGCGTGGCGAAACCACCGCCCGCTCCCGCCATCTCCTCCGTGGCGAAACTTCCCGCCGTCATCTCAATATCCCCATGTTCATCGGCGAGGTGGAATAAAAAAAGTCTTGACCAGTTAAGATCAAGACTTTGGTTCACCTTACTATTAAAGGCTCGCCAGTAATTTCTCCACATACGCGAGACCCTCCACACTCCTGCCCCACGCAAGAGACTCCTGGGTCACACGGATACGTTCCGGATCGATGCCTTTGGACGGATTGAGGCGATAAACCCTGCGGACCGATGGAGACAGACCGATCGGAGACCTCCTGTTACGCCGGAAAACGACCAGTTTGATCTTTTTTCCGAGTCTGTTCGCCAGATCCTGCCATGAGATGTCCTGCCACCTGACCGCGGCATCAAGCTTCTTGTACGTTCCGGAATACGTCTCGTAATCCAAAGACGTCCCGAGAAGATTACCGAGAGCCGATCGGAGACCATACAGGCACAAGCCCCGAATGAAGACATCGGTAGTAATCCATGGTTCCCCTTTTCTTTTGCAAAAGGGAGAATCTCAATACCGATATAAGTAAAAACGAGCATGC
Source organism: Candidatus Moraniibacteriota bacterium (assembly GCA_037133435.1). Lineage (GTDB taxonomy): Bacteria > Patescibacteriota > Minisyncoccia > Moranbacterales > UBA1568 > JAAXTX01. The sequence continues at coordinate 52,652 of JBAXOD010000007.1, read as the reverse complement.
CCCCTTCGAAAAGACAAGTTATAAGTCTTGTATATCCTGAAAAACTCTCTGAGTATCTCTCTCAAATCTCATGTCGTGCTGCACATCCGAAAAGTTCGTTGAAGCGCCAACCAGAGGTTGGTCACCCTCTCAGTATACGACCATGAAAATCGAGGACGGGTATCCGAAGGAGATGAGGATCCCACTGACGAACCTGACGAGTTTTGAATGGTTTGCCCGCCCGCGACGATCGCTTGGCGAGACGGTCGGGGCTCGCCCGAATCACTACGTGAAACGTTGCGGACGGGTAGCCGAAATTTTCGGATTTCAGCCGGCAAGCTTATTTTTTGGCTTAGAGAGGCGTTGAGATTTAGAGGGATACTGAGAAACTTGCGGGCGGTGGCGATGATGCAGGTGAAATAATGTTTGCCGGATGCTTTCACGGATTCGTAATAGGTGGCGTATTTGACTTTATCCTAGACTACAAGGAACATTTTCACCAACCTCATCGGGAACCAGTGCCAGAAGATATATTCTACCATTTCTCGATTATTCGTTATTTATAAAAAAGTTACATTTGATACGCTATCGCGTATCAAATGTAATGTTGTCTTTCTGTGTGCTATTCGTGAACATGTGTTGAAATTCGAGCAATGAGCGCGATCTATCCCTTCGGACGACTCAGTAATTCATGTACCAACGAAAAAAATGAATCGAGATACTTCTGTTTTCCGAATCGATCTATCGTTTTCCTACGGATGGTCTCGGCGGAATCATATGTATCTGGATGCGCGATAAACGACCGCAGTGCCGATTCGAGTTCTGCGTCGGTTTCGACGAGCGTTCCGGTCTTTCCCTCCTCCACTATTTCCGACAACGCTCCGGTATCAAATCCGATATACGGCCTTCCCGCGGCACCGGCTTCGAGCGCGACCAGCCCGAAGGTTTCCGGCAGTCGCGAAGCGCTCACGACGAACGACGCGCCGGAGTAGAGCGTTTCGAGTTCTTCCTTCGCTTTCTCTCCGACGAAGCGGATTCGATCATCCTCCGAAATTTCCATTGTCTTTCGTCCGGCAAGAATGAGCGGATAGCCGATCGAGATGAAGAGTGCGACAAGCGATCCGATATTCTTGTCTTCGGAAACCGATCCGGCAGAGAGGGCATACGGCGCAACGGATTTCGATATCGACGTGTGCACTTCCGCATCGGACACGAAATGCGGTATCACGCGGATCTTCGCTTCCGGTATTCCGGCTCGGATCAGCGTTTCCTTCACATATTGGCTTGGCGCGATGAACATGTCCACGTATCGAGAATAATAGCCCATCCTCGCATCCCAATACGCCCGGAGCACGAGTAGAAACCGTTTCGGAAAGGAATATTTCCGAACGGATAGGAATTTCCAAAAGGACGTCCCGATTTCATCGTCATACCGGTCCTTGTCCGGCGAAACGGCGATATAATCATGCACCGTCATGATGATGGGAATACCGCATTTGCTGATGATCGGAAAAAACGACAAAGACAACTGATGATACGCGTTGTGGATATGTACGATATCCGGCCGGAATTCATCGATCGCGCGCCGCATCGTCTTTCGCGCCTCGAATGACCAGAACAGCCGAGCGACGCCCTTCAAGAGTTGCCACAAACTCCCTCCGTCTTCGTCCGAAAATCCGGCTCGGCTTATCAAATAAGTCGGGAATGAGCGCACAACGTTCTTCGGATGCTCCATGGAAAACACCGCGATCTCGTGACCGTCGGATGCGAGTGCTTCCGTGACATCCAGAAAATGACGCTCCGCGCCGCGTCGTTCATGATAAAATTTGTTGACCTCGAGTACGCGCATAGCTTTTCCCTATAACACAATTTTTCTAAGACTGTCTTTGCGAGCCCGTACTCGGGCGCGGCAATCCAGAATTCAAAACAGCGACCTGGACCGCCACGTATTTTCGAAGACGAAAATCCTCGCGGAGACGAAAAGAAAAAAATGAAAAATTGTATGAATCAATTTCGATATTTTTCAATCATGATGTGCCGTATGTCCATCATACATATCTGGAAGCGCCCGCATCAATCCGAGCGTCACGAAGAAGAAGAGCCCCAAGAGATTCGTTTCCAGATACGGCTGTGAGAAAAATACGATTCCTTGAAACAGCAGGAGACCGAGCAGAACGATCCTTGCGCCCTGGAGATACCGATCATCACCCATATCCGAACGGAACGCTTTCTTGACCAGTGAAACAAGAAACGCCGAGAATGCCGCCATGCCGAAGAGCCCGGTCTGAATCAGCATCGCCAACCAGGAATTGTGCATATTGCGCACCTCGACGTATTCACGATAGTCCCCGAGTTCGACCGGTACGCTGGCCCCGAAACCGATTCCCCGAAACGGATGTTCCGAAAATCGCGAAAGCGCACTTTCCCAGACAGCCTCGCGCCAGGCGAGACTCTCGTCCGTACCGCTGCCGATCGACAGCACCCGCTCCTTCACGATATCGACGACGTGTCCGACCGGATTTCCCATAACCGTCTCGGGAACCGCGACCAAAACGGAAATACACAGAAGGAGAAGTCCGATCGAAGGCAGGATCCATGTCGCTGCGAAGCGCAGCAGCGGCTTTCCGATCCGGTTCGGTGCGATCAGGACGGCGGAAACGATCGTTACCGCGATACCGATCCACAAGTGCCGCATCAGTGACGATACGATACCGATCGTCAGAAAAGCGATGGCGGCATACGTACCATATGAAACGCTGCGCTCGGTGATCAGCGCACCATCGCCGTTACCTCGTCCCGCAAACAATTCTTCCGCCCGTCGAAAAAACGCATATGGATGTGCAAACCCGATTGTGGGATGTTGTTCCACCACGAACCCATCGCCCGCCGTTTGAAACGGCAACGATAACAGCAGTGTCAGAAGCGCCATCGAATAGTAAAATGCGTGCGGGAACGCGAGGAACCGGGTACCGGAAGTGGAGAGCGGCGTGTATTCCGTCCAGAGTCCGCCTCCGCGTGCGAATCCGATAAGTAAAAATATCCCCGCGACCGCGACGGACCCGAGGAACAATCGTGCGACGGAGCGCACATCGTCGCGCGTCCGTACGAGTGTGGCCGCCGAAAAGTACAGCGCTCCATAGAATACGTAATTTTTCCACGTACTGAACGCCGTGGCGAGCCCCTGATCCTTGCCGAGTCCGAACAATCCGGATACGAAGATGACGGTCACGATACCGAAAAATATCAGGAGAAACGCGTCGGTCGATCGGAATCGGAACCGGCGCCGTCCGTCACGGATATAGAGGAGAAATGTCGAGAGAAAGGTGGCGACCAGGATTATGTCGAGCGGATAGAGCTTGTACGAGATTTCTCCCACGGTCATCGGTACGAGTGTAAAGAAGCGTTCGAAGACGATCGTCGTCGAGAGCGCTGCGGAAAGTCCTGCCCGCGGATAGAGAAACGCGAGAACGGCCGCCGGGGCGAGTGTCGCCACGAATACCGGAAGCGAAAAACCGTAAGCCGCATTGATGAATGCGTCCGTAAACAGCAAAATGATGAGAAACGAAAATGCGAACAGTTCCGACCGTTTCCCATCCCCGAAAAATGATGTGCGTTCCATATTGTATCGAATCAATATACCCCGCAGCAGAGCTGTCCCCTCACTACGCTCCGCTTCGTATCGGCGGGGTATGCAGGAGCTTCGCTCTGGTCTATCTTGGAAAACCAACGGTTTTCCAAACCATTCCTTAGCGGTGACCTCGGGGCAGAGCCCCGAGGTATATCTCGAATCAAACCAACATGCGATGATACTACATTCTATAAAAAAAGTCAAGCCCATTGTGATTGACACAAGGGCTTGAAAAAGAACAGGAGGCATTAGTTAGCAGGTGGTGCGACGGATTCATCTACCTCCAAAGCGCCTTCAACCTGGCCGCTTTGAGGATTAACATACGAACCGTCTACGTGCAGGCCCTTGAGTGTGGGCTGAGTAGTGGTTGTGTTGCCGCCACACTCCAAATGTAGATATTCGCTGGGCGAAACCTGCAGGTTAAACCGGAAACGATGTAAAGGCGCCGGCTTTGAATCATCGCCATCACCCTTTACATTTTTTAAAATGGCCTGATGCGTGCCGGCAGGAATAAGTATTCCTGCGACATGGCCGGTTTTGCGACCGTGACCAATATAGCGTTCCAGACGGGTGAACGGCCTTGTTTCCCCAGTCCAGGAAATAATTACATTTCCTTTTCCGTCAGGCTTCGCTTCGATAACCGTACTGGCCGGTTGCTGAACCGTTGACGCAAATGCCGGTGTTGATGCAATAATCAAAAGTCCTGCGATAAATAATTGTTTGAGTTTCAAATGTTTCATGATACGGTCCCTCCCAGGACGTACGATTTCTGATTATTTTAATTTACTTTATCTTCAAATTTCCCTCTTTTCCAAGAAATAGGCCTTTTTTCTGGGATTCGGAAGGAATGTTGTATACTAGCGCAAATATCGATTCTTGTCAAGCATCACGGCCAGAAATCACTAAGTACTCAAACCGAAGTATGAACTGCCTTTTTCCAGAAAAAATAGCAGCCAGAATTCCTTACGGGATTCTGGCTGTAAACTTTTTGTCGATAACGGACCGTACCCTAAGTTCTTCAGGCGGCCCCACTCCAAAGTATTCGTACTTATCTGTTTGTACAACTCTTTTACTTCACATTCAACGCACTCGACGCGTCAAACGGTTCATCATTTTCAGTACCGGCAGGAGCCTGTCGTTCAGTTTCCGAAACAGCAGGTACCGCAGGCAATGAATCTTCATGCTTCACTTCAGGAAGTACCGCAGGCGCGTCATTCTCCGTTCCCGACTTCAATTGTTCATCGGTCACTTCATCTATGGTGCCCAACTTCACAACGGAAGCCCTACGATCTTCGCAATCCTTCGCACGGAGCACACCACCGAATTCCGCACGGACAAATGCTCCGATCGTAAACAGGTCACCCCGAGTTACGTCTCGATAGAATTCATCCGGTTTGTTCAGTGGGATGGAAACCCTTGGCCCGAACATGAGCCAATTCTGATACCGTACTTCCGGCGTAAGGTTGAGATAATTCAACCGATCCCAATACTGATGTGATACGCCGAGAATCCCGCGAAGTGCCCAGTCTTCATCGAACGAATACTGTGCAATCGCGTTCACATTCCAAGAACTGCGGTTTTGTGGCGTGTCTCCGCTCCAGGTGGAACGGATTTTCCCGTCGAAATACTTCCAGTATTCACCTGTGAAACCGAAGAGCCAGTCCTCACTTTTGCGCTCGTATACCTCCGCATACAGACCGAACTTCTTTCCGGTCTGAGACATATTGTATACGCCGTTCCCTCCCGTCACGTAATCATTGGGAAGATAACGGGCCTTGATACCCCATGCCGCGGGAAGTTCGACGGTCTGGCCAAATTCGTCGGTCTGTTCCTTCAGGTAATCCCTCCGGAGCACGACTTGTGGGCCAATACCGCTACGTTCATGCCAGGTATAGGACGAGGTTTTTGACTCTCCATCACCCCACATCCCATAGAATCCTCCACCGACCGCATAGCCGTCACCGAGCGGGATAAGGACATCCCCTTCGGCATACTGCCAGTTGCCGTGGGCGAGGTTGTTGCTATAGAGACCTGCACCTGCGATAAGCTCCCACTTCAGGAGCTCATTTCCCACGTTTTCCTGCGGGATGGCAGAAATCGGTTGCAAGTCTTCAATGACCGTCTCCTTCGTCTCCACCATTTTTTCCAACTGCCTCGCAAGCATCCTGCCAAGCGAGATATTGCCACAGATTGCCGGCATGACGACCCACTGATCGCTGATTTTCATCGCGGTCAAAGCGTCATTTTTCAACGGTGTTTTTGGCTTCAAGTCGCCGTGATAGCGGATGATCTTTCTTCCGCCAATCATGTAACCATCTGCCATGGAAAGTCGCGTACTGTCATTGACCCACGCGACCAGACGACCACTATCATCAGTCACGAAACGTCCGTTTACCGGGGCGTTTCTCAACTGATTCCAGAGTACGACTGATGCACTACGGTCAAGATCCTTCACAACCGTACGGAGTGCCATTGGTCCCTTTCTGGGCTTCAGGCTCAACTTGTCTGCGCCCGATTTCCAAATCAGGTCCCCTTTGATTTCCTTCCGGACGAATCCAGAAGTAATTCGCGTTTTCGAAGTTCCGACCCGAAGATACACACCCGGAGGAACAAACAGTATCTGTCCGGGCTTTATCTTGTCTGGATTGATCTTATTCAAGACGGCCACCTTGTGGCAGTCACGTCCGAATAATCTCAACAACTGATCACCCTGTTTGACGACATAGGTTGTCGTCGCCGTTTTTGGAATCGCTTCCGCCACCCGAACTCCGCACCATACGGAGAGCAGGATAAACAGCGCGATTACCGCTTTCATGTTTTTCATTTTTTCCCACCTCCTTCGGGGGGTTGTATGGTTTTTTGTAACATAAACTGGATATCTCGCTGATCTTCCTGTGCGAGATACATCATATTGATTCCCTGACTCTGTCTCGACTGCATCGAGTCGGCGTCAAATCCTATTGACTTGACCCCAACCGCACGGATGAAATCGATTGCTGCCCCTATTCCGGTACTGATATAGTCCGCGCTCACGGCGACGGTCGCCGAAGCCTTGAACTTTGACCAATACCTATACTGAGGATCGATACCGGCGAGATACATGATTTTCTCTTCAGAAATTGGGGTCGCGATCAGTCCAAATGGCGTCTTATAAACAACCCATTGACCCATTGATTTTCGCATTCCTGTTACCAGTCGACATTCACCGAGTGGGGTTCCGTACTCGGCGCATATCTGCGCACGGTACCGTTCCGAACTCCGAAGTCGCTTTTCGTCGAAACCCTGCATTTTCACCCCTTTGAGTGAATAGGCTTCCGAAAAAAGCGTCGAATACGTCTGCACTCGGATATCGCTCCGTCGTTCCGTTACACCTTCGACGATAACGATATACTTCCGTACTCCGGCAATCTTTCCGGCATACAAGGCATATGCGGGATATTCCCGGCCATCGGCTCCGAACGCCAGAGCATGATATCGGATACGAAGCATCGAATACTCGGCAAACCACGTCGCGTTCTGCGGAACATCTGCCAATACGGCAACAAAATTATCCTTTTGAATATTGCTCGTATAGGGAATGCCCGAAAATACGGACGGATCTACGGCGATTTTTCGAACCTCTTCTGATTTCTCATTCCGAAGATCGACCGTATTCGGCCTCATCGTCCCGCACCCGCCTAAAATGGCAAGCAACAAGATGAAAGACCGGATCATATATGTTCTCAGCAGTTTCATACGAACTGCCCTCCTTATGTTTAGATTATTTTGCAAAATCAAAATATTTTGAATCTATATATGTCTATCTATGAATCTATATGTGTAGATCGATTGGAGTGTGAATTGTAAAAAAACTCGTGAGGGTGCATGCGGCCATGCCGGTCCTCTCGTTCCGGCGGGAAAAATCCTGCCGGAGTAGAGAAAATCGGTCACTGTGCCGAACGGAAAGCGGTTCCGCGAGCGGCTTTCAGTTCAATACGGGAGAACGAATAGAGCAGTGTGACAAGGAATCCGCCGAAGAATCCGGCGACCGCCGCGATCAGGATTTTCGAAAGACTCGGATTCTGTTCCGCAAGCGGGCCGGTCAGGATGCTCACCGGGACATTCTGGTCTCCCGTTCCCAGGAAGGCGCCGTTCTTGTCCGTGATCACCTGCGAGATGCCCTGTGAGACCTTCTGCGCGGAGCGGAGATCGTTCTCCGAGACCGACACGCTGATGATGCCGAGGTCGAGTCGTTTGTCCACGCGGACCATTTTCTTCCACGCGTTCAGTTTCTGCAGCTTGTCCTGCGGAAGGAAGCCCTCGTCGGTCTTGCCCGTATCGATGACCGCCGCGATGAACCGTTCGCTCGGCACGACTTCCGTGAGCACTTTGCTCATGTATTCGGCGGAACGTGTCAAGGTATAGTAATCCTTGGTCTGCGCGTCCTGCTGACTGATGAGATAATCAGTCCGAACGGTATATTTCGGTCCGAAAACGAAAAGGGAGATGAAACCGATCGCCGCAAATGCGAGACCGACATAGGTCGCGATTCCGGCATACTTACGAAGAAACGGCACGAGCGAATATTCCATAGAGCGTGACAAATCATGATTAGGGCTGATCGGAAATCCGGGTACGGACACGGTTCTCCTTCATATATGATCAGACCGCATATCATAACGCGAATACAAATTTTTGTCAAGCCGAAATTCGGCATCGGATTTCCGCTTGGGAAAGGGAAAATATCGACCTCGCGAAAACGAAAAAAGATGCCTCTTTAGAAGACGTCTTTTTCGTATGCCGTCTCAAAATATCCCTTATGAGAACAATCCGCCGATCTTCCGGAGTAAATCGAACTTCGAGAAATCGCGTATCGTGACCGCGGCCATGGCAAGCAGCAGGAGAAAGAATCCTACCTGATGCGCGCGTTGTTCCACGACGGTACGGACCGGTGAACCTTTGATCTTTTCGATCAGGATGAACAGGATGCGTCCCCCGTCGAGCGCCGGAAAGGGTAGGATGTTGAAGATGGCGAGATTCACCGAAAGGATCGCGGCGAACTGGACGAGATAAGAGAAGCCGAGATCACTCATCTGCTTCGTGACGTACACGATACCGATCGGTCCCGTCACGTCGCCTCCGCTACCCTGTCCCATGACGAGATTTTTCACCATGGAGGCGAGCGCGACGAAGATGGATACCGTCACGTTCCACGTCGCGACGATTCCCATGATCGGGGCCTGATACCAGGGATACCGGAGCGTTCCCACCTCGGCGAACGTGATCCCGAGTGCCCCTTCGCCTTGCAGCGGATCGGGCCGCGGCGTGCCGGAAAGCGTGATCTTCTTCCCGCCACGATCCAAACCGACCGAAACTTCCTTGCCTTTGCGCTCCGCGATGAGACTTTGCGCCTGCGGTAGATCGCTTATGGCGATGGTATCGATCGAAACGAGCATGTCACCCGCGTGAATCCCCATCTTCTCCGCCGGCGATCCCTGCGAGATAGCAAGGATCTGTATCGAGACGTTTTTCGCCTGCGAACGGTTCTCGTCGGTGACCGGTTGAGGAAACCCCAGGAAATACAAAGACGAGATAAGCGCCCACGCCAGCACGAAATTCATCGTGACCCCGGCCGCCAGCACGAGGATCCGCGTCGCCGCGGACTTGGCCGCGAAGCTGTCGTCCTCGAGGAGCGAGTTCTCGTCCTCGCCCTTCATGCGTACGAACCCGCCGAACGGGATCCAGTTCAGGGAATACACGGTATGTTTGGAAACGATCTCCTTGTCCCCGAAGATGACCCGCCATTTTCCGCTCTTGTCGTCTTTGGTGAGACCGGCGAGTCTCGGAGGAAAACCGAAACCGAATTCTTCCGCCTTGATGCCGCTTTTCACGGCGGTCACGAAATGACCGAATTCATGGATGAACACGAGCACCCCGAGCACGAGAAAAAAGAGAACGATGGAAATCAGGGACATAGCTTCGATCGGATACGGATTACGCCTAGACGGTCATGATTTCCTCCTCTTTCTTTTTACGGACGGATTCGAGCGCCTCATTCGTCTTGTCGACTTCTTTCTGAAGCTCGTCCTTGCCTGAAAATTTTTCGTCTTCGCTGATGTCGCCGCGCTTTTCGGCGTCCTGGATCTCCTTCCAAAGGTCCTCACGGATCGTCCGTACCGCCACGCGGGCGTCTTCCATACGGCCGTTCAGCGTCCGCACGAGCTCCTTCCGGCGATCCTCGGTGAGCTGCGGGAGACTGAGGCGGATCAGGTGACCGTCGTCTGCCGGGTTGAGCCCCAGATCCGACGAGCGGATGGCCTCGGCGATGGCCTGAAGGCTGCCCTGGTCCCACGGCTGTATCACGAGCTGCCGCGGCTCCGGGACGGTGATGCTCGCGATCTGCTTGAGCGGGGTCCGACTGCCGTAATACTCCACGTTCAGGTCCTCGATGATGGACGGATGAGCACGGCCGGTGCGGAGTTTGGAAGCTTCCACACGGAAATGTTCGATCGTCCGCTCGAAATCCTTCGCCCGCGACGTGATGAGAGTCTTCGTATCCATAACGGTTCTATTTCCTTAATGCGATGAGGTACGCTGGTCGATCAGAATTTTCGGAGTCCCAGAAACATGTATTTGGAATCGAGCGGATCGTACGCGATGACGTACGGCGTTCGATCGGTCGAAAGCGGGGTGACCGTCCAAGTCGCACCGGAATCGCCGGAACGGTACAGTACGTTCCCCGACGAGAAGACGATATTGCTCGGATTTTTCGGATCCACGGCGACGGCACGGATCGGGAACTTCTTCGCGCTTTCGATGATGTTGAGCTGTTCCCAATACTTGCCGAAGTCCGTGCTGCGATAGAGACCCGACGGTGTTCCGGCATAGAGGACGCCCGTCCGCGAGGGATCGGTCGTGAGTGACAGGACCTGATTCGGTATCGAACCGCCGTTCCCGGTCGACGTGCGAGCGGCGATCTGAGCGTCTATCTTCGCGGCCTCGGCCGTATTCCCCTTCTGACGCAATGCCTGTGACTGCTTTTGGAGCGCATCCGATTCCGCGGTCCGTTCCTTCTCGAAATCGACCCAGGTCTCCCCACCATCCTTCGACAGTCTCACTTCCTTGTTGAACAAAAGGAGATACACGACTCCGGGATCCTGAGCATCGAATCCGATCTCTGAAATGACGACGTTTCCTTTGCTCGCTCCACTCATGTTTCTCCAGGTCTCGCCGGCATCGGTCGATTTGACCAACGTACCGGTGCTCGTCCCGGCATACAGCACGTCCGGGTTTCGCGGATCCTGCGCCAGAGACGAGATGACGTTTTTCAGGCCCGGCTCCGTATAAATGGCGTTCCAATTGGCACCGCCGTCGTCCGACCGGAAAATCTTCGCGGTGTTGTCGACCACACCGGACGCGAACATTCGGTTATCCGGATCACGCCGGTCGAGAATAAAACTGTATATCCGCTTGGGAGGGAACACGATCGGAGTCCATGTCTCGCCGCCGTTATCCGTCTTGAATATCCCGTTGTCGACCGAACCGATGACGAGCGATCCGGGCTTGGTGGGATGAAACGCCATCGACAGCACGTCCGCCTTCTCGATGATGCTCTGTTCGTTCACGGTCGACTTGACCACGAAGGTTTTGCCGCCATCGTTGCTTTTCCAGACGCTTCCCTTCTCGATCTGCTGGGAGAATCCCTGCGGCGGGGTCGGCTGCGTAGTATCGGCCGGTGCGGCAGTATCGGTAGGAGGCTGCGTGGGCAGCGAACAACCGGCCAATGTTACCGCGAGAAACGGGAGCAAGATGACGATGTGTTTTTTCATATGGTTGACCGCATTATACCAAATCCCCCATCACAAGGCAAAATACGGCTATAGTTCACGAGATGCCTGGCGATTGACTCTTCGTCCGATCTTTCGTACAATTCCAATATTCCGATTTCCCCGGTATTTGGGAGTGTCGGGATTTCTCAGGTCGTTAGCTCTGGCAGATAAATCCGCCGGCTGGCGGACTTTTAAGCTGACGGTCGCAGGGTGTATAGTTACAAATGGTCTCGGGTCGTTAGCTCAGTTGGTAGAGCAGTGGCCTTTTAAGCCAACGGTCGCTGGTTCGAATCCAGCACGACCCACCGAGAAACCGAAACCGTCCACAGGGCGGTTTTGCATTTTGAAGCGGTAGTGAGCGAGTGAACGATTTCACTCGCGACTGGATTCGAACGCCGGAGTAATTTTCCGAGCACAGAAAATCACGAGGCGGTGCCCAGCCCGAGTCGCGCGACGGCGCGATGAGAGGCGAGGGAGTATCCAGCACGACCCACCGAGAAATGGACATCTTGCAAATGTATAGTTCAGTTGGTAGATCCGCCAACTGGCGGACTTTTAAGGAAGCGGCGCTGGTTCGAATCCAGCACGACCCACCGAGAAACCGAAACCGTCCACAGGGCGGTTTTGTGTTTCGAAGTTATGTTGATCGTATGATGTGACTTCGGCAACGTCGAGTGCATCAATACTCTGTTTTCGAAATCCGAAAGAATCCGATCATCGCAACGGCGAAATCCGGTCCTTGCCGACGAACGGACGGAGGACTTGCGGTACGGTCACGGAACCGTCGGCTTCCTGGAAGTTCTCGAGGATCGCGATAAGCGGACGGACGCTCGTGAGCGCGGTGTTGTTGAGCATATAAACGGGAATCTTCTTCCCCGATTCGGGGTCGCGATATTTCACGTCCAATCGGCGGGCCTGCCAATCGGTGAAGTTCGAGGCACTGCCGAGTTCGCCCCATTTCTTCAATCCGGGCATCCACGCCTCGAGATCGAACGCTTTGTATTTGCCGGTTCCCATGTCTCCCGCGCAGATGCGTAGCTTCCGGAAGGGCAGACCGAGCTCGGTGAGGATCTCTTCCGATATGGCGATCATTTCCTGTTGCAGTGTCTCGGCAAGCGCGATATCGGCCGGGGCGATGACCACCTGCTCGACTTTCATGAATTCGTGCACGCGATAGAGACCCTTGGTATCTTTGCCGTACGATCCGATCTCGCTCCGATAGCACTGGCTGAATCCCGCGTAACGGATCGGCAGTTCGGCGGCATCGAGCGTCTCACCGGAATGGAATGCCAGAAGCGACGGCTCGGACGTCCCGACGAGAAATTTCCGATCCTTTGACTCGCTCCCGTCGGTTTCCCGATCCGACGAAGCGACCTGATAGATCTCGTCGACCTCGTTGTCGAATTCAAGTCCCTTGAAATATCCGCTGCCGAAAAGCGGGAATCCTTTGACCAAGGTCGGGGTGATCATCGGGAGATACCCTTTGGAGGCCATTTTTGAAAGCGCGTAGTTCATGAGACCGAGCGCCATGAGCGCCCCGTCCCCTTTGAGGTAATATCCGCGGTATCCGGCGACCTTGACTCCCCGCTCGAGATCGAAGAGCCCGAGTGCCGTCCCGAGCGCAATATGGTCTTTCGGTTCGAAATCGAACTCGCGTATCGTGCCGCTCCGCGATACTTCCAGATTGTCCTCGTCGCTCCCGCCTTCCGGCGTATCGTCCGCCACGATATTCGGCACGAGCGCCATAAGCGCATCGAATTTCGCCTTCGCCTCACGCGCGACCGGTTCGAGAATCTCTATTCGGACCTTGATTTCCTTTCCCGACGATATGGCCTCCTGACGTTCCTCGTCGTTTTGTGCCCTACCGATTCGCTCATTGAGGGCGTTCTTCTCGGCCTGTGCCGCCTCGAGCGACTGCGCCGAAAGGATCCGTGCCTCATCGGCCGAAAACAGTGCGTCGATATCGAAATCGAGCTTCTTGCCCTTGGCCGCCCTGGCTATCTCGTCCTTGTGATCGCGGATGAACTGGATGTCGAGCATAATCGGAAACTGACAACCTACAACTGACAACGTATAACCGTCCACATAATCGGTGGCTGAGATTTCTTGTTGTAAGTTGTTTGTTGTACGTTATTCGTTTAATGACGTTGTGGTCGCTGGTGGACTCGAACCACCGACCCCTGCAATGTGAATGCAGTGCTCTAACCAACTGAGCTAAGCGACCGTCGTTCCCGTCCCCGCTTCGCTTATCCTAGCCGAAACGGGGAAAATTGTCCACATCCTTTTGCGTCCGCCGTCACCGGTCAGACGATGACGGTGAATACGACCTCGTCTCCCTCCATCCGCGCGTCGATGTTTCCTCCATGGGCCTCGACAAGCTTTCTCACTATGTTCAGGCCGATTCCCAGGTGCTGTTTCCGGTCATCATATGGACGACCTTTGTCCGCGCGGTAAAACCGGTCGAATACGCGGCCTAATTCGCCGGCGGACAGATTGTCGGCGTGATTCCTGATAGACCATATCGTTTCCCCGCCGTCTTTTCCGATGTCGATACGGATGCCGGAACCCTTCCGTCCGTGACTGATCGCGTTGTCCAGCAGATTCAGGACGATCTGTTTGAACGTGTCGCGATTGACCACGGCATCGGCCGATCCGATAATGCACACTTGCATGTCGTTTTTCCGCAATTCATTCATCGATGATTCCGCCGCTTCCTCGGTGATTTCACGCAAAGCCACGTTTACCTTCGAAATCTTCCGATTGTCCGCCTCCAGCTTCGCCAGTATCGTCATCTCCTTCACGAGATGGATCATCCGGTCCGTCTCCGCGAGCGCCTTCCGCTCGATCTCCCGTTCCTTGTCGGAGGCGAAGACCCCGTCGGACAGACCTTCCAGATACCCCTTCACCGCGGTCAACGGAGTCCGCAATTCATGTGAAAGGTCGATGAAAAATTCCTTGCGGATTCCTTCCTGACGGTCCACCTTCTCGATAAGCGCGTTGTAGACTTCGGTCAGGCTACCCACCTCGTCGTTTCCGGGATAGGTGACCCGCTTCGGCTTCCCGCCGTCCATATATGCCTTCATCGCGTTTTGCAGGCGGAACACGCCGCCGAGAAACAGACTGCCGAGAATGAGACTCATGACCACGGCAAGGATAACGCCGATCACGCCCGCGGTCAGAAGAGTGCTCTGGGTCGCCTTTACGAACCTGGCTTCGGGAGAATCCGGCGCGAACCGGATATCATCAGGATTCGCCGGCACCTGCGGCGGACGTTCGGAACCGCCTTGCTGTGGCGCGGACTGTGGCTGTCCCGCCTGTAATTTTTCGACCGTGAATTTCCTGAATTCGTCATTGGTCCGCTGATTGATAAGGAAAAAGGTCATACCCATGACGATGAGCACGATGAGAACCGAACCGAGCGTGTATTTTTCCTGCATTTTCATAGGCATTCCGCCATCGTCACGCGACACGGAACTTGAATCCGGTCTCCCGGACCGTCTCGATAAGCATCGGGTGTCGCGGATCTTCCTCGAGTTTGTGCCGCAAATTCCTGACATGGGTATCGAGTGTCCGATCGCTCAGATAGTCGAAATTCCCGAGCGTACGCTCCATCAGCGACTCTCGGGATACGACCTTCCCCCGGTTCTCGTAGAGCGTCCGGAATATCCTGAATTCATTCGGCGTCAAAACGATCCTCGAACCGTTTCGGGAAAACTCCATCGTCTCGAAACAGAACTCGAGCCCGTCCACGTTCAGTTTTCGAGCCTCCCTGTTCGCCGCGCCGCCCCGTCTGAGAGACGCCTTGATCCGCGCCATGAGTTCCCTGGCACCGAACGGCTTGGTGACGTAATCGTCCGCCCCCAACTCAAGACCCACCACGATATCCGACTCCTCGTCACGGGCGCTGATCATCAGGATGGGAATATCGCTCTTCCCACGGATCGTTTTCACGATTTCAGGACCGGAGATTCCCGGCAACATCCAATCGACGACGACCACGTCGAACTTCCGCCGGCCGATCAGGTCCAATCCGATCTCGCCGTCTTTCGCGTACTCGACATCCATCCCGTCCTTTCGCGCATACGCGGCAAGCGTTTCGGCAATGGCCGGTTCGTCGTCGATAAGCAGGATTCTCGTCGAGGAATGTTTCATAGCGAATAGGTATACGCGACCAATCCGTCCGCTTTCACGAATTCCACGGTCGTCTTCGACCCGGAAACGGTGACCCGGAGATACCCGGACCCGCCCAGGATCACTCCGCTCCGGTACCCGTACGCGGCCGCGGTGATCACCTGGTCACCCGGATGGCTCGGCTGCGGCAGGGTCTGATATGTTACCCCGTCCAACTCCTGTTTGGCAAAGAAATGATCGTGCCCCTTGAAGACCGCCTGGACGCCACTGTCTTTCAGGAGCTCCCGGATCGGCTTTCCCCACCCCACACGGTGCGTATCGAAGCCATAACTGCCGTCCGTGTTATTCCCGCCCCATTCATACGACTGGGCAAATTCGACGCCACCGCGGCTCTGATCATCCCCTCCGACCAGCTGATGGATGAACACGAATTTGTGTCCGGCATGACTCTGCCCGAGCGTCGTTTTCAGCCAGTCATACTGTTCCTTGCCGAGTGTCCAACCCCATCCGTCGGTCGTCGGCTTCGGCTTCGTATACGTGTACGGATCAAGCATGACGAACAGCGTGTCGTTTTGTTCGAACGCGTAATAGTTCTTATCCAAGGTCTCTTCGGGAAAATACGTCCTGCGATAATCTTTCGTATAGTGCGGATCCCATCCGGTCTCCCCGTCATGATTTCCCATGACGAAATGAAGCGGGATCGAGCCGAGCAGATCGTAGTAGCTTTTCATCAGCGCGTACCGGCTCCGGATATTCGCTTCGCTCTTGTCGGACTGCTTGTCGACCATGAAAATATCGCCGAGGTCGATCAGAAAGGCCGGTTTGGCGCTCACGATCTGCCGAAGCGTCGCCTTGAACACGTCCGGATCGGACTGTTCGTCCATATGCGGATCAGCCTCAACGGCGAACACGAACCCGTCCGTGCCGGACGCATCCGTCCGTCCGGTTCCGGAAACGGTATCGGCCGACCGATGTGCATCCGAAACCGCCGGAAACTTCGTGGCAACCCAATACCAGGACACGGCCCCGATTCCCAAGAGTAGCGCCGCGATCACGATGGTCGTCTTGTTGATTCTCATACGCAGATTCATTTGACGGAATACGAATATCCGATGCTTCCGTTCACGTTCTGACCGGATTCGTCCTCTGGGAGAAAAGACTTCACGTAGTCGACTTTCACTTCTACAGGCGAGACGGTCACGTTGAGAAAACCAGAGTCGGGCAGCACGGTCCCGGTCTTGTAGGCATCCCGGTTGAAAGCGGTATAGGTGTCGTCGGCCGGGGTCGGCACTTCCTGATAGATGACTCCGTCGAGCTCCTGTTTCGCGAACAAGTGATCATGACCCTGGAAAAAGATCGTCACGCCATTTTTCGCCATGAGCTGCTGGATCGGCATCTCCCATCCGGGTCGGTACGTGTCGAATCCCCATATGCCGTTCCGGTCATACCCGCCCCACTCGTAATATTTCGCCTCTTCGATCCCGCCACGCCCGGTCCCGAGCACGTGATGAGTGAACACGAATTTGTATTTAGCCGTGCTCTGCTCCAACGTCTGTTTAAGCCATCGATACTGCGTGTCGCCGAGCGTCACGTCCCACAGATTCCGGCTCCCTTTCCCCCCGGCAGTCTTCGTTTCGCCGGCGGTATTATCGACGGCGATGTCCGAATGCCAATAAAAGTCGATCACCACGAACAGGGCGTCGCCGTACATAAACGAGTAATATCCGTTCTCGACCCCCGGGGAATCGAAATACTTTTCCCGGGCATTCTGGGCCTGGACGGCGGGATTGTTATCCGTTCCGTCCAACAGATATTTCGCTTCCTGCTCATGGTTGCCATTGACCAGATATTTGGGAACCGAAAGCGCGTCGAGATATCTCCTCTGATTCAGATACACCTCATCGACTGTCTGTTGGGAATAACTTCCGTTTTCTATCAGCTTCTCGATACTAAAATCGTCCCCCATGAGAAAATAGAACGCCGGAGTGGCGTTCTTCACGTTCCGTAACGTCGTTTCATACAGTTCGGAGCTGAACATCTTCCCCGCACGTTCGGGATGGGAGTCGCCCTGAACCCCGAACGAGAAATGATCCTTATTCACCCCCTCTGAAACGACCGGCGTTTCCGAAGCGATCGCTTCTTCCGATTTCGAAGATGACGTTTCAACCGGTCTGTTCGCAACCCAGAACCAGGAGACCATTGCAATCCCCATCATGAGAACGATAATTGAAACGATGTATGCTTTCCTGTCCATGTCATTGTTGCGGACCGCTGGTCGTGCCGAATTTCGTATTGCAAGCCGTCCTGCAGAACCGATAATCACCGCACTGAAGCCCCATGGAATTCTCACAGCAGGTCTTACATTCCCCCGAACTCGCCTCCTTGGTGCATGTCAAGTAGTCCCCCTTCTCGCCCAATGTCGAAGGCGATGTCACCGTGATGAAATCCGAATTCGTGCCGAAATCATGCATCGCGCAGGTATTCCGGCAGGCGGTCCTCGTCGCGCTGTCGGTCCCGCTCAAGCAATCGCAACAATCCTTGCATTGCGGATTATCTGTGGTCTTGTTGATGCAGGAATCATACGCTGCCGAACCCGTTGCGGACGTCGCGGATGCGCTCGCCGATCCGGTCTGGGTCGTTCCGGTCTTCCCCCCTTGTTTGTTTCCCTTTTGTCCGCCAACCGAAGCGGCCTGGTCGCCGGAAACCGCGGACTTCCCGCCGGCGGACGCCGCCGCCTGGGAACCGCTCCCTTGGGCGGACTGTTGAGACGAACAGTCGCAACTGCAGAACATCTTTCTTCCGTACAGGTCCCAGAACGCCCCGAGCAGCACCACGATAAAGACGACGACCAGGATCGAAACGAGCATTTTCCGTCGCTTCGATATGCCCGTTTTCCCCGATTCGTTTTCCGTTTTTTCCAGAATCATAGACGTGTGACGCTTTCAAATTATGTACCGAAAAGGAAATCGGTATTCTGAACCGTCGGCATGTTGATCTTCTCCGAATACAGGTAGGCTTTGGAAGCGTCGCAGGGATACTGGTCCAGTCCCTTAAGCTTTGCCAATGCCGCCTTCTGCGCATCGGTCAAGGTGTTTCCCACCTTCGAGAAAGCGGTCGCATAGTAATAGGAGATTTCCCCATCAAGCGCCCCGTATTCCCGCGAGAGACTCATGACCGCGCTTTCATCGATCGTCCCACCCGACAAGGCCTTACGCAGTTCGGTAGAAATCGCGCGTCTTTTTTCCACGATTCCGGTCAAAGCCGTTTTTTGAGTTCCGATGACATTCGTTATGGTCGTTTTCTGGGTGCTGTCGAGCGCGGCAACGAATGCCTGCCCCTGATCGCCGGTAATCGATTCACCGATGGTATATCCGGCGTTGCCGATTGCCGGGGCATCCTTGATATAGAATCCGCCGAAATAATCAGCCTGCCGTTCGGGACAGAAATACGTATCGGCCTCGACGTTCCCGGCATACCAACCGAACATCTCGCTCGCATACGTCATGACGAGGACGGACTCCTCCTTGGACACGCCCTTACCGACCTGATCGGGAAGGACCGCCCATGAGGCGAAGCCACCTTTCACCATCCCGTCAAGATACGCCTTTTGGGTCGCATCGAGCGAATTCAGAGTTTCCGCATAGAGTTTCGCCCTCTGGATGCTGACTTGCGCGTCCACCGCATAGATATCCGAGCTGTATCGCATGACCGCCTCTTTGCTCAGGCCCGACGATCCGGAAGGAATGTCGCCGGTCAGCTGTCGCCTGAATGCGACCATGAGCGGAAAACGCTTATACGCGAAATCACCGACCAGGCTCGCCTGCGTTTTGGCAAGCGCGAACAGTTTAGCCTTTTGGGAATCGTTCAATGTTTTCAGGACATTATAGGCCGAATTGGTCACGAAATCGGTATCATGTCCTTTGCCGTCGGCAGTAATGTCCCGAAGATGCTGAAAGCCGAAAAAATCAGCGACCTTTCCTGGCGGCAAAAATGAATCGGAACACGTATTACCCGTTATGAATCCCAATCCGTCAAAAGACATCGTGTTCAACTGCGCATTGTCGGAGACGGCCTGTTCGATCGTATATTGATTCGCTCCTCCGCCGTTTCCCGCGATAGCCTGGCCGGTTTTCTGATTGCCGATCTGACTGTTCGACTGGCCGCCGCCGCTCGCGTCATCCTTTCTGCAGGCAAGCACACCGGGCTTGTCATCGCAGGTCCCGGCAGCGGTGTTCCCATTATCGCTGAACTGACAGGTGTCACCGACCTCCTTGCCGGTACACGCGCCGATCGCGGCTTCGGGCGGCACACCCGGGGTATTTCCGACCATCGCCGTCTTTCCGGAGGCTGACGACGTCGCATGACTTTGTCCCGACAGATACCAAAACGACCCCACACCGATCGTTCCCAGCACCAACAGCCCCATCACGATATTGACAGGCTCCTTCAATCTTCTCAAGATCGTTTTACTGTCGATGACATGCCCGTCACTCCCGTCCCCGTTCCCAGGCGTTGCGGCCGGCTCCATACGGTTTGTGTTAATACCTATTACGAATGAAGCTTAACAGAACCGTTCGAAGAATCGAAGTATGTTACGTGAAGATTGTGTGAAGAACCATCCGAAGATACGCTTCAAAATCCGATCTACTTCCTTCCGAAGGCTAAACCTTCGGAGAAGGTTTAGCCTCGTCCATTATGTTTTCCAAAGCTTCCAAGCATTGCGGAAGCGTGAGAAACCCGCTTTCCGCGTTCAGATGTCCTCCGTTTTCAATAACCACGAGTTTTCCGTCCAATTCCCTCGCGACCGTCTCCGCATCGGAAAGCGGGACCCGCGAATCATTGTCTCCATGAATGACGACGAAACAGTCGCATTTTGACTTGATTTTTCCGAAGTCATACCCGGATTCGAAGAAAGCATCGATCACTCCACTTTTCTCGTTTCCCTTGATAGCGCCGGAAACCAGAACCGCGCCCGCTATGTTCCGCGCACGATCATTCTCCAGATACCGCAGTATCGCCGTCGCACCGAGCGAATGACCGACAAGATACACCTCATCGGAAGCACCCCAGTCAATCTGGCGCACTATTTCGTCCACCCACTCCGAGCGGACAGGATGATCAGGATCAGGCATCGGCAGCGCACAGGCATAGATATCCTTCTTCTCGAGTTCTGCCATGAGCCACGGCCGCCACCCGCCGTTCGGCGTCCCCTGAAAACCGTGGATGATGAATACTTTCTTCATATGATCATTGACATTCAGTCATACTGTTCAGCAGTTCCCGAACAATACCCTTTTTCTCCAAGAGAAGCGCCTCCTCCTCGCACCAATCCGAATAGGTACCGGGATGCTCGCGTATCCCGGAGAGGAAGTCGCCCCAGGAGACCCAGCGTGTCGATTCCACCTCGTCATCGGCCGGATTCGGTTCCATAGATGTGAGACCGACGAAGACCGGACAGATCTCGTTCTCGGTGACGCCGTCGCGGGTAAACTTGTACCGGTACGGAATACCGAAACGAATCTCGTCGGCTTTCATGCCGAGCTCACGATCAAGCCTGCGCGCGACCGCATCGATCCGTTCCTCGCCCGGACCGGGATGCCCGCAACAACTATTCGACCAGACAAGTGGCCAGGTCTTCTTCATGTGGCTACGCTGCTGCAGGAGCAGTTTCCCGTCGGATTTGCGAAACAGAAACAACGAAAATGCGCGGTGCAGCGGCGTGTCGAGCGTGTGCACATCCGACTTCGGCATCGTGCCGATCTCATTATCATCGTCATCGATCAATACCACCAGTTCGATTTCGGACATAATATATCTGAACTGACAACTCACGACTTATAACTGACAGCCGAGGGTGGGCGTGATCTTTGAATCACAATCAGATTCCTCGCCCGGACTACCAGGTATTCCCTTTACAAAAGGGAGACTCCGTACCTCATTCCGATATTGACACTATCGGAATATCTGCTATACTGCGATTATTCAGACGAAAAGGGATCCGAACGGCTAACTGCCTAAGGAGCCCTTTTCTTTTTTTGCAGCAATCTTTTTTCTGATAGCCAGCGAATCCAGGTAATCGAAATACTCGGATCCAAGCTTCTTGTACAACGAAGAGGCATATTGCCTGTTCGGAAAAAGTATCTTCCCGAACCTGCCTTCCTCTATCAAAAAATCGACCAACATCCGATAGTCACCGTCCCCGGATATGAGAAACACTTTTTGAAACGGTTCCCCTTTATATAGTTTCTTCATGATATGAAAGATTATGTCCGAATCGACATTTCCTTTCTTTTTTCCGATCATCGCGACATTATGTTCCCGAAATATCAGCACGAAACCGGCAGCCTGGATTTCCTCATACAGATCCTGCCGCTCTTCCTGGACATATCCGAGAAAATAGTATGCCTTTGATACGCCGTACTTCTGTTCCAAATACACTCGAAAACGTCGAAGGTGAATCTTCCATGGTTCCTGTTCCCGCTTGGCAGTACCCATATAGAGATTCTGCCCATCAATGAAAGCGAAATTTTCCTGTCCCGGCATATGAGTACGATCAATATTTCTCAACCAGTATACACCTGTCCGACAATATCAGAAAAAGCTCGGATCGAACCCGCATGATAAGACGTCATTTTCGCATAGTCCCGGTCAGCTGCTCCGAGTCTTTCTTCGCGAAGAAGAAAATGTAGACTATTTCGAGGAGTGCGACGGTATTCACCACCAAGAGTATGACGAACCACGCCGTATGCCCGTTGCGCGCCGCCTTCCAAAGCGCCACACCCTTCCACGGAAGACTCCAGAGGAACACGATAATAAATATGACTCTGATATTCTCCACGATAAATGTCTCCATAACGATATCGGTTATATATTATCTTCGAATCACTATACAACTTCACCGACAAAAAGAAAAGTAATTTTGTGCACGTTTACAAAACTGTCATTCCGGCCTACGAGCCGGAATCTATGTCTTGGATCCCGGGTCAAGCCACGTCGTTCGCGAACGACTGTGGCAAGCCCGGGACAGAGTAGCGCACCCCTCTCGGTATCTATAGTGCGTCAGTTCCGGTCTAAACTCGTGAGCGGGATTTATTCTCTCCTCACTGCTCTACAGTTTTCGCGAAGCTACATCTCATTTGCATTTGAAAATTGTGAATTGGAAATTGAATCCGTTGTTGTCTCCGTTTCCATTTCAAAATTTAAAATTCGAAATTCAAAATTACTTCCCCTTTTGTTCCCGACTTTATAGACTTTCGACTTGATGGGCATTATGGACTAATAATCAATCCTTCCCGTCCACTTCCCTCCAGAACTGCCGAAAAAAGTCCCTCATGAAATCGCTCCGCTCCCGAGCGATCGCCTTACCGGTCTTCGTGAGCATCCGATCCTTGAGATGTTTCAGATGCTGTTCATACTCAAGAAAGACAGAGTCTTCTTTCGTATAGGAATAGTCTTTGTCGTGCTTCGCGAATTCCTGCTCATGTCCGGTATACAAGGTTTTCGACCCAGCCATTCCCGCGAAGAGAAACACCCGTCCGATTCCGACCGCACCGAGCGAATCGAGCTTATCCGCATCGAACAGTATTTTCGCCTCCGAACTCTCCGGTACGTTCTTCCCGCGCTTCCGATGTGTCGCGATGCAATGGACGATCCGGTCAATCGTTTTTTCATCGGCACCGGCCGCTTCCAGAATAGGCCTCGCGAGTACCGCCCCTTCAGTCGCATGACAAAATTCCCCCTTTTTCCGCATCTCATCGTTTTTCGCGATATCGTGCAACAGTGCAGATGTCTCGAGCACGAGCAGGTCCGCCTTCTCCGCCCGTCCGATCCGAAGAGCAAGCGCCCGGACACGCTCCACATGCGACCAGTCGTGGCAACCCGAAGCATCGACGAAGTATTTTTTCGCCTCAACTTCGATCAATTGAATAATTTTTCCGGTTTTGACCTTTTTTTGTGCTATATCATTCATTCGAATCGCTTAATATCATTTCCTTTCCATGTCTTGACTCTGTCGCTTAATGGCCCTATCATGCCAACGAATCGATACAGTCCCTTAAACGTACAGACAAACTGAAGGAATCACATATGACAAATTACATCATGAAGACGCGTCTACCAAAATGGCTTCACCGGCTTATTTGGCTCGCATTGATCATAATCTCACCCATCTATTTCGGATTATCCAAATTCGCACTGCTTCCCATCGGATCCGATCTTTCCAGTGATATCGTGTACGGGGTACGTTCCGTAGTATATATCGCTATCTTCTTCCTTGGCGTCGTTTTTTTTCCTCTTTGTTTCATGTCAAACCTTTTCGAAGTCGATGCGAGAAATATCGACGCTCCTCTTCAAAACTATCGGGAGGATAAAATACTTTCAGCGTACGGAATATCCAAACTGGATATCGTATACTTGTCGCTGAAATAATTACTCTTAGATCTTCTTCCGCGCTTTCAAATCTCCGGAATCATCGATTCCGGATTTTATTTTTAAACCCCATCGATTACCGACTCCGATGAATCCTCCGCCTTCTCTTCCGAAGAAGCTGCTTTGACGGGTACGAGATTGATGACCGCAAAAATCACGAGTATTACCGAGAAGACGAAGCGGACATCGAGTACGGGGAAAATGCCTGTCACGAGTCCGTAGAACACCGGGACCGTGATGAGATGCAAAGCGACACGGTACGACTGTCCGTAGGTGAGTTCCACATTGCGGATCTTGCCGACGATCAGGACCAAAAGCGCGCCGAACAGAAGATAGAGCAGATACCCTATCGACAGCGAGAAGACGTAAAAGAGCGGCAAGAGGACGACTCCCACGATGAGTATCGGCTTGAGATATCCCGCGACCGTGTCCGTAAATCCGATGACCAGCCCCTTGTCGAGCGTGAACGGATCCTTGCTCCAATTTTCGAACGTACTTACCTGAATCCCCTTCTGCGGATCGTTCGTCCAGATCGAGGTATTCCCGAGTATGGCCGCCGTATCGTATTTCGCGAAATCTTCCGGAACGATCGTATGGGTCGTATCGATGACCAGAAGATTCTCCGCCGTCTTGCCGTTCGCATCGGACGACGAGCTGCGCAGCGCACCGGGCATCGGTATTTTGTACGGCTCCGCCACGTTCGAGGTCACGTGCCCGTCGCCATACTGCAACACGAGCCCGTCCGGATACAGACCTATAACGGAATCGCGAAACGATGAGAATCCGTCCGGGCGCGAGATCCACGACGAGAACGAGATATACGACGGGCTGGCCGTCAGTATGGAGAACGCCACCATCAGGATGAAAAAATACGTGAACGAACCGGTCTCCTTTCCCGATACGATATCCCGATAGTACGCCGGGTCATACACGCTTTTCACCACGTTTTGAATCCATTCCTGAATACGATTCATACCATTTATGGAAATTTATTGAGTTATTCTTTAACACAAATACGTTTTTCGATCAAAAATATAAGTCTAGAAAAAGACAATCAGAATATGTCGTATCTTTTTCGTATTTTCACACGAAAACAGAAGACTGTAAAGGAATTATACTCTTCCAGCTCCTTTTTCCATTTTGTTGAATATCATTGACATCATCGTCGATGCACGCTAGGATTATTTCATCTTCCCAAAGGAAGATTGTTACGGAATCAGAACAGGAAATGGCCTATTAGCGGCGAGCGAAAAGCTTACTCGACTCAGTCATGAACGATGCAACGCGTCATGAGCAAACCTGAGCACGGGATTTCCTGTCTCTGGTTCCGTTTTTTTTAAAACACCACGGACTCATCCGCCGATGACCATACCCGCATACAAACCCCTTCCAAAAGATCGTACTCGTTTTTTTGACCCGATGAGAAGGCTACCTTCTCATCTCGAAACGAGTCGAAAAACGTATCTGTTCAAATCAAGATATTTCCGAATCGGCCTTTCGAAGCACCTCCCAATTAACATGCCTATCGCCACTCCCCATCACCTGTTCCATGTCGCTTATAGACACGTCGCTTTCATAGTCCATTACGATCCCCGACTTCTTCAATACCCTGCGTATTTCGACATCAAGCGCATGAAAATACTCTTTGGTCTCTTCGGAATTCTTGAACGATTTCTCGATTCCGCTCACGATAACCATATCGACGGATTCATCTTTCATTCTCGAAATCGCGCAAAGCATATCATCCTGGATTTCAAACGTGTTGTCCTGAAGATTATAATGGAGTTCAATGAGCTCTATCGTAGCTTTTTCATCATATGCTTCCTCTTCCGCGCTTTCGTTCACCATACCATCCAACATGTCATCATTAGCCGAAGAAGCCGCCCGACTACTCAGATAAAATGGGGGTTCGTCGGAATCGGATTCTGGAGTTACGAACACCTCCTGAGCAAGAACGTCAGGCAACAAATCGACACCGATATAGAGACCCGCATTATTCTTTCCAAAAAAGGATGCCATCCATCGCGATTTCCCGCATCCGAGATCAAGAACCGTTCCATCCTTCGCTTCTTCCGATATCAGTTTGCCCAGTTCGCTTAATTCCTGAGACGGATCGGAACCGGGATAATCATGATACCCCTGGTAAAATGTACGAAGAAGATTCTCCGCATAAGGTGCCTTCAATTCAATGATTCCGACTTTTTTCGCCAGTTCAATATACGCCTCCGGGGTCTCTCGATCAAAAATCCGCTCTTTGATCTGATCGATTTCTTTTCTTTTTTTCGTCTCAGTATCTTCTGACTGCGCCGACTGAAATTGTTTTTCGAACTCGTTCATATGTCAGGATACAAAATAGGATATCGGCAACCGTGACTCGCCCAAATCTCTCCAAGGACCGCTCTCGGAGGTAAAACAACTTTTTTGCTCTGTGCGTGTACACTCTTCGTTCTCTGTTGTTAGTTGCACGTTGTTGGTTGTATGTTGTCAGTTGTGCCTTAGTCCCTCTCCCTCATAGGCGGGAAGATGACGGTTTCACGGATGGACCGATCCATGAGGACCGCGAAGAGCCGCTCGCTCATGCCAAAGCCGAAGGCTGGAGGCATGCCGTATTCGAGCGCCTCGAGGAAATCCTCGTCGAGCATCATACCCTCGGCGTCACCCGCCTCGCGGAGCTTCATCTGCTCCTCGAAGCGCGCGCGCTGATCAGCCGGATCATTGAGTTCGGCGAAGCCGTTGCCGAGCTCGCTCATGGCCGCAATCGGCTGCATGCGCAGCACACGCTTCGGATCGTTCGGGTCCGACTTCGCCAAAGGCGACACTTCTATCGGATGGCCGACAAGAAAACACGGCTGGATCAGTTTCCGTCGCACTGTCTTCTTGTAGATCGTGTCGATAAGCCTACCCTTGCCGGCGGTCGGATCGTACTTGATGCCGAGCTCACCAGCCTTCGCGCGAAGCGTGTCGACGGTCACTTCGGCAGAGAGATCGATACCCGTCTCCTTTTTAAATTCCGTAAAGTAGTCCACGCGCGGAAAGGGCTTCGACCAATCGAGTTCCATGCCTTCGTAGGTCGTCTTCATGCTGCCGTCGGTCAGGGCCGATACAATTTCCTTATACAGCCGTTCGGTCATCTCCATCCCCTGCTCGAGGTCGAGGTACGCTCCGTAGCACTCCATGTGATCGAATTCCTGCAGATGGTCGCGATCGATGCCTTCGTTGCGGAATACGCGGCCGATCTCAAACACGCGCTCGTATCCACCGACGAGTAATCGCTTCAACGCGAGCTCGAGTGAGATACGCAGGTAAAAATCCGCATCCAGCGCATTGTGATGCGTCACGAAGGGCTCTGCTTCTGCGCCACCCGGGATATGCTCAAGTACCGGGGTCTGCACCTCGAGATAGCCTTCCTTCGCATAGAAAGCGCGGATGGTCTGCCAGAACAGATTCTTCTTGCGGAACAATTCGCGCGTCTCGGGATTCGTAAGCAGGTCGAGATAGCGACGGCGTAACAACTCCTCCTTGTCCTCGATACCGAAATGATCCGTCGGGATCGCCCGCATCGACTTGCCGAGAATGGTCCACGACTTCACGGCGACCGTCTTCTCGTCCTTTTTCGTAAGAAAGAGCGTCCCTCGCACGTTCACGAAGTCCCCCATCTCGATCGTATCGGCGAACAGTCGGAACGTGTCATGACCGAGGTCGGCCTCCGAAAGAAAAATCTGTATGCGCCCGCTCCCATCCTCAATATGGGCGAAGGCGATCTTGCCCATCGTCCGAAGCGACCGCACTCTACCGACGACCGCAATTTCGGTGTCGGACTTCATCAACGCATCGAACGTCGACAGCGCCTCGGCTGTAGTATGGGTTCGTTCAGACTTCTCCGGATACACCGTATCGAATGATTGGGTCAGTTTCGTCAATTTTTCCGCTTTCGCGGTGAGTATATCCTCACGCATAGGTGCATTTTGATTCGGATCAGTTACCCATACTGTACCGGGTTTTCGGGCTGAAGACAAGGAATGAGTCGATATTCCCACATACGTATCCGACTTCTTTAGTAGCTTATTATTCCCTATATATTACCCTTTTCAGCACTATGGACATATGAGTTACTACAAGCTATAATAGCCAGTTGTCAGGTTCTCTGCCAACCTCTTCCGCGAGGGCATCGCGGAACGCATCTTAAAAAGGAGACGCTCATGTCAACTCCACTTTCAAAAGAAAGAAAAGGCGAGATCGCCTATGTTCTTATCGGACTGAAGCTTAAAAGAGAAGGGCTTCGCCTTACGCCGAGTTTCAAGCGGGAAATGGGTGACATTGCGAAAGAGGTGGATATTCCTTTCGAAGAACTTCTTCAGTTTACTGAGGAAATCACCAGGAAACTCGTTGATGAAATTTTTACGAAGCCGAAATTCAAGATTGTGAAACGCACTTGATTTCACTTCAGACAGACGACAGGGTGAGTCGAAACACAGACTCCTAAACGGGTAATTGTACCACTCTCCATATTCTGGAGACATTGGGCAGAACAAGAACCGCTCCCCTCGTTTGTACAATAAAGAAAAACTGCATCATGAATAATGTGATGCAGTTTTAATTTTCAAATCATATTGAATCTCACTCGTCGCGATTCAGAATCATCGTAGAAAAAACCAAAAAGGAGCCTCTTGCTGAAGAGACTCCTTGAGATGGTGACTGATTCTTTTCGGTTTCGAAATTCAAAAAAAGAAATTCGAAATTTTCACTCAACTCTACGCCACGGACTTGATCATGCACTTGAGTTTGCCGGCCGGAACGTCGATGGTCACCTCTTCGCCCTTGGCGCGTCCCATGAGCGCCTTGCCGAACGGCGATTCGCCGGAGATGAGTCCTTCCGTCGGATTCACCTCGTTCATACCGACGATCGTGAATTTCATTTCCTTTCCCTTGCAATCGAGCACGACTGAGGAACCGATCTGCACGGACGACGAACCCGAGGCCTTCTCGACCACGGTCGCTTCCTTCAAGATCGTCTCGAGCTCCATGATGCGGGTCTCGTTCTCGTTCTGCTCGTGCTTCGCCTCGCTGTATTCGGCGTTCTCCGAAAGGTCGCCTTGCTCCTTCGCCTCACGGATGGACTCCGAAATCTCCTGACGGAGCCGGCTCTTGCGATCTTCCAGTTCCTCCTGAAGTTTCTTGAGACCGTCCTGTGTGATTATTCTCGACATGATGATTCGATGACGGATTATGTTTTTCCGGAAACGTCCCGAAATATTTCTCGCGCCGGTCCCGATCCGGCCTCGGACAAAAAATCGCTTCCCATGGTATCAGATAGGCGCAAAGTGTCAAGGGTCACGTATTACCCCTGATATAAGCCCGAAATCGACCTCACGAACCGGCTTCTTTTGCGATACCGAGCCGTTCATGAAAATACCAATCGTAGATATCCTTCGCGACCGGGACCGTATTGTAATCCTCGTTCCCTTCCTGCGCCTCGACGAGGACGATGATCGCGATCTTCGGATCGTCGTACGGGGCGAACGAGACGAACCAACCGTCGGTCTTGTTGCCCGTGCCGAACTGCGCCGTTCCGGTCTTGCCGGCCACCGGCAACGGCAACGTATTGAGCGACTGCGCCGTTCCCTCGGTCACGGTCGCACGCATCCCTTCACGCACGACCTTGAGGATATCCGGGCTCACGAATCCCTCACGGATCACTTTGGACGGATTCGCGACCGTCACGCCGTCGGCATTGCGTACCTGCGAGACGACATGCGGCTCATAGAGCGTCCCGCCGTTCGCGATCGCCGCGACCGAATTCAGGATCTGCAAAGGGGTCGCTGTGGTGAATCCCTGCCCGATCGCGGTGTGATAGTCGTCGCCGATATACCACGATTCACCCATCGTCTTCTTCTTCCATTCCTTGTCCGCAAGCAGTCCGGCCGCTTCCCCGGGAACGTCTATCCCGGTCTTCTGCCCGTACCCGAACCGCGACGCATAGTCCTTCATCCGATCGATCCCGAGTCCCGCGATACCGCCGTATCCGCCACCGACGGTATAAAAATACACGTCGCTCGACACCGCGATCGCGCGTCGTATGTCCGTGAAACCGTTCACCCGCCAGTCTCCGAAAAAGAAACTCCCGACCGATATCCCGCCTTTCGACTCGATCTGAGTATGCTCATCGATGACATGCTCGGACAACGCGGCGGCGGCCATGACAGGCTTGAAGGTTGAGCCCGGCGCGTACGTCCCCGCGATCGCCCGATCGAAGAGCGGCTTCGATTCGTCGGACAGGAGCGACCGGTACGCGTCTCCCGAAATGCCTTCCGAGAACAGGTTGTTGTCGAATCCCGGCACGGACACGAGCGCAAGCACCGACCCGTCACGCGGATCGAGCGCCACGACCGCCCCGCGCGACAATCCTTTCGATTCAAGCATCGCCAGAAGCGAATCGTATGCCTTCTTCTGCAAGGTCGTGTCGATATTCAGATAGAGATCGTTCCCCGGCTTGGGCGTCACCGATCCGAGCGACTTCTGCACCTGACCGAGCGCGTCCACCTCGACTCGTTCATATCCGCGTACGCCGCGAAGGTCGGATTCGTAACTCTTCTCCACACCCTGCTTGCCGATAAGATCGGTCGGCAGATATTGCCCATCGCCGTTTTTGAGTTCGTCCTCGGTGATCTTGCCTTCGTACCCGAGAAGGTGCGAGAAGATGAGCCCGTCGGGATATTCGCGATACACCGTCTTGACGAGGCTTACGCCCGGCAAATCCTTCCGTCGTGAGAAATACTCGATCGCCTCTTCCTGCGACAGTTTCTCCTTGAGCAGCACTGGGGTGAGCTTGTTGTTGTCGGACACCCGGAACGCCGTCTCGACCGTCTCGCGATCGGCATGTAAGACATCGATGATGTGTTCCTTCAGTGCCTCGCGCGCTCCGACTTCTTTCGGCGCGTCGAAAGCGACGAGCACCGCACCGATACTCGGC
This sequence comes from Candidatus Moraniibacteriota bacterium, assembly GCA_037133435.1. Classification (GTDB taxonomy): domain Bacteria; phylum Patescibacteriota; class Minisyncoccia; order Moranbacterales; family UBA1568; genus JAAXTX01. The sequence goes on along the minus strand of JBAXOD010000007.1, from coordinate 21,709 downwards.
GTATTGCGGACCAACGGTTCTCCGAACCGGTCATAAACGATGCCGCGCGGCGCCGCGATCGGAATCTGACGTACGCTGTTCTGTATCGCCATTTGCCTGTATCTCTCACCCTGGAACACGGAGAGGTACGCTGCCCTACCGAAGAGGATCGCGAGAAGGAGGGCCGCACCGGCAAAATAGCGAAGTGCGAGCCGACGCTTGAGTGGCCATTCGATCTTCGCGGCGTCTTTCTCCGTCACGGTCAATACCGCGTCGTCTATCTCGCCCGTTTCCCGTCTCGTGATGTTTCCGAACATGGATTTCAGTTGATTGACTGAGTGTCGAACGCGGACGCCCACACCTCGAACCGACGGAAGGCGACGAAAACGACGGGGAATACGATGATTCCGGAAAGGAGCGACGTCCCGACCGATCCGAACGAGAACGACGCGAATGAATGTGGGAAACCTGCTCCGGATACGAGGAAGGAAAAGAATCGGAACACCGTGATCGATAAACCGACGACGATGCCGGAAACGATGAACGGGAGAAACCCGTGATCGGTCACCATCCTGCGCGAAGAAAAGCTGGCCACATACACGAGTCCCACGCAAAACGCCGCGGAGAGCCCCAAGGGACCAAGCGTCGCGCAATCGGCGAGCAGTCCAGACAGTATCGCGACCGGTAACGCGCGGGAAAATCCATATGAAAGCGTCGCGACGACCGAGAGCGAGAACAGCGTCGCAAGCGACACCGTGGACGATCCGAAAACGATCGGCAGAAACGAACTCCCGAGAATCACGAGAACGAGCACCGCCACGGTTCGCCAAAAGAAGGGATTCATACGCCGGTATTCCCCTTCAAGACGAACAAGAAACGCAAGGCGCCGATCTCCTCGGCCGGTTTGATGGTCGCTTCTCGGAAAAGTCGGTCTTCCGTTTCCTGGACGGACGACACGGTCCCTACGAAGAGTCCCGACGGTATGCCTGAACCGGCTCCCGATGTCACGACCTTGTCCCCGACCGACAGCGGATTGACCCTCAATACCATGGAATACGCGATACCCAGACCGCGGTCTCCCCGAATGACACCCTTGGTTCCCGGATCCGACGCCGTGATTCCCCCGACCGCGCTTTCCGAATTCGTAAGCAGCATCACCCGCGCGCTCCTCGGATAGGTCTCGTTCACGGTGCCCACGAGCGCACCCGAGGCGGAGAGTACCGGCATACCCGTCGATACGCCCTGTGCGCTTCCGCGGTCGATGAGTACGAATCCGCGATCCTGACCGGCCGCGACCGCTTCGCCGGCTATGAGATCTTGTTTCCCGCGTGTCTCGAGTCCGGCGAATTTCCGGAGCTCATCGTTTTCGGTACGAAGCGAGGAAAGCGTCGCGTTCTCCGCCGCCAAGCGAAGATTCTCGTCGTGCAGCCGTTCGTTTTCCGACTTGAGGTTCCCGATGGACGATATGAACCCGAACGTGTCACCGAAAAAATATCCGGCGTTCGACGATACGCGTTCGAACGGGAGCAAAACGGTATGATATACCGCCCGAAGAAATCCGCTCACCGGTTGCGGTCCCCACACTGCGAACAAGACGAGTATCGTACACGACAACGTCGCCCGGAACAGTCTCGATCGTGGAACGCTTCGTATGTTCATTCGTGATTCTGTAAAACGGATATGGTTCCGACCGACATATCTATCGCAGCGCGCCGGACGGATCGGAATCGATGAGCACTTCCTGGAGCCGCTCCATGTCGTCGAGCACGATGCCCGTGCCACGCACGACCGCCGTGAGCGGATCTTCCATGAGACGGACCGGGATGCCGGTCTGATTCGCGAACAATTTGTCGATACCGCGGATCAGGCTTCCGCCACCCGCCAGGATGATTCCCTGCCCCATGATATCGGAAATGAGTTCCGGCGGTGTCTCCTCGACGATGGTCTTGATCGTATTGGTGATGACGCGGATCGAATGCGACAGCGCCTCCCGGATATGTTCGTCCGTCACGACGACCTCCTTGGGAAGTCCCGAGACGAGGTCGCGACCGCGAAGCGGCATGGTAAGCCGGTCACGGAGCGGATACGCGCTTCCGACCGCGATCTTCACGTTCTCCGCGGTCCGTTCGCCGATAAGCAGGTTGAACTCGTCGCGACAGTATCGCACGATGTCCTGGTTCATCTTGTCGCCGGCGACACGAAGACTCCGCGAGAGAACCACCCCGCCGAGCGAGATGACGGCGATCTCGGTCGTCCCGCCGCCGATGTCCACGACCATATTGCCGGTCGCCTCGGTCACGGGCAGTCGGGCGCCGATCGCGGCGGCCATCGGCTCGTCGATCAGGAACGCCTGTCGTGCTCCCGCGTTCTGCGTCGCCTCCACCACGGCGCGCTTCTCCACCTCGGTCACGCCGGACGGGATACCGATAAGCACGCGCGGCCGACGAAGGAACATCATATTCCCTTGATGCACCTTGTTGATGAAATACCGGAGCATCTGTTGTGTCACGTCGAAATCGGACACGACGCCGTTGACGAGCGGACGAGTGACGGTGATGTGTCCCGGCGTCTTGCCGACCATGGTCTTGGCATGCTTGCCGATGGCGAGGATCTGCCCCGTTCGCTGATTCACCGCCACGACGGAGGGCTCGTTGATGACGATCCCGCGACCGCGGACATACACGAGTGTGTTCGCCGTCCCGAGATCGATACCGATGTCCTGCGAAAAACGGCCGAAGATGTTCTCCATCAGCGTCTTTTTCGCGCTCGCAAAGGCTTTTTCGAAATAAGTCATATTGGAAACAGGCTCTTAGTATCTATCTCAAATCTCATGTCGTGCTGCAAATCCGAAAATTTCGCGCGAAAACCATGAAAAATGAGGTGGGCTACTATCGTAACCTGACGATTTTTGAATGGTTTGCAGCCGAAATTTACGGATTTCAGCCGGCAAGCGAATTTTTTGGCTTATAGAGGCGTTGAGATTTGAGATAGATACTTAGGGTACATTCCATTCTATCGTATCCGGGCAAAACAATCCAGCCTCGGAATATTCACCGAAAAAACCGCGCGCGACCGTATCGGATCGCCCGGAACCGGTCTCGATACCGAAAACCTGACGAAAGATACTAGACCTGTATCCGCCACGGTGCGGACCACAAGAGTAGCGTCAGCAGCATGATCGTGACGAGCAGATACATCACCGTCCGTTTGCGCGACAGTGCCCCGAGGAAGAGCGCGTTGGACATATCCCACGGGATATAGAAAAAGAGCAACATCGCCGCTCCCGCGGTCAGATACCCGAACGGCCAGAATGATATGAGCCACGCGATCTCCGCCGTACCGAACGCGATGGCGAACGAGTATGTCGCGACACGCTTGCGATCGTCGGGTAACGTCGCGAACAATGTCTGATACGCCGCGCCGAACGAACCGATGCCGAAGACGAGCACGAGCAGCCACAGCGGGACCGTGAAGTTCAGATAGAATCCGAACGCAGCGGAATAGAAGAAGAACAGCGCCGACAGCATGGATATCGACAAAAATGCCCGGGCAGTGCGATCCGTCGGCGCGTGCCGAATACGGTAAAGCGCGAGAAACCCCAGATAGTACATTCCCGCCGCGATGATCGCGATGACGGTCTTCTCGCGGGGCGAATCAACGAGGAGGAGGAGAGAAGGCATGGAAAACGACAGGAAGAGCGGCAGGAAACTGTTGCGCAGCCGCTTCGTGATCTTGCGCGCCGAGATGAGCGAGAGCTGCGAAAGCACCGTGATCGACAGCGCATAACCACCCCAAAACGACGAAAACTCGCGGGCGGCAATGAACTGCATCCCGAGAAAGAAGACGACCGACCACAGGAATATGCCGAGATTGAACAACATCCGCTTTTCGTACGTTACGGGTACGTCGTAAGCGTATCAGGTCATGCCTTTCCTATCAAGCCGCGAGGCGGTTTGACAGTGGAATTTGACAAGAATGCCTTCGTTTTGCATTATGATTGGCATCGCTCAGCAGGCTTAATAATTTCAATTGTCTCAAAACGGAGGGGATATGGATATGTATTTCGATGACAAAGGATTCTATCGCCAATTAAAAGACGCAAACTTTCGAATTTCTGCCGGCATACTGATTCAAGCAATGATGTATTTCATCATTTACTATCATGTCTCAGGCAGATGGCCGCATGTCATGAATCTGGTCAGTCTCATCCATCTATTTTATCCATTAGTCGGTATCCTGTTCCTGATTCGGATCCGATCATGTGTCAGCGATTCCGATGCCACAATCCATGAAGGATGTCTGAGATGGGGAACGGGGCTGTTCGCCTGGACGATACCGATCCTGTTCTTCATTTACACTACGGCATACGCCGTGATAACGACCATAGGGATCGTAAGCGTATTCGTCTGGCAAAATCACGGATTGGCCGACGTGTCGATTTTCATGATCTCGAAATATCAAGACATGGCGTATATCGTGTATGTGTTCTCATGGGTATTCATACTCTCGAGCTTCGGACTCATGACATCCGGAGTTTGGAATGTACGGACCGAAGAAACGTGATTTTTCAACTCAACCGCTCAAAAAACAGGCAGCCACCAAGGCCGCCTGCTTTTTTATCCCAATGAAAAGCAAATCCCTATTCCGGTTCGTCGTCTACGCGCCCGCTCTCGGTCATAGTCGCCTGTGCGAACCGATGCGCCCACTCCGTGACATCATTGTCCGGGCCGATCAATTCCGAAAGTCGCTTCGCTTCCTCATGCAAAACATGTTCCCGATCGGCATCTATGCGACCGGACGCGACCGCTTCATGAAGAATCACATCGGTCTGTTTCAGAAACTCTGCCCCGATCCCTTCCGTTTCCGCCACCGACGGCGCCGGCATTTCCTCGTACATGATAGTTATTCAGAATGGATTACGTACGTATCGTACCACGTCCAACCTCCTTGCGCGATGATTGCAAAAAAGTGTAATATAAAACCATTTTTCAATTCTTACGAATCATCCAGCAATGTGGACAGATTATTTCCAGTCACAAAAAGCATCTTTTACCATAACCTATTACGAAAAAACGCCTCTTTTGAGGGAAAGTTTTCGACGTTTTTCAACTTCGACCAGTTTTCATTTCCAGTCACCCGCGCCATTACAACGTAACATGATTTGACGACCACATTACTATGTAACGCTTTTTTTGACATATGGAACCTATCATGATTCGATCACTCCTTCCGGATCGCCTCCATCGGGGAAAGTTTGGCCGCGCGGGCGGCGGGCGAGATGCCGAAGAGCAGTCCGACCGCGACGGAGAATCCCGCCCCGAGCAAGAGCGACTGCGGGGTCAGCACGAGCGCGACCGCGTATCCCAGGTTACTCAGGATGAGCGAGGTGAGCCACGTGAACCCGACCCCGAAGACGATACCGACCAGCCCGCCGAGACCGGTAATGATGAGCGCCTCCACGAGAAACTGTGAAAGGATATTGCTCGACGTCGCGCCGAGCGCCTTGCGGAGCCCTATCTCCCCGGTCCGTTCCGCGACCGAGACGTACATCACGTTCATGATGCCGACGCCGCCCACCACGAGCGAGATGGACGTGAGCGCCACGAGCAGGATCGAGATCGTCCCGACGACGTCGCCGAGCGTCTTCTGCGCCTCGCGCGTGGAAGTCACCGCGAAATCGTCACGCGACGGGTCGGTGATATCGTGATCCTTGCGCAGGACGCGCGTGATGAGGTCCACGGTCTCCGTCTCGCGCGCCGGATCAGCCATGCGCACGGAGATCATCTGCACGTGATCCACGCCGAGCACTTTCTTCTGGAGCGTCTGCACGGGGACATACGCCATCGCGTCGAGGTCGAGAAACGCCGCCGAACCGCGCTTCGCGAGCACTCCGATCACGCGGTACCGTTCACCCCGGATCGTGATCTGTTCCCCTACCGCGTCGCGGTCCCCGAAGAACGTCTGTTTGACCCCGTATCCCAAGACGACGACCCGGTCCAGACTATCGTCCTCCTCGGCACCGTAAAATCGGCCCGTCTCGAGCTTCGCGTTCGTGTCGACCGACATCTCGCCAGGTCCAGCCCCGAACAGCATGATCTGTTTGCCGACCGCGCCGTACGTCGCGCGCTCCTGACCGATGATACCGGCATACGAGGCGAGTATGTTCGGCAATTTGTCGATCTTCTTCTCATCGGCGATCGTGAGCGTCGTGATCTGGATTCCCTGGGCGATCCCGCCCGAATTCGCGGTCGAGGTCTTGCCGGTATTGGGCACTTTCACCTCGATCTGTATGAGGTCCGATCCGAACGTCTGCACCATGTCGACGATATATCGTTGCACCCCGTCACCAAGCGACATGATCACTACGACCGAAAAGACGCCGATGACGACACCAAGAAGCGCGAACACCGTCCGGGCCTTATGTGTTCGAATGGTCCGGATCGCGAAGAGGACCGGGCGCAGGAATGATGTCGCGAAGAGACGCATGACCGAGTTGTATCAGGAAACGGGACCTTGTTCCGGTGGTGCGTTTCGATTCGATATGGAATCGCGTACGCGACGGAACGTGGGCAGGATCGTACGCGAGAAGATACGAATGACGATGAGGACGGTCATGAGCGCGACGGAAAGGTCGTAAATGATCCGCATCCAGATCTGATTGGAATCGGTGCCGCTCAAAAACCCATGAAGAAGGAAGAGTGGGTACGCCGCGAAGCTCACGTAGTGGATGACGCGCCAGGCCTTCGGCGGCATTTTGGTCCGGAATTCAGCCGTCAGCACGAGGATTGCGATCAGATAGAATGCGATGACGCCGAGCGTGAACGGGATTCTGAGATCGTATCCCGTGATCGAGGTCATTCCGGAACGGGAAAACGCGAACGGGACCAGTATCTCGACCGGCGTGAGATGGAGAAACCCCTCGAAGAAAAAGGATCCGAAATGCAGCACGACCGCGACGAGCGAGGCGAGGGAAAGTGAACGATGAAACTCATAGGCATCCGCTCCGGGAACGATCTTCAGAAACGCGCGGGAGCTGATCACGATCCCGAAGGCCGCCGAAGCGGTCAGCAGGATGAACGCGAGTATGCCGGCCGCGCGCGCGAAATACCACGGGAACTTGTCAGGACTTCCGAGTATGCCCGGATTCGAGAAATCCTTCGCGAGCGGGATATGGTCCGCGGCATCGAGCGGATTCGTCCCGTTCAAGACTTCCTGTCCGTCAGATATGCCGTCGCCGTCGGTATCCGGATTTTTCGGATCGGTATGATAGATGGTGAGTTCGCCCGTATCCGTCAAACCGTCCGCATCGGTATCCTGTACCGCGGCATACGCGACAAAAGACGTCAAAAACGGCATCGCGAAGATACACGATACGGCGAAGAGGATTTTCCGGAATCGACCGTCATTTCGTTTCATCATAGAGATACGGTTTCATAAATGAAGTATACACCGTTTCACCGTCTTCCGTCACCAGGAACGCCGCCATACGCCGCTCTTCGGCGAACGCGATCGCCGGGATACGCCCCAGAACGCAGAGCGTCTTCGCGAATACCTCCGCACGGACGACCGACTCCCCGATGACCGTCGCGGAAAGGATGTCCGTATCGGCGCTTTTTCCGGTCCGCGGATCGATGAGGTGATGTCTCGTCTCGTCTCCGACCGTCCACCGCCGGCGATCCGTTCCCGACGTAGCCACGGCGACATCGCGCAACAGGAGCAGTGCCACGGGCGACTCGCGCTGGGTCGGATTCGCGATATCGACGACCCAATGTCCGTATCCACGCTCGAGATCCGCCCCGGATGCGAATATATCCCCGCCCGCATCAAGCAGAAAATCGTCGTAACCGCGTTCCCGAAGCAGCGTCACGGCCCGGTCGACGGCGAATCCTTTCGCGATGCCGCCGAGATCGATCCGCAATTCTTTCGGTTTTCGAACCATACCCGTCTCGGCATCGACCGACAGCGAATCGAATGCGACGTTTCCGGTCGAACGGACTTCCGATCTGGGGACCCCGAACGATTCATCGCCGAAACTCGCGACATACCCCTCCCCCTCGAGCATTTCGAGGATGGACGGATCGAATATGCCTCCGGTCTCGCGATACAGAGCGAGCGACTGACCAAGCAACGTCGTCATCTCCGGACTCGCCTTGATCTCCGTCGTTTCGTTCAAACGCGACAATTCGCTTTCCGTTCGAAATCTGCTGAACCGACGCCCTATATCCCGAAAGCACGAAAACGCATCATCGAGGTCGCGGTTCAGGTCGGCCTCGCTTCCGCTTGGGGATAACAGCTTCACGAAGATATCGGTACGCATGATCTCGCCGCGTATCTCGCGCTCAACGGACCTCATACGCGTCGATAATCCCGTTTCCGTCCGCGTCCGCATCGACTTCCGAATAGGTCAGGTCGTCCTCGCCGTGATGACGATCGAACGCGTTCGCGACCGAATCCCCGTCGGTATCGGTGAAATATTCCTGTTGACGGACTTTCGGGTCGGGATCGATCGCGTCCACGAGTCCGTCCCCGTCGGTATCGGTCTGGTACTCCGGCGGAGTGACCAGCACCGTCGACGAGACCTGCTTCGTTTCATATTTCGTCACATAGGTCGTCACGGTCTTGGTACCGCTACCAGTCGAGGAACTCGCGGCGCTCGCCACGCTCCGATTCCCATCGTCACCGCGCTCGTTGTCGTCTCCGAGTACCGTCTGCGCCACCGCCCGATTCACATATGCGCCGATACCCGGGAAAGAAACCAGAACGAACGCGGACGCGATTCCGAGTCCGATGGCCGTCGCCATATGCGTCATATGATGTTCCGATGCGTTTCGCATAGCTTCGACCTTATGATGTCTTCGTCGAACGTGAAGATGAGGCGGCGGATTTCACGGTCGTCGTCACCGGGACTTGTACGGGTACGACCACGTTCGAGACCTTGGTCACCTGCTGCTGCCCGGATTTCACCATGTCGGGTTGCTTGGCGATGAGATCGTCGTATTGTGCCTTGGAAGCCGCCATCTGCTGACGAAGCTTCTCGCGCTCCGTCGTGAGACCGTCATAATATTTCTGTCTGGCCTGTTCGGACGCCTGCAACCAAACGAACAGGTCGTTCAGTTTGGAATTCTGCGAGGCGACCCGCTTCCGTTCCTCCATGAAAAGGACTGAAAACAACGACGATGCGAGCATCACGATCACGAATGCGATCGTCAAGAGCCTGATTTCCGTCGATCGTTTTATCGCCATACCGGTGAATCCTTACTGATTTCGTTTTGAAGCCCGTCGAAATATATTCCTGTTCACGATGACCTCGTCTGGCGCGAGGCGCGGGGCACCGCGGCTTTCTTCGGTGCCACGGTCGTCTTTGGTACGGTCGTCGCGTTCTGACCGGTACCGACATTCGCGGCCGATGCCTTCCGTATCTCGTTTCGCACCACGAAAAACAGCGCCGACATCAACATGACGACACCGAACGTAACCACTACGGATCTGATTTTCCACATTCGCTTCATATCGTCATGATTCATCATCGATAATATGATACCACATTCCTTGAAATGATTCCTCTTCCGCCGCCTGTCATCCCGCCGCTCCGGCGATGTTCGTCTCGACGCTTCGGGATTCCTCGCGACCGGGATCTTCCTCCGGATCCACTTTTTCTTCCCGACTCTCATCGTTCATCGCGGATATCGCGGAAACGGTGTTCCTGATTGCCGGGTTCCGAACCGGGACCGAGGGACCGACCATGACGAGCGAGAGGAACGTCGCGACGAGCGAGACGATCAATCGTTTCCGTATCCGATGGGTCGTCCTATCCATAAACGTACAGGCTTTCACTTATGAGGTCTTCGTCGTCCGACTCGCGGTAGGTACGGGAGTCGTGACCGTAGTCGTCGGCGCAACGCTTGTGCTCTTCGCGGGAACGGTCGTCGAGACGGTCGATTCTTTCGTCGTCTGCGTCCCGGCGACGGCCGGCGTAGCCGTCTGCGCGTTCACCGTCGTCTTCGAATTCCCGAACGAGGGACCGAAGAAAAAAATCGCCCCGGCGAGAGCCGCCACCGATACCGACAAAGAAACGACTTTCACGATCTTATGATCCTTTTCCATATCATATTTCGTTAACCTAATGAAAAACGGGCTTCCCTTGCGAGTATACTACGAATGCGCCAATATTCGGTTTTCATTCGTACCGCAAAGCCTCTATCGGAGGGATTTTCGAGGCCTTCCAGGCCGGATAGAACCCGAACAGAACGCCGATGAAGAATGAGACGAAAAAACCGATCGCGATCGACGAGCCGGGCACGATGAACTGCCATTCATAGCCGAGTTTCGGGATGATGAGTGACGCGATGAACGCGATACCGATGCCGAAGAGTATCCCCACGAATCCGCCGAATCCTGCCACGGCGCCGGACTCGATCAGGAACTGGATCATGATATGATGCGGCTGCGCGCCGACCGCCTTGCGCAACCCGACCTCGCGGATACGCTGATTGACCGCGATGAGCATGGAATTCATGATGCCGATTCCGCCGACCGCGAGCGATATCGACGCGATCGCCGTCAGGAAATATTTGAGTACGTCCGTCACGCTCGAGAGCACCTGCAGCGCCTGGTCGGTACTGCGGATGGAAAAATCACTTTCCACTCCCGTCTCGATCTTATGACGGTTCCGCAGCAATTTCTCGATGTCTGCCTTCGTATTGTCTATATTCTTCAGGTCGTCCACTTTGGCCCGGATGAAGTTGAGGAAGTCAATACCCAATAGGAGCTTCTGCGCGGTGCCGAGCGGGACGTAGACAAGATCGTCCGGATTCGAGAACGTGGATCCCCCGCGCGACGCGAGCACTCCGACCACCCGGAACGGGATCTTCTTGATGACGACCGACTCCCCGACCGCGTGCCCGTTCGGAAACAAGTCGTTCGCACGCGTCGCCCCGAGCGCTACGACACGGGACAGGTCACTCTCCTCTTCAGGGAAAAAGAATCTTCCTTCCGCCACTTCCATATTCTCCACCGATATGACCTCGGGGGAGACCCCCTGATAACTCGTCTGAAGCGACGCTGCCGGCGACTCGATGGATGCCGATCCGGACACGTAGCCGCTCGTCGCGGTCAGGTTCGGAACATTGCGCGTTTCCCGCATGGCATCAAGGTCCCCGTTCTTCAAGGTCGTCGTCACGATACCGAGCGCGGATGCCGGCGGTCCGTTTTCCTGCGACGCGCCCGGCAGCACACCGACCAGATTCGAACCGGTCTTGGCCACCTGCGAGAAAATGAGCGCCTGTGCGGAAGCGCCGATCGACATCACGAGTATGACCGACGCCACCCCGATCACGATGCCGAGCACCGTCAAGAAGAACCGCAGCTTCGCCGCGACCAACGAACGGTACGCTATCTTTATGGGATCGGAGAATTTCATGCGCGAAAAGTCGAAAGTCTATAAAGTCGAAAGGCTATAAAGTCGGAAACCGGAATACGTGCTTTGAATTCTACGGGCTGTCGACTGTTCTATCGGCTTTCGACCTTAGTATCTATCTCAAATCTCATGTCGAGCTGTAAATCCGAAAATTTCCTTTGAGCGCCAACCAGAGGTTGGTCACCATCTGGGTGAAAAATCATGAAAAATGAGGACGGGTATCCGAAGGAGATGAGGATCCCGCTGTCGTAACCTGACGATTTTTGAATGATTTGTCCGCCCGAATCGCTATGCAATCGTTGCAGACGGGTAGCCGAAATTTTCGGATTTCAGCTGGCAAGCGGATTTTTTGGCTTATTATCGTGGTGAGATTTGAGATAGATACCTAGTGCCTATCCGTTAGGAACATACCTACTGCACCTATGATCTTCGGCGTACACGCGCGTACCCCTTGTCGCCTTATCCCGATAGGGCTCCGCGGGTTACCCGCCTTTCCGCTCGATGATCGTACGGCTCGTGACGGAGACCCTGACGGATAGGCTCTTATTGGCTTTTACATACTTGTTGAGCTTTATGTGCTTTATGGGCTTTATAGACCTTACGGGCCTTGTGACTTTTGAACTTTACGGACTTTATAAACTGTATGGACTTGTGACTACTTCAGCGTCTTCTCACCGTCACCGGCGATTTTTCGCGAAAGTACCGGCTCGTCCGAAACGATTTTTCCGTCCACCACACGGATGATCCGCTTGGCATGTTCCGCGGTAGATGTCTCATGCGTGACAAGGATGATCGTCCGACCGGCATCATTCATCGTCTGTAGGATGCGCATCACCTGCAGCCCGGCCTTGGAGTCCAGGTTTCCGGTCGGCTCGTCCGCGAAGACGATGTTCGGATCGTTGACGAGCGCGCGCGCGATCGCTACACGTTGCTTTTCCCCGCCGGAAAGCTGGTTCGAATAGTGTTTGGCCCGATGCGTCATATCCACCGCCGCAAGCGCGTCCGCGATCCGTTTCTCATTGTGTTCCATCGGATCATTATCATACAGGAGCGGCAGCTCGACATTCTCCGCGACCGTCGTCTTGGGCAGCAGGTTGAATGCCTGAAACACGAAGCCGATCCGCTTGTTGCGCAACCGTGCCAACTCGTTGTCGGAGAGCTTCGCGACATCGCGACCATCGAGCAGATACGTTCCGCAACTCGGCCGCTCCAGCAGTCCCAGAATATGCATGAGCGTGGATTTCCCGGAACCGGACGGTCCCATGATCGCCAAGAATTCGCCTTTTTCCATCTCAAACGAGACCCCCTGCAAGGCGGTCGTTTTCACTTCATCGGTCTGATACGTCTTGCACAGGTCCTTGACGACGATAAGCGACATAGGTGGAAAATAGATCATCGGAACTCTTCAAGGCGTGAAACGCCCAGGTCCTCTTCCTTCCATTGTAGCACATCGGTCCTATTCCCGCGTCAGGCTCAATCGACTCATCGCTACGCTTCCCGGATAAAAAAATCCGCTCCGACTTGTGGCCGGAGCGGCGCTTTTTTTCAGGTTCAAATCGCCTTCCACATATCCTCATCCGCTCCTTTCGGACCCCCTTCGGTCCCGGCATGACAGACCGAGCATGCGGCGAACAAGACGCCACGATCGATAAGATGCTGATTATACTCCACGATGAACCCGCATACCACGCACTGATAGCGCCCGGCCGCGGGTACCGTGTCCCCTACCTTGTAGTGTTTCTCTTCCATAATATTTCGTTACGGTTAACTCTCAGTAATACGCTTCGCGACACCTTTTGTTTTCCAAAACGACACATAATTATGTGTTCAGAGCAGGTCATTCGGACTTTATAGACGAATCTACCTTCATGGTTACGGTCGTTTATCCGAAGCGTTCACGACGCTTGTGCTCCCATCAGTTCGCAGCACGACTGGGAAATCGCGAAAGGAAAGCTGTTTCGTCTTCCCGTCGATCGTCATGGAAACCAGGAGGCCTCGTCTCGTATCATCACGGAAATACTGGTCGAAGACGAAATTGCCGAGAGAGTAGTATATCGTCTTGCCGGCATATGTTTCCTTCTCCTGTACGACATGCGGATGCGATCCGATGACCGCATCACATCCTGCATCGACGAACGCATGCGCGAGTTGTCGCACGTCGTCGCGCACCGGCAGGTATTCCGAACCCCAGTGCGCGTATACGATCACGACATCCTCGGACTCACGGGCCGATTTTATATCGGCGAGCGCCCGCTCCTGCCCGTCCGGGATGAACTGGTCGTATCCCACGAACGCGATCCGTATCCCGTTCACCGTCCTTCGCGCGATACGGTTCCCGTCCGACGGATCGCCGAAAGACGCGACGCCGACGTCATCGAGAAAGCGTTTCGTTTGCACAAGCCCGTCGTCGCCCTGATTGAAGATATGGTTGTTCCCGAGATCGACGGGGCCGATCCCCTCGTCGGCAAGCGTCTTGGCCCAGCTCGGATCGAACGTGAAGAGATAATTGTCGTGCGACCCGAATGCCGAGCCCACGCTTTTCGACGGGTTGTCCGTTATCGGGCCTTCGAGGTTCGCAACGGTCAAATCGTGCGCGTGAATCTCGTCACGAACTCCGTCGAACACGAAATTATTCCCACGCTTCATCGCTTTCTCGCGTATCCACCGATCGAACATCATATCCCCGCCGAAGAGGATTCGGACATCGCCTTGAGTCGCTTCCGTCCGCGGCTCCACGTTCACGGTATCGGGCTCCACGTGCGCCTGAAAAACGTTTCCCTGATCATGTGGGAGGCGCGCATACAAAAACAAACCGATAACGGCACAGACAGCCATCGCGCTTGCGATTCCGATCCATGATCGAGCCGATACGTTGATTGGTCGCATGTTCTTCTTTGCTACGGATCTCGACTCGCTCGCTGTTCAATGCGGATATGATACCATGACCGCCCTCCAAAACGGAAAACCGGCCCCGTAACAAGGGCCGATTTTCTTCCGGTTCGATCTGTTGATACCGACCCGACTACAGTCTGATATCGTTCATCACGTCGTCAAGCGTGCGCTTCGTCTCGGACTTCGGTTCCTCGCGCTTCGGCTCCTCACGGACCGGCGCGGCTTCCGTGACGGTCTCCGCGACCGGCGCCTCGACTGCGGCCGTCGCTTCTTCCTCGCGACGATGTCCGCGGGTCGAACCTTCCGGCTCGTTGATCTTGAGATTCACGCGCGCGTTGTTCTTCGCACCGATCACACGCAGCAACGTACGAAGCGACTTCGCCGTCATACCCTCCCGACCGATCACCATACCCATATCCTCGGGATGCACGTCGAGCGTGATAAGCACTCCCATCTCGTCCACCTTTCGCGACACTTTCACCTCTTCCGGATGATCCACGAGCGCCTTTACCACGAACTCGATGAACTCCTGATCCCTATTCGTTTCCGTCATACTCTTGCCGTATTAAACCGTATTAACCGAACCGTCTGAATTATCTCCAACCGTTTACCAGTATACTCGTCGGACGCATGGAGTGTCAACGAACGTTTCATTCCGATTCAGTCCACTCCGATGGCGGAGCAAACGGAGTGGCGCGCCAGGAACGCGACTGTCGGCATAAGAGTGTCGACGCCTCGGTCGGGTCGGACAAGAGCGACTCGGAAACCTTTTCCATGCGCAATCCCTGCGATCCCTTTACGAGAACGAAGTCTCCTTCCCTGACGAGGTCCGGCGCGGCGAGTGAGGCCGAATCAGGATCCGGAAACAGGAATACCTGTCCGCGCGACATGCCGCCCGCGATAAGTTCCTCGCCCAAGAGTCGCATTCGTTGCCCGACCAAAATCGCGAGTTCCACTTTCGCCTGGCGGATATCCTCCGCAAAACCCCGGTGGTCTTCTTCCGAATCGATTCCAAGCTCGAGCATATCGCCGAGCATGACGACCTTCCTCCGCGCAGGCACCTCGGCGAGCGTGCCTATCGCCGCGCGGAGCGATGCCGGGGAAGCGTTGTAGGTATCGTCGAGCAGCCCGATGCCGTCACGACCATGGATGAACCGTAGCCGTCCGGGAAGCGGAGTGAAGCCCGCGAGCGCGCCGGCGATTTCCACGAGATTCATACCGGTCGCGATGCCGGCCGCGGCCCCCGCGAGCGCGTCCGAGATATGATGCCGCGCGATCACGTTCGGCAGTCTGACCGGAATCGTTTTTCCCTGATAATTGAGCTTGAAGCTGCATCCGATGCCGCTCTCCGTCTCCAGGAGCGTGACATTATCCGCACGCACCGCCGCCTCTGGAGCGAATCCGTACGTGATCGGCGTCGCTTTCGTTTTTCCCACGAGTTTCGCGACGCGCGGATCGTCCGCGTTGAGTATGGCATATCCGTCCGCGGGCAGACTTGTGATCATCTTGCCTTTTTCCTTGGCGATAGCACCGACGGACCCGAAATGTTCGATGTGGCTGTTGCCGATCGTCGTCAAAATGCCGATCTTCACCGGAGCAAACCGCAACAAGACGGCCATGTCGCCCGGACGGTCGATGCCCATCTCGAGCACGAGCGTTTCCGGATACCGTATCGGAAACGCCATAAGACGGAAAAAGTTCCACAGCGCCGAAAGCATGCGGGAAAACGCGTTTCCGCCGGATCCGACACCAAGCACCGTGAGCGGCACGCCGATCTCATTATTGAAATTCCCGCGACTTTTCCGCACCCGCTTCCCGACGGCCAAAACGAGCGCAGCGGCTTCCTTAGCAGAACTCTTCCCGACCGAGCCCGTCACACCGACGATGAGCGGATCGTATTTCCGGATGACCGCTGCCGCCATAAACCCGAGCAACCCCTCAGCTCCTCGTCGCATCGCGTTTTTTTCCTGAATTTGATTCATATGCATTCAGACAGTATATCCCGTTTTCCTGGTAACGTCACCCACAAGTGACAAGAACTTTCAGACTATCAAACTATGTATGGCTTTAATAAGGTATTTTTATCGCAATATTTGTTCTACATGACTTTCGACTCGTTCGACATTTGTGTGTTATCGGTTGCCCGTTCATCCTTGCGAGCAGGTCCGCGTAAAGGGATCTCGCAAATATGTTTCTCCTCGACTTTTGACCCGTTCCCGTTGTGAATTTTGAGTTGCGAGTCATTTGTTCCTTGTTTCCAACTCGTTAACACGTGAACACGTTAACTGTTTCCTGCTTCGCATCGCCGAAGCCTTAGCAAAGGCGGGCTCCCTGTTCTCTGTTCCTGTTATCTGTTATCTGTTCTATTTCTTCTCTGGAATCGGCTTCGTCGGTTCGATCTTCGCGTAGGAAAGAAGGAATTTCATGACATCCCCGAACATCGGTGCCGCGCTCGATTCCGCCCATACGACGTCTTTTGGATTGTCTATCTTCGCCAAGACGACGAACTTCGGATTATCAAGCGGGGCATACCCGACGAAGGTACCGATAGACAATCCTTCCTCATACCCGCCGCCGCCAGCCTTCGCGACCTGTGCCGTACCCGTCTTGCCGCCGACCCGATATCCCGGCACGTTCGCCTGTTTCCCATGACCGATCAAGACGACACTCTCAAGCATGTCCCCGATCTGACGCGCGGTATCCGGACTCACGACCTGACGAACCTTCGATGGAAGGGTTTCTTCTTCCGTCCCATCATCGCGTATGTACCGGTCGATGATCTGCGGACGCATCAACGTACCGCCGTTGGCGAGCGCCGCGTACGCGGTGACCATCTGCAAAGGGGTCGTCGTCACGCCCTGTCCGAACGACGCGGTATAAAACTCGAGATCCTGACGTGTGTCGGAAAGGTTTCCGATGCTTCCCGGCAGTTCCGCCGGCAATTCGATTCCGCTCCGCTCGCCGAACCCGAAGTCTTCCATGTATTTCCTGAAACGTTCGTTGCCGACGAGCTTCTCGACGAAGATGACGCCCGTATTGATCGAGTTGTCGAGCACCTTGGTCATGGTACTCTTCCCGTACACCTTGTCTTCGGCATTATGGATGGTATATCCCGACAGGGTCACGGATCCGGTATCGACGTATTCCGTATCCGGATTGACCTTGCCCTCCTCGATACCGACCGCCATCGTCAACGGTTTCATCACCGATCCCGGTTCGTATGACTGGCTCACCGTCGGATTCATGAAGCGGGAATAATCGTCCACGCTCGCATACGCGTTCGAATCGAACGACGGCGATGATGCCATGGCGAGTATCTTGCCGGTCGACGGCTCCATGACGATGACCGAACCGCCGGTCGCCTGGTGCTTCTCCATCGCTTGCGACAGGATACGCTCCGTCTCGTTCTGGATGACCTGGTCGATCGTCAAAACGACGTCCGCTCCGGGCACGGCGGGAACCACCTCCCGGTCCTCGGTCGAGATCCAACGCCCCGCCGCGTCACGCGACTGGATCACGTGCCCCGGTTTCCCGCGAAGCTCCTCGTCGAGCGATGCCTCGATACCGTATTTCCCTTTCTCCGCTCTCGTCTGATCGTCGGTACTGACGAACCCGATCACCTGCGCGGCCAGCCCACTGCCCGGATAGAACCGGTATTTCTCCGGAAGCAGATGAATACCCGGAAGCGTGAGACTCTTGATACGCCCCACCTCGTCATCGGAGAGTTTCTTCTTGATGATCTCGAACGGATCGTTTCGGTCCGCGCATTTCGACCGTATTTCCTCGACCGGGACCGAGACGGCGGACGAGACCGCACTGGCGACCGCGGCGACATCCGTGATTTCCCGCGGGGACAGATACAGCATCGGATATTCGCGGTTCACGGCCGCAGGATAAGTCGCGTCTCCTTCCCGAAAATAGACTTCCCCGCGATCGGGAGCGATGTCGGACGATACCTGATGCTGATTGTCCGCCAATCGCTTATACCCTTCTTCCCCGAGCACCTGAAGCATATAGAGACGCAGGAACACGATCCCTCCGAACAGGAACGAAAAAATAAGGAGTATCCCCGCTCTCCCGGAGGAGGGCTTCGGGAACATTCCTCCCCTTGCCTTTCCGGAAACTCGGATCGGTCTCCTTCCCGTCATACGCGCATCGATAATTGTTTGACACCGTCCCCGCGTCACTTAAATCACTAGCGGAGCACCGCGAGCGCGCTTCGCCCCTCGATGACCTTCACGTTTTCGGCCTGCTCCATCCGGCTCTCCTTCGCGGACGCCTCGATACGCGAAAGCGACTGCTGTTCCGCCAACGTCAACTGCAGTTTTTTGCTCTCCTTTCGCAATTCCGCGATATTCGTTTCAAGCTCACGCTCCTTGTATCCTTGGATCGCCCCGCAGTTCAGTGCGTACACGTATCCGATACCCGAAAGAAACAACGCGAACATGGCAACCAGAGCCGCCGGATGCACGGCACCGGAAAACGAAAGCGTCTTCCTCTTCATGCCCGTTCTCGCAATGACGCAATAGTCCTTTTTCATATGATTGATTCTCGTTTGTTTTTGTTTTTGTTTTTTTGACCGACCCGACCATTTTCACGCCTTTTTGTTCCCGACTTTTCCCGATTTCGACTTCCGACTTTATAGACTTTCGACCTGATGGACTTTATAGACTTCTGTTTCAGATCTTCTCCACCGTCCGGAGTTTCGCGCTGCGTGCCCGCGGATTTTGCGCGATCTCCTTTTCTCCCGGAACGATGAATTTCGGTGTGAGTGTCTTCACCAAGGGCACCCGCCCGCAGACACATTTCGGAAATTCCGGCGGACACACGCATCCCTTCGCCATCTCCGCGAACGTATGCTTCACGAGCGCGTCTTCGCCGGAGTGGAACGTGATGACCGCCATCCGCCCGCCCGTGCGCAGGATCGAAAGTCCCTCCCGCAGAAATGTCTTGATAGCCGACAATTCCCCGTTCACTTCGATCCGAACCGCCTGAAACACCTTCGTCGCGGGATGAATGCCCATCTTCCGCCTTTCGACATCCGAGTAACATCCGGAAACGGTCTCTGCGAGTTCCGTCGTCCGTTCGAACGGTCTCTCCGTACGCCGTGCGACGATCGCTTGCGCGATCTTCCACGCTTTCGGCTCGTCCCCGTACTCCCGGAACAGTCTCGCGAGGCTCTCGGCATCCCGTCCGTTCACGACGTCCGCAGCGGTCGTTTCCGTCCGCGCGTCGAGACGCATATCGAGCGGTCCGTCCGTACGAAAGGAAAACCCGCGCTCCGGATCATCCATCTGGTCCGAAGAAAACCCGAAGTCCGCGAGAATCGCATCCGTTTCGACGATCCCGAGAGATCGGAGCGTTTCCGCGATCCGGGAAAAATTCTCCCGAACCACGGTAAGCGAGCCCTTCCTCATCGCTTCCCGGAGTCCGGCATCCGCCTCCACGAATTCCCGGAAACGCCCGATCGCCCTCTCATCGGCGTCGAACGCGATTACCCTCCCACCGGGGAGCACGCGCGAGAGTATCGCTCTCGTGTGCCCGCCGCCTCCAAGTGTCGCGTCCACCGCCATGCCGCCCTTTTGAAGGTCCAACGCCGCTATCGCCTCGTCCAACAATACGGGAATGTGTTTCGTCATATCCTCAACCCACAACCGACAACTCACCACTCACAACCGAAACAGTATCGACGTTGTAAGTTGTCAGTTGTAAGTTGTCAGTTACTAGTAGACCCCGAGTTTCCCGAGTTCCTCCGCGACCTCGCCCGTGTTCTTCTCCGCCTCGGTCTTGTACTCTTTCCACACGGTCTCATCCCAGAGTTCCAACCGATTGAAGAGACCGACCACGACGACGTTCTTCCCGAGTCCGGCATACTCCTTGAGATAATCCGGGATAAGCACGCGACCTTGACCATCGAGCTCCACGTCCGTCGCACCCGCGAGCTGCAGCCGCACGAAACTCCGCGTTCCCGCCTCACCGACCGGCATCGCGCCGAGCTTTTCGGCGAGTGCCTCCCATACCTTCATCGGATACACGAAGAGTGACCGGTCCAAACCCCGTGTGACGACCACCCGGCTGCCGAGCTCCCCGCGGAACTTCGACGGCAGCGCGAGCCGCCGCTTCGGGTCTATACTGTGCGAGTATTCTCCGATGAACATATATTCACCACAATTCCCCACTTGTTGGCACTTCAATGACATTTTACTCCACTCCTCCATACTCTGTCAACACTTCGAGCACTATATTAAAAAGAGCGCATATAAAGCAAACATGACCTCCTATCATCACCCAGGAGGTCATATTTTTCATGGCACCGCTAAATACGATACCCCTTGATCTGACTTGCGATTTCTTGGGTATGTTATCGTTCATTGCATCGACATGAAAGAACGACCTATATTTCATATTATTCAAATAAAAAAAGGCGGACACAGAGTATCCGCCCAATCATGACTCCATCTTCACCTAATTATTGGCAAAATAATTCCACCCAAACAGAAGACGTAATGGGTCCGTCTCTTTTTGCCGTAAAAAGAGCCATGTCCATGGCCAATAGATTACCCCGAAGATTTTCTCACTCTTTCTCGTGAACCCGAGTGATTCAGGAGGATCAGGATAGAACATACTTTCATCAAGACGTTTAAAGGACTGCTGTCTCCCGAGCCACGCCCTCTTGTTATCCAGCGCATACAACACGATCACCGTAAACGGCATGAACGCCAGATACAGCCAGGCAGAAAACATGAGATACGGTCCGAGAAACGATACGTCAAAAACGAAATACAATATCACGGCGAGAGGAATACTCGCCGCGAATGCGAGCGCAAGCAACGTAAATACGCCGGTAAGAAGTGAGCTCAGCATGGCTATTCCCATGACATAACCGAACAGATCCAGCATGATACCTCCATTTTTTGATTTAACGAACAAGAGCAACTAGGAGAAATATAAGCGTAAAATTTTGAAACTGTCAACACCCAGAAACTTTTGATGAAAATACAACGGGTTGCAAGAGTCATACTCAGACTCGCTCCTCCCGCTTGGCATCACCCGCGGATTCCTTCACATGCATGCACGATCTCATCCCCGATATCAAGGAGTTCAACGTACACCGCTCCGAAATCCAGTCCCTGCTCTTTTACGGTATCCGTCGCGAACGCGTTCCTCACTACTCGAAGAAGCTCGTCGAGCCTTCATCGATTCACGATACCTGTCCGTGATCAGGGAACGACTGATGCCGTCTGCGGCATCATACGGTGATTTGGCAATAAGATGGCGAAGCGGTACGATATCCTTTTGGTAGAATTCCGATTCACAGTCCTGCTTCGTCATCTTTTGAACGAAACATTCCATTTCGCGAAGTCGGGTCTCCGCGTCAGTATTGGTCTGCTCCCAACACTTCTCCTTATCCAGACGCCACTC
>JBAXOD010000006.1:0-59529 GCA_037133435.1 Candidatus Moraniibacteriota bacterium | reverse complement strand
AGGCGACTCCCTTGGTGGAGCCGTCGGCCGCGGCGTTGGCGATCGAACCGGTGAGGATCTGGTTAAATGTCGATCCGTCATTGGAGAGCTGCCATGTTCCGGTCGTGGAATCGTATCGCAGGGTCGGCTTGACGGAAGCGTTCGAAACGGAGAGGTCGAAGTTCGTGGCGCCGAGTGACGTACCGGAACCGAGGGTGAACGTGTTCTGATCGGTACCCGTATCGGTGTTCTGGCTATGGAGTCGGCCGTCATTGCCCAATACGAGCTGATTGGTACCGGTTCCGGTGGGAAGCAGGTTGAGGGCGAACTTTCCGCTACTGCCAAGAAGCGGGATGTTCCCCGCACCGGTACCGACCACCTTGCCGGCAAGAGTCTTGGCATCGATCGCACTCAAGGCACCGAGCGCGTTGCTCGCCGAAGGGACCGACGTGATCTTCTTTCGTGGGACCATCTCGGAATCGGTCCCGATCCTGATACCGAGGTAGTAGTCCTTGGAGGAGTCGGAGAAGAGGTCGGGAGGAAGCGCGGCCGTATCACCGAGCGAGGTACGGATGATACCGCCTACGACATCGATTTGTTTGGTCTCTTCCCAAAGCTTGCCGGCGGTATCTTTGGCGTTCGGATCGGTCCGGTCGGTATCGTATATGGCGAAGCGCATCTGGAAGGTCCCGTTCACGGTCTCATTCTTGGCGTCGAACACGGACAAAGAGACGCCAATCTGGTCGAGCGACTGCGCAAAAACTGGTCGCAGGATACCCTGCCACCCCATAAGCATCCCCGCGCCTATGATCGCGACGAGGAAGATTATGAACTTTTTCCCGATCTTTTGTGTTACATACTTCGTCATGTCGGATGCCATAACCATCCCAAAACCGGGATGGATTACTCGTATAAATATAGCATGAAAAACGGAAAATGAGAACCGTCGGTTTTATAGTTTTCAAATGGTTTCTGTTTTGAAAACAAAACCGAAACCAAGACTGGGACCTGATTTTCTTTCTTTCCCGTTTTCAGTTGCGAATCGGTTATTTCTTTCGAAATCCGTATTTTTTTTATTTCTTCACCGCCCATCCGAATACGTCTCCGACCGCGCCGGCCAAAAGCTCGAACAACGAGACGGCCTTCGCCCCGGTATACACCGCGTACGGATCCGACGTCGCCGAATCACCCCATTTGTCACGCGCGGCTATCACATACACATACGTCGATGCCGGTGCCACGTCGGGGATAATGACGCTGTGACTCGTTCCGAATTCGGTCTCGCTGATGACTGCCTCCGCCTGACCGACACCCTTACCGTATGAGATGTCCGACCTGGCCGGCTTGTTCGTTTCCCACGTGATGACCAGTTTCGAACCGCCTTTGCCGGAAGCGGTGAACGCTTCACCGTGTACCGCCGCAATCGCGAGGGGTGCCGGATTCGTATCGGATGCGGACAACACCATATCCCCGCCGATCGCGATATCGCCTACGCGAAAATTCTCGCTCTTGTATGGCGCGACTGATTCGGGTATCTGCGGCACCGTTTCCACGACCGGCGTGGCGTCGAGACTCGGATTCGTTTCCGTTTTCACGACGATGGGCGCGGCTTCCGTCGGTCCGGACACGGCGGGCCGAAAAGTCCGATACATCGCGAACACGCCACCCGCGGCCACAACCGCAAGACACAAGATCACCGTAAAAGCGATCCGGCGACGCGGACGGTTCCCGATATCACCGGAAAATATATCCCGAAACGAAGGAAGTTTCATATCACTTCAGGAGGAAGATACCGAAATCAATCATAAGCCTAGATATTCTACCACGAAACGCGTCTGTCCGAAAACGGAGTTCCCGTGCTGTATATTTTTTCGCTTCCCGCTTTACATCGTATCGCATCTCTCCCGCTTCCATCTCATATTTTCATTGAATCGCTTTTCATTTCTTCTTCCGTATTGCCTTGAGAAAACGGTCCTTTCGGCGTATGCTGTATCCGTCGGATCGTAACGTCACCAACATTATGGAAACGCCGAATGGAAATTTCGCCATTGTCATCATGGCCGGAGGTTCCGGAACCCGTCTGTGGCCGCTGTCACGCAAAAATACTCCCAAGCAGTTCCAATCGTTCGTCTCGGACAAGACGTTGCTCGAGGAAACCTATGACCGTGCCAAACAAGTCGTTCCCGCCGATCGGATCTTCGTTTCGAGCGGCATGAAATACCGCGACCGCATACTCGGACTGCTTCCGGACATCACCGAAGACCGGCTCCTCCTCGAGCCGTCACAACGGGGTACGGGACCGGCGATCGGCCTCATCGCGGCGCTCCTGTCGACCCGGCTTCCCGGCGCGACCATCGCGACCATCGCGTCCGACCACGCCATCGAGAACGGCGAGGCGTTCGTCTCGTCGCTCCGTCTGGCCATGGAGACGATCGCGGAAAATACCGATAAGCTCGCGGTCATCGGCATCAACCCGACGGTCGCCGATACCGGGCTCGGCTATATCCGCATGGGCGAGGAATTCGGCGGCGAAGGGTCGGAGCGCATCTTCTTCGTCGACTCCTTCAAGGAAAAACCCGACCGCAAAATGGCCGAGAAATATCTTGCCGACTGGCAGTACCTCTGGAATGCCGGCTACTTCGTCTTCTCGGCGGACAGCATGCTCAACTGGATCGCCGAACACTCGCCCGCGCTTTCGGATATCCTGAAAGAGATCCGAGGCGGCGCCCCGATCGAAACAGCGTATGCGAAAGCCGAGAACGAGGCCATCGAACCGATCGTCGTGGAGAAACTCCCCGTAACGTCCCGCATCGTCATCCCGTCGCCCATTCAGTGGAGCGACATCGGCACCTGGGGTTCGCTCTTCGACTTTCTCAAGCATCGCAACGGGAAAGACAGTTTCGGACTGGGCAACACCGTCGAGCTCGAAAGCTCCGGCAATCTCGTCTACGGCGGCGACAAGCGCACCATCGCGGTCTTCGGCGTGGACGACCTCGTCATCGTGGATACCGACGACGCGCTCCTCGTCACGCGGCGCGACCGTGCCGCCGACATCAAGACTCTCATCGCGGAGCTGAAGGACCGCGGTCGCGAGGACCTGCTGTAGGCAGGTAACGAACGACATCGAACGACAACAGTCACGCGAGATGACGATTGTCCGTTTTCGAACGTTTTTTTTGTTGTTCCGCATCCGTCACCTTCTCTCCCAAAAAAAGAATGGCGGATTATCGCGACCGGTGAGGTCTGGTTTTCGGACGCACCGAAAAACGCCCATCCCATTCGACACCCTCCCGTGTTCGGATCATGGCATTGTCAGGAACCATATCCCGATCCGAAAAGCTCTTCCAACCTTTGTTTCGGATCGCTGAAGGAAACTTCCTTAAGATCAAACTCCTCGGGGTCGTACTGATCATCCCCGATCCATTCGACGGTATCCTTATACTCCGGATGTTTCGGATGTTTCAATATTTCCAGCATATCGTAATATCCCCAGAGCGCGCCGCTGTCTTCGAAAGGGCATGCCATTCTCCCGGCGGTGCAGATCGGATATTCCACGCCCACTTCCTTCGGAAGGATCTTTTCCAAGGCAACCGAATGCACCCAATAGTCGCCGAAATCATACACGTATCGCATCTTTATTTCTTCGGGAAACACGTCAGAAATCATCTCATTCCAACCCGGTTCGATGTCGTCGTCATCGTTGTCCGGATTCGGAATCCCGATAGTCCGTTCATCCCCATGATTCTTTCTGATCGTTTGGAATTCATGCAGATGACAATCCATCCAACCCATCGCGTCCTGAATCGCGACATGCAGATCCCAAAAGGAATACTTCTCAGGAACCAGGATTCTTCGCCAGATGGGAGGCTTCGATCCCGCCAGGAGAATCTTGAACTGATACACGTTCCGAAAAGCCTTCTTCTTCGCGGTATTCTTCTGCTTCGGTTTTTCCCGTCCCGTTTCGGTATTGAATACTTTCGTCATGCTTCCTTTCACGGATTCGACCGAGGGTAATCGCTTTATCAGTTCGATTCCAATATTCAGATCAGTCGCCGATTTTTCGAATGAATCGAACAAATCCCGTTTTTTGACCAGTATCTTTCCGATACCTGCGGGACTCTTTTCCAATATCTGAAGAAATCTATCGAAAAAATCGTCAAGAAACTCCGGGCTCGGTTTGGATATGTTCGCGTCCAGTATGAAATATGATTCCCTGTGGACAAAAAGGATGATGAGAGGATGAAACGGCCTCCCGGCATCATCTTTGAACCATTGCGAGGTCCTGAAATAATCGATTTCGACGGTAATTCCGCCCTTGCCGTGACCCATCTTTTTGATATTCCGAATCCTCAACGCATCTTTTTCCGAATTTTTCGAAATGGTCGATTTTTCCATAGGATTGAACGTATTCATTGATTATACCCGACCGCTATCCCCGTTTGTTCCCATCCGAAATGAACGTGTCACCGATTTTCCAGACGCCCTGTTCCAAGAACGCCTCGATCGTCTGCCGACGCGCCTTATTGATCAGGTTCGAATGGGAAAGGGAATGACGCTTCGCGAAGTCAGCGAGCGTGATGATTTCCTTGTTCTCCAGATATGCCAAACGGCGATGATAACTGTTCGTCAATGCCTTCCCGACGATTTCTTTCATGATGGCGGTCGTCCCGTTCAGGTCGAATTCCCGGAACGCCTCATAATAACTCTTTCGGTCAATGAACTTGATATTGATCGGAACGAATCCTTCCCTGATAAGCAGATAGTTGTTGATAGCACGACCGATACGCCCGTTCCCATCGCAGAACGGATGCGTGTATTCGAATGAAAGATGCAGTCGAGCTATACGCTCGATGATATTCACGTGACTCTCGGAATGATATCGGACCAGCATATCGTCAAGCCGACTCGGAACTTCCTGAGGATTGGGCGCGATATGGCTTCCGACACGTACGAATTCATTTTCTTTCCGGAGCCGTCCGGCGATATCATCCCGTATATTCGATATCAGTATCTTGTGTAGCGACAAGATGACCGGAACGGTCAGTTCCTGTTCCTTGGCACGCGTGTCGATATACGAAACCACCCGTCCCAGATTCCTCGCCTCGAATATTTCCCGCTCGGAAATATACCGATCCAGATCGATCTGAAGGAGAATTTTCTCGGTTTCCTCGAGTGAAAGGGCGCTGTTTTCGATCGCATTGGAGTTGTATACCTGCTCGGCCACCTCGGATTCAGAGAGAATACGAAGGAGCGCCTCCTTGCCGACGGATGCACGGAAGTATCGTTCACGAAGATAAGCTATTTTCCCGTATACGCTGAGTGTTTTTGCCATATATTGCCAGTATAGTAATTTTTCACTGTTTTGTCAAAATAACCGTGAAAAATAGGCAAATAACTCTACTTTTTCACGGTTATGAAATATATGATTCCTTATATAAGCCATAAATAACTACCCCGCAACAGGGCTGACGGGGTATCCGTCACTAATCTACCCTGTCATCCCGGGCTTGCCACAGTCGTTCACGAACGACGAGGCTTGACCTGGGATCCAGTCCCCGTTTCACGGCGACATATCCGCAGCAGAGCTGCGGGGTATTGATTTTAAGTAGAGAATAGACTCTTCCACCCAGTTCCCAACACGTTAACTCGTTAACACGTGAACACGGCAACATTCCCATCCCCCAACCCGTAAGCTCGTGAACAGCGATTCTCTCCTCTCCCTAAAAAATCTTCCTATTCAACGCAGCCCACAACCCATCCTTCTTTTTCGGATGTTCTTGACCGGGTAATGCCGACACCATGGAACCCGGCACGACGGACGCAACCGTGCGCGTATTTTCCTCGATTTTCTCCAAAAGCCGTACTATCTTGTCAATCTTCCAATACCACAAAGCCAGTGCCCTAATCAAGAAAACGATAATGAATATGGCAAAGAACATGACCCAAGCCGTACCTATACCGAACAGAGAAGAAGCGTCTGATACAGAAGGATTCACTGAATGTTGCACGGAGCTCTGGATTGCCATAATAAAAATTATTAGTAATAGCATTGTCATTATAAAGCCTGCGAAAAATTTCATTTCTCCTCTTTTCCCAAACGTTTCTGGCATAGTTATCATTTTCTTTTATCACTCGCGCAACATCTGCGCGAACACTGTCTCCGCGATCTTCCCCTTTATCAGACTCCTCGCAAAATCCTCTTTTTGACTCATATGTATTTTGTATTTTTGATATTTATAACCGATTTATTCCGCTTCCATTCTCCGTCTTCGTTCACTTAAAGTCTCATCGTCAAACATCCAATAATCAGTTCCAGCGACACCGCACTCATACCCGAGTATTTCTTGTGCTGAATGTGAAAGACTGGTCACTACACCATCAAATTCAATCATCCGATTATCGACAACTTTTGCCCGTTTGTTTTCATCACGACTGAAAACTAATTCAGAGCCAATCGGGATGCCGACCATAGAAAAATTAAATACTGACCGACGCTTCCGAGCCTCGTCCAAAGCTTCTTGATCTTCCTTCGTTTCGACGATATCTCTCCCCGTTGTAATGTTCTCAATTTCAGCCAGCTTCAGAGCTGCCACAACACGCTCTGGATCAATCGCAAAAAACTCGCGTCGCGGATTGACACGGTTGTTATCGAACGCATCGTGTAACTGATGTTCCACGAAGGCCGAATCCTTCACCGTACACGCATAAAAGCATGTGAACGGTAACGGCACGCTCGTCGACGCACTCAGGTCGCGTATCCGCTGCTCGAGATGATTCGTCGTCCGACCGATCTTCACGTACCCCGGCATCGCCTCGTTTATGAGAATATAAATTATTTCCATAGCATTACATCTTAGAGCAAGAAGAAAAATTCAAACGGGACAAAGAGGACATTGTCTTTCACTCCGAGTGTACATGAATCGGTTACCACAAGTCCGTACGTTCCTTTCACGGTTTCCAACGTTTTCACCACCTGTTGATGGGTTCGCTTGTTCCAACCCGTCTCGACGACAATCCTCCGTCCTGCCCCATCGACGATAAAGTCGGCGCCGTTCTTTCCGGAATCATAGCTCATCGTCCAACCCGCCAACTCCCGAAAATACAGATATATATACATCGCCACGACATCTTCAAGCAGTTTCCCCTTATGCTGAATATCAATCGATCGCGAATCGATCAGATGAAGCAACGCTGCGCGCAAACTTGAGGCAAGAAAAAGATATTTGGAAGGAAGCCTCACCTTCTTCGGCGCCGAGGCGGAGAACGGATACACCCGCAGAAGGACTTCCGCATCCTCCAGAACCTTGAGAATCACGGCGAGCGTCTTCACATCGATATCTTTCAGTTCACCCGCTATGCTCGGTATGCTTTGCGTATCCGAACCGGCAAGAACGAAGAGCAACGCCGGAATCTTCGCCTGTATATCCGGCGTAAACGATTTCATCGTCGGTATGTCCTTTTCTATCACCCGATCGATAACGGAATTCAAATTCGCATATATCACCGTATCGTCCGCATAGGGCAATACCGAAGGCGTCGAATAGAACTTGAGATAGCGGCTAATGGACTGCCTGTCCGCCTTTTGCCAATATCCCGAAACTTCCGTTTGTACCGCCTGGAGCCGTGCATACGCTTCATCCGCAGAGGCACTCCCAAACAACGCCGCGGCTATGGTCTCCCCCAATTTCGGTGGAAACGATATCGACTGTTTCGCATGGTCAAGCGAATCCGACAGCATCACATACTCCGTAAACTTCAACGGATACATCTTTTCCGTATGGGAACGCCGGGCGACATCGGTGGTCGTATTGAGCGCAATCGCGGAAGAACCGGTCGAAAGGATACACACTCGCCGGGACGTATCGAAGAGCGATTTCAGCGCGAACTGCCAGTCCGGATCAAAATGAACCTCATCCACAAGCAGCAAGACGTCTTCCTCAAGTTGCGAAAAACTCACCGACAGCAACTCCTCATATGCGTCCAGGACTTCATACAGATTGCTCCCCAGCTTCTTCGTCACTTCGTCGAGCGAAATATAGAGGATGTTCTTTCCAAAAATGTGTGCGTACTGAAAATAGATCTGTGCGAGCACGGTCGTTTTTCCGACACCGCGAAGTCCGGGAATAATGATCCATCGAGGCTCGCTGTGCGCAGAAAGGAAGTCACGGACAAATTTTTCGATGCGGTAGAAGAAGAACCTTTTGAGATTCGCAGTTCCATTTCCGTCATACGCCGAAAGACGCAGGATTTTTGCCTGCTCGGACAGCTGTCGTGCGACGTAACTTTTTATCTCAGTTCGTACCATATGTGACTAGAGGAATCGAATGTATCAGTAACCTATGTTTCTATGGTATCGCATTCCCGTAGTACAGTCAAGAGTCACTTTTAAGGCTTATATAAGTCATTAAGAGAGTGTCGCCTTGTTTGGTGAACAGTAATACCACCCCGAATGAAACTCCTCGTGGCAAGCCGCGAGGTATCCCCCGACTTGTCATCCCGGACTTGATCCGGGATCCAGTCCCACTTCGTGAGACATATCCGCGGCAAGCCGCGGGGTATTAGACCCTGAGAAGAGAATAAAACGGAAGCCAAACTGCCTGATAGAGTTCTTTGACAAAATCATCACGTTCCCGTCGGTCAAGGCGATTATGCGATGAACCATCCAGTTCAATCGCATAGAGCGGTTCGGTCGTCACTCGGTCACAAATCAGAAAATCAACATGGTTCGACTTGATTCGATTCCTTAATCCGTTCTTCTTGCCATATTCAAATCCATCTTTCACCTCTATGAAACCCTCGATCCGCACTTTTGAAAATATCGCGTACGCATCCCCGAGCGTCTAATGTAAGGCAACCCAAAATTTATAGCATAATCTATAATGCTTACTGCTAGCAAACTATAATCTACTCTGCGCTCCAATTATAGAATATGGCTCAAATAAGCTCTTCTTCTATTTATCGTCTTCGTTTACCGCCAGTTCTTCATCTCCGCACAGACAACGTATCACTTTTCTTAACGTAGGCGGGCTGTGCCACGCTGCAGCCTTGGCATAGGCGGGCTGTGCCACGCCGTAGCCTTGGTGTAGGCGGGCTGTGCCACGCCGTAGCCTTGGTGTAGGCGGGTTCCCGCTCCCCTTTCGAAATTCGAAATTCAAAATTATTTCTGACTTTATATACTCCCCTTCTTCCTTGCAGCCCTATCGTTTTTCAGATTTCAGGTCAGACATCTGACCGGCTATTCGGCAATCTAACTTTCCTTAATCCTTAATTACTGTGTAAATTTCATCCAATTTATTTAGCTTTTCTTTTGATAACCGAATCGCTGATTTATTCTTTCTTATGGATGATGCTTTGTCACTTCCTTTCAAGGGCACATTAAAGAATATTTTGAATGGAGGTATGGTAGAAAATTTTTCGAACTCTTCCGGTGAATACAATATAAAGTCAAAAGTCTGTCCTTTTTCCACGCATATTACAAAGAAGTAAGTGTCCGGATTAGAATATGCGGCTCTCCATTCGGTCAAAGTAGCTGCTCCGAAATATTCATTTTCCGCAGCAGTTTTCTTTATCTCAAAATAATATTTTACCGAATCTTTGAACGCGACTATATCTGCCGGCGCTTTCACAATTTTAATATCAGAATAGCCTTCTTTAACTAAGTACAAAACAAAAGCCTCTTTTGCTAATTTGTCGCTTTTGTTTTTCATAGTCTTTAGCTATTACCCGTTACATGTTTCATGGAACTGCAATCAATTTCAGTTACACACATTCAACACTCATTCCTTTTCGGCGAATTTTCGCAACGATTTCCCAAGTTCCCTAATGACACCGACAACAAGCGCGTTTCCCATTATGAAGGCACGCCGTATTTCTGGCGTCTCCCGGTCTTCAGTCATGAATTTCGTATGATTGTCAGGAAACATGTTCAACCGCTCAAGCTCGATCGGCATAAGACGTCGTAACCGTCCGGACTTCGTCCTGATAACATGTTTAAACCGTGAAGCGGAACGACCGCCCTCACCGGTTACGATAGTGCGGGATGGTCTATCCAGCGAATCGGGAAAAACCATCGGGCCCTCGGAATAGTGGTATGTATGGCCTGTTTTTGTCTTCCTCGGCTCTTTCTTCCCTCCCTTCAGATATTCCCACGCCTTCAATTCATCATTTCCGATGAAATACGCATCAGGCACTTTCTTCTCATCGGTCTCGATGACATCGCCCAGTACGACCGGCTTACGCGACGATTTCGGGAACACCTTCATCGTGTAGACTTTCCTATCTATCATGATTCCGGAATTCTCGAACGGACTTTTCGCTGGCTGATCCGAGGAAAATGTTTTCGTGACCTCGGCAAGATCTCCCTCTATCTTGAATTCAGTGGCGACAAACGCATCCTTTTCCACTGGGAATGCTTTCGCGATAACGCCATCCTTCGTCATCCATTCCGTCTTCACCGATTTCCTCATCATCCGATTGATTCCCGTATTTCTCTTATACCCGAGAATGAAGACTCTGCGCCTCCTCTGAGGAAACCCGTACTCCGCAGCATTGATAACGCGCCATTCGACGACATACCCCAAATCAGCAAGGGAAGCCAACATGACCGCGAAATCCCTCCCTCTCCGCGAGGCAGGCGATTTCAACAGACGATCCACATTTTCCAGCATGATGAACCTCGGCGCTTTTTTTCCTTTTTTTTCCAATATATTATAAATTGACCACCACAAGACACCCTTCTTTCCTTTGAGTCCTTCCGAATGACTCAGTGTCCGAGCGACGGAGTAATCCTGACATGGAAACCCACCGACCAAAAGATCATGGTCGGCAATCTCGTCAAAACGATCGGATACGACTTTCTGGATATCGTCACAGGAGTGTCCCTTTTCGCCGAATTGTCGAACATAGATTTCCGACGCATGCTGGGTCACGGCACCCGGCTCCCACTGGCTACTCCATACCACCTCATACCCGCAATCCTTTCCGCTTGCCGACTCCAAGTTGAAATAGGGTTTAGCGACAATCAACAGTCTATTCTGCAAGGGTACGAATTTTATACGCAAGGTTTATCCATATACTTGGAGTTTTTCCAATGACCTGTGGATCAGGATTTTCCTTGAGAATATTTGTAAATACTACTCCAATCTCTTTTATATGTTGCTGTAAAAATTCAGAAGGATTTACTTTAAACCGAACAGTTCCATTATGCTCTTCAAGTAACTCCCTAAAAGCAGCAAGTAGAGGAAATACCCATCCTTCTGGAATCTTATAATCTACTTCACGATCAATGAAATTCAAATGGACTTTCTTACTTTTCTTTGAAAAGTCCTTTACGATAGAATCCGGCGCACCGGTTTTCTTAAGCATGGTAATCCGTCCTTCATATAAGGTTGGAATTGCTTTGTATATATTATCCCTTAACTGCAAAATATTTGGCAGAAGCGGAGCAATATTTCTATTCAGCCGCGTCGTATTTGATTCGTTGATAAAATAATCCAATACTCGCTTTTTACTAGAATACGCGAAAATAGGCGCCTGATCTGTTGAAAATACATCGTTATCAAAAACGACCATATATCCAAGTATCTCTTTTATCGAAATATCCTTCCCTTCTTCGTATTCCTTATATGCAATTTTGTCACAATAGTCCGGCT
The DNA here is from genome assembly GCA_037133435.1 of Candidatus Moraniibacteriota bacterium. Taxonomy (GTDB): domain Bacteria; phylum Patescibacteriota; class Minisyncoccia; order Moranbacterales; family UBA1568; genus JAAXTX01. Next base: position 47,899 of record JBAXOD010000006.1, on the reverse strand, counting down.
CACTATCTAATTCTCGCTTAATAGCTTGAAATGAGTCCTTCAAATTCATAATACTTTCATCTTTCACTTGCGCCGCTGTATTCCGAGCCTCTGCTAGATCAGCGACACGGTTCCTATCATCAATACCAACGATAAATTCAACCTTTATGTAGACATCATCTGCCAAAGTTCGCTCTTCCGCATTATGTTTCAGGATAGCGAATGTATGACCACCATCAACAATGCCATGCAATAGCTTTTCTGTAAGAGTGAAATTTATTGATTTGTTTTTATTGTCGTATACGAAGTCCTTCACAAGCAGAAGGATTCCTTTGTTTTTATAAATAAAATTCTCTGCATCAAAATCAAGCGATTCTTGCATCGATTTCCAGACATATGAACTTTCCTTTGCATCACGAGGGTTAACCTCTTTCCATTGATCTAGTTTTGACGCATCGCCTGTAACAAGTCGCTTTGCACTAATCGTCGCCACGAAATATCGAATGCCTTTATCCTCATGCATCGTCTTAAGTTTTCGTACATCCGAATCGTCAAAAACCGGCAACTTAATATCTAACTTTTCCATACTCTTGTTTTTTGAAATAAAAAATCACATGAAAACCATGTGACGGTGCGCAAGAAGCAACAAACTACAATTACACTCTGACATTCTAGATTGCTTGTTTGCCAGCATCGTCTAATCTTCCGATTAGTCACCAGCAGCTTCCGCTTACTGGACGACCCATTAAAGGTAACCCATTTAGAAAATTAGATCAAGATCAAGATAAGTTACCAATAATAGATAAAAGGGGTCAGCTAGAATATGTCACAGATTTATCTGATACTGGATTCGTTTCGTCTTTATTTTCCCCTCCACCTCTTCAAGTGTCAAAAGAGCATGACTCAAGCTCTCAGCATGGAGACTTACAAAACAAAATCGATATCTGACACCTAGCATACGCGCAAGTTGAAATTCATTTTCCGTCGCTCCGAAAAAGAACCCGTCAGGATTGTTTGGGAGATATTTCCTGGTCGTCTTTAGCTCAACTAGGATTGTGTCCTTCAATGAATCTTCATCCATATTCCCTTCATATGAGGCGGGAAATAACACAAGGTCAAACGCACGGGAAAATGATGACGGCAAATTCAGTGCCTGCAGGATAATTTTTCGTTCATCTTTCATCGGAACTCGGAACCTATAATCTTGTGCTAGCAAAAAACTAACCGCTTCGTTTTCGGTCACGTTATTCTTGAGTGTAGCACCGTAAGAATGCTCTTTAGCCATTATCAAAGTAAAGCACGCATTCTCATACAGATCAAGATCTGAAATATAAAAATAATCCCTCAAATAAGGGATTGTTTTTTGTAACTTTCATATAATTATTAATCGACATTGATTTCTTCCCAGCTGGATTTCGTTACGATCACATGCCGGAGGAGCGGGATGCCGAGGAGGTCGCCGGCGTCACGGAGGCGGCGGGTGACGGCAAGGTCGGCTCGCGACGGGGTCGGATCGCCGGACGGGTGGTTGTGCGCGACGATAATGGCGGAGGCATTGTGCCTTATGGCGGATTCGAAGACCTCGCGCGGATGGACGAGGCTCTCGTCGAGCGTGCCGATTGAGACGGTTTCACGACGGATTTCCTGACTCCGACTGTCGAGGAAGAATACGACGAAGTGCTCCTTCTTGCTCCCTCGGATATCTTCCATCCGCTCCCAGACGTCCTTGGGCGTCAGAAGCACGGCCGTCCGTTTGTCCTTGAGCAATCGCTTGCCGAGTTCGAAGCACGCGACAATCTCGCAGGCTTTGGCCGCACCGAGTCCTTTGATTGTTTTTAGTTCCGCGACGGTCGCTTCTCCGATTCCCTTCTCGCGGAACGTCGAAAGGATCTTTTTCGAAAGCGTCACGACATTCGTCCCTTTGAGTCCGGTCCGCAACAAAATCGCCAAAAGTTCCTCATCTTTGAGTTTCTCCGGCCCATACTTTTCCATCCGTTCGCGGGGACGTTCGATTTTCGGGACATCCTTCATCCGTGCCATATCGTTTCAGAAATCGCTGATTATTTCACTGTCATATTATATTTCAAAATAATACATTCCCTATTCGGCTGTCTTTGCGAGCCCGTGCTCGGGCGTGGCAATCCAGGATTTATAGTGCAGACCTGGACCGCCACGGATTTCCGAAGACGCAAATCCTCGCGGAGACAGAGGGAACTGGTTTCTTAGAAATGGTATTACGCACTATCGTAGCAAGTCGTTATCGATCTTTCCCCCATTCTCCCACCAAAAAACCCGCTTGTAAAGCGGGTTTAATCGATCTTATCAATCGCCTTTCGGTTTGATTTTGGATACTTTCGCTTTTCCTTCCACTTTCTTTTCAATGGCCTTAATGCTCTCTAGGTACGACACCTCGACCGGCGAGAGTGTCTTGGCCTGATACTTGCGATATTCTTCCGTCGCTTTTTCTATGGCTTGCTTGTGACTCACGCTTCCCGCGTCTTTGAGCACGCCTTTGCCGAAAGTATCCGAAAACTTATCAAGCTCCGCTACCCAGTCCGCCATATGCATCTGCGTATGCTCGCTCGCTTTTATTTCAGCGAGATCGAAGAACGCCGACACCAACCGGTTCAGCCGGAACAATTCGTCTTCGGTAAGGTAGTTCTTCGCGATCCCGATCTCGGAGAGAATCGGCATGGCTCCGGCAAAGGTGGTGAGCCCCATGAAATCCTTGTCTGCATCGGCGCGCGCGTGGATCGTCTCCGCGGCGGTATGCTGATTGGTAGCGTAGTGCAGTTTGTTTTGTACGACCCTGAAAAAGTCTACCGAGGTATCGCTCTTGGGATCATAATCGACGCTGGTGGCATAGAGATCAAGGACCTGACGATAAAGTGCCTTTTCGCTGCTGCGGATATCACGGATGCGATTGAGCAGTTCCTTCCAATAGTCTCCTCCGCCGGTGCCTTTGAGCCGTTCGTCATCCATCGTAAAGCCCTTGACGATATACTCGCGAAGTCGCGCGGTCGCCCACTGTCGGAAACGGGTACCTTGGACAGAATTCACGCGGTATCCAACGGATATGATGACATCTAAGTTATAGATTTTAACGCCTTTTTCTTGAGTTTTTCCCGCGATAGCCCCATGCACAGTGGTCCGTCGGAATTCCCGACATACCACTTTTTCCTCTAATTCACCCTCTTTGAAAATATTCTGAAGATGTTCCGTGATAGTAGATCTCGCTTTGCCAAATAATTCTGCCATTTGGTCTTGAGTAAGCCACACCGACTCACCGGAGATACTTACTTCAATACGAGGCAATCCATTGTCGCCCTCGTAGATGATTATTTCATTGTTTGATTCCAGATTCTTCATATATGTCAAGATGGAGATCGATATTTTGCGTAACGTATTCACCTCTTTCCCTTCATTCTCCCACCAAAAAACCCGCTTGTAAAGCGGGTTTCAGTCTTCATTATGCCACCTCCCCAACCCGCTTTCCCCTCCCCACCGAGTAACATAATCTGGCGACCGCATTATTGTGTTACGTTGTCTTTCGATTTCATCAGCAAAAAACCAGCCTTTTGAGCGGAGTTTTACGTCGTTTTTCGATTTCGACCGAACCGCTGTTTTTTCGTCATACCGTTCACAAGCGATATGATCACCCGTAATCGCCGCGATCCGTTCTTCCTCTTCCATGCCTCTTTCCAAAAACACACATAATCCGACGGCCGTCGGATTATGTGTGTCGCTCATTTTTTGTTTTGCGATTATAGCGTCTTTTTTTCGAGAAATTTATGCATATTTTTTTCAAAAATCAACGGAGCGTAATCTGGCGACTGCATTATTATGTAACGATTTTCTTCAAATTCACTAGCATTTCTCGACCTTTCAAATTCTACTCCCCTCAATTCCCCATAATTCTAGCGTTACATAATCTGACGACCGCATTAATGTATTACGTTGTCTTTCGATTTCATCAGCAAAAAACCCGCCTTTTGAGCGGAGTTTTTCGTCATTTTGCGATTTCGACCGAACCGTCGTTTTTTCGTCTTACCGTTTGCGACCGCTACGATCCGCTCTTCCTGTTCCCAATTGTCAGTTGTATGTCGTCAGTTGTGAGTTGACGAGAGCTCATGTTATCTGCTCGCTCGTCCCTGTTCCATGCTCTCTGTTATCTGTTATCTGTTTTCCCTGTTATCTGATTCCTGTCCAACCACTCCTGCAAGATGATGCGGGCGGATTCCTGGTCGTCGAAGCGGGCGAGATTCCTGATGCCGTGCTCGCGGAGATTCGCCGAGGCCATCTTCGTCGTGAACATCTCGTCTTGATATTCGACACGTACCGAGGGGTAATTTTTCAGTATCGCTTCACCGAGTTTTTTTCCTCCCGAAACCACTTCCTGACGATTCACGTGCGACGCGATACCGATCACGACCGTGCCGATTTCCCGCTCTGAAAACAGCTCTTCCAAGCGCGAAAAGAGGGTGCTGTCGTTCTTCAGTACACAGACCGAAAACGCCATCCGCGTCTCCGCGTCGGCGAACGCGACGCCGATCTTGGCCGCACCCCAATCCAGCCCGAGAAAGTTTTTATCCATATCAGATATCAGATAACAGTCAACAGAGAGCAAGGGAGCCCGCCTGCTCCCCTGTCTGAGGGGAGCTCCCGTGGCTCCGCGCGGGTGAGGGGTGGGAGTAGTTCCCTGCTTCATCATGCCGGAGCCTTGGCTCAGGCCGGTTTCCCGTCCGTCCTTGCAATGATGTAAACATCCGTGACAATCCAGTTCCCTATAATTCGCTCCCTGTTCCCGTTTCAAAATTCTAAATTCGAAATTCTTTTTGACATTATGAACTTTATTGACTTTAAGGACTTGTGACTATTTCAGTCTCGTCACGATCTCCGTCCCCCGTTCCGTCACGATGACCGTGTCCTCGAAATGTGCAGACAATTTCCCGTCTTTCGTGAGATAGGTCCACCCGTCCGACGCGAGACGGATATCGGGCCCGCCGACGTTCACCATCGGTTCGAGCGCGACCGTCATCCCCTTGCGGAATGAGAAATCATGCATGCCTTTTTCGAAATAATTCGGGATCTGCGGTTCCTCGTGCAGTTCGCGACCGACACCATGGCCCACCAGATCACGCACGACCGAAAATCCCGCGTGTTTGGCGGTCCGCTCCACCGCACCCGCGAAGTCCGACAATCGCGCACCGGATCGCACCTTGGCGATCCCGCGATCAAGCGATTCTCGGGTGACGGAAAGCAGCCGGGCCGCCTCGTCGGACACCGTCCCGATCGCCTTGGTACGGGCCATATCCGAGACCATTCCCTGAAACAGCAGTCCCAGATCGAGCTTCAGAAGATCGCCCTCGCGAAGAATGCGCTTCGAGGATGGGATCCCGTGCACCACCTCGTCGTTGAGCGACACGCAGACCGCTGCCGGAAACGGTTTCCCCCATTCGGCACCGTACCCCTTGAAGATCGGAATGCCGCCCTGTTTGCGGATCAGGAGATCGGCCTGATCGCCGATGGCAAGCGTCGAGACGCCGGGCGCCGCCATCGAGAGAAGCTCTTCCATGACGACCGCGAGCCGTGCTCCCGATTCCCTGAGATTACCGAGTTCCGCTTCGGTTTTGATGAATTCATTCATACATTTCCAAGATCGATTTCGATTTCTGTGAATATCTCTTCGGCCGTTTTTCCGCCGGTCACACGCAACAGCTCGCCCCGATCCTCGAAATACGCGATCACCGGTGACGTCTCTTCCAGGAAAATGCGGTACCGTTTGCGGACCCCTTCTTCCGTATCGTCCGCACGGCGCGTGACCGACCCTCCGCAGGACGGACACGGGGCGGATTCGGATGAAAGATCGTTTCCCAGGATGAGCTTCCGACCGCACGACACGCACGAGAACCGCTTCGAGATGCGCGCGATCGATTCCTCCTCGGACAGATCGACGAGGATAGCCTTCCGGAACGTCCGGCCTGAACCGGAAATGGCCGAAAGAACCGGATGTATCTGACTTTCCCGTCGAGGGGCGCCATCGATGACGACCGATCGGGTCGGATCGATGGTATGCAAGTCATTTTCGAGGATCGAACGGACGATACCGTCGGGAACCAACTCACGCTTCTTGTTGATGATTTCGGACAAGGCCTCACCGAAAGGCGTCGCCTCGCCCGCCGCCGCACGAAGTGATGCGCCCATGTCCACGTGGACCGTGCCGAATTTCCGGCCGAAGAGGTCGGCCTGCGTGCTCTTCCCGCTTCCCGGAGGACCGAGGAGGATATAAGCGTCCGGCTTGGAGTCTGTCAAGTCCATAAAGTCTATAAAGTCTATAAAGTCGAAAGTTAACGAGTCAAAAGTGTGTAAAGCATGCCCCGTGATCACGTCCTCACGATTTTACGGGGTCACAAGTCAATAAAATCGGAAACGATTTCCAATGATCGATTCACAATGTACAAAAGAAAACGAGAAGCAGACGAATGCCTATCGAGTCGGATACGATTCCTACCCCCTCTCCCGTTTCAACATTCGAAATTCCCTCTCCTTCCACGCGTCCGTTCCCGACTGTATGGACCTTACGGACTTTCAACTGTATGGACTTCTTAGAATCCCTCGTAGTTCCGCATGGAAAGCTGTCCCTCGACGTGCTTCATGAGCTCGATGACGACGGACACCGTGATCAGGATCGAGACGCCGCCCAGGGTGAGCGACTGGATGTTCGTCATGGTCTGCAGGATATTCGGCAGCACGGCGATAAGCCCGAGAAACACTGCCCCGGAAAGCGTGATGCGGTTGATGATCTTGCCGAGATATTCGGCGGTGGCGGTTCCCGGTCGGATGCCCGGTATGAAGCCGCCCTGCTTCTGCAGGTTCTCCGCGATCTTGAACGGATCGAAGATGACGGCGGTATAGAAATACGTGAAGACGACGACCAGCAGGAAATAGAGTCCGGAATAGATCCACGGATTCTGCAGGAACACGTTCACCGAGACCGCTATGTCGGAGACCTTGCCCATGTTCGCCTGCGCGAAATACGTCGCCGCCATCCTCGGGATGACGATGATGGACACGGCGAAGATGATCGGGATGACGCCGGCCTGGTTCACGCGAAGCGGCAAATGTGTGGACGCGCCGCCGTAGACCTTCGCGCCGTGCAGGCGCTTCGCGTAGGAAATCGGGATGATACGCTGCCCGTCGTTCACGAAGACGACACCCACGATGATGATGAGCGCCACGGCGAGGAACAGGATGTAGGAAAAGATTTGCGTGGAATCCCAGGTCGAAATGAAACGGGAAGCGCCCGCCGGCATCCCCGCGACGATACCCGCGAAAATGAGAAGCGAGATGCCGTTGCCGAGACCTTTTTCCGTGATGAGCTCCCCGAGCCACATGAGGAAAATGGTTCCCGCGACGGCGGTCAGTATCATGGATGCGAACAGGATCGGGGTGAGGTCCGCGATAACGCCCTGCGAGCGCAGGAGCGTGATCATGCCGAACGCCTGGACGGCCGCGAGCGGTATGGTGAGCCACCGGGTCCACATGGAAAATTTCCGTCGTCCGGCCTCGCCCTCTTCCTTCTGGTATCGTTCGAGCGCCGGCACGGCCATCGTCAGAAGCTGGATGATGATCGAGGCGGAGATGTACGGCGCGACGCCGAGGAGCACGATAGAGACGCCCTTGAGCCCGCCGCCGGAGAACACGTTGAGGAGCGACAGGATATCGTTCTGTGAGAAAAGGTTCTGAAGTGCCAAAACATCCACTCCCGGCATGGGAATGTTGGCGGCGAAACGGTATACGACCAAAACCCCGAGGATGAAGAGTATCTTGCCACGGAGTTCCGGCACGGAGAAAATCTGTCGAAATGCTTTCAGCATGGGACCGCGAAACGGATTACACGCTCCATCATACCAGGATATCGGGAAAAAGACGAAGGAAGAGGATACGGGAGAACGGGAACTATTCCGCGATCGTTCCGCCGGCCTGCTCGATGGCTTTCTGCGCGGCCTCGGAAAAACGGGCCTTCGAATCGAAAACGAGTTTTTTGGAAATCGTACCGGAAGCGACGATCTTGATACCGGTCTCGAGCTGCTTCGGCGAATAGAGTTTCTTGCCGATCAGCGCCTCGCGGCTCACGGTCTCACCGGCCTCGAAATGCCGTTCGAGGAACGAGAGCGAGATGGTCGCGCGCTTCGTATGCGGTGACTTGAACCCGCGGACCTTTTTCAGACGATCGATAAGCGAAGAACGTCCTCCTTCAAAGAGCGGGTCGATGGTCGCGCCGGATCGGGACTTCTGTCCCTTCGTTCCGCGTCCGGCGGTCTTGCCGCGGCGACCGCCGCGACCGACGCGCTTCTTGCCGGGTCTTTTCGGTGCGATAAGGCTGTGGATCTGCATAATGATTCGCGTTATTTCGCTTCTTTCGGGGCAACGGCCGCTTTCACTTTGACTTCCTTCACTTCTTTGACCTCTTTCACCTCTTTTGCCGGTGCCTTCTTTTCGTGCCGGATGGGCTCGACGACGCCTCCCTCGAAACTCTTGAGCGCCTTGATCGTGGCACGGGAAAGGTTGAGTGCGTTCGAGGAACCGAGCGACTTCGAGACGATGTCCTTGATACCGACGAGGTCCGCCACGGCCCGGATAGCACCACCGGCGATGAGTCCCCGTCCCTCGCGTGCGGGCTTGAGGAGCACCTTCGCGCTTCCCTCTTTCGACGAGACGTCGTAGGCGATCGTTCCATGATGCAGTGTCACGTCGACGAGGTTTTTCTTCGCATCGTTATACGCCTTCTGGATCGCGTCCGAGACATCGCTGCCCTTGCCGACTCCCACGCCGACGCGTCCCTTGCGATTGCCGATGACCAACGTCGCGCGGAACCGGAAACGCCGACCGCCCTTCACGACGCGGGTCACGCGGGCGAGGTCGAGCATCTTCTGGTCGTACTCCGGTTTTTCACGGCGTCCGCCCATGCGCTTGCGCTTCTTTTGCTTGTCGTTCTGTTCCATACGATGATATTGTGACGGATACGTTTAGAATTCGAGTCCGGCCTCGCGCGCGCCTTCCGCGAACGCCTTCACTTTCCCGTGATACCGGTATCCGGCGCGATCGAACGTGACCGTCTTGATCCCCGAGGCCAGGCACTTCTCGCCGAGCGAAACGCCCAAAGCGCGGATGCCGTCGACGGTATTCGTGGCCTTCTTGCCGAGTTCGCGGAGGTCCACCGAGACGAGCGTTGTTCCCGCCTGATCGTCGATCGCCTGCGCGGAAAAATTTCTCAGGCTCCGGAATACCGAAAGCCGCGGCCGCTCGGCCGTGCCGGACACCTTCGCCCGGACGCGACGTGCGCGGGCTTTCCGTTGAATTTTGCGTTCGATGATCCGTGACATAGTGCTCTCGTTAAATCAAATCTAGGCGGATGCCTTCTTTCCTTCCTTCCTGCGGACGATCTCGCCGACGTAGCGGAATCCCTTGCCCTTGTACGGCTCGACCGGTTTCAGACCGCGGATATTGGCCGCGAACTGCCCGACCTTCTGTCGGTCTATCCCGTTGATGGTGAGTACGTTCTTCTCGATCTTCGCCTCGATGCCATCGGGCAGCGGTACGGAAACCGGATGCGAAAACCCGAGCGCCAGGTCAAGCTTCTTGCCCGAGACCGCCATACGATAACCGACGCCATTGAGTTCGATCTGCTTCTCGAATCCCTTCACGACTCCCTCGACCATGTTCGAAAGCAGTTTCGAGGTGGTTCCCCAGATCGCGTTCGCGCGCTTGGACTCGCCGAGCTTCACGACGGACAGTGTCTTGTCCTCGAGCACGACCTTCACGTCCGTATGGTGCGGGAACGTGAGCGTCCCCTTGGGCCCCTTCACCGTGACGACGTTCGCCGAAATCGACGCTTCGACGCCTGCGGGAACGGTGATGGTCAGTTTTCCTATTCGACTCATAACGGCTTCATTAGCTTCATTATCTTCGCGTCTCCGATGATCGTTTCTTTCGACAGTATGGATTTTCGACGCTGACGGTACGGACTATTCTCTTACCAGACCTCGCAGATGTATTCGCCACCGAGCCCCTTCTTGTAGGCTTCCTCGCCGCTCATCACTCCCTTCGACGTGGAGACGATCGCGAGTCCGTATCCGTTCTTCACCTTGTGCACCTCGCCCTTCTTCAGATAGACGCGGCGACCCTCCTTGCTGATACGCTTGATCTCGCGGATGGCCGGTTCGTGACGCAGGAGCGACTTCTCGACATATCGGAGCGTGACCTCGATCGATTCCTTCTTCCCGGTCTCGTCGCGCTTCTTCTCGACGCCCGTGATGAACCCGCGCGCGAGAAGGGTCTCGGCGATCGCGAACTTCAGTTTCGAGGACGGAACGAGGACGGTCGCATGTCCCGCGCGCTGCGCGTTCCGGATCCTGGTCAACATGTCTGCAATTGGGTCTAACATAGTCTAAATCTTATATATATTCGACTTCCCGTTTCCGAACCGTAACCCATGGCCCGGACTTGGAAATCGTTTCCGATTACCACGAGGACTTCCTGATTCCCGGGATCTCCCCCTTCATCGCGAGTTCCCGGAAACAGATACGGCAGAGGTCGAATTTCCTCAGATACCCGTGCTTCCGGCCGCACTTCCAACATCTCCGCACGATGCGGGTCGAGAATTTCGGATGTTTCTTTGCCCTTGCAATTACGGAAGTCTTCGCCATAAGTGGATTCGTTTACGTTTCGTGCTTACTTATTCGGTGCGGATCGGGAATCCGAGGAGACGGAACAGTTCGCGTCCGGCTTTCTCGTCACCGGCACTCGTCGTGATCACCACCTGCAGTCCGAACGGCGTCTGCACTTTCTCGGGGACGATCTCGGGGAAAATCAGGTGCTCGCGGAGTCCGATATTGCAGTTGCCGTCACGGCCGATCGCGGTCTTCGGGATGCCTTGGAAATCGCGGGTTCGGGGAATGGTCGCATAGATGACACGGTCGAGGAACTGCCACATGCGGCGGCCACGAAGCGTCACTTTCGCCCCGACCTCGAGCCCTTCGCGGATCTTGAATCCGGCGATAGCCTTGCGGGCCTTCGTCAGGACCGGCTTCTGACCGGTGATCGAAACGAGCGACGCGACGATCTCGTCGACGCGGGCCTGCTCCTTGAGGAACTTGCCGATGCCGACGTTCACCGTCACTTTCTCGATGCGCGGCAACGCGAGCACGTTCTCCACGCCGAGAGCCTTTTTCAGCTCCGGGAGGATGGCCTCATATTTCGCTTTCATGATCGGCTGATTCTTCTTCATATCCGTAAACGCTTGTATGCGTATGATTCGTTAGCGTATCGTCTTTCCGGACCGTCGGCTCACGCGGACCTTCTCGTCACCTTCGATCGCGTACCCGATGCGTGTCGGCTTTCCGGTATCGGGACACACGAGCATCGCGTTGGACGCGTCGATCGGGAACGACATCTCGATCCGCTGCCCCTTCGCGCTGCCACCCTGCGCCTTCTGATGCTTCTTCATGACGTTCACGCCGTCGACGACGATCTTGCCTTCCGTCGGAAGAATGCGAAGCACCTTCCCGCGCTTTCCGCGGTCCTTTCCGGCGATCACTTCCACTTCGTCTCCTTTCCTGAGTTTCATAATCTCTTTCGACTCACAACTTACAACCTGCAACCTGCAACAAGCATTCGTCATCGCTTGCGGAAAGTTGTCGGTTGTCAGTTGTCAGTTTACTGGTTAGCTAGAGCACTTCCTGCGCGAGCGACACGATCTTGGCGTACTTCTCGCGGAGTTCACGGGCCACCGGGCCGAAAATTCTGGTCCCGCGGGGTTCCTTCACGTCCGCATCCATGATCACGGCGGCGTTCTCGTCGAAACGGATATAGGAATTGTCCTTACGTCGAAACTCCTTTGCCTGTCGGACGATCACTGCCTTCACCTTGTCACCCTTCTTCACGGCGCCTCTCGGCTCTGCCGACTTCACCGACGCCACGATGACATCGCCGATCTGGGCATAGCGCCGACGGGTCCCGCCGAGCACCTTGAAGCACTCGATGACTTTCGCCCCGCTGTTGTCCGCAACACGCAATCTTGTTTCTGCCTGGATCATAGGATATCTCCGTTTCGGATAATTTACCGGCCATCATTGCCGACCACCATATGCCGCTTCCGTTTGCTGACCGGACGGCACTCGCGGAAGGTCACCGCGTCCCCGACCGCATACTTCCCTTCCGGGGCGTGCACGAGATACTTCTTGGACGAACGGTACTTCTTCCCGTACTTCGGATGCGTCTTGAGCGTCTTCACCTCGACGGTGATCGTCTGCGCGGTCGCCGCGCTGGTCACGGTCCCACGCAAAGTCGGCGCTTTCGAGACGTTCGCGACGGGCTCCTTTTCTGCCACGACGGTCTTCTTGGTTGTCTTCTTGACGGCGTTCATAGTCGCTATGCGTTAAATACGTCTTCTTGGTTGAGCGTGAGCACCCGGGCGACATCCTTTCTCACGGCCCGCAGCTCGCGGTGATTCCGTGTCTCGCGTCCCGCGATCGAGAACCGGAGTTCCCGTTCCTTCTTGCGCAGATCGAGCAGGAGTTTCTCCCGTTCCCCGTCCGCCGTTTCACGTAGTTCCTTTGCTTTCATAGTGGTGCATTATTCGTTTCCGTGACGGTCGACGAACTTCGTCTTGAGCGAAAGCTTGTACGCCGCGAGCCGCATCGCCTCCTTGGCGGTCTCCCGCGTGACGCCGTCGAGCTCGAAGAGGACCCGTCCCGCGGTCACCTTCGCCACGTAGTGGTCGACGCTTCCCTTTCCCTTTCCCATCGGGGTCTGTTCACCTTTCTTCGTCATCGGTTTGTCCGGGAACACGCGGATCCACACCTTGCCGCCTCGCATGATAAAACGCGTCATGGCACGACGTGCGGCCTCGATCTGACGGGCGGAAATGATACCGGTCTCGACCGATTTCAATCCGTAGCTTCCGAAACTGACCGCGGCGCCCTTGGTCGTCGCGCCTTTCGGCCATCCTCCCCGGTGGATCTTCCGGTGTTTCACTTTTCGTGGCATGAGCAACATAGTGTTTCTCTCTATATCCGCCTGGCGGATCGCTTATGATACCGTCTCCGTTCGTACCTCCTCCGCGATTTTCTCCTCGAACGTCTCTCCCTTGTAGATCCAAGCCTTCACCCCGATCACGCCGTAGGTCGTATGGGCTTCCACGCAGGCGTAATCGATATCGGCCCGGAGCGTATGAAGCGGGATTTCCCCGCGCGAGGTCCATTCCCGACGCGACATCTCCGCACCCCCGAGGCGTCCCGAGATCTCGAGCTTCACCCCGTGGACGTTCTTCGTCTGCATCACCTGGTCCACCATCCCCTTCAGTACCCGACGGAACGGGAGACGGCGTTCGAGCTGTTCGGCGACTGCCTGGGCCACGAGCGAGGCGTTCTCGTCCGGGGTCTTCACTTCCTGGACGTCCACCTTGACGGCGGTCCGGATCCCGCGGAAGAACCGGTTCTTCAGCATGCGGGTCAGGTCCTCGATACCGGATCCTCCCCGACCGATGAGCACGCCCGGACGCGCGGTCTCGATGATGATCTTGATCGTATTGGCGGAACGCTCGATGATGACTTCCGCGATCGATGCGGCCTTCCACTGTTTCTTGATGAACGCGCGGATGCTCACGTCCTCACGGAGCGTCTTCTGGAATGTCTTCGAATCGAACCAGCGAGACTTCCATCTCTTGGTCACTCCGAGCCGAAATCCGATTGGGTGAATTTTCTGTCCCATAGTCGAGAACGATTTAGATTGATTTCCGCTGATAGGAAGTGCGCTTCACGGCATTCGTGCGTTTCTTCACCTCCGTCTTTAGGGCGACCGCCGATTTCTTTCCCTTCTTCTCGTCCGTCGCGGGTGCCGCCGCCTCTTCCGACGTCGCATCCTTCGACGTGATGACCTCCTTCACGGCGACTTCACGGCGATTCAGTCCCTCAATCTCCTCCTCGAGCACGAGGACGATATTGGACTGACGACGGATGATCTCGGCGGCGCGACCGAACGCACGCGGCTTGAACCGCTTGAGCCGCACGCCGTCTCCCACGACGACGGACCGTACAAAGAGGTTCTCCGCATCGAGTCCGTAATTATGTTCGGCGTTCGAGACCGCGCTCCCGAGAAGTTTTCCGACCGGTTCGGAAGACCGCTTTACCTGCTTCGAAAGCTCGGTTTTCGCGGCCGCGACGGACATACCGACAATCGTCTTCGCGACGAGTCGGACCTTTCGGGGTGCCACCTGGAGTTTGTTGAGTCGTGCGGTTACCTGCATAACGGATACGCTTTCAATGACGGTTATTTCTTCTTCGGTGCGGTCGCCGTCTTGGCAGCCTTGGCCGAATCCTGCTCACGCTGCTTCGCGGCGCTTTCCATCTCCTTCTGGATCTTCCCTCCGTGCCGTTGGAACTTCCGTGTCGGCGAGAATTCACCGAGCTTGTGTCCCACCATCTCCTCGTTCACGTATACCGACAGGAAATCCCGTCCGTTATGGACGCCGAAGGTGAATCCGACCATCTCCGGGGCGATCGTACAGGCACGGGACCACGTCTTGATGACGGTCTTGTCCCCGACCTGCTTGCCCTCGATCTTCTTCAAGACTCTCGGGTCGACGTACGGTCCTTTTTTGAGGCTTCTCGACATAGCAGTTTCGTTATTTCCGCTTCTTCGGGCGGGCTTTCAGAATATACTGGTTACTCGCCTTCTTCCGCTTCCTGGTCTTCTTTCCGAGGGCGATCTTGCCCCACGGGGTCTTCGGTGCCTTGAGTCCGATCGGCTGGCAACCTTCACCTCCGCCGTGCGGATGATCCACCGGATTCATGACCGAACCGCGGACCGCCGGACGTTTACCCTTCCACCGGCTCCGGCCGGCCTTACCGATCCGTTCCGCGCTGTGTTCGAAGTTGCTGACTTGTCCTATCGTGGCATAGCATTCGCCGGAAATCAAGCGGACTTCCCCGGATGCGAGCTTCACCTGCGCTCTCCCGGCCTCAAGCGCCATCAGAGTCGCGCTCGATCCGGCACTCCGGACGATCTGCGCCCCGCGTCCGATCCGCATCTCGACACACGAGATGACCGTACCGGCCGGTATGTTCGCGATCTTCATGCGGTTCCCGTCCGCGACCGGCACCGTCTCGCCGGAGAGGATCTCCTGACCGACCTTCATGCCGGACGTCGCAAGCACGTACCGCTTCTCGCCATCCTTGTAATTCACGAGCGCGATGAGCGCGGAACGGTTCGGATCGCGTTCGATCTGAGCGATCTTTCCTGGAATGTCATGCTTGTCCTGTCGGAAGTCCACGACGCGATAGCGGCGCTTGTGTCCGCCACCCTGATGCCGCACGGAAATCTTTCCGTTGCTGCGGCCCGCGTTCTGCTTGATTGGGCGAAGCAAAGACTTCTCCGACGTCGCGCCGACGGTCACCTGGTCCGGCTTCACGATCGACATGTTACGTCGACCCGCCGCGTTCTTTTTGTAGATCTTGATGGCCATATCGTTTCAACCTAGATTCCCTTGAACAATTGGAGTTCCGTCCCCTTCGGTACCGAGACGATCGCCTTCTTCACGGACGAGGTCGTTCCGGCATTGCGCCCGAAACCCTTCTTCTTTCCGGGAAGCCGGCTCATGCGGACCTTCTCGACACGCACCCCGTACGCCGCCTCCACCGCCATCCGGACTTCCGATTTCGTCGCGGTCCGGACGACCGAAAAGACGAACTGTCCGAGCGCGTTCTGTACGAATGACTTCTCCGTCATGCGTCCCGAAAGAAGCACGCGGTTCGCGAGCGTCTGCATCGGGAGCGATTCGGCCCCGCGCTTGGTCGCCACTGTCGACTCTTCCTTCTTTTTCTTGATGAGTGCCATAGTCGTTTCCTAATTGCCGCTTTCCTTCTCGTCCTCGGCGAACCGCTTCACAAGCATGTCAACCGTCGACTTCGAGATGACGAGGTACTCGTGATTCAGGAGATCATACACGCTCATATCCTCCGAGAACACGTTCGTGATCCGGTCGATATTCCTGGAAATACGGCTCGTTTCGCGTTCCTCGGACAGGAGACCGACGAGGGTCTTCTTGCCCGCGATACCGAATCCGCCGACCATGGAAACGAACGCTTTGGTCTTCGCCTCGGGAAACTCGAACGTATCGACGAGGATGAGCCGCTCCGCGCGGACCTTCTCGGAGAGCGCGATCCGGAGCGCCTTGCGACGCATCTTCCGGTTCGTCCGCTTCGAGAAATTCCGGTCGCTCGTCGGACCGAATACGATACCGCCCTTGCGCCAATGCGGCGCGCGGACCTGACCGATACGGGCACGTCCCGTCCCCTTCTGACGCCACGGTTTCTTGCCGGAACCGGCGCGCTCGGAACGGTCCTTCGTATTCGCGATCGACTGCCGAAGATTTCCGGAAATCGCGACGTACACCTGATGCAGCAGCGTATCGTTTGAAGGCACACCGAAAATCGACTCGGGAAGTTCCGTTTCCTTACCTTTCTCGCCTTTCGAATTGTAGACCGGGACGGTGATCATAAGTTTCCCTGTATCCGTGTGAGATTATGCAGCCTTGCCGACTTTCTTGCCCATGCCCCTGACTCCGACGACACCCCCGTTGTTTCCCGGGACCGCGCCGCGTACCCCGATGAGGTTCTTTTCGGCATCCACCAGCACCACCCGCAGACCGCGCACCGTGAAGTTCTCGCCACCCATCCGGCCCGCCATCCGCTTTCCCTTAATGACGTGTTCCGGGAAGGTCGCGCCGATCGAACCAGGCTTGCGCATATCATGTTTGCGTCCATGGCTCGCAGGTGCTCCGCCGAACCCGTGCCGCTTCACGACACCCTGGAATCCTTTCGCCTTGGTGACACCCGACACATCCACGATATCGCCGACCTCGAAGAGTGAGACGGAAACCGTATCACCGATCTTCGTCTCGCCGATGGCCACGGTCGCCGCCGCCTCGTCCTTTCCCTTCGCGGAGAACGGGGCGCGGAATTCGCGCTTCACCGTCTTCTTGGAAGTCTTCTTCGTCTCGACCTGCACCGCCGCATAGCCGTCCTTTTCGACGGTGCGGACCTGCGAGACCGTATTCTGGTCGCACGAAATCAGGGTCGTGTTCTCCGCGACCCGTTCGCCGTGTATCGTCGTCATCCCGAGTTTTTTGCCGATGATGAATTTCATATCAGTACCGGATATCAGAATCCGAGGAAAATAAAAAGCCGTCCGTGCACAGCCAAACGCTTCCTTAAGGCCTGGCCCGTTGAGTATCCCCCGCCCGCAACGCTTCGCGTAGCGATGCGGGCGGGCCATCCTTGACCCATTCGCAACGCCCGCGAAATACACGGGAATCGGACTTTAACGAGTATCGTATTGTTCAAAACCTGCCGATCTTACTACATCTTGATCTCCACGTCCACTCCCGTCGGAAGATCGAGGTTCATCATGAGGTCGATCGTCTTCGGGGTCGAGTTGAGGATGTCGATCAGGCGCTTGTGGACCCGCATTTCGAACTGGTCGCGGGACTTCTTGTGGACGAAGGTCGAACGGTTGACCGTCACCTTGTGGATCTCCGTCGGCAGCGGCACCGGTCCCGTGACATTCGCCCCGCTCCGCTCGGCCGTCTCGACGATCTTGCGTGCGGACGAATCGATGACCTTGTGGTCGTACGACTTGATCTTCACGCGCATCCGCGACTCCGTCTGATTTTCGATTTTTTTTGCCATTTCCGTTGCAAAAGACTTACGTACGTGTCGCCGTTTCCGGGAACGATCGCGGGTGGAATCGGTTCCACCCGCTCGGTTCCCTGAAAAGCTTATTTGATGATCTTCGTCGTGGCTCCGGCGCCGACCGTCCGACCACCCTCGCGGATCGCGAAGCGCATACCCTCTTCCATGGCCACCGGGGCGATAAGCTTGATCTTGAGCGTGACGGTGTCGCCCGGCATGACCATTTCGGTCCCCTCCGGAAGCTCCACCTCTCCGGTCACGTCCGTGGTGCGGATGTAGAACTGTGGCTTATATCCCTTGAAGAACGGGGTATGACGGCCGCCTTCCTCCTTGGTGAGGATGTAGATCTGTCCCTCGAACTCAGTGTGCGGTGTGATCGAACCCGGCTTCGCGAGCACCTGACCGCGCTCGACGTCTTCCTTCTTGATACCGCGGATGAGGAGTCCGGCGTTGTCTCCGGCCTGGCCCTTGTCGAGGTTCTTGTTAAACATCTCGATGCCGGTCACGACGGTCTTCGCCGTATCCTTGAGGCCGATGATCTCGACTTCCTCGTTGATATTGACGATACCGCGCTCGATGCGTCCCGTGACGACCGTTCCGCGTCCTTCGATCGAGAAGATGTCTTCGATCGGCATGAGGAACGGCTTGTCGATGTCGCGGACCGGATCCGGGATCTTGACGTCAAGCGCCGCGATAAGATCGAGCACTGGTTTCGTCGCCTCGTCCTCGAGGGACGTCGCCTCAAGCGCCTTCAGGGCCGAACCGCGGATGACCGAGGCGCCGTCGCCGTCGAATTCGTATTTCGTGAGCAGTTCACGGACTTCCGCCTCCACGAGGTCGACGAGTTCCGGATCATCCACCATGTCCACCTTGTTCAGAAAGACGACGACTTCCGGCACGCCAACCTGGCGCGCCAAGAGGATGTGTTCGCGGGTCTGCGGCATCGGGCCGTCGGTCGCGGACACCACGAGAATCGCTCCGTCCATCTGGGCGGCGCCCGTAATCATGTTCTTGATATAGTCGGCATGCCCCGGGCAGTCGACGTGCGCGTAGTGACGGGTATCGGACTCGTATTCGCAATGGGCGGTCGCGATCGTGATACCGCGCTCCTTCTCTTCCGGCGCCTTGTCGATATCGTCGATGTTCTTCTTCTTCGCGAATCCCTTGTACGAAAGCACGTTCAGGATGGCCGCCGTGAGGGTGGTCTTTCCGTGGTCAACGTGGCCGATGGTGCCCACGTTGACGTGCAATTTGTTCCGCTGAAACTGTTCTACTGCCATAACGCGTACGGACCGCAACCACGATGGGACACCCCCTCGCTGCCGCAATCGAGTGAAATGAATTATTATCTTTTTTCTTCGATGATGAAAGTCCTTTTCCGCGGCCTTTTCGATATCGAAATACCGAAACATTCCAGGATGAGAACATCAATGGGAATCGTACCAATAAAATTTCCCCCTGTCAAGGAGAACCTTCTCTGCTCCCCTTATTCCTCCACCGCGGCCGACTTCACCACCCCCTGCCGGCTCTCGATGATCGCCGCCTGCACGTTCGACGGGGCCTCCGCGTACTGGCCGAATTCCATCGAATAGCTGGCGCGGCCCTGAGACATGGAGCGAAGCGAGGTCGCATAGCCGAACATGGACGCGAGCGGCACATCGGCATGGATCTCCTTCACCCGGGCGTTCCCCTCGCCGCGGTCCTGCATCTCCTTGATGATACCGCGCTTGGAGTTGATGTCGCCCACCACGTCGCCCATGAACTGTTCCGGCGAAATGACGACGACGTTCATGATCGGTTCGAGCAGCACCGGCTTGGCGCGGCGGGTCGCTTCCTTGAACGCGAGCGAACCGGCGATCTTGAACGCGGCCTCCGAGGAGTCCACATCGTGATAGGATCCGTCGTACACGACGACCTTGATGTCGACCATCGGGTATCCGGCGACCACGCCGGTCTCCATCGCCCCCTGTACGCCGCGATCGATCGGCTTGATGAATTCGTTCGGGATGAGACCGCCCTTGATCTCGTTGTCGAACTCGTACCCCGCGCCCGGTTCACGCGGTTCCACGCGCAGCCAGCAATGGCCGTACTGTCCGCGACCGCCGGACTGGCGGACGTATTTCCCTTCGGCCTGCGCGGTCTGACGGATCGTCTCGCGGTACGCCACCTGCGGCCGGCCCACGTTCACTTCCACCTTGAACTCGCGCTTCATGCGGTCGATGATGATGTCGAGGTGCAGTTCACCCATGCCCGAAAGGATGGTCTGCCCGGAATCCTCGTCGGTATGGACGCGGAAGGTCGGATCCTCCTCGGCGAGCTTCTTGAGCGCGACGCCCATCTTCTCCTGGTCGGCCTTGGTCTTCGGTTCGATCGCGATGTCGATGACCGGCTCCGGGAACGTGATGGATTCGAGCAGTATCGGGTGTTCCGGATCGCACAGCGTATCGCCGGTCGTCGTCATCTTCATGCCGACAAGCGCGCCGATATCGCCGGCAGAGATGTCCTCCACCTCTTCGCGATGGCTCGCATGCATGCGGACGATGCGGCCGACGCGTTCCTTGCCGTCCTTGGACGAGTTGAGTATGTAGCTGCCCGCCTTCAGGCTTCCCGAGTAGACGCGGAAGAAGGTGAGCTGTCCGATAAAGGGATCGGTCGCGATCTTGAACGCGAGTGCCGAGAACGGCTCCTCATCGCTCGGCTTGCGCGTCATCGGCGCACCGGTCTTCACGTCTTCCCCGACCATCGGCGGCACGTCCGAAGGCGACGGCAGATAGTCCACGACCGCGTCGAGCACAAGTTGTACGCCCTTATTGCGAAGCGCCGTCCCGGTGAAGACCGGAATAAGCTTCGTCGCGATGACACCGCGGCGGATCGCCGCCTTGAGCTCGGCGACGGAGATCTCCTCGCCCCCGAGGAATTTTTCGGTCAGCGTATCGTCGGTCTCGGCGACCTTCTCCACGAGCTTCTCGCGCCATGTCTTGGCCTTCTCGACGAGCTCCGCCGGGATCTCCCCTTCGATCACGATCTCTCCCATCGGACCATCGAACGTGTATCCTTTCATGGTAAGGAGGTCGACGACACCGTAGAAATCACCGCGCTCCCCCATCGGGATCTGCATCGCGAACGCGTTCGGGGTCAACCGGTTCCAAATGGAAGCGAGCGCGACCTCGAAGTCGGCACCCTCTTTGTCGATCTTGTTGATGAAACACATGCGCGGCACCTTGTACTTTTCCGCCTGACGCCACACGGTCTCGGACTGCGGTTCCACGCCTTCCTTGCCGTCGAACACGACGACACCGCCATCGAGGACGCGCAAAGATCGCTCCACTTCCACAGTGAAGTCCACGTGCCCGGGGGTATCGATGATATTGATCTGATGATCTTTCCAAAAGCACGTCGTCGCGGCCGAAGTGATGGTGATGCCGCGTTCGCGTTCCTGTTCCATCCAGTCCATGGTTGCCTCGCCCTCGTGCACCTCGCCGATCTTGTGCGTGATGCCGGTATAGAAAAGCACGCGTTCGGTCGTGGTGGTCTTCCCCGCGTCGATGTGCGCGATGATGCCGATATTGCGGATATGATCGATAGGCTTGAGACGGGCCATAATTTTTTTCTTACTGAAATCTTATGAAAAATTATTCGGTTCACGGGTTCACGCGTTCACGCGTTACCGAAAAACAAACAGGTTGTCCCGAAGAAAACAACCCGTTAACCCGTTAACACGTTAACATGCTTTGAATTCTTCTAAGCGAAATGCGCGAACGCCTTGTTGGCCTCGGCCATGCGGTGCACTTCCTCGCGCTTCTTCATCGCCATGCCGGCACGGTTCGAAGCGTCGATGAGTTCGGTCGCGAGCCGATCAGCCATCGGCTTCCCTCCCTGCTTGCGGCAGGCCTCGCGGATCCAGCGCATCGCGAGTGTCTGACGGCGATCTCCGGAAACCGGGATCGGCACCTGATAGTTCGCACCTCCCACGCGACGGCTCTTGAGCTCCAAAAGCGGAGAAATGTTCTTGATCGCCTGTTCGAAAACGTTCAGTCCGCCCTTCTTGGTTCGCTCATGGATGATGTCGAACGCGTCATAGATGATCTTCTCGGCCGCGTTCTTCTTGCCGTCCCACATGATGAGACCGATAAAATGACCCACGAGCGGGCTGTCGTATTTCGCATCCGCCTTCCACGGGCGTCCGTATTGTCGTTTTCTTCGGGGCATATGCTGCGCAACTTACGACTTACAACTTATAACTTACAACTGCGGAGTATCCATCCCTATGGCCCCATGTTGTCAGTTGTCAGTTGTCAGTTGTCAGTTATGAGAATCGTTAGTTGAGGATTATTCCTTCGCGGCCTTCGGGCGCTTGGCTCCGTACTTGGAGCGGCTCCGGCGCCGGTTGGCGACTCCTCCGGTATCGAGCACGCCGCGGACGATGTGGTAGCGCACGCCCGGAAGGTCCTTCACGCGGCCACCACGGATCATCACGATCGAGTGCTCCTGGAGATTGTGTCCCTCGCCCGGGATATAGGCCGAGACTTCCATACCGTTGGAAAGGCGCACACGGGCAATCTTGCGGAGTGCCGAGTTCGGTTTCTTCGGGGTGACGGTCGTCACCTTGGTGCACACGCCACGCTTAAACGGACCACTGGACCAGGTCTTGGTATTGTGGATCGTATTGGAGAGATACTGCATCGCCGGCGACTTCGATTTTCGGGAAGTCGACTTGCGCGGGTGCTTGATCAGCTGGTTGATGGTGGTCATCCGTTCGGGATACAAAATGAAAAAGCGCGAAACGCTGTAATCGAATGGTAGGGGAAAGCGGAAATCTTGTCAACCGGGGTCAGGGAACAGTAGACATGGAACAGATAACATGGAACAAAAAGGGAGACTTGCTCCGCTTTCGAGGGGAGCTTCTGAGTCCTCGAAGGTGAAGGGTGGGAGAGTATGAATCGTCACACTTAATTATTCGAAATGTGCAAATAATCGAATTTCGCCGAAAATTCGTCCCTTAAGAAAGCCAAAATAGTACTGTGTTTTCAATTTCGGACTTTTCGCCTTTTTCAAACAGACCCGAAATGTAATGACACGCTCCGAAAAATCTCGTGGCAGAAACCTTTTCGAAAAAAAAGAACAGCCACCGATATCCCGAATCGATGACTGTAATACATTCCTTACAAGAAGCTCATCCAGCATACAATGGCCTCAAAAATAACACTTTGATAAGTTTCTCTTCCGTTGATTTACCGGAAAACCCTGCCGCCGGAATATCAGGGAAAACGGAATCGAAAACATACCGACTGAAAGGATAGATGACGATGATTCTATCCGGTCTGTAGCTGATCCCTTTCTCCCATTTCGTATTCTGCCGCACAAGAAACGCGGCGGCATGTTGATTGACTTCGAGCCAGTATTTGTCGCGATCCGGAGGAAACCAACGGAACCGTGCCCTTCCGATATCGGCGAAGTGACAATTTACCCAATCATACATTTGCACGACGATACGGATAGCGTTCCCGAAAAACCGTCTCAGCGTCAGACCTTTTTCTTTGTGAAGGGCGGAAAAATACGTGCGTCGAAGACCGGAGAAGCTCGAGGCATACGTTTCTCCCCGGTCGCAGACGACTTTTATGAATGTCGTTACAGGATTACTGTAATAGGCGTCATCCCGAAGCATGCGGCACACAGCAGCGACAACCTGGTCCCAATCATTCGTGACTATTTTCCCGGTAATCGGCTCAATCGCCTTGACACGTTTTATGGTAATGGTGAATGTCGGTAGATTTTTTTTCTGGCTCATGGCGTATCAGGGTTTGTACTGTTAAAGAAACTGCGAACGAAAGTGCTCCTTTTGTACACTGCGAATGCTTGCTTATCAATCCGGACCGGATAAAAAACAGCAGCCATGCGATTAAGCATGACTGCCTTGGACACGATCTGGATTCCGATCACTTTTTTTCTTTTTCCCTGTTTTGCGAAGAGTAAATATATCGACGACAGACGCAAAAATCGAAAAACTCATCAACAGGAAAATCCGGAAGGTCTTTTATCATCTCTTCTGAATCGATTGCTGTCAGTAGGACGATTCGATCGAATTTGATTCCCGCCTCTTCCTGTCTTTTTTGGAACGAACCCAAACGTTGAAGGGCCGTTTCCCAAAAACTGTTTGGCACGATCGATATGGTTTCTTTGTCCTGATCCACAAACCCGCATTCGCGTTTCCCCTCGTTCAGGACTTTCTTTTGGGCGATCATCACGAAATCGATAAACCTGGAATTCATGCCTTCGGTCCGATCCATATCCGTCGAATAGTGATACGGGAACAGTGCCGACGAAGACGAACAGATCCTGAACCTTCCGTTCGGAAATCCCTCGACGGCTTTCATGATAACTCCCAGGTCGTCCAAAACGAAAATGCGGACGCCGACGAACGTCTGGTCTTCGGCAAGTAATATGCGAGCCGCCTCGACTACGTCGCACCATCGCGCGGTATCAACATCCTTTTTTTTATCAGTCAAAACGACAGCATTCGACCCTTCAGTCTTAGACTTCATTGGCATCAGACTGAAAACGATTTCTTTTACGGGGGTTTCGGTTCCTTTCATCTTTTTCTCCTCAAAATTGAGTTGGGTTATGATTGTTAAATAAATATATCCTTACCCTTATATACCGAAAGCCAACAACGGTCAAATGAGAGCAAAAATGCGTAGGCGGGTTCTTCGTTGTCAGCGATATGTTGTCAGTTGTTTGTTTCCCTGGATTTTCGACCTTACAGACCTTACAGACCTGATGGACTTTTGACTTTTTAATCTTCGTCAAAACATCAGCCCGAAAAAGAAGTTGAGCCCCGTATTGAGCACGATCGAGACCGGTGTCGAGAGGAAGAACACCACGAAGAGCAGGATGAAGAACCCGTACCGCTCCAGAAACATGACAGTCTCCTGTTTGAGCGAGAACGTGGCATAGAGAAGTTTGGACCCGTCGAGTGGCGGGATCGGGATCAGGTTGAAGAACGCGAGCAACACGTTCCAGAAAATGACGAACAGCATGAGCCCGAAGAAGATCTTCGGGAACGATCCGGAAAGCGAGGAGGCGAACAGTCCCCACCGGTCCGAGAATCCCCCGGCCCCCGACAAGACACCCAGAAACTTCGAGAAGACTTCCCCCTTCGCGGCAAGCGACAACGGCAAGAGCCGGCTCACCGTGACCGCCAGAAGCGCGAGCGTAAGATTAGAAAGCGGCCCCGCGATCGCGACGAGCGCCGGTCCCCACTTCTGATCGCGGAGGTTGTACGGATTGTACGGCACCGGCTTGGCCCAGCCGAACGCGAACCCGGTCGTCAAGAACATCGCGATAGGCACGATGATCGACCCGAACGGATCGATATGCTTCATCGGGTTCAGGTCGAGCCTGCCGGCGTACTTGGCCGTCAGGTCCCCGAGCCACCACGCCATCCATCCGTGCGACACCTCGTGGATGACCACGGAATAGATCAGCGTCAGGAAATAAAATCCCACCAGCACGAGTTCATTGATCATAATACGGAATATTGAATTTTGAATTTCGAATTTCGAATTTTGAAACGGATAACGTTTACTCGGATTCACGCATGCTGGAAAGAATCTTCCCGAATATCAACGTCAATTCCTAGGCCTCCTTCCAAATGCCACGTGCGATTTCACTTTTCTCGGGACTCGCCGTCGAAATCATTCGCGGCCAGTGCTTCGTTTCCTGGATCTCTTTTTTACAGATATGTATCTTATTCCGAAAATCTTTTTTTGAGTTGGCTCCGTTCGCCTCGCAATAGTTCGCCCCGACGCTCGTCGCAGATCGTACGATCTGAGAAATGAGAGGTTTCATGATAGCATCCTGTCCAAGAGATCTGCAAAACCGTATGATTGATTCCCCGAATCGTGCCGTCCGCTCCTCAAGGTCGTATGGTTTCTCCGGTTCACCCATAATATTTCCCTTTCAATGAAACTCCTCGCGGCAAGCCGCGAGGTATCTCCTGACTTGTCCCGGACTTGATCCGGGATCCAGTCCCGCTTCGCGAGACCTATCCGCGGCAAGCCGCGGGGTATTAGACCCTGAGAAGAGAATCAAATACCCATTTTCCTTCTTCCCCGCTTCGCCACGCCATAACTCCAGTGTAGGCGGACTGTGCCACGCCGTAACTTGGCGTAGGCGGGCTGTGCCACGCCGTAGCTTGGCGTAGGCGGGCTGTGCCACGCCGTAGTTTGGCGTAGGCGGGTCCCCTTTCAAAATTCGAAATTATGTCCCGGCTCCGCCGGGCCCCTTGCCCTTTTCCGTTTCCCATGATAGCCTGTCCCCTGTAATACCTCAAGACCTCCGAATATGAGCCGAGTATGTCAGCTGACCGGTCGCGGTACACGCGCCGGCAACAAGCGCAGCCATTCCAACATCGCCACCCGCCGGACCTTCGCCGTGAACCTTCAGACCAAGAAGATCGACGGCAAGCGTGTCCGCCTCTCGGCCAAGGCCATCAAGACCCTTGCCAAGCAAGCCGCGAAGTAAACGGGAGCAATTTACATGGACCCCGGGTTTTCCCGGGGCCTTTTTGTTTATCGAGTATCCGGAAATATCCCCGTCCTTTTGACAAGACCTTCCCGATACCGTAGAAAGGAAGAAATACGTCCTTAACATCATCAACGTCTAGACCGGGAGTCATTATGTCTGAATCAGCCAAATATGAAAAAGAGAGACAGGCCGAATATGAGAAAAAGAGACAGGCCGAAATGCAAAGCCTTAAAGGCCTGGTCTACAAAAAAGTTGTCTCCCCGCACGAACTCGGCTGGGTGTTGAAAGCCAACGAATTGCTAGAGCAAGGCATACACCCCCTTTCTCTTGGGATAGCAGCGTATGTAAAAATCTAAGAGCCACAGGCTGAATATTCAGATCTGTTTAAAGTAATCGCATCGTCATTCATTTTTTCGGAGAACAAAAACCACGTACCGAATGCACAGACCGAACGCTCCGCGAAGCACAGCCGACAGTCATGACGGCAACGGCCATCATCAGAAAGCCGAAAAGAAAAAAGGACCTGGAAGCGGTTGGATACGTTTCAGCAAGAAGCGTCTCCGTCCGGAATCGGACCCCGTTCCACGGATACCATCCACACCCGCACCAAGAACCGGATACGATCCCTCGATGGGGGATCTCCAGGATTATGTTTTCGGATAAGTTTTCGGATAACCCCAAAAGCCTCTGCATGCAGAGGCTTTTCTTCTTTTCGCCGCCAGGCGTGCACACGAATCGGATTTGACAAGTTTTCCGACCTGTGGCATTTTCATTTCATAATGTGTAGTGCCTTACAAACCAAATGAAGCGGGAGGTTCCCATGTATGAACCCATCTTACCCTTGGTATCACTGATCCTGTTCGGCCTGATCGGACTTTCGTTTGTACATTTCCGCGGTCATCACGTTACGATCAAAAAAGCCGAGCTCGAAGACCGCGACCGGCACGACATCGACACTCTTCCCTTAACCCGATCCGGATAACGGCCGTCACCGTCATCAGTTTTTTAGGTGCAGCATCATTCACGAAAAAAACCACGGGAGGTATCATGAATAAAAAGTTATATTTAGGGATTATCGTGACTATTTTTTTCGATCGCCTGCTCGTTTCGAAATTTCGAAATACGTTCTCATGGTTGAAAAAATGCGCTGAAAAATCATCCAAAAAATCGTCCTTTCTGACCAGAAACGACCAATATGTTGGTCAGAGACTCCCAGGCACAAAAAATATTTAATCCCGAACCTCAAAACGCAACGCGATCATGGATACACTGTTACACAGACTGCTTGGAGCGCTGTCTTTCGCCACGATACGGTTTTCACTGCCGAAGAAAACCCGATTGACGAAAAAAGTGACTCGAAGCACAAAAGGAAACCGCCACATGAGAAAAGGATGGCGGTAGAGAATATATCTCAAAGATATTCGCCATCTCGGGCTCACAACAAGAACCAAACAACCGATTAAAGCCATAAAGCATCACCACAACATACCGGTGATACATGCTTTATGGCTTTTTTAATACCATTTCCCTTACGAACCATTGACATTTCGTCAATAAAGGAGTATAATTCAGATTCAGTGCCCGATGTCAGTTCGCAGATAAGACGGGCAACAGCATTTTTACAATCATCTTCCCAAACCTCCTAAACAAATAGGATATCCAATGAAATACACAGCGAAGTTTTACCTAGGACTTATCATGATCATTGTCATCTCCGCGATTTTCACCGTAAGTGCCCGCGGCAAGGATCAGATCGACGCCCTCCCCCATCCGGCCATATTCGGAAAGTTGGTAAGGCTCGATGCGCAAGCAGCTGCAGTACAGGCCGAGATCGACGTGCCGACGGACGTCAGCCCGACCACGGCCGATTCCATGGCCGTACGGCAACTCCGCAAAGAAGTGAGGGCGAGATTCCCGAAGTACCGACTCGCCGGAGAAATCGTCAGAAATGACGAAAAGAACCAGTATCGAAACTTCACCCTGTTCATTCCATTATTGAATGAATCGGGGGAATTCGTACCGAGTCACTATTCCATCTTGCTCAATAAAAGAAGCAAGAAAAAATAGTCAGCTATTCTCAACCACGCAGTGCGTCATCGGAACAACCGATGCATCGTACTCCGTGGTTGATTTTTTTTCCAATCCAAAGATATTCGTGCTCTGAAACGCCCTCGTCACGAGATGACCGTTTCATGGCTTTTCTCTTTTTTCCATAAAAAACAGGGAGTTTTCCACTCTCCCTGTCATACCATTCCAAGTCCGAATCATACGATATCTAAACACAGAAAGAATCAGAACGCATTAGCGATAAAAAAAATTTTCAACATCCGAAACACTATTCGGAACCATAGCAATTTTTCCGATAGACGGTTTCCATCTCAACCGTCGTATCATGAAATTCATTCCAGAAGGGATCATCGTGAGCGGGATCTTCCGGCTTTTTTGGAAGATCACCGTTCAATACGGTAATCTCGAAAACCATCGCCGCCCCGTTTTCCACCGAATTGACACGCATGTCGTAGATGGAAAATTTCTTCATTCCGTGACGTTTGAAAAACTCGTTCACCTCTTCGACCACCCAATGAGCGAATCCGACACTCGCATCGCCTTCGGTCATTACGACGACCCGTTCGGTTCCCGGTCGGTGTTCCAGGGTTATCGTTACAGCCGCACCATCCGTCAAACCTTGTTTCCTGTACATTCGTGTCCTCCGTGATTTTAGAATTATTAAAAAAGAACGATACGCGATACTACCGCCATAACCCAACAAAGTCAAGCGAAAAACACTCCAAGTCGCGAATAACGAAAATCGTGAATTCTCAGCCAAGGGGTAATCGCCCACTCGGTGAAAAATTGGAAAATGCTCATTATTGATTCTCTTATTTATAAAATTACAAAATTCAATCCGCCAGCTGGCGGACAAAATTGTTCTTAGTACCCTGTTATCAGTTGTAAGTTGTCAGTGGTTAGTTATAAGTTGTAAGTTGTCAGTCCCATAGACTTCCTCCCCCGATAAATGCTATCCTGAAGGCATAAAACCGCACGTACCTGCCATGAACACCGATTCGCACAATCGAAACGTCTGGATCGTCATCCCCGCCTACAACGAGGGTGCGGTCATCGCGGGCGTCATCGCACAAGTCCGGGCCGCAGGCTACAAGAATATCCTTGTCGTCGACGACGGCAGTGCCGACACTACCGCCGACAAAGCCCGCAAAGCCGGTGCGGAAGTCCTTTCGCTTGTCATCAACCGGGGCCAAGGAGCGGCACTCCGGACCGGTATCGAATACCTCCGCGAAACCGAGGACCCCGATATCATCGTCACGTTCGACGCGGACGGACAGCATCGCTCCGAGGACATCGCGGCCCTCATGCTCCCGATCGTCGAGGACCGGGCGGATGTCGTACTCGGTTCACGATTCCTGGAAAAAAACGGTACCGAAATCCCCCTCATACGGACACTCGTCCTCAAGGCCGGCATCCTCTTCACGAATATCGTCTCCGGCGTACGGCTCACCGACACGCACAACGGCTTCCGGGCACTCGGAAAAAAGGCCATCCGTGAGATCGGCATCACCCAGCGCGGCATGGAACACGCCTCGGAAATAATCGACTGTCTCTCGCGAAAGCAGCTGCGCTACGTCGAGGTCCCCGTCCATATCGAGTATTCCGACTATTCCCTCGGCAAGGGACAGTGTTCAAGCGCGTTCATCAAGATCGGTGCCAAGGTCATCGTCAAGAAACTCATCGACTGATATGCTGAAAATCATTCTCATCGCCTTCATCGTCTTCGCGTTCTCCCGGGCGGTCCTGCGTTTCAGGGACAAGTCCATCGGCATCCGCGAATTCCTTTTCTGGACGTTCTTGTGGACGATCGTCACCATCCTTATTTTCAATCCGAACATCTCGGACATCGCCGCGACTTCCTTCGGCATCGGCCGCGGTGCGGATGCCGCGTTTTTTCTCTCCATCATTCTCCTTTTTTACGCGATGTTCCGTCTCTACGTGAAGATCGACAAGCTTGACCGGGACATCACCGACCTCACCGTCGAGGTGTCGAAGAAGCTCCGGGAACACGACCGACTATGAAGATCTGCTTCGTACTCGAACATTTCTATCCGCACATCGGCGGTGTCGAGGTGCTGTTTTTCGAACTCGGCAAAAGACTCGTCGCTTCGGGACACGAGGTCCGTATCGTCACGAGCGATTCCGGAGGCATCGTCGGAACGCGGGAATATTCCGGAATGCACGCCTTCTATTATCGGAGTCCGAACATCTTCGGTCATCCCGTCCTGCCCAAGGCATCGGTGGAAGAGCATGTCATGTGGGCGGACATCGTCCATACGACGACGTATACCGCGGCCCCGACCGCGATCGCCCTTGCCCGTTCGTCCCGCAAACCCTGCGTCATTTCCGTGCACGAGGCCATCGGGAAAAAATGGTTCGTCGTCGAGCCGAATCCGCTGAAGGCGCTCGCGTTTTTGGCGTTCGAATGGTTCGTCGTCACGAAACGATATTCCGCATGGCATACGATCTCGGATGCGACCACGCGCGATCTCCTCGCATACGGCATCGACCCCGATCGGATCCGCATGATCCATCTCGGCATCGACGAGACGCTCTGGAACAAAGACGTCCGGCCTGCCGACATCGCGTCTTTTTTCAAGACCGATCCGCACGACAAGATATTCCTCTACACCGGCCGACCCGGGAAGCCGAAAGGCCTGCCGGTTCTCCTGCAAGCCATACGAAAAGTCGACGCGTCGCTCGATCCCTCTTTCGTATTCGGATTCATTCTCAGCAAGAACCCCCGGACCGAACGGGAACGGTTCGAGCAGTCGGTACGGGCATCCGGACTCACCGATCGGATCAGGATTATCGATTCCGTCCCCTACGACGCGCTTCCCGGTATACGCAAGGCGGCTTTCGCGGTCATCGTTCCCTCGCTCACGGAAGGGTTCGGGTTCAGCGCCGCCGAAACCGCTGCGCTCGGCACGCCCGTCATCGCGAGCGACGCGGGATCCCTTCCCGAAGTGCTCGGCGGCAAGGTCCGTTTTTTCAGGAAGGGCGATGCCGACGATCTCGTGGCAACGATCCTCGAGTCGGCCCGAAAACCCTTTCCGGAACTTCCGGAAAAACGATTCTCGTGGGATGATACCTCCGTACGCCTTTTGGCCCTTTATTCGGACCTCGTGGAAACGTCCACCCTACCGAAAGAGGAAAAATAATATACCAACGCCATGCTCAACGTCATCATCCTCACCGTCCTCTTCTCGATCACGACGGTCATCTCGATCCTCTGCCTCGGGAGCCGGTCCATCATCGGCGGATCGATGGACTTCGCCTCGATCGTCCGCATCCTCTTCGGATGGCAATTCCTCCTCGGAGCGTTCTTCGCGTTCTTCTCCCGGCTCCTTTTCATGATGATCAACGGCGCGATCTACCGGATCCCGGAACTGGCGGGAAGCTCTACGACTGTCACCACCTTCATCACCTCGGTCTCCCTCATCTTCGTGGCGCTCGCCAACTATTATTTCCTGGATGAACGGATCAGCCTGACACAGGGCATCGGCGCCTTCGTCATCATGATCGGCATCTTCCTCATCAGCAGATAAGTCGGGAACCGTATGAATATCATCAGGAATATCTTCGACAAGACCCGCGAGAAACTCGTCTCTCACAAGGCCGATATTCTCAAAGCCCTGTCGTGTCTTATCGCGATCGGTGCCATCGCGGCCGGCATCGAATACTTTGCCTTCGGACATACGCTCCGCTCACTCCCCTTGGCCGACCAGGGAATCCGGACCGTCCCGATCGAAAACGTCGTCACCGACGGATTCACGAAAGATGAAAATGGCGATCTCGTCTCCCAGACCGAAAACGCGACCCTGACGATCTCGAAAGATGCGCGGCATGTGGAGAACCTCGTCGTCGGCCTTGGCGGAACCCCGAACTACTTCGTGAGCATCTCATACCGTGCCGCCGATTCGTCCGACAAACAAGTGATCGGCACGAAAGACCTGGCGAAATACATGACCAAGGGCGGGTACGATTTCCTCCATTCCATTTCGTTCCCCGTCCGCACCGAGCCGGAGAGTGTCACCGTCACGGCCAAGGACCCCGGCACGGTCATCTCCGAAATCCGGATCGACAATACGTTTCGTTTCAACCCGTACCGTTTCCTGTTCGTCTTCACGGCGCTTTTTCTCGTCGCGTTCCTCTTCGCGTTCCGCAAGCGTATCGGTGCCCATCCCGAATACGCGTTTCTCGTCATCGCGCTCTCGTGCGGCACACTATCCTCCGTTTCCGAGCCGCGCGCATACACCTCGTGGGACGAGCATATCCATTACACGAGGGCGGACAACGTGTCCCTCAAGGAAATCCTTCCCAAGAAAATCAAGGACATCTACGCGAATACGAACTACTTTCCGTACAGTCTCTCGCTCGACGAGCAGCGGGTAATCGACGACCATTTCGACCACGACTACAAGACCGCCGCGAAGACGAAAAAATCGTCCAAAAGCGATCCCGTCAAACCGACCGCGATATTCGATGCCTATCTGCAGATCTGCTATCTGCCATCGGGGTTGACGCTGTTTGCCGGCAGGGCGCTCCACGTGCCGCCGCATGTCGTTTTCGTCCTGGGTCAGTGGGTGAATCTCCTCGTCTTCACGGCCCTCATCTTCTTCGCCATACGGAGACTGAAGACCGGCAAGATGATCCTTGCCGTGATCGCGCTCTTCCCCACGTCGATATTCCTCGCGGGGAACTACAGCTACGACCCGTGGGTCACCGGTTTCACCGCGCTCGGACTCGCGTATTTTTTCAGTACCATGCAGGAGCCGGAAAAAAAGCTGACCCGACAGGAAATGATCATCATGATCGGGTCCCTCGTCATCGGGTGCGCGGCGAAGGCCATCTATTTCCCGGTTTTCTTCCTACTCTTCCTCCTCCCGTCATCCGTATTCGCATCGAAACGGCACTATCGGAATTTCATCATCGCACTTTTCGTCGCGATCCTCTTCGTCGTCGCCAGTTTCGCCGTACCGTTTTTGGGCCAGGAAAAACGGTTCAATGACACGCGGGGCGGATCGGGCGTGAATGCCATGGGGCAGGTACGCTTCATCCTCTCCGATCCGGTCGCCTATGCCGGTATCCTGCTTTCTTTCCTCAAAGGGTATCTCAACCCGATGAATACCGGAGGGACGATAGTATCCTTCGCCTATCTCGACGGCACGAAAGGATTTCAGATCCTGCTCGCCCTCATCGCGATCGTCACCCTCACCGACCGAAACGCGTACGACAAGAGGACGACCGCGCTCACACGATTCCTAACCCTCACTGTCTTCCTTGCCACCGTCGCACTCATCGCGACCGCGCTTTATATCTCGTTCACCCCGGTCGGACTCAAATACATAAACGGCGTCCAAACCCGGTATCTGCTTCCGCTCGTATTTCCTTTCCTCTTCGTCTTCGGCGCCTCGCGATTCGGCATACCGGTCAAATACCGGAATTTGTACCATATCGTCATCTTCGGTATCATGGCCATTGTCACACTCCAGGGTATCTGGGACCTCGTTATCAGCCTCTATTACTAGTCTATGAACATACTTGTCACCGGTGGGGCCGGATACATCGGCTCACACACCGTCCGCACACTTAAAAATGCCGGGCATCGCATCGTCATCTTCGACAACCTCTCTTCCGGACATCGGTCAGCCGTCTCGGATTTCGAGCTCTTTTTGGGCGACCTTGAAAACAAAGAGGACCTGGAACGCGTCTTTTCCGAAAACCGGTTCGATGCGGTCGTGCACTTCGCGGGCAGCATCGAGGCGGGAGAATCCATGACCGACCCGAAGCGTTTCTTCGACAACAATTTCGTCTGTGGATTGAATCTTCTCGAAGCCATGCTGGCTCACGACGTGAAGAAGATCGTTTTCTCCTCGACCGCGGCCGTCTACGGCGAACCGCACAAGATGCCGATCGAGGAACACGATCCGACGGTTCCGACCAACGTCTATGGGCTTTCCAAACTCATGTTCGAGCAAGTGCTCGAGGCGTACGACCACGCGTATGGACTTCGCTCCGTACGGCTTCGCTACTTCAATGCCGCCGGAGCCGATCCGTCCGGTGAGATCGGTGCCGACCACAAACACAAGACGCATCTCATCACGCTCGTCCTCCTCGCCGCGCTCGGCAAACGAGACGACATCAAGATCTTCGGGACCGACTACAAGACTCCGGACGGGACCGGTGTCCGCGACTATATCCACGTCTCCGATCTGGCAGCCGCGCACGTCCTCGCCCTCGACTTCCTTGAGAAAAACGGTGTTTCCGACGTCTTCAATCTCGGCAACGGGACCGGCGTCTCGGTCCGCGAGGTGATAGCGACCGCGAAGCGCGTCACGGGAACGGATTTCCCAGTCATCGAAGAGCCGCGCCGCGAAGGCGATCCGGCACTCCTGTTCGCCAGTTCACAAAAAGCCAAGGACGTCCTCGGCTGGGAACCGAAATTCCCCGAAATCGAACAAATTATTTCCACTTCCTGGAACTGGCATCGCTCCCACCCCGACGGCTTCCCCGACTAGCTCTGGCAAAGGCGTAATTATGGATATAATGCTTCGAAAAAAACGAATTTGACGCGTCTTCGGGCTGCGCTTATACTATACGACAGAAAGATTTTGGAATCGAAATACTGCTATGGAAGAGAAAGATGCGATGACTATCGATGATCTTGCCCGAATCGTCCAGAACGGCTTTTTAAAGATGGATGAACAGTTCAGCGTTCTTGGCGCCGACGTAGCTGAGCTCAAAACTGATGTAGCCATACTGAAAACCGACGTGGCTGAACTCAAAACCGACGTAGCCGAAATCAAAACCGATGTAGCCATACTGAAAACCGATGTAGTTGAACTCAAGGATACTGTTGGCAATATTGAAGCGAATCTCACCAAGAAAGTCGACAAGATCGAATACAATACCCTCGAATATCGCGTCGAACGACTGGAAGAAGCCCCCGCCGTATAGCAATCACATCGTGTCGCCACCGACCCGCCCCTCGCGAAGGGCGGGTTTTCCAACCAAAAATTCCATTCTTACATCAGTCTTGCTTCGCCACGCCGTAGCCTCAAGCGTAGGCGGGCTTCGCCCCGCCGTAGCCGTAGCATAGGCGGGTTCCCGTTGTCAGTGGTTAGTTGTCAGTTCCTCTAAACTTTCAACTTATTCGCTGTTCCCATTTTCCCGCTCATCCCTGTGAGCGGGTCCGCTCACTCCGCTTGGCGGAGACGTAGCGGAATAAAATTACAAAATTCAAAAATTAAAAATTGTTCTCCTCCTCTCCCCCATCTCCTTCCAACGCATCACATCAGGAAATCCTGATAATTTTCACGGTGTATCACGCTGATACTGCTGTTCTTATACGCCATGAATTCCTTTGGCACGGACGTCTTTCCTTTGCCCCACTTGAATTCATATCCGTCCAGACGGTCATCGTACTCTTCCACATAATCGACTTCCTTCTGGTCGGTCGTACGCCAAAAGTACTTCTGACAATACAGGCTGTCGGATTGGATTTTTTTGAGCCGTTCTATGATACAAAAGTTCTCCCACAGCGCGCCGACATCGTCGCGCACCGACAGCTCATTGTAACGGCTGATAAGACTGTTCCTGATCCCAAGGTCGATGAAATATATCTTTCGTTTTTTCGTGATTTCCTTCCGCTGATTTCGACTGAACGCATGAAGGGTGAAAATGACGAATGTCTTCTCCAAGATATCCAGATAATTCACGACCGTATCGCGACTACACTGCAGATTGATCGCCAATTCGTGGATAGACACCTCGTTGCCGATCTGCAGCGCCAGCAACTGAAGCAGCTTTACGACCAAATCCGACTTTTTGATCCTATCGAATATCAGTATATCCTGGTACAGATATTTATTGCTCAGGTTTTCCAACAGTTGAAGGGAATCGGACACGTTGCTTCGCACTATCTCCGGGTAGAGTCCGTATACAAGCGCATGTTCCAACTGGCCGATCAATTCATGTTCCCTGTACATACCTTTCAATTCCCGCATCGAAAACGGGAACAGGGTGAATTCCAGGGCCCGCCCGGTCAATGGCTCGTTCACTTTGCTTGCCAAATCAAAAGAAGAAGACCCGGTAGCGATGATCTGCATTTCGGGGTATGTGTCGGCGAGTAATTTCAAGATCACTCCGATATTGGCGACCTTCTGTGCCTCATCCAAGACGATCAGGCGACCGTCGCCCAGTATCTTTTTCAGCACTACCGGATCCTCCTTTTCCAAGGCTTGCCGTATGGAACCCACCTCACAATTGAAGTAGTCCTCCTGCTTTCCATATTTTTGCAGAAGCTTTTTGGCCAAGGTCGTTTTTCCGACCTGACGCGCACCATACAGAATGATTATTTTTTCCTTAAATAACCAGGCTTCAATGTTTTTTTCGATATCCCGATGTATGTACTTTTTTTCCATAGATGCCATTGAATCAAGTTGATACAGTTACAAGTTACTCTCTACGTCTTTATATATACTATTTTTGATGTCTTAACAGCAATATTAGTATATATTAATGCTGTTATAAAGTCAATAAATCAGCTTTATGGCTTATATGGGATATATTCTATGAACCACGTAATTCATGGATCATTGCTCATTGTTCCACAGCTTCGCCACGCCATAGCCCTAGCATAGGCGGGCTGTGCCACGCCGTAGCCTTGGCGTAGGAGGGTTCCCGTTCCCCGTCTGTCTTTGCGAGGGCGTACTCGCCCGTGGCAATCCAGGTTCCCGTTCTCTATTTATAAAAATTACAAAATTCAAAAATTGCTCTTCGTTCCCTGCTTCGCCGCGCCGTAGCCTCAGCGTAGGCGGGTTCCCTGCCCCCTCACTTCTCACTTCTCGCTCCTCACTTCTCACTTCTCGCTCCTCACTCCTGGCTCCGTCTCCTGTTCCCAACCCGTTAACCCGTGAACACGTTAACTCGTTAACTTCTTCTCCGTTCCCTGCTAACTGTTCAATGTTATCTGTTATCTGTTTTTCGTTCCCCCATCTCCTTCCAACGCATCACATCAGGAAATCCTGATAATTCCCACGGTTTATGACCGACACACGACCATCCCCCTTGAGGTCATCGGAAAATATCTTGTGTATCCTTTCGACCACCACCCCCTTCGAATACTTACATTCGAATCCGAGCAACGTATCGTCATATTTTTCAATGAAGTCTATCTCTTCACCTTTATAGCTTCGAAAGAAAAAATATTCGGGTCGATTGCCAGTACGTTCATTCCGTTTCATTCTTTCCATGATAACAAAATTTTCCCACAGGAAGCCGACGTCGGTCCGGTTCGCAAGGGAAGAAAAATCACCCAAGACGGCGTTCCGAACACCGAGGTCGTAGAAATAATATTTCCGTTTTTTCGTGATTGATTTCCGGACAGTAGATGCCAACGGATGCAATGGAAAGATGACGAACAGTTTTTCCAGAATATCCAGATATACCATTACCGTTTTCACATCCAGATCGATCGTATTCGCAATTTCCAAAAAAGAAACTTCATTCCCGATCTGGGATGCCATCACTTTCAGGAGTCGTTCCAGCGACTTCGGACTTCTGATATATTCTATATTCAAGACATCCTTGAACAGATAACTTTCTGAAATCCTCACTATAGTGTCACGTTTTGCCTGCGAATCCGCCTGGAGGACCACCTCCGGATACGAGCCGTACAGCAATAGGTCATCCAACGACGTTCCGTTTCCTGACAGTTCACCGATCGACACAGGGAACATCATAAAAACGACGTTTCTTCCCGTCAGAGGTTCGCTCACCTTGTTCGACAAGTCAAAACTGGAGGAGCCGGTCGCGATAATCCGCATATCCGGAAGCGTATCATGAATAACCTTTAGTTTTACCCCGATATCCGGAATATTTTGCGCCTCATCAAGTATCAAGAGATCAAGTCCGGAAAACCGTTCAACCATAGACCTCGTTACCGTATCCAATCGTTGTCGATCATCGATAAAATCACCATTGAGATAGAGCGTTTTTCCTGACGACAAAAATTCTCGTACCAAGGTCGTTTTCCCTACCTGGCGCGCTCCATAGACCAGGACAATTTTTCGTTTTTCCAAGTTTCTTGAAATTATTTCCTTCAAATATCGCTTTATATTAGCCATATATGTAACAAAAGTAAAAACTTGGATTACAATCCA
Organism: Candidatus Moraniibacteriota bacterium; assembly: GCA_037133435.1. GTDB lineage: Bacteria > Patescibacteriota > Minisyncoccia > Moranbacterales > UBA1568 > JAAXTX01. The sequence continues at coordinate 9,408 of JBAXOD010000006.1, read as the reverse complement.
TATTTTATATATTTTCAAAAAGTTGTCAACATTTGTTGCCCCCCCTTCGCCCCGCCGTAGCCTCGGCGCAGGTGAGTTCTATTTATAAAATTACAAAATTTAAAAATTAAAAATTGTTTTTAGCTCCCCGTTATCAGTTGTAAGTTGTCAGTTATCAGTTTCTCTAGACTTTCGACTGCTTCTTATTTTCAACTGTATCGCTGTTCCCATTTTCCCGCTCATCCCTGTGAGCGGGCTTGCCACGCCACAGTCTTGGCACAGGCGGGCATCGCCACGCCGTAGCCGTAGCAAAGGCGGGTCCGCTCACTCCGCTTGGCGGAGACGTAGCGGAATAAAATTACAAAATTCAAAAATTAAAAATTGTTCTTATCCCTGTTATCTGCCCGCTCGTCCTTGCAAGCGGGTCCGCGCACTCCGTTTCGGAGTTGTCGCGGATTATCTGTTCCCTGATTCCGTTCCCGTTTCTTCGTATGCTTTCATATATGCCCGAAGCAAGAAGGCTGTCTCACCCTTCAATTTTTGCCGGATAAATGACTTTTCCTCTTCATCGACCAGCTCACCCAGCCCTGCGAGCAATTCATTGTCCGGAACCTTTTCCACGAATGTGACACATTCGGAAAGATATTCCGGAACAGATGGGAATCCATATGACAGAAGGACGGCCGGATCGATATCCCAACGCTCTTTCAGAAAGAAATACACATCATACAGGTCACGGGCGACGAACAGTTTCCGGCCCATAAGCGCCACCAGTTTCGCCGCGAACATCGACTCTTTGGTCGACACGAGTAGTGGTAATCCGAGATAGTTTCGCAATCCGTATGTCGCTCCGGTCTTTCGGGTGTTTATCTCGACTTTGATCTGATGCTCGCCGGCTCCGTACGAGACTGCGAAAAAGATCGTCCACAGTTTCGCCTGAGCGTCCTTCATTTCACCGTAGTTCCCGATGATCGTTCCAACCCGTTCAAATACGAGTGTCCGCGAAGTTTCGGAATCATCCAACAAGTCGAAGTCCAGATCGACCGAAAAACGGGGCAGACCGTACAGGAAATACGCCGCCGTCCCGCCCTTGAATCCGAGCAAAGGGGCCAGCGCTGCATCCGAATACACATCCTTGAGGATCTGCGTCATCACTAACCGATGCTTATTTTTGTTGAGCATACTCGTTTACATATGTTTCAAACGCGATTTCCAATTTCCGACTCCGATATATCGGCAACAGCTTCCGACACGCTCCCCAATCGATTCCCCGGAGATTATCGAAATGATACGAATCAGACAGATACAACCGGTCAAGGAACGCCCGCTCCCTGGTCGCTTCATAATAGAACCCGTGGTCGATCAACCCATTCGGGTCGGTCAATAGTTCATCTCTCAATTTCCGAAACACTATCCTGTTCTTTCCGACGGAAATTTCCCGAGAAAGATAGCTTGCCACGAATATCGTATCATAATATTGGAAGGTGACGCCCTCTTGCGCCAAGACGGTCTCGAAACCGATGTATGCCGGCGTACAGATTCGGACGGCCAATTCTTTGGGATCATATCGTTCATCCTTCGCGAAAACACCCCTCCGCAAACGGATCAACTTTCCGGTCCGTACATAATAGGAAAGTTTCGAACGAAAATTGGCCGCGTCTTTCGAACCGACCAATAAAGCGATTTCCCGAACGGTAAACACCGTCTGCCTGGAGCCGTATATGATTGTGAGAAAGGTATCCATAACGTGAACCTCAAATAAGAATATTTCTTACTTACAGTTTACCATATATGAATACGTGTGTCAATAATACCTCTTATAAGCCTCTATTAACCGATCCCTGTTATCAGTTGTACGTTGTCAGTTGTTTGTTTCCCTTGCCACGCCGTAGCCTCAGCGTAGGTGAGTTCCCGTTATCAGTGGTTAGTTGTTAGTTGTCAGTGGTTAGTTGTGAGTTGTTTGTTTCCCTTGCCACGCCGCAGCCTTGGCGTAGGCTGGGTTCCCGTTATCAGTTGTAAGTTGTTAGTTGTTAGTTTCCCTTGCCACGCCTTAGCCTCGGCGCAGGCGAGCTCCGGTTGTCAGTGGTTAGTTGTCAGTTATCAGTTTCTCTAGACTTTCAACTGTATCGCTGTTCCCATTTTCCCGCTCAACCCTGTGAGCGGGTCCGCTCACTCCGCTTGGCGGAGATGTAGCGGAATAAAATTACAAAATTCAAAAATTAAAAATTGTCTTTGTTCTCTGTTCCAGTTTCGAAATTCAATCCGCCAGCTGGCGGACGAAATTGTTCTCCTCCTCTCCTCACGAGATCAACCACGTATGCAACGGCACAAATGAGACTTCTCCATACTCATATCTCACGACCTCCTCATATTCCTCGGTAATGACGAGTAATCGCTCCGGACGCAGTTTCTTCGCTGCCTGCGCGAGTGCACGCATCTCTCTTTTTTTCGTCTCCCCGGCAAAATCACCCATACAAACCTGGACCACCTCGCTTATACGGGTTCCGCGTTTCACGACGAAATCCACCTCTTTCCCGCTCACCCCTGCCTGAACATCCTTCCAATAATACAACTCGATTTCCGGATCGACGACCTGGCGACGAAGATATTCGATATACACGATATTTTCCGCCATCCGACCGAAGTCCTCGCTCATCCGAAACCCTATCGCTCCCGCCAGAGCGGTATCGATGGCATATATCTTTCTGGGACTCTTTTGTTGTTCCTTTACCCCGGAAGAAAACCGTTTCAACGCGAACAACAGATACGCCTGCTCGAAATATCCCAGGAACTTGTCGGCCGTGTCCGGAGCGATATTCAGGAATTTCGACGCCGCGTTGGCGGTCATCGGTTTCGAGATATTGCTCATGGCGTAATTCAGGAGCGACTTCAATGCCTCGGGTTTCCGTATCCTGAACCGACCGACGAGGTCCTTCTCGAGCACGTCGTCGTAAAATGCCAGAAACCATTCTCGGGAACCGCCGGTCAGACCGGCCAGTGCCGGAAAGGAACCCTTGGAAAGATACTCCCGGAAATATCCGCCAAGCGATACGGCCGACTCCGACGCGACATCCGAGATGCCACGAAACGACAGGAACTCCCGAAACGAAAGCGGATACACGACCGTGTCTACGTGCCGCCCGGTCAGGACGGTTCCCAGTTCGCGACTCAACAACTTCGCATTGGATCCCGAAATGATGATCGTCGCCTTTCCGAGCTCATGCATGGTCCGGACCCATCGTTCCCATCCTTCGACTTCCTGAACCTCGTCAAGAAAGACATACGGCCGGTGAGTCGGCTTTTGAAGATCCCGATACGTCGAAAAAACCTCGTCAAGAAGTGCCACGTCACGCCGCAACCAGCGCGGGTCTTCAAAGTTCACAAACAGGATATCTTCTTTTTTTGCGCCGTCACGAACCAATATCGAGGCAAGTTGACGCATCAGGAATGATTTTCCGCTCCGCCTCGAACCAGTTATGACCATTACCTGTCCCGAACCGACCTGTTTCACCATTTTTTCGAGATAAAATGGCCTCGGAAAGCCTTCTTCCCACGGCGACTTCCAAAAATTCCAATCTTCAAGAATCCTCATTATTTCAACTGTATTCATATCTATTTGAAATAATTATACATTTATTACTAATAGAAAGTATGTATTTGATACTCTTGGGTGTCAATATCAAGCCGTGTTATGCATCAAAACCAAGATATCGCGGAAACATTGATCATTAAAAATTGTCTCCTTCCCCTCATTAGCCTCACAGCAATTGTATCGCTGGCGCTTCTATTTAAAAATTACAAAATTCAAAAATTAAAAATTGTCTCCGTTCCCAACTCGTTAAACCGTTAACTCGTTAACTCATTAACTTCCCTCCCCCGCTTCGCCACGCCGTAGCCTTGGCTTAGGCGGGCTTCGCCACGCCGTAGCCTCAGCGTAGGCTGGGTTCTATTTATAAAAATTATAAAATTCAAAAATTAAAAATTGTTCTCTTTCCTCCTCTCCCCCATCACCCTCTCTCAGTATCTCTCAAATCATCAGGGCTTGGACTAAACAAGCAAAAAATATTTCAATGGAATTTTAAGCGCATTTAATTCTTTATTGTATTGGAGTTCACTTCCTTGTTCGGAAATAACAATTCCATAATTCGCCTTTACTTTATCGGCTGTCTGAGTGACTTGTCCATATTCCTTTTTATTTGAACCGACCTCTATCACGATCTTACGCTCACCTGCCTTTACGATAAAATCAGCCCCTCCCTTGGCGCTGTCATACGTAAGGGAAAAAGCGGGTTGTTTGTCACATAGCCGATAGAGATACATACCGACCAGATCCTCCAGCAGCTTCCCTCTCGCATTTTGATCAGTTATAACACTACCGATAGTCTTATAATACATGGCTCGAAATGCCGGTGAAGAAAAAAGATATTTCGATGGTTTTTGCGTCACCTGTTTGAAATGCGATCCTTGCGGATATATTCGATGCAATACTTCGGCCTGCTCCAATACTGAAAATATTTCCGCGATCTTCGGGCGGGAAATACCGAATTTCACTGCCAATGTCGTAAAATTCAACGCATCCATGTCCGCAACTGCATACAAAATGGCGGATATCCTGCTCGTGATGTCCGATGAAAGACCGCCCATTTGAGGAATATCCTTATGTATGACCCTATCGAGGGATTTGCTTATTTGGTCATACACCAACGCTTCATTATCCGATGCTATCATGAACGGCAACGATCCATAATAGAGATAATTTTCAAAATCCAACCGGCTCACGTCGGAATGATATTCGTCGATTATCGTTTCTTGCTTTTTCAAAGTGTCATACACTTCCTTGGCGTTGTTACTAAAAAATATACTCTCTCGTAACAACTTCGAAAGATCGCTTATTTCATGTTTGCCACGTCTAATTTTCAAAAATTCAGAGAATGACAGAGGGTAAATCTTTTCAAACAAAGCGCGCCTTGCAATATCAGAATTACTGTTCATCAAAACGGCAGCGCTGCCGGTCGAAAATATAAAAACGTTATGAGCACGATCATATATCGTCTTGAGCGTCGCACCCCATTTTTCATCATATTGCACCTCATCTAAAAACAAAAACAGAGGCTTATCCAGATGTACGATAGGACGACCTATGACCTCCTCAAAAATATCAATGACCTCACTGATGCTGCTTCCAAGAGTTTGCGTGATTTCATCCACTGATACGGTCAAAAAATATCCATCGACGTTTTTATTGGCAAAATACAATTGATACAGTATAGTCGTTTTTCCAGCGCCTCTCAATCCCGTTAATGCGATCCAGCGATAGGATTCATTGCCAGCCAAAAACATATCCAGATGCGATTGTATTTGTAGAAAAATATCCCTCGTTGGACGTTTTTTGTTTTGTGCATCAAAAACATATGCCCTGGCTCTGAAATCAGCCTGCGCCAACTGTTCGCTTATATATTCTTTTATTTTTGCCTTATTTTGCATATTCTACTCTTTCATTATTTTCATTATATAGTGGCAACCGTACTGTACACCATTATTATATTTAGTGTCAAGCTTAATTATCACTGATTATTTCTTGCATAATTTTGCTTTATGTAAGCGTATACGAGATATTATTTGTTGTCATGCCATGATGAGCATCCCAAAGAACAGCGAATATTACACCACAAAACGGGAATTTTCTTCCGAGAACCATCCTCGGAGAAAGTCGGATTACCACGCCGTAGCCTCGGCGAATATTGGTCACGTTCCCGTTGTCAGTGGTTAGTTATCAGTTGTAAGTTGTAAGTTGTCAGTTATCAGTTTCTCTAGACTTTCGACTGCTTCTTATTTTCAACTGTATCGCTGTTCCCATTTTCCCGCTCAACCCTGTGAGTGGGCATCGCCTCGCCGTAGCTGTAGCGTAGGCGGGCTTGCCTCGCCGTAGCCTTGGCGTAGGCAGGTTCCCTGCCCCCTCACTCCTCACTCCTCACTCCTCACTCCTCACTTCTCACTCCTGGCTCCGTCTCCTGTTCTTTTTGATCGCCTATTTCTCGAAACCCATCAGATACTCCGGCAGTTTGAGGATCCACTTTGCCTGCTCGGGATGAAAGAGAAAACGCTCGACATCCTTTGCCGCCCGTTCCAGATCGCTTGTCGTAGCCCGCTCTTCCAAAAAAGAGATCAGTTCCCGCCGGTTCTTGATGTCAATTCCTTTTTCTTTGAAAATATCATAGTTCGGCTCAATATCCCGCTGACTCAAAAACCACACAAGGTCATAGAAATCGCGCCCCTTCTGATACGGACGGAATACGATGGCAAGCACTTTCTGCGCGAACAATGTATCGATCGTATTCACCAACATCGGAAACCGTTCATTGAAGCTATCCGCGAACTTCGTTTCCGTCCGGATGTTCCGATACGGATCAAAATCGATCTCGAACTTCACCAGGATTTTCTCATCCTTCGGAGCGCTCAATCCGAACTCTCGCAAGACATTTTTGAACCGGATAAACACGATATGGATATTCTCGGTCGTCTTCGTCCGCGCATCGACTTCGAACCCCTGCAGCTCCAGTCTGCCGACGAGAGCCGACATCAGGGCATCGACATCGAAACCATCCTTCTTCACGAGATCGAAATCCAAATCTTCCGAAAACCGATCGATACCGTATGCGAACCGAAGACAGGTACCCCCGAGGAACGAAAGACGATCATTATAGTCAGAGAGCGAAAGCACCTTCAGGATCTGCGTCTGCAGGTATTCCAACAGGATATTCCTATCCTGCCACGGAATATTCCTTTCTTTCGCATACGCCCTGAAAAAATCCTTATTCGGCAACATATCGTTTGATGAAAGTATCGGTTAACATCGTCGTCTTCGCATTGTTGAACGCGTAAGCGAACTCCCGCAATGTTTTCTCGTCGAAAGCGAAGTCTTCATTGAAGCGGTATCCTTCGAACTGTTCACGGCTTCCGTTCAGGATGTTCCTGTTGAGATACAGGAAATCGACCACCGCCTTTTCCGGCACCGCCAGATTGAAGGAAACTCCTTCCCGCAGAACCGTCTCGAATCCCCCGAAGGCCTCCTTCTTGATCTTCTGAAAAGAAAACGTGCCGAGCGGCGTCGAAAACGATTTTGTCTTCCTCGTCGTGACGGACGTCACCGTGAAAACGGCCTCGGGAATGATCCCATAATGATGCAACGCCATCTCCAGACTCACATACGATGGGGCATACAGTTTCGTCGCAAACACCATCACATCGACCTTATCACTCAATTCGCGCATCATATACAGGCCACGACGCAGCATGATCAGGTGTCCCTTGTTCACCCAATTCTTCAGATTGACCAATGTCGTTGATGTGAAGTCCCTGCCCAAAATCAGACGAAGTTCTTTCGTCTCGAAATACGGCAACAGCTTGATTTTCTCCTTAAATTCAAAAATGTTCATTTCTTTTACTGATAACAAAGTATCAATAAAGGAATTGTATCAAAAGCAGAGTCACTCGTCAATACTTCAACATTATGGCTTATATATGCTATATTATATCTATCTCGTTCATCAGCACCACTGGGAGAATAGTCAACGGGCATCATTAGAGTTCTGCTGTTTCCATATAATTCTTGAAAAGCTCCACGCGACGGACATCTTTTTGGGAGAAGAGAAACGCCTCAACATCCTTCGCAAGAGCAGCGAAATCTAGCGTCGAACACACGTCAAGCACTCGCGCTCGCAACTGGTCGGCATCGGCAACATCCAACTTTTGCTTCAGATAGAGGTAGTTTGGCCGCGTCTTCGAAAGAAGAAATATCACATCAAAAAAATCTCGTCCCTTTTTTGTCTTTCGATTGAAGATAGCATAAAACTTCTGAGCCAGTAGGACATCGATCGGAGTCACATTGATTTCCGTGAATACCTCAAACTTATTGAGGATCACCTTTTCGGGAGTGTAGGAAAACCCATGTGACAGCGTGTCGAGCTGAATGAGAATCTTTTCTTCTTCGATTGGAGAGAGGGCGTTGTCGAAAAGAAGCTTTGGCAGCCTTACATAGCACCGATAGGCACCCTTGAAGACCGTCCTTGTCTCCACTTCATATCCCTCGAGTGTCAATTGCTCCTTCACGATTGCGGCAATCGATTCGAACTCATCTGCAGAAAGACCGAAATTATCAAAATCAAGATCTTCAGAAAATCGTGTATTACCATGTATCAATCGCAAAGCAGTCCCGCCGAGAAAAGAAAGCTTGGCTCCCTCCGGCGTATCAAAAATAATCTGCAAAATCTTGTACTGCAGGTATTCGCGCAGCATCCCTCGTTTGAACCCGCGGATCTGCTCCGGATAATTCCGTTCGATTTCTTTCATGTTGAGCATACGCGTGTAGCCTAAGTGATGATATCTAATGATTGCAATAGCATACTCATCCTCCGTGTCAGTGCCTGCTTACCGAAATGCTCTGCATATCGCTGTAGAGTCTCAATCCGTATCTTCTCACGAAATATCTCTCCATTTATCCGCAATGCCTCAAAATCACTTGGCCGAACGAGATCCGACCGAAGGTAGAGGTAATCAAGCACCGCTTTCTCTGGCTCAGCCATTTGAAATACTCGACCATTGCCTCCGTCAACCAATCGATACCCCCACATGAGCGAGGGCTTCACGTGTCGGTATTCAAATCTCGCTACACCCGGAGGAAATACTCGGGTCTTCTTGCTCGTCACCGACGTGACAGAGTAGACGCCCTCGGGAATCAATCCATAATACGAAAGCGCCATCTCAAGAGATACATACGATGGTGCATACGCTGCATTCGCAACGACAAACAGTGTCGCTTCATGAAGCGGGGTTGTGGCGAACATATATTGCGTATTCGCAGCCTTGCGGATATATCCCTTCTTCAGCCATTCAGAAAGGCGTTGTCGGTGAAACGACGGCTCTTCTTTGCGGATATCTGCCGCTGAAAACACGAGAAATGGCTCAAAATGCTGCTGAAATTCCCGATAATTCATAACGCATTATGTTTCTTATTTGACCTAAATATAGGACGTATATGAAATATAATATCATACCTCTCTCGCGTGTCAAACCCCCTCCCGCTGGTAAAACGGGTCACTGGCAATCTCCCGCCCCCACCGCTCGCGCAGATACGCCTTCTCCAGCCGAAATCGGCGGTACTTCTTCCAATTCCACAGCTTCGCCCCGCCGTAGCCTCGGCGCAGGCGGGTTCCCGTTGTCAGCCTCCCGTCTGTCTTCCTGCCCGCATTGCTTCGCCCGCCGCCATGACTACCGTCAGGCTGTCGGGCTGGCAAAGCATTGTAGGCGGGCCTGCCCGCATCGTTGCGCCCGCCGCCATGACTGCCGTCAGGCTGTCGGGCTGGCGAAGCGTTTCGGGCGGGCCTGCCCGCATCGTTGCGCCCGCCGCCATGACTGCCGTCAGGCTGTCGG
>JBAXOD010000005.1:0-61350 GCA_037133435.1 Candidatus Moraniibacteriota bacterium | reverse complement strand
CGCCGAAAGAAAAATTCAATGCCCTTGTTGCAATAGAAGTCTGAACCTAAGATCATAATATTCCTTCGAATAGTTCGTGGAAACGGAATTGATGACGCATCGGTAAATATCCTGGTCCGATTAAATCTTCTGTTGTCGATATGGCCTGCGGGTTTCATGGTAACGAGGGAATTTTCAACCGCGATAATCGATGCCGTCTCGCAATTCCTGAAACTCTGAGAGAACATCGTCGGAAAGGAGTGTGATACAAAGAGGCATGGATAAACTCCGAGCCTCTTTTTTCTTTGTCCGCCTGCGTTACCTGGCAATTATTGTCGGTTTCTAATTTTAAATAACACTGGCAATTATCGTCGTTGACAACTTCCGCAAATTTGCTATTATACGTCATCCTTTAAAGGATAGACAATCCGTCAAGACCGCAGTCAGATCAATTGGCCGCGGTTTTTTTTATGATTCGTCATGAAAGATGAGTATTGCCCCTGCCAGATGAAAGAATGATTTGACATATGATCGGTGAGTCGTTACAACGAAGAAAACGATACTCATCTACAAAGTTGCTCGCCGTATGTACTATTTGGAAAAACCGGAAGTGTTCGATCCGAAATTCGAAATCGTCGCCTGCTGGCTTGAGCGGGACGGGAAGTTCGTGCTGCTTCATCGACAGCCGTGGAAGTCCGAAGGGAATACCTGGGGAGTTCCTGCGGGGAAAATGCATGACGGGGAGTCGATGGAATCGGCAATGGTACGGGAGATCTTCGAAGAGACCGGGCTAGCGGCTTTGGAAAAGGATCTGGTCTATCAGACGACCCTGTTTGTCCGGTATGAGACGTATGACTTCGTCTACCATATGTTCCGGATGGACGCTCCCGACGGGCTTGAAGTCATGACCAATCCGGAGGAGCATCAGGATCACCGGTGGGTTACGCCCGAAGATGCACTGAGGCTTCCGCTCATTCCCGAACTCGACTCCTGCGTGAAGATGACATTCGGCCAAAAAAGTCCATAAAGTCCGTAAGGTCAAAAAGGTGTGTAATCTGGAAAGTCGGGGGACTTTATCTGGAGGGGGCTGGGGGCCGAAAAGGGGCATCTTTTTGCGGAACTTGACAGCGGACCGGAACCTTGTTACCATAGGGCTACTTGCATAGAAAGTCCGCTATAGAGGGCTTTTCATCGGGGTGAAACGAAAACCGCGCGTTGTCGCGGCTTTCTACGTCATGTTTCTTCTTTTTTCCGCAAAGGAGAATGTTTCGCTACCTCATTGGCGGTATAATTTCATAAATAATCATAACCATCAGTCCCTACTTGTTCTCCCGTCGGCCCCGGCCGAAACAACAAGAAGCGGCGATGGGAATTTTCGTATGGCTCAGACGAAGCAACCGCTCCGGGTGAAGGAGCATGTCAGTGCCCGATCCTCGATGTCGAAACGGCGGTTTCTCAAGGATCAGGTGCTCGTCTCGCTTCCGAACCTGATCGAGATTCAGCTCGATTCATATGAATGGTTCTGGGAGAAGGGGCTCAAGGAGTTGTTCGACGAGGTGAATCCGATCACCGACTTCACGGGCAAGGATATCGAGTTGTCGTTCGCGGACCACTATCTCGATGAGCCGAAATACGATCCGGAAGAATCCAAGGCCAAGAATATCTCGTACGAGGCGCCGCTCCGCGCCAAGGCCACGCTCATCTTGAAGCGGACCGGCGAGGTGAAGGAACAGGAGATCTATCTCGGGGACTTCCCGATCATGACCGAACGGGGCACGTTCATCATCAACGGCGTCGAGCGCGTCGTCGTCTCCCAGCTCATCCGGAGCCCCGGGGCGTTTTTTACGATGGAATTCAACAAGGGAAAAAGACTTTTCGGCGCGAAGATCATCCCGAACCGCGGCGCCTGGCTCGAGATCGAGACCGACCTCGACGGCGTGCTGTCCGTGAAGATCGACCGCAAGCGCAAGCTGCCCGTGACGACTTTGCTTCGCGCGTTCGGTTTCGATGAGAAGAAGATCCGCGATTCGTTCGCGGACATCGATAACGGCGACATCCGCTATATCGAGACGACGCTTGCCAAAGACCCGACCAACAGCCGCGGTGAGGCGTACCGCGAGGCGTACAAGCGCATCCGTCCGGGAGACCTCGCGACCGAGGAGAACGCGAAGCAGATGATCGATTCGATGTTCTTCGATTACGAACGGTATGACTTCGGAGCGGTCGGACGCTATCGTCTGAACCAGCGGCTCGAGGTGGAACGCGCCGATTCCGAGGAGAATCGCGTGCTGCATCTCGACGATCTCGTGCTCATCATTCGTGAGATCATCCGGCTTTCCAACGATCCCGACGCGCGTCCGGACGATATCGACCACCTCGGCAACCGCCGCGTGCGCGCCGTGGGCGAGCTCGTGCAGAACAAGCTTCGCGTGGGTATGTACCGCATGGTGCGCAACGTGAAGGACCGCATGTCCACGTGCGACATGACGACGGTCGTGCCGGGACAGCTTGTAAACCCGCGTCCGGTGGCCGCGGCGGTGAAGGAGTTCTTCTCGAGCTCCCAGCTCTCGCAGTTCATGGATCAGGTGAACCCGCTCGCCGAGCTCGAACACAAGCGGCGCCTCTCCGCGATGGGTCCGGGCGGACTCACCCGCGAGCGCGCCGGCTTCGAGGTCCGCGACGTGCACCATTCGCACTATGGCCGTATCTGCCCGGTGGAAACGCCGGAAGGTCCGAATATCGGTCTTGTCGGTCACCTCGCGACGTATGCCCGCGTGAACGAATACGGGTTCCTCGAGACCCCGTACCTGAAGGTACAGAAGGAAGTTCCGGCTGAGGCGGACGCTCTGCTTTTCCGTATCGCGGCCGAGGGGATTTCCGGCATCGTGAAAAAGGGCGAGATGATCGCCGACGAGAAAACGGCCGAGGCGGTGGCGAAGGCGAAGAAAGGAGAGATGGTTTCCGTCCGTCCGTTCGTCACGCTCGAAATCGAATACATCAACGCCATCGTGGAGGATCGTAAATCGATCGCGCATGCCGGCATCGAACTCGATACGCATCGGAACATCATCGAGGATTCCGTGGAAGCCCGCGTGAAGGGGGATCCGGTCATGACCGATGTTGATGAACTCGACTATGTCGACGTGTCCGCGAAGCAGTGTATCTCGACGGCGACCGCGCTCATTCCGTTCCTCGAACATGACGACGCGAACCGTGCCCTGATGGGTTCGAACATGCAGCGTCAGGCGGTATCGTGTATCGTTCCGGACGCGCCGGTGGTCGGTACCGGCATCGAGGACAAGGCGGCCAAGGATTCCGGACAGGCGGTCGTGGCGTTCCGTGACGGCGAGGTGATCGCGGTCGACGGCGGACACGTGATCGTGCGCGAGGAGACGCCGGCCGGTTCCAAGAAGCCGCACTTCGACCGTGAATACAGACTGCTTTCCTTCGCGAAGTCCAACTCGTTCACCAGCATGAATCAGGTACCGCGGGTTGAGAAGGGCCAGCAAATCAAGAAGGGCGATCTGATAGCGGACGGTGCCTCGACCGATCACGGCGAACTCGCGCTCGGACAGAACATGCTCGTCGCGTTCGTACCGTGGGAGGGATTCAGTTTCGAGGACGCGATCATCGTCTCGGAACGGGTCATCCAGACCGACCGTTTCAGCTCTGTGCACATCGAGGATTTCTCGATCGATGTTCGTGACACCAAGCTCGGGCCCGAAGTGGTCACCCGCGACATCCCGAATATCGGCGAGGACCGTCTGAAGAACCTCGACGAGGGAGGCGTCATCCGCATCGGCGCGGAGGTCTCTTCCGGCGACATTCTGGTCGGTAAGATCACGCCGAAAGGCGAGGGTGACCTTACCGCGGAAGAGCGGCTCTTGCGCGTCATCTTCGGCGAGAAATCGCGCGACGTGAAGGACTCCTCGCTCTATCTTCCGCACGGGGAGCGCGGTAAGGTCGTCGATATCCGCATCTTCTCGCGTGAGAAGGGCGACAAGCTCCCGATGGGTGTCTTCGAACAGGTGCAGGTTTCCGTGGCACAGATCCGCAAGCTCTCCGTCGGCGACAAGCTTGCCGGACGACACGGTAACAAGGGTGTCATTTCGCACATCGCGCCGGTCGAGGACATGCCGTACCTCCCGGACGGGACCCCGGTCGACGTGATCCTAAACGCGCTTGGCGTGGCATCCCGTATGAACATCGGTCAGATCCTCGAGACGCACCTCGGCTGGGCCGCGTCCACACTCGGCTACACCGTGGCGAGCCCGGCGCTCGACGGCGTTTCCGAGGCCGAGATCAAGATCGAACTCAAGAAGGCCGGACTGCCGGAGAATGGCAAGATCCGTCTCGTCGACGGGAAGTCGGGCGTGCCGTTCGACAATGACTCGACCGTCGGCATCATGTACATCCTCAAGCTGAATCATCTCGTGGAAGACAAGCTCCACATGCGTTCCATCGGTCCCTACTCGCTCATCACCCAGCAGCCGCTCGGCGGCAAGGCGCAGTTCGGCGGCCAGCGTTTCGGGGAAATGGAAGTGTGGGCGCTCGAAGGATACGGCGCCGCATACACGCTGCAGGAAATGCTCACCATCAAATCGGACGACGTGCTCGGAAGGTCGAAAGCGTACGAGTCCATCATCAAGGGCGAACCGATCAAGAGTCCCAATCTCCCGGCATCGTTCCACGTGCTCGTCAACGAGCTCAAGGGACTGTGCCTCAATGTCGAGCTCAAGGGGGCGAGGACGGAGAGCGAGGACGAGGAAGAACGATCGGCTGACGGAGGTCGGAATTTCGGTGACGAGTTCTAACCCCTAATCGCTCTTCTAAAGACAACCATATGAGTATGGACAACATCACCAAAGTCAGCGATTTCGACAGCGTCCGGTTGACGCTCGCGAGTCCGGAACAGATCAACGAATGGTCGAGCGGCGAGGTGACCAAGCCGGAGACCATCAACTACCGCACCCAGCGCTACGAGCCGGACGGGTTGTTCTGCGAACGCATCTTCGGTCCTTCCAAGGACTGGGAGTGTTATTGCGGAAAGTACAAGCGCATCCGGTACAAGGGGATCGTCTGCGACAAGTGCGGCGTCGAGGTGACGCGATCCGTCGTTCGTCGCGAGCGGATGGGACACATCAAGCTCGCCTCGCCGGTCTCGCATATCTGGTTCCTTCGCGGCGTGCCGTCCAAGATCGGACTCGCGCTCGGCATCTCGCCCGCGGAACTCGAGCACGTGATTTACTTTTCGGCCTATATCGTGACCGAAGTGAACGAGGGACTCAAGGAGAAGTCGGTCAAGGAACTCGAGACGGAATACAAGGCGAAGCAGAAGGAACTGCAGGGATCCGAATCGGCGCTCGAGGAACTGCGTGAGCAGTACCGCACGGCCAAGGAGGAGCTCCGCAGCCTCACCCCGTACCGCATCCTTTCGGAAGTGGAATACTTCAATCTCTCGACGCGGTTCGGACAGGTCTTCTCCGCCGGCATCGGCGCCGAGGCGATCCGCACCATTCTTGAGAAGATCGATATCCCGAAGGGTATCGAGGCACTCAGGACCGAGCTCGCCGAGGCGACCGGGGACACGAAGAAGATTCTGCAGCGACTCAAGATGTTCCAGGGACTTCAGAAGGCGGAGCTGCATCTCGAATGGATGCTCCCGACCGTCATTCCGGTCATTCCACCGGACTTGCGTCCGATGGTGGCCCTCGACGGCGGCCGGTTCGCCACGTCCGACCTTAACGACCTGTATCGCCGCATCATCAACCGCAACAACCGGTTGAAGAAGCTTATGCAGCTCGGTGCGCCGGAAGTCATCACCAGAAACGAGAAGCGCATGCTTCAGGAAGCGGTGGATGCGCTCTTCGACAACAGTGCGAGACGAAGCCAGGCCAGCGCCGCAGCCTCGACCGGTCAGCGTCGCGCGCTGCGTTCGCTCGCCGATTCGCTCAAGGGAAAGCAAGGCCGGTTCCGTCAGAACCTGCTCGGCAAGCGTGTCGACTATTCCGGACGTTCCGTGATCGTCGTCGGTCCGAAACTCAAACTCCACCAGTGTGGTCTGCCGAAGAAGATGGCGCTCGAACTCTTCAAACCGTTCATCATCCAGAAACTCATCGCCAAGGAATACGCGCACAACGTCCGCACCGCCGGCCGCATGGTCGACTCGGAGACGGAAGAGGCGTACGAGATCCTCGACGAGATCATCGCCGATCATTACGTGCTCCTGAACCGCGCCCCCACCCTGCACCGACTCTCCATCCAGGCGTTCCAGCCGGTGTTGATCGAGGGTAAGGCGATCCGACTCCACCCGATGGTGTGCTCCGCGTTCAACGCGGACTTCGACGGTGACCAGATGGCGGTCCACGTGCCGCTGACCGATCAGGCGCGTTGGGAGAGCGCGAACATGATGCTCTCGTCCAAGAACCTGCTCAAGCCGGCATCCGGCGACCCGATCGTGTCCGCCACGCTCGACATGGTGCTCGGCATCTATCACATCACGCACATCAAGGACGGTGCGAAGGGCGAGGGCAAGGCGTTCGCGTCCATGGACGAGGTCATCTTCGCCTATCAGAGCGACATCATCGCGGTCAATGCGAAGATCCGGATGCTCTGGCAAGGCGAGATTATCGAGACATCCGCTGGTCGCGTGCTGTTCAATGATATCCTGCCGGAAAACCTCCGTTTCATGAACGAGGAGTTCGTGAAGAAGAGTCTGAACGGCGTCATGGCGCGCATGCTCGAGGAAGTCGGACAGGAAGAGACCGCCAAGTTCGCCGACCGGCTTAAGGATCTCGGATTCAGGTCCGTTTCCCGCTCCGGTCTCAGCTGGGGCATGGACGATCTCAAGGTCCCGGCAGAGAAGGGAGTCATGATTGCCGAGGCGGAAACTAAGGTCGCCGAGGTGAAAGAGCAGTTCAATATGGGATACCTCACGAACGAGGAACGCAAGAACCGCGTCATCGAGATCTGGAACGAAGCGAAGAATAAGATCACCGACGTCGTCCGTTCGTCGCTTGACAAGGAAGGCCCGGTCTACGCGATGGTCTATTCCAAGGCTCGCGGAAGCGAATCGGTCGTCGTGCAGATGACCGGTATGAAGGGTCTTATGGCTGGAGCGACCGGTGAGACCATCGAGCTGCCGGTGAAGAGTTCCTTCAAGGAAGGATTCAACGTGCTCGAATATTTCATCTCCACCCATGGCGCGCGCAAAGGTATGGCCGATACCGCGCTCCGTACCGCGACCGCCGGTTACCTGACCCGTCGATTGGTCGACGTGTCACAAGATATCATCGTCCGCGGCGAGGACTGCGGCGATACCGAAGGCGCATACCTGTACCGTGCGGATTCCGAGTCGGTCGGTATGAGCTTTGCGAGTCGTGTCCGCGGTCGTATCGCGCTCGAGACGGTCAAGCATCCCGAGACCGGAGAAGTCATCGTGAAGAAGGGTGCGCTCGTTTCCAAACCGCAGGGTGCCGTGATCGAAGAGGCCGGCATCCAGAAGGTGAAGATCCGTTCGCTCGTCTCGTGCAAGTCGAACCGCGGCATCTGCCGCAAGTGTTACGGGGTCGACCTCGGCCGCAATGCCATGGTCGAACTCGGCGCCTCGGTCGGCGTCGTCGCCGCACAGGCGATCGGCGAGCCGGGAACCCAGCTTACCATGCGTACCTTCCACATCGGTGGCGTCGCCGGAACCGACATCACGCAGGGTCTCCCGCGCGTCGAGGAGATCTTCGAGGCCCGTACGCCGAAGTCCGAGGGCATCATCTGCGATGTCGCAGGCACCGTGCAGTCCGTGTCCAAGGACGGCGAGAAGACCGTGAAGGTCATTATCCGGACGGTTGACAACGAGGAACGCGAGTTCCTGGTGCCGGCCAACCTCTCGGTACTGGTGAAGGAGAATGAACTCGTCGGCGAGGGGACCGTGCTTTCCGAGGGACACCTCGACCTGAAGAAACTCTACGAGATCTCGGGCAAGGAAGCGCTGCACCGCTACATCATCCGCGAGATCGAGGAGATCTACGGCAGCCAGGGCGAAGGCATCAACGACAAGCACATCGAGGTGATCATCCGACAGATGCTCTCGCGTATCCGCGTCACGGATCCGGGCGATACGGATCTCATCCCGGGCGACATCGTGGAGACCGCGCAGTTCGGAGAGTCGAACACCGAGATGAATGACGGCGGCAAGCAGGCCGCGACGGGCGAGCAACTGATTCTGGGCATCACCAAGGTCGCGCTCTCGACCGAGTCGTTCCTCTCCGCCGCGTCCTTCATGGAAACGGCCCGTGTGCTCATCAACGCGTCGATCGCCGGCAAGGAGGACCGCCTCCGCGGCCTCAAGGAAAACGTCATCATCGGTCGGCTTATCCCGGCCGGTACCGGATTCCGCGGTGATGCGGAATCCCCGGTCGCGCGGATCGATATGACCATGCCCGCGACGGTCGTGACGTCTCCTTCTCCCGTGGAGACCGTAACAGCCGAAGCCTAGCGACAGTCCCGACATGCATGTCCCGGACCCCGCCTCTCGCCAGAGGCGGGGTTTTGGTATAAATAAAGTATTTTTTTGAAAAGCATCTATCCGTCTTCAGTTCTTGATCGCGGGCAAATATTGACGTGAAAGCCCCTCGGCGATAGTATCTCATCGAATGGAAAAAATATTTTTGTTAATCCTTTAAAAATACGGAGGGGCATATGAGAGAGCTCATTCCATATGAGAAGAAAGTCATCGCGTACTTCAAAGCCTCCGTCGGACTCACCGACCGAGCGGAAGAGAAGATGAGAGAATTGTTCGCATTCGAGCCACGGACCGAATGGCGACTGGATCAGTATGGTTGGCGGATAGCTCTCGCGATCTGCATATCCTTCATTTCCGCGGCCTTGTCGTTCGTGCTCATTATTGATGAGTTCGGCAATGGCTTTCCGGAAAGGGTGACCCGAGGGGCGGAGGCGATCATTTGGGTATTCTATGCCGGTACCCATGTCGTCATGATAAGCGAAACGCTGCGGCGGTATTTTCGGAAGCCGAAGGTGACACTGGATCGGGATGCGGTGTTAAACGCGTATGAGTATTTTCTGAAACCGTTCGAGGACACGTTCCACAAGTCGGTGATGATTCTCATGATTGCCGTTCTTGTGATTACCGATAGGATTATTATCGGTTTTGTGCTTTCGATCCTGCTCGTGGCGTTCCTTGCGATTGAACATGTCGCCGCGAACAAGATACGTGACGCAATCCGGAATGTCTGATAAATATCGGTGGAAATGTTAAGGGGAGGTTAGGAACAAATCTTAGCCTCCTTTTTCGTTTTTATATGACGTACCTTTTTATGATTTTTTCAACCCGTAAACACGTTAACCCGTTAACCGTATAATCGTTCTTTTCCGTAGGCGGTTCCCATGTTGGTCGAGTATCTCTCTCAAACCTCATATCGAGCTGTAAATCTGAAAATTTGTTTGAGCGCCAACCAGAGGTTGGTCATGATCTCGGTGAAAAACCCTGAAAATGGAGGACGGGTATCCGAAGGAAATGAGTGTCCTGCTGCCGTAATCCGACGAAACTTGAAGGATTTGTCCGCCAGAATCGTTGCGCGAAGCGTTTCGGACAGGTAGCAGAAAGTTTTGGATTTCAGCTAGAAAGTGTGATTTTATGGCTTATAAGAAGGGTGAAATTTGAGATAGATGCTTAGTCTGCTACCATTGAACCATGACCCAGGACCAGGCCCTATCGATACTTCGGACCGGCGCGAACGTCTTCCTTACCGGGGAGGCGGGCGCGGGCAAGACGCATGTCGTGAACCGATATGCGGAGTATCTGCGTTCCCGCGGCATATCGTACGCGATGACGGCCTCGACCGGTATCGCCGCCACGCACTTGAAGGGTATGACCATCCATTCGTGGAGCGGGATCGGCGTGGAGCGCGATATCGATGATGACGGATTCAAACATCTCCTGAAGAACCGGGTCGCGGTCAAGCGGATCAGAAGCGCCAAGGTGCTCGTGATCGACGAGGTCTCGATGCTCGATGCGAAGACGCTCTCGCTCGTGGAACGCATGTGCCGGGCGGCCAAGGGCGGCTCGACGCTTCCTTTCGGTGGGTTGCAGGTCGTCTTGGTGGGGGATTTCTTCCAATTGCCGCCGGTCTCACGCGGCGAGGACGCACATTTCGCGTTCGAGTCCTCCGCATGGGCGGCGCTCGACCCGGTCGTCTGTTATCTGTCGGAACAACACCGGCAGGAGGATGCGGCGTTCCTCGAGATCCTCTCGGCGATACGTCGCGACGAGGTGACAGAGATGCACCGCGAGCTCGTACAGGCACGGATCCTCGGTCCCGATGATGTTCCCGACGAGGATCTGCCACGGCTTTTCACGCACAATGCCGACGTGGACATGATCAATACCGCGGCG
This sequence comes from Candidatus Moraniibacteriota bacterium, assembly GCA_037133435.1. Classification (GTDB taxonomy): domain Bacteria; phylum Patescibacteriota; class Minisyncoccia; order Moranbacterales; family UBA1568; genus JAAXTX01. Next base: position 50,963 of record JBAXOD010000005.1, on the reverse strand, counting down.
CTCGCGCGGCTTCCCGGCAAGGCGCATGTCTTCCGTATGGCGACGCGCGGGTCCGAGAAGCCGCTCACGTCGCTTATCCGCGGATGCCTTTCGCCGGAACAGCTCGAGCTCAAGGAGGGAGCGACGGTGATGTTTACGAAGAACAATCCCGACGAGGGGTATGTGAACGGGACGATCGGTACGATCACCGGGTTTTCTCCGTCGACGAAGTTTCCGGTCGTGCGCACACGAGATGGTGATTCGATTACGGTCGAGCCGGCCGATTGGGCCGTGGAAGAAGGCGAGGAGATCGTGGCACGGATCCGGCAGATTCCGCTCAAACTCGCCTGGGCGATGACGATCCACAAGAGCCAGGGCGTGAGCCTCGACGCGGCGGTCATGGATTTGTCGCGCGTGTTCGAGTTCGGGCAAGGGTACGTGGCGCTCTCGCGGGTGCGGACGCTCTCCGGCATCTCGCTTACCGGGATTTCCGATCGGGCGTTCATGACGCATCCCGACGTGCGCGAGCGCGACCGGCTTTTCCGCGAGGAAAGCGCCGCTGCGGAATTTTCGTACGGTTCCCGAAGCGAGGAGGAGAGGAACAAGGATGAGGAGGCGTTTTTGATTGTCTGCGGGGCACGGAGTAAGGTGGAACAAAAGGGTGAAATGGGTGAACAATTAAGCCCGCCTTCGCTAAAGCTTCGGCGTGGTAATAAAAAAAAATCACCGGGTGAACCGGGACGATACGACGAAATCAGAAAGAAATATCCGCATGCGTACATGCCGTGGAAGGAAGATGAGGATAAATGGCTCCAGACATTGCATAACGGCGGAGCGGATATCAAATCCATCTCACATATGCTCGGTCGCCAGCCGGGCAGTATTCGTTCCCGCATCGAGAAGCTTGGTTTGGGGGAATAAGAAAAGGAGCTCCTGTTGGATGGAACTCCTTATATGGGAATCTCTATTGTTCTTCGTTGGCCTTTTCGTTACGGCAGAGTCTTCACATAATGTTTGAGCCCGGCTGCTTCCACGAGAAGCCGCATGCCTTCTCGTTCCTTCTCGGAGATACAGTTTTGAAATTCTCCAACAAACGCTTTTTTGTTGGAGTGATAATAATTGAAGCCGCCATTAGGCCTCATGCAACGAGCAAAATTTTCAAGCGGCCCCACTTCCTCTGTTGCCGTAGCGGCATTCATGTTGGTCATCACTCCTTTTGAAATGTCTATAACAAAGAAGTGGTGAAGGTCGGTGGGACTTCCCATGGGTGAATAGTATCTGAAACTATAATACCCGCCCACTTTGAATTCTTCAACCTTTTTAACCGGTTTACTGCTCGGTAGAGTTTTTTTCATTATTTAAACCCGTTCCTGGGCCCTGGTTTGAGTTGAATGTAAATACTACTATAACGGTGTATTGTAGCAAATTTTTCCCGTTCCGTCAACCGTCCGGAAATCTTGTCCGGAAATCTTGTGTCCGGAAACCTGACTGGGATCGGAAGTATTTCGTGGTGGAGGTAGTCGACAAGTATCGTTGCTTGGAGGCTTTACAGAGGGGTTTTCCAGGTGTATGATGGGGGCGTTGAACCGCATTGAACTAAAATGAACTAAAACTATGGAACGTACCGAACTTCTGCAGAAAATCGAAAAATCGAGAGGCTCGAAGGTCATCACGTATGTGACGAGCGATCGGCAGGGTCCGGTGAGTGCCAAGATCGCGATGGACGTGATTCCGCTCATGAGCGAGCAGCTTCGCGCGATCGGCAAGGTGAAAAAAATCGACCTCGTGCTCTTCAGTTCGGGCGGGGACACGATGGTGCCGTGGCGGCTGGTCTCCATGATCCGCGAATACTGCGATACGTTCTCGGTCCTCGTACCGTACAAGGCGCACAGCGCCGCGACGATGATCGCGCTTGGGGCCGACGAGATCGTGATGACGGACATGGGCGAGCTGACCCCGATCGATCCCTCTACCGCGAATGTCTTCAATCCGGCCGATCCGCAGAACCCGCAGTCCCGGATCCCGATTTCGGTCGAGGAGGTGATGGCGTACTTCGACCTGGCGAAAGAAGGCGTGGGCATCAAGGGCGACGAATACCTGACCCGCATCTTCAATAAGCTTGCCGATGCGATGCCTTCGGTGCATCCGCTCGCGCTCGGCAATGTGAACCGCACGTACAAGCTCATCCGGCTCCTCGCCAAGCGCCTTCTTGGCAGTCACCAATCAAAGCTCGACGAGAAAGCGATCGACGGCATCATCGACGCCCTGACCGAGAAACTCTATTCGCACCAGTACATCATCGGCCGGCGCGAGGCCAAGGAAGACCTCGGCATACGGACGGTCTCGTATGCCGATGGCGAGATCGCGACGCTTCTCACCTCGTTTTACGAATCGTATCGCGAGGAAATGGTGCTCCACGGACAGTGGAACCCCGAAGCCGAGTGTGGCGAGTTCCGCGCGGAGAACAAGAAGGACTATATCATCGCCGCGATCGAGAGCGCCGGCATATCCAACCGGTTCGCTATCAAGATGGAATTCAAGAAGACGCAGCAGGTCGTGGCGCAGCAGACCCCGCAGGGCGTCATGAACGTCCAGCAGGAACAGATCATGACCCGCGTCATCGACCAGGGGTGGAAGTAATTTTGATGCAGGTTCAGGATTGCCTGCCCGCCTTTGGAGGGTACCCTGAACCACACGGTTTACGATCGATGTTAGAAGATGGTCTCTGCTAAGGCTCCGACTTGGAATGGAAAATGACAATCCGGAGCAGGGTACAACCCCGCTCCTGCGAAGAGCTATATGACAACTCTCAATACACTCATCGAAATATTCCTCCTCGGGGTGGTCGGGGGAGCGGTGCCGGGGCCGATCATGACGTCGGTCTTCGCCGAAACGCTTCGCAGCGGATTTTCGAAGAGTCTTTCGGTCGTGTTCCGCGCACTCGCGGCGGAATCGATCGTGGCGCTGTTTGTTTTGCTTTTCTTCTCGTTTTTGAACCTGCCGGAATACGCGTTCCAGGTCATCTCGCTAAGTGGCGCGGCGGTGCTCGTGTGGCTCGCGCTCCAGGTGTGGAAGATATCCGCGGTCGAAGGGGAATCGAAAGAGGTCTTCACGTTCGCGAAAATCTTCGTCCTGACGATACTCAACGGCGGATTCTGGATCTTTTGGATCACGGTCGCGGTGCCGCGCGCGTTCTCGCTCGATACCCTTATTCCCCTCGGGAAATTCCTGTTCCTGCTTGTCTTCGAACTCGGCTGGCTCGCTGCGATGCTTTCTTTCGGTTTCATCTTTTCGCGCTTCCGCGAACTGCTTCGAAAAAAGAATCTCGTCTCCGCGACCTACAAATTCCTCGCGGTCCTGCTCGCGCTTTTCGCGCTCAAGTCGGTAATTGGGAGCGTGGGGTATCTTTTGTGGCGATAAAGTATTCTTTCACATAAAAAAGAAGCCGCATGAATTTTACGGCTTCTGTTGTTTTTGATCGGCGTTGGCAATGTCGCGTTATTTCGACATCGGCCCGGCGAGTGGCGGGCCCGGATTTCGGACGCCCTCGGAATGGTTGTCGATCTCATCGATCTCCTCTCTGCCTCTTCTGGAGAGATGGATGTCTAGTGTCTTTACGGCGCCATCCTCGACGTACTCTAGGACATAGTCATCATTGATCGGATCGAAATGAAGCGGCATCTTTATGGATTCGAGCGTCGCGTCATTGACTTCAATGACGGTATACCGGCCTCCTCTTCGGAGGGTGAAAATTGTTTTCCCATCTAGGGCTCTCATCGAAATGATACGATGTTTCCCTTAAAGTTTCGGATTCGGGATGAATACCCTTGGTTTAGCGACGATTTTCATAATGCTCCTAAAAGTTTTTAATTGAACAAAACTGATCTTTTCTGAAAACAGCATATCATAGCAGTTTAGTCTAAACGTGTCAATCATCTTCCATTGACGGAATCCGGCGGAGGTGCTTTCATATTGTGGTGCTTTCTTTACCAAGTCGTGTGAAATAATCAACCATTAGAAAAGGAGAGGGTATCAATGGGAATAAAATCAAAAGTAAGAAAGTTCAATGCCACGAACGAAGGGTTCGGATTCATTATCGGTCGGGGTCTGGCGTGTACCGAGAAGACCATGAAAAAACGGATCATTCCGGAACTCCGAAAACTTCAAAAGAAATTTCCGGAACTGAAGGATGAGGACGTGATCCTGGTCGTCTTGCTGAAACGCAGCGGCGCGAAGGGGAGTGAACCGGTCATCGGGCTCGGACTGAGATTTCCCATTCCGAAGGGGGCATCCCTACCGAAATCTTATGTCACACTTCCCGAGTGTTATGAGCAACGGGGGAACGCTCCCTCGGAGGCGGAATCCTTTTCCGGATTCCATTCGAAAAAAGGCGGGCTGTCCTTCTATATCGGGAATACGGTCGGCTGTTCCCTGGTAGGGGTGAGGAGCCTGTTCAAGATCCGGAAAAAAGACTTTCCCAATACAGATCCGGCTCGTGTGAACCCCGTTTTTTTCTCACGCGAACCCTATCGCGGAAAGATCGGATTGAGATTCCTGAACGAAGAGAATGCGGCACCCGCGACTTTTAAAACGATGTCCAGCATACCGAGGTGCGTGCCGTGAAAGAACATCGACGACAAGGCTTGAAAGAACGAGCCTTGTTTTTTATTGACACGTGTTTGCGTATGCGGTACGAATGAGATACATGTGAAAGGAAGTATGCCGACTGCGGGGCTTCCGCGGGAACCAGAACCTTACCAATCATGCGGAAAAAAACAACAGACAGCTGTCGACTCGGAGATCTCGTGATTTTCATGCTGGGTTTCGAGATCTACTCCGAAAAAGAAAGCTTCCGATTCGCGCCGATCATATCTTCCATGCTTCGTGTATCCGTAAGAAATCCGGATTCTCAAACCGTGGAGTTATGCCGACGTGCGCTCGCGAAGAAACATCCTTTTCTTGGAGATGAAGCGTTTAAAAAATCGGTCGCTGAACTATCGCGTGATATCAGGGACGGTTCATCGAGTATTAAAACGAAACGGTACGTATCCCAGTGGATCGCGGAGCAGATTGAAATACACGGAAACGTGTTTTTGCTTCCGTTTCCGAAGGAAGTCGCCCTCGAACCGTGCCAAGAGAACCGAATTCCGCTGTCCGTTCATTTGTTCGGAGGGCAGGTTTCCTTTACGAACTGATGGAACAAGAATGGAACCGAATACCCGTGCGTCAGCCGACCATGGGTATTTGTCTTTTTCGCCCGAAAACGCCGGTTTTCCGTCTTTCCGCTCCGGTGCTATAATACGGGATGAATCGAGGTACGATCGTATCGTGACATATTCAATCTTTCTTTATGGGGAGAAAAAAACCGGAAGAGAAACCGAAACGGGGTCGTCGGAAGAAAGAGGTCGAGGTCGAGATCGAAGAGGAAGATATCGATGAGGAATCGGGATGGGGCGACGCGCTGGGAGGGGATGCGAAACGGAGCATCGCGGCGATCGTACTCGTCATGTTCTCGATATTGTTTCTCTTGGCGTTCTTCGGCATCGGCGGGACGCTCGGACTCTGGCTCGACAACGGGGTCGGATGGCTTTTCGGATGGGGAAAATGGCTGTTCCCGCTTCTCTTGGTGGTGTGGGCATATTTTCTCCTCCGTCGTCGGACGACCACTTTTGCCGACGTCGTGAAATTTTCCGGATTGTTTCTCGTGTTTCTTTCCTTACTCGGGTTTTTCCACCTGTTCCTCGGGGATAGTGCGAAGGAAATGCTGACCGTGGCCAAGAAGGGGTCCGGCGGCGGGTATGTCGGCTACGGAGTCGCCGCGTTTTTGTTCACGTATACCGGCCGGGCCGCGGCCGCGGTCATCCTTGCGGCGCTCCTCTTGTCCGGCGCGGTGGCGGCGTTCAACGTGTCACTCATGCACTTCCTGTCATGGTTGAAGCGATCCGTCGTTTCGCTCCGGGGGGAACCGAAGACGGATGACGCGTCTCCGGTCATCGAATCGTTTCATCTGCAGCCGAAAGCCGAACCGATCCCCAGCCCGTTCATTCCGGAACAGGAACCGGAGGCCGCTTCGTCGAATGAGGTCGGCATGGCCGATCCGCTCGGACAGCACAATATCCAGGAGATCAATTTCCCGGACGAGCCGGAAACCGAGGACGAGGCTTCGGCGAATGTCGCGGAAGTGGCGATCGGCGGAGACGATCCGGATGAGCACGATGCGGAAGAGACCGAGGATGCGCCCGCTCCCCGGCGGAGGAAATCCGTGGGACGGTTCCGCACGCCGGACATCGGCATCTTCACGAGTCGTTCGCAGAAGGGATCGGCGAGCGATACCGAGGACACGCAGCGGATCATCCAGAGCACGCTCAAATATTTCAACATATCCGGCGAGATGGGGGAGACCACCGTCGGACCGACGGTCACGCAGTATACCTTCAGTCCCGCGTTCGGGACCCGGCTGTCCAAGATCGTCTCGCTTTCGAACGATCTCGCGCTCGCGCTCGCCCGGCACCCTATCCGCATCGAGGCCCCGATCCCCGGGAAGTCGCTCGTGGGTATCGAGGTGCCGAACGTGACACAGGCCGCCGTGCGCATGCGCGACATCCTCGAGAGCCGCGAATTCAAGAACCGGAAGTCGAGCCTCTCGATCATACTCGGTGAGACGGTATCCGGCACGTACGAGATCGCCGACCTCGAATCGATGCCGCATCTTTTGATCGCCGGCCGGACCGGATCGGGCAAGAGCGTCTGTATCAATTCGGTTTTGCTCTCGCTTCTGTTTCAGAACACGCCGGAGAATCTGCAGCTGATCCTGGTCGATCCGAAGCGCGTGGAGTTGTCGCTCTATAACCAGATCCCGTACCTCAAGGGCGGTAAGGTCATCACGGAGCCCAAGCACGTCGTGAACGCGCTCAAATACGCCGTCGGCGAGATGGAACGCCGACTGCGGATTTTCGAGTCGGTCCATGCACGCGACCTCGCCTCCTATCGGGAAAAGTACCTGCTCGGCGAGCGTCGGACCGTGACGGATTCGGAGGGTCACACCCATCGCGAGGATCTCGAACCGATCCCGTATATCGTCATCGTCATCGACGAGATGGCGGATCTGATGATGGCGCACGGCAAGGAAGTCGAGGCCGCGATCGTACGACTCGCACAGATGTCTCGCGCGGTGGGCATCCACCTCGTCCTGGCGACGCAGAAACCGATCTCGGACGTCGTGACCGGACTCATCAAGTCGAACGTCCCGGCCAAGATCGCGTTCTCGGTCTCGAACCAAATGGACTCGCGCATCATCCTCGACACGGGAGGCGCGGACAAACTGATCGGCAAGGGCGACATGCTCTATGCCGCACCGGGAGCTTCGCAACCGAAACGGATCCAAGGTGTCTTTGTCGACGATCGCGAGGTCAAGGATATCGTCAAGTTCCTGATCGATGAACAGCTCCGTCACGGTGAACAGGAGATCGGCGAGGACTTCGGCGGGCACGAGACGGCGGCGGATGCCGGTCCTGGTTCGTTCCCGTCCGGCGATGATTTTTCCGCTTCTTCCGACGATGGCATGTCCGAACACGATGAGCGGTATGAGGAAGCGAAACAGGTCGTGGTCGAGACCGGTCGCGCCGCGACGACGTTTTTGCAGCGGAAACTGTCTATCGGGTACGGTCGTGCGGCGAAGCTCCTCGATATGCTCGAGGAACAGGGGGTCATCGGTCCGGCCGAAGGGAGGAACCGAGGGCGGGTCGTCCTCGTGGGCAAACACGCCGGTGAGACGGGCGAGGCGGCATACGACGACCCGATGGCGGATCAGAGCTCCCGCGACAAGTGGCAGGTGTGAGAAAGGACAGATAACTTATCCGATACATCTCCGCTTCGCAGAGTGATCGGACCGGCTCGCAAGGACGATCGGGCAACTCACAACTCACAACTCACAACTCACAACTTACTGCCCATAACTGACAACGGGATTCGGGGTCTGTAGGGTCCGTAAAGCATGCCCCGTGATTGAGTCAATGAGATTTTACGGGGTCCATAAAGTCCATAAAACGGACGCTACTTGGTTAACGGGTTAACGCGTTAACAGGTTGGGATCGAAAAGAAAGAAAAGGGAACGGAGCAGTGAATTGATTCAAATGATTATGAATATCAAGATCATTCGATCTCGAGAGAGTGCAGAAAGAAAGATTTCTGATTCGTATTCCGTCCTGAATCTGTTGACTGCGGAAGAGAGCAATCGTGTCAGTATCGCAGTCGGTATCGCGAACGATCATGTCGAAACGACGAAAACAACGAGTGATCGGGCATACTATATACTGAAAGGGGAGCTCATTGTGGACGGGGAATCTGTCGCCGAAACCGGCGATGTCGTATTCATACCAGCGGATACGGAATATCGTTTCGAGGGAACATTCACTGCGGTTTTGGTAAATTCTCCGCCTTTTCGGAAAGAGAATGAATTGACGTCCGGGGAGGAGAAATAAAAAACGAAAAAAAGAAAGGGAACGATCGAAGAAACACCCTCATTTTCTCTCAAAAACAAACAAAAAAAGTCTTGGATACGGGAATATCGGAGACTTTTTTGTTTATACCAAGTATGGTAGAGTGGAACATATGAATGCCGTGAATTTCACCAGAAAAAAAGTCGGTTCGATGACGCTCGGGGAGAAATTCCGGAAAATACGAAACGATCGGCGGATCGCTCTCGGGGAGGTGTCGCGCTCGACGAAGATCCAGGTGAAGTATCTCGAGGCGATCGAGAACGGCGAGTATGACAAGCTCCCGGCCGAGGTCTATGTCCGCGGATTCCTCCGGAGTTACGCCGGATATCTCGGAGTGCCGGAAGACGTCATCTTGCGACTCTACGAACGTGAGCGGAACATCCAGAAGAATCTCGGCCGGGTGGATACGTTCCGGTTCGAACCGGCCGCCCCGATACGTTTTTTCCTGTCGGTCTCACCGAAATCGATCGCGGTCGCTGCGGGGTTTCTCGTCGCTATCGGTTTTTTCGTGTATCTTTCACTCGAACTGCGATCGTTCGTATCGGAACCGAGATTGTCCATCACGGGTCCCGTCGAGGGCGAGACCGTGACCGGATCGGAGACGGTCGTCAGTGGGGAGACCGATCCGCGCGCGAAGGTCCTCATCAACGGCGAAGAGACGGTCGTGAACGAGGATGGCGGTTTTTCCGAACGGCTCACGTTGAAAAGCGGCCTCAACGAGATTACCGTTTCTTCGACGAACCGTTTCGGAAAGGAACGGGAACGGATGATTTCCGTGAATGCGGATATTCCCGAAACCCCGACAGCGGACCAGTCCGCCCCGCAGGCCGAGATTCCGGTACAGAAGGCGGTCCGGGTTACGGTCCGTGCGGTCGCGAAGACCAATCTGTCCGTCCGGGCCGATGGTCAGATCGTCTGGAACGGCGAGGCGACCAAGGGTCTTTCGCTTGATTTCGAGGCGGAGAAGGATGTGACCGTATCGGCCGACAGCGGCTCTGCGATACTCGCCCGGTCGGTGAACGGGTCCGAGGCGCCGCTTTCCGACGGGAACGGTCCCGCCAAGGCGTCTTTCGGCGTTGGTGGACGATCATAGTATCCTTGTATCGGTCGGGAATATGTTATACTGGTAGCCGATCGGGATACGGAATAACCTCGTATTAATCACCGTAATCATATGGCAGCAAAAGAGGCGGCAAAAGACGCGAAGTCGGAGAAGCGGGGCGGCAAGGACGGGCTTGATACCGTCATGGGGGCGATCCGGGAAAAGTTCGGCGACGAGATCATCATGAAGCTCGGAGAAGTCCGCAAGGTGGATATCGAGGCGATTCCGACCGGATCCGTCTCGCTCGATATGGCACTCGGCATCGGCGGGGTGCCGCGTGGTCGGGTCATCGAGGTGTATGGGCCGGAGTCGTCCGGCAAGACGACCTTGGCGCTGCACATCATCGCGAACGCGCAGAAGATGGGCGGTACGGCGGCCTTTATCGACGCGGAGCACGCGCTCGATCCGGAATACGCGAAGAAGCTCGGGGTCAGTACGAGCGATCTGCTCATTTCGCAGCCGGACTCCGGTGAACAGGCGCTCGACATCGTCGAGACACTCGTGCGTTCGAACGCGCTCGACGTGATCGTGGTGGACTCGGTCGCGGCACTCGTCCCGCGCGCGGAGATCGAGGGCGAGATGGGGGACCAGCACGTCGGTCGGCAGGCGCGGCTCATGTCGCAGGCCCTGCGCAAACTCACCCCGATCATGTCCAAGTCGAACACGGTGGTCGTGTTCATCAACCAGATCCGCATGAAGATCGGCGTCATGTTCGGCAATCCCGAGACGACGTCCGGCGGACAGGCGCTCAAGTTCTATTCCTCGGTCCGGCTTGAGATCCGTCGCGCCGCGCAGATCAAGAAGGGCGAGGACGTGGTCGGCAACCGCGTGAAGGTGAAGGTCGTGAAAAACAAGGTCGCCCCACCGTTCCGGACGACCGAGTTCGACATCATGTACAACGAGGGCATCTCGGCCAACGGTGACCTCTTGGATACGGGTGTCCGGCTCGAGACCGTGAAGAAATCGGGGAACTCATACATATTCGGCGAGACGAAACTCGGTGTCGGCCGTGAGACCGCCAAGACGTTCCTCAAGGAAAATCCGAAAGTTGCCGCGGAAATCGGCAAGGCCATCATGAAGAAGGCGAAAGAGGACGCGGCGGCGCTCCTGTAAGAAACCGTTGCACGTACGGAATCACGGGCCACCCATAAACAGGGTGGCCCGTTTCGGTCTTCGTACGCCTTCTGACGGAATGGTTTCCGTGGTATGATATCTCGTATGAAACGGAAATTCAGGGCGCTCGCCTTTTCCCTTGTTCTCGTCATGTCCGGTGTATTGTTCACACCGGTTTTGGTCGTGTACGCAGAGGCCACCATCAGCGACGTGCAGGACAGCATCTCGGCTTTGAGCAAGAAGCTGAAGAAAGCGCAGGACCTGCAGGCGTCTCTTGCCAACGACCTCAAACAGATCAACACCTCGCTTTCGGCGACCCAACAGGCGATCGCCGCCGCGAAGATCCGCATCGCGCAGGCGGCGAACGATATCGATCGCAAACAGGCCGAGATCGATCTCATCCAGGAGCGGATCGAGGGGAATCGGCTCGTGCTCGCGGGGCTGATCCGGGAAATCCAGACCGCATCGAGAGAGCCGTTTCTCGACGCGTTGCTTTCCGGCGACGAGGTGACGCTGGCGCTCAATGCCGAAGACCGCCGGCTGGCGATCGAAAGCCGTGTGAGCGCTTTGTTGTCCGATATCCATTCCTCCCAGGATCAGACGGTCGTGGAGCGGCAGAGCCTTGAACAGTTGAAGCAGACCCACGAGGCGATCCTGAGCGAGAAGATCGATCAGAAACAGGTGCTGACCGCCGACCAGCAGTCGACGCAGGCCGACCTTGCGGAACAGACGGTGACTATCGCGGAGTTGCAGCAAAAACTGCAAAAATTGAAAAGCGACCTGTCTTCTTTGCTCGGTACGGTCGTGAGTACGGACGACGTGAAGAAGGCGGCCGGGATCGCGGCCGACGCGACCGGAGTCCGGAAGAGCTTCATATTGGCCGAGCTGACCCAGGAGAGCGGACTCGGAAGGTATACCGGCGGCTGTACGTACAAGAATACGCGAGTGAAAGCGGCCGATGCGACCGCATTCAAGGGCATCATGAAGGAACTCGGATACGACCTCAACAGCAAGAAAATCTCGTGCGCGGGAAAAATAGGATACGGCGGCGCCATGGGTATAGCGCAGTTCATGCCGACGACGTGGCTCGGATACAAATCGTACATTTCCGGGGCGACCGGTCACAATCCGCCGGATCCGTGGAGCGTGACCGATGGCGTGATGGGTATGGCGAAAAAATTGGCCAACGGCGGGGCGACGAGCAAGAAAGGCGAGTACAACGCGTCGATGCTTTATTATTGCGGGACGACCAAACCCGCAAGCGCCGCCATCAAGACGGCCTGCAACAATTACGCGAAAAATGTCCAGAGTCTGGCGAGCGGATACGAGAATAATTGACGCATCGCGCGAGTCTTGCCAGAATCAAGAAACCCTGATAGGATAAGGCAACAAGAGAGAAAGTCCGACGCTCGCCCCGCTTCCCTTGAGGAAGATTAGGGCGGGCCCAAACCGCACAGGGGGCTCTCTTTTGGCGGTTTTGTGTTTTCGCGGGGCAGTAATTCGTCTAATGGAACAGATATGGCAGCAAAGGATGTGGCGGTGTATGAGATCCTGTATCTCGTCGGAGAGTCCCGCGATGCGGAGCTCCCGAAGGTCCGAGAGGAAGTCGAGAAAGTCGTGACGGGTTTCGGCGGGACCTTCCTTCCGGAAGAGACCGAGGAGAAACGGAATCTCGCCTATGAGATCCGCAAGGAGAATCGCGGGACGTATGTCGCGAGACGGTTTTCGATCCCGATGGCGGGGGACGAGGCATTCGTCGAGAAGAAGGAAGAGACGGAGAATCCGATCGACGGCATCAGCCGGCTGCTTCGCCTGCACGCGCCGATCCTCCGGTTCATGGTGCTTCGGGCGGAACGCCTTCCGGAACTCAAGGCGATTCCGCGCGTCGAGCGGACCCGGCAGGAACGTCGCGGGAGCGAGCGTCGGGCGACACCCGCGAGACGGACGACCGATCGCGGTCCGGTCGCAGGACGGGAGAGCGATACGAAGGGCAAGGAAGTGGCCGAGCGCCCGGTGGAGCAGAGCAAGCTCGACAAGCAGTTGGAAGAGGTGCTCGATATCTAAGGAAGTGAAAAGTTGAAAGTGAAAAATGTAAAATCGGGAACGGGGACGGGGAAGTGAAAAGTCGAAGGTCTATCAGGTCTGTAAGGTCAGAACAGAGGAGAAGAGAGAATATGACAATGCGATAGCGTGGCAATAACGCGACAATATCTAATCGGGTAACCGAAAATATTATGAACGTGAACAGGGTCATCATAGTGGGACGGTTGACGCGCGATCCCGACGTACGCACGACGCAGTCGGGTCAGACAGTCGCGACGCTCGGTATGGCAACCAATCATTCCTGGGCGGATAAGGCCGGACAGAAGCAGGAGAAGACCGAATTCCATACCGTCGTTTTGTGGGGACGTCTGGCCGAGATCGCCGGGCAGTATCTCACGAAGGGTGCGGAATGTTTCATCGAGGGACGCCTCCAGACCCGCTCATTCGTGGGCAAGGACGGCATAGAGCGCAAGACGACCGAGATCGTCGGTGAGTCGATGCAGATGGGCTCCCGTTCACAGGGACAGGGACAGGGCGGATACGCTCCGCGTCAGGGAGGAAGTCCGGCTCCGGCCGCGCGTCCTCAGGGAGCGCCGTATCAGGCTTCGCGGCCCGCGGCCGCAGCCCCGATCGAGGAGGAGATCCCGACCATCAACCTCGACGACGAGAAGGAAGAGGTGCGGATCGAGGATGTGCCGTTCTAAGGACAACTGACAACCGACCGCTTACAACTCACAACTGGAAGAACGGAACGGATGTCGGTGCAGATATCATTTATTTTGTACGACTATGGAAGACGCGATGCAGAAAAAGCTCGAGAACCTCGACTACAAGGATGCCTATTTCCTTCGTCGGTTCCTGAACTCACAGGGCAAGATTTATCCGCCGAAGCGGTACGGATTGTCCGCACGGCAGCAGAAGGACATCTCGCTTGCCATCAAGCGGGCCCGCTTCATGGGACTCATCCCGTTCGTGGTGAAGTAAGTCATGGAGCAGATAATAAAGATCAGAAAGCAGCTAACATATATCAGATAACATAAAGCGGGAGCGAGGTCAGAAGGCAATTTTTTTGTAAGACCGCCCGATTTCTGTTCAATGGTATCTGCTTATTCATTTCCTGTTCAATGTTGACTGTTCCATGTTATCTGCTGGTTGTTATATGTTGTCTGATTACTGTTAACTGTTCAATGCTCTATGCTCGGACTCAGTGACATCAAAACCGGAAAGAAGATCGTGTGGGACGGACAGCCGTTCGTCGTGCTCGATTATCAGCATTCCAAGACGGGTCGTGCCGGAGCGGTCATGCGTACGAAACTGCGGAACATCCTGACCGGGTCGACCATCGAATACACCTTCCAGGACAAGGACAAGTTCGAGGAAGCGGAGACGTCCAAATCGACCGCGCAGTACCTCTATCCGGAAGGGGACGAATATCATTTCATGGATTCCGAGAGTTACGAGCAGTTCGCATTGCCGTCCGGGACGCTCGGCGATGCCGCAAAATATCTCATCGAGGGAACCGAAGTGACCGTGTTGAATTACGACGGTCACGCGGTGAACGTGGAACTTCCGGTGAAGATGGAATTCGCGGTGGCCGATGCTCCTCCGGGGCTCAAGGGCGATACCGCCTCGGGCGGGGACAAGGTCGTCACGCTTGAGAACGGACTCAAACTGACCGTCCCGTTGTTCGTTTCCGCCGGTGACCGGGTCATCGTGAATACGGAAAAGGGCGCGTACGTGTCGAGGGCGTAAGACAAACTGACGACTTGCAACTTACAACCAACAACAGTGAACGAGAGAAAGAGCGTTGCTCAGTGAACGGGTTTACGCGTTCACGGGTGAGGGAACGGAATTCGGAAGAAAGAAGGAAGGATCAAGAATAGAGAAGAGCGAAAAAACCACCCTGTAGGGTGGTTTTTTTCTTGACAAAAAGGCATTTATCACATATGGTTCCGAGTTACCATATTGAGCGTTTCGAAGCGTTATGAAGCAATTTCTTTTCGGGGTCGCGTTTGCGAGCCTGTTTACTATGGCGGGCGTAGCTTTGGCAGGAACGGTCACGAGCGGGAATTCGTTTGAGGACGTTTGGACGGCCATTACCGGGACTCAAAGCGAGATCAGCGCCACCAGAAGCGATCTCAATACCCTGAAGTTGGAATTGGCGACGAAAGCGGTCCAGGACGCCTTGGAACAAAAGGCAATCGAGGACGAATTGGCCGCACTCAAGAAGACCCGTACCGTTTCGATATCGGATAGCGGCATCGCCCATTCCGAACACTATGTCCTCGGTGACGCGAGTTTCCAGGGTATCCGGTAGATTCTATCAACTGATATCGTACATAACCTCCGCTACGGCGGAGGTTTTTATTTGACCGTCATATGATGGGGGGGGGTAGAATGAGGGTGTAATCCGTTTCCGATAACAATCGCGCATATATGAAAGAGAATATTTCGATGGTGACGCCGGAACAGTTGGCTATGGAAGCTCAACGGAAAGTGTCTGACCATGGGCTGGTCAAAGGGGGTGCGGAGTATGTACGGGATGATGAATCTACTGAACCGAGGCTTAGAGTGACGGATAAACAGATCAAAGAAATTAGCGATACCCACGAAAGGGAAATCATGGAGGCGATTTCAGAAAAGATTTATCTGGAGTTGTTATCGGAACCGAACGAGATGAGGACCTTATTTGAAGATCCTAAAAATGATGACAAGCTTTATCGGTTCGTGTGGCCGAAAGATGAAAGTAAGGATTATAAGGAAGAGTTGCTTGAGAAAAGACTGCAGCATTACATCTACGGCATATTCGGAGAGGGTAAAGTGAATGCTCCTAGAAAAGATATGTTTGACGATTCTGCGATCAAGCTAGGAGACAACCACAAAATAAATATACATGATGGCAAGGATGAAATTTACGTGGACTCCCCGTCGGCCGGAGAATTAAGAATTTATGAATTGGACTTTCTTCAAATTACGACTGAAGACATAGAGGAAATCAAGCAGGCGATTATTGATAGGATGTGCGAAGTGATGAAAACGAAGATACTTGAGCCGAGGAACACACCGGAAGTGGCGGGTGCGTAAGAATAAGGGCATTTCTACTCTTTTCGCTCAGTAAGCTTTTTTTTGCTGTGCGCGATTAGGTCCCGTTGTTTTTTGAGACTTTCTTTTCTTCTAACCCTTCTCTGTCTCTCCCCTTGAGACAAGAGGAAAGAACGTGGTTATTGCGTCTTCCAAAGAATATCGCATGGCATACTTGTATAACCTCCCCCTTTGGCCCAAAGGGGGACTGAGGGGGATTGGGTTCAGTAGAGGCGTGTAAGATGGCTAATTTACAGACTCTCCTCGAGAATCCGATCAATGACGGAAGCCATGTTTTGCATGACGTCGGTGTTCGTGAACCGGAGGGTGCGGGTACCGTATTCGCGGAACAGAAAGTCGTCGCGCTCACGATCCTTGTCGACGCTTTCTCCGGATTCGTAATGTTGGCCGCCATCGATTTCGATGGCGAGCTTTTCGGATGGGCAGTAGAAGTCGACGATATATTTCCCGAGCGGATGTTGGCGGAGAAAACGGAGCCCGTTGATCTGTCTTCTCCGAAGCCGGTTCCATATCCGAATTTCCGCTTCGGTCATGGTTTTTCGAAGCGTTCGCGCGCGAGACTTCAGGATCGTTTTCCTGTCGGCTGGCATAGGTCTTCGATATTTTCTTTCGTAACTTTCCTTTCCTCCAACCCCTCCTGTCCTCCCCTTGGGACAAGGGGAGAGAACGTTCTGTTTTCGATGGTATAGTATCCCGAGTTTCCCTCTTTGACCCGAAGAGGGACTGGTTCCGTCTGAGTAAGGAATCAGGGATATTGGGATAGGAAGCGTTGTTTATTCTTATCGTATAGTATTCTATTCCAACCCCTCCTGCCTCATCGTTCGCGAATGACATGAATATCTCTCCCCTTGGGACAATGGGAGAGAGCGGTCTTATGACGTTTTCCAAAGTATATCACCGGGCATACATATATATTACTTCCCCCTTTGGCCCAAAGGGGGACTGAGGGGGATTGGGAATAGTAGGAATCAAATGTTTTCTAGGATTTCAATGTCTTCTCAATATCGGCAAACGTCTCCCGAAGCGATTCATATTCCTCATCCGAGAATGGCGAGAGAACGAAAGCGTCGGCGGGGACGTTTTCGGGCGGGCGGCCGATGCCGATGCGGATACGCGTGAAGTCCTTGGTGCCGAGTTTGCCGATCAGGTCCGCGACGCCGTTGTGCCCGGCGGCTCCTGAACCCTTCGCGATCTTGAACGTTCCAGCCGCGATGTCGAGGTCGTCATGGATGACGGTAAGAGCTTCCGACGTGAGTTTGAAGAACGACATGAGGGCCGATACCGACTCGCCGGAACGGTTCATGAATGTCTCGGGTTTGAGGAGAATGACTTTTTGTCCGTCACGCGTACCGGCCGAGACCGATCCTTTCCACTTCGGAGACTGTTCGAACGAGGGGAATCCCCATGACGTCGCGAGAAAATCGAGAAACGCGAATCCGACATTGTGGCGGGTCCGTTCATATTGCTTTCCGGGATTTCCGAGTCCGACGATGAGAATCATAAATTGTTTCGTTACAAGAATATCATACCATCGTTACCGGTTCTGCGGCCAAGTTTCTTCCGCTTTTCCTGACGTTAATCAGTTAACGGGTTAACGAGTTAACGTGTTCTTTCTATTGATTGTTCGATGTTCTCTGTTGCCTGTTCATCGTGCCTGTGGCGGGAAGTATTCGGAGAAGGGATCGATTTCCGGCAGGTCATGTCCGTTTTCGGTGGTGGTGGCGTCTTCGGAAAGGAGCATCTTGTCCATATCCTTGCCGAGGACGATGACGAAATCGGACGTTTTCACCTTGTCGGCGGTTCCGAACTGCGACGGTACGGATGAAAGACGTTCCAGCTGGTACAGCCGGAGCAGTTCATCCTGTGTCTGGAATTTTTCGGCGCCGCCCTCGGTCGCTATGCCGCTCTTGTCACGCTCGGGAGTCGCGGCATTCGTCAGCGTGTCGATCGTTCCTCCGGGTATGGTATCTTTGAGTGCCTGTGCGAGCCGCTTGGCGACCTGGGCGTCCGGTGGTCGCGAGACAATCAGGATCGAGGGTGATTCCTGCGTGATCGCGTCGCGGCGCTTCGCGATGGCGTCTTGTTCGAAGACGTGCGAGGCCAGGTCGCGGACCTCGTTCCAGTTGCCGGTACGCGGCAGCAGTATGAACGCCTGGATGCCGCCCACGTCGACGTGCGAGACCCGCAGGAGGCTCGTGGGTTTCCAGGCATCCACGACGACCGTGGACGCGTTCCGCAAGTCGACGGTCTTCACGAGATCGGCGAGACTCATCATTTCGGTCACGGAGAGGTTCGTCTTGACGCTTTCGCCGAGCGTGTCGAGCATGCGGTTTACGGTGACGGCGTTGAGGAGCGTGCCGGCGGACAATACCTTTTCCTGGAACGCCTTGATGATCTGCTGCTGGCGTTTTGCCCGACCGAAATCGCCCTGCGGATCGTCATGCCGTTCGCGCGCGTACTTGAGCGCGGTCGCGCCGTCGAGCGTATGCCAGCCGGCCGACATCTGGAACGTCTCGTAGCTGTAGTTCTTGCCGGGATAGCGGGTGTCGAGTATATCGCGTTCGGACAAGACGGTCACGCCGCCCACCTCGTCGATGATCTTCTCGAAGCCGTCGAAATCCAAGATGACGTAATACGGGATATCCTGTCCCGTGATGTCCTCCATCGATCGGACGATCGTCTGTGCGTCTTCCCCGCGCGAGAGACCCTGCTGGTAGAGCGAGTTTATCTTGGTGGACAGGTTCGTGCCCGGGATCGGGACGAACAGGTCGCGCGGTATGGAGAAGAACGCGGTCCGCTTGCTCGCAAGGTCGATACTCGCGAGCATGATGGTGTCGGTCAGGTTTTGGCCGGGGTAGTGCGCGCCGGCCCGGCCGAGGAGGAGGATGTTGATCCGGCCGTTTTGCTCACCGCGAAGGGGATCGTGGGCGCCGCCCGGGAGAATATCCGAGAGGGCATGCGAATTCGCGTCGTCGTTTCCTATGGAGATCTTTTTGGCGGTACTGAAAATCTTCCAGCCGATGAATCCGCCGAAAAGCAAGATAACGGCAATGGCGACGATGGCGACGGTCTTGAATCCCGGGTAACGCATAATTTTTCCTTTTTCGGCTTCCATCGGGCATTTTTTCCCGCTTGATTTGACGATGGAATCGTGTTAGAATCGTACTGTTTATTGTGGAATTTCTTGTAATCTGGAGCAACCGCTCCACGAACATGCCTATGTCTTCACCGGCCGGAACGCCGTCGCCCCGTCGCGACGAAGCCGACGATCTTTCAGCGGGACAGTTCTTTTTCGAGATGGTCAAGATTTTTCTCCTTGCGGCCGTCATCATCATACCAGTTCGTACCTTTCTCTTCCAGCCGTTCTTCGTGGAGGGCGCCAGCATGATGCCCAACTTCGAGAACGGGGAGTACCTGATCGTGAACGAGTTCGGATACAAGGAAACCGTGCTGGCAATCGGCGATCGGACGCTGTTTTCCGTCATGCCGTTCCGGGACCTCACCCGGCAGGAAACGGTCGTGTTCCATTCGCCCCGGACGGCGGGACAGTATCTGATCAAACGCGTCATCGGGCTTCCCGGTGAGACGGTCGAGGTACGGAATTCGAAAATCATCGTGACGAACGCGGGACATCCGGACGGTTTCACGCTCGACGAGAGCGCCTATCTCGCCCCTTCGGTCGTGACGACGGATACCAAGCCGATCACGCTCGGCGACAACCAGTATTTCCTGCTCGGTGACAACCGGATGAACAGTCTCGATTCCCGTATCTTCGGACCGGTCGGGAAAGAGGCTATCGTGGGTCACGTGCTCTTGCGCGCCTGGCCGCTCACACATGCCAGCTGGTTCCGTTGATCCGTATCGCATTAATGCCCCCTTATGACGCAGAAGAAACCGCAAGCACAGAACAAGAGTGTGGCGAAGCCGACGAAGAAGCCGTCCGTACAACCGGCCGCGAAGAAAGTATCGACCCCGTCCTCATCGATCGTTTCCGAGAAGGAGATCCTCCTGCAGTCCCTTCGCGGGATGCGCGATATCTTGCCGGACGAACAGCCGTATTGGGAGCGGGTGCGCCGGAGCCTTTCCAACGCCGCACAGGAATACGGATTCCAGCGCATCGACGTCCCGACCGTGGAATATCTGCATCTCTATATCCGTTCGATCAAGGCCGGAACGGACATCATCGACAAGGAGATCTATTCGTTCGAGACGCGCGGAGGCGACCGTGTCGCGTTGCGGCCCGAGTTTTCGGCCGGGGTGGCGCGCGCTTATATCCAGCACGGCATGAGTGTCCTGCCGAAGCCGATCCGACTGTTCTCCATGGGTCCCGTGTTCCGGTATGATCGACCGCAGGAAGGCCGGTATCGTGAACTGTGGCAGGGGAACTTCGAGATCTACGGTGAGGACGATCCGATCCTCGACGCGCAGGTCATCCAGCTCGCCTATCGCGTGGTGCAGGAACTCGGACTCAAGAATATCGAATTCCAGGTGAACTCCATCGGGTCGCCCGAATCACGGAAACGATACGAGAAGGCGCTCGTCCGGTTCCTCGAGTCGCAGAAGCAGAAGCTCTGCCAGAACTGCCGTGAGCGGCTCGTGACGAATCCGATGCGGACGCTCGACTGCAAGGAAGACAAATGCATGCAGCTGACCGCCGCCGCGCCGCAGGCGATCGATTTCCTCGACGACGAAAGCCGCGCCCACTTCAAGTCGCTTCTGGAGTATCTCGACGAGCTCGAGATCCCGTATTCCATCAATACGCGTCTCGTGCGCGGACTCGACTATTACACCCGGACCGTCTTCGAGATCTGGTCTTCGGATCGCGAGGGCAAGAAGTACGCGCTCGGTGGTGGTGGCCGGTACGACGGACTGATCCGCGAGCTCGGCGGGGAATCGACCCCGGCCATCGGGTTCGCCCTCGGTCTCGACCGGATCGTGCTCGAGATGAAGCGTATGCAGGTGCGTCCCTATGAGGCGGCGAAGCCCCGAGTGTTTATCGCCCAGCTCGGCGATCTCGCGAAGAAAAAGAGTCTCCGGCTGTTTTCCGATCTGGAGAAGCACGGTATTTTGGCGGCGGAAAGTTTCGGTCGCGGAAGCCTGAAGGCGCAGCTTCGCGTCGCGAACCGGCTCGGATCCGAAGTGACGGTCATCCTCGGACAGAAGGAAGCGCTCGACGATACCGCCATCGTGAAGGATATGGTATCCGGAACACAAGAGACCGTGACACGCGAGAAGCTCGTCGACGCGGTGAAGAAGATCCTGAAGGCGAACGTGACGCTCGTGCACCCCAAGAAGATCTGAGAACCTCCTATGGAAACCGTGTTCGATCGGATCATCCGCAAGGAAATTCCCGCCGACATCGTCCTTGAGACGGATGAGATTCTGGCATTCCACGATATCCATCCGCTCGCACCGGTCCACATACTCATCATTCCCAAGAAGCGCATCGCCTCGATAAACGACCTGGAGGACGGAGACGGGGCATTGATGGGAAAAATGGCGCTCGCGGCACGCGATATCGCCAGGAACTTGAATATTTCCGAGAAAGGGTATAAACTGCTGTATCGGGTCGGTCATGACGGTGGGCAGGAAATACCGCATATCCATCTGCACCTCATCGGCGGGGCACAGCTTGCGGAAGACATACGACCCGCGAAAGAGCTTCAATAAGGTCAATCACATATCAGGAAACGCCCGTAGGGGCCGAAGCGAAGGGGGGATTTTGAACCGGATCACGAGGAAAGGAGGTTGGATACTATGATACAGGTAAAGAGAAAGGAGAAAGAGACCTCGGAGAGCATGCTCCGTCGTTTTTCTCGTCGTGTCCATCAGAGCGGCATCCTGAAGCGCGCCCGGCGCATACGGTTCCGAAACGACGAGAAGAGCAAGTCCGAGCGTCGTAACGAGGCGATCTACAAGACGAAGATCCGCAAGGAAATCGACCGCGCGAAGAAATTCGGCAGTTTCGACGACGATTCGCTCAAGGAGATCAAGAAAAAGATGAACCGTTCCTAAATGAACGCTATGGCACCCTTCGAACAGATACATACGGACCTTATCTCGGCGATGAAGTCCGGCGAGACCGAACGGCGCGATACGCTGCGCATGCTGGAAAGCGCGCTCAAGAACGAGTCGATCGAGCTGCGCAAGCCGGTGGCCGAACTTGCGGAAGCGGAAGTGACCGCGATCGTGCGCCGGCTCTGCAAGCAGCGTCGCGAGAGTGCGGAAGGATATCGTGCGGGCGGACGGGCCGACCTCGCCGAGAAGGAAGAACGGGAACTCGCCATCCTCGAGTCGTATCTGCCCGTCGCCCTTTCGGAAGACGAGCTGCGCGCGATCGTCGCGGATGCCAAGATCGAGACCGGCGCGTCCTCGAAAGCGGACTTCGGGAAGCTGATGGGTGCCGCGGTGAAGAAGGCGGCCGGACGTGCCGACGGAAACGCGATCAAACCGTTCGTGGAAGAAGCGCTTGCATAGTCCCATGGAATTCGACATCGACATCGTGAGGAATGCGGACTGCGAGGCGGAGGACGACCTCCTCCTCGCGGTCGTGAAAGAGACGGTTTCCCGAAGCGGGATCCCGTCTCTTTCTGTTTCTTCGCGGGTCGGAGTCGGCATCGCGCTTGTTTCCGATTCGGAAATCCGCGAACTCAACCGGACGTATCGCGGAAAGGACGCGCCGACCGACGTGCTTTCGTTCGCGGAGTATGATGGGGAGGAAATACGTCCCGACGGGACGGGCGCGGTGTTTCTCGGCGATCTCGTGATCGCGCCGGACTTCGTCGCCCGAGCGGCGGAAGGGGACAGCGTTCCGTTCAGGAAGGAACTCGCATTCGTGTGTTCGCACGGCATCCTGCACCTCTTGGGTCTCGATCATTCGCCCGAGATGTTTCGGATCCAAGACGACGTGACGGAAAAAGTGAGCCGATAACAGACCATCATTGCATCAAGATAGGAAAAAGTCATATACTGTCCAAAGGTGATGCGGTCATCGTATATGCATGCTATGAATATCCTTGAGTCGGGGAATTTCAATGCGGACCCGAAACATGTTTCCGAAGCAGTCACATCCATCGTCTCGTGTGCAGAGAAAAGTCTCGCTGAGAATGACATGGTCGGCGCATTGTCGGATCTCTGTCAGGCAATCGAGCGTTCGGATATCGACGAGTCTGTAAAGACGACGTTGCTCGGAAGCGGTGTACGGATCTACGAAGAGGATGGCGACAATGTGACGAGAATCCATATCGATTTTCTCATCCAACAGATAGAGCTCCTCCTTGATGATTAATGAATGAAACGATCACATTTATTTTTTCTATGAAAAAATTCTCGAAAAGTTTCCGACACGCGGTGGACGGGATTCATCATGCCGCACGGACGGAGCGCAACTTTCGCATCGAACTTCTCTTGGCCGTGCTTGCGATCGGATTGACGGTCATATTTCCGTTGTCACCTGTCGAGCGGACCGTCGTCTGCCTGGTCATCGGTACGGTGCTTGCGTTCGAGCTCATGAATACGGCTTTCGAACACCTCATGGACATGCTGAGCCCCCAGTTTCATGCCCGGGTGAAGATCATCAAGGACCTTGCAGCCGGGTCGGTGCTTCTCGTATCCTTTTCCGCGGCCGTCATCGGCATCATCATTTTCGGTCCGTATATCGTCGCACTGTTTTCGTGATTTCCAATCCTCCTTTTTTCATATCAGCCTTGAAGTGATGGCCCCGTTATCGGGCTGTCGCTTTTTTGATTATGTCTTTTCCGTTGACATGGATATCCGATATCTTGACGCATGAAGCGGACATAATATATAGTATGCGGGCAATCATCTGTTGTTTAAAATGTTTGCAAGCGGCCCGGAGCTTGTCTGGGATTTCCAATAAAAAAGCGAGGTTGGTATGCGAAAACGTTCTCCAGAGGTTGGCGGTTACCGTACAACCGTCGACGCCGATGTGAACTGCCTGTCTGGTGGTTTCGTTGGATAACAGGGCAAGAAAATCCAGCTGCTAAAGAGTGCGCCATAGCAAAGTTGGTAAGAGAGGGATGATGTGGTCAAATCGACCGGAGTACCACATCATTCACTCTCTTTTTTATATTCGCGATTGACGTATCTTTTTTAGATTATCGTCGAAACTTCTCACTCCTCACTCCTCACTCCTCACTTCTCACTCCTTCATTTTGTCTTCTTGTCGTTTTCGGGGTATAATACGCGACATAACAACGAAACGGTCGTTCCGGGGTGAGTCCTTGGCTTTGTCTGTATGTCAAAAACGGAAAATCTGCTCGCTATCGATATCGGGTCTTCGCATATCCGCGCCGTCATGGTGCAGGAAGTCGCGGGCGAAGACATGCTCCGGGTTCTTGGTGCCGTCTCCATGCCGTCCGAGGGGATGCGTCGCGGGAGCGTCGTCGATCCCGAAGCGGTCGCGAAGGCGGTCGAGAAGGCGGTCGAGCATGCGGAACGGATGGCCGGCGGCGCGGCGCGCGCGGTCGGTTTCAGCGTTTCCGGGACCGAGATCTATTGTCAGAAGGCGCTTGGGGTGGTCGCGGTGGGACGCTCGGACGGCGAGGTTTCCGAAAGCGACGTGGAACGCGCGATGGAGGAAGTGGAGTCGCGCGTGCTGCTTCCGGCAAACCGCGAGGTACTGCACGTGATCCCCAAAAGCTACCGTCTCGACGACCAGTCGAATATCAAGGATCCGATCGGCATGCGCGGCGTCCGGCTCGAGGCGGAGGCGTTCGTCGTCGGGACGAGCATACGGCAGATGAAGGGTCTCACGCGGATCGCCGAACTCGTCGGCCTGACCCCGTCCGTGTATGCCGTCGAACCGATCCTCGCGGCCGAGTCCGTACTGAACGCGAAACAAAAGGAACTCGGCGTCGTGTTGATCGACATCGGCGGAAGTACGACCTCGCTCATCGTGTTCGAGGAGGGTGAACTCGTCCATATGGCGGCGCTTCCGGTCGGGGGAATGCACATCACCAACGACATCGCCATCGGTCTCCGGGTCTCCATCGAGACGGCGGAAGAAGTGAAACTGCGCTTCGGGACCGCGTCGGTTTCCGAAGTCGGCAAACGTGAAGAGATCGACCTTGCGACGCTCGATCCGCACGAGACGGAATCGGTGTCGAGACATCATGTCGCCGAGATCATACAGGCACGGATGGAAGAGATATTCAATCTGGTGAACGAGGAGCTCCGCACATCGGGACGTGAGGGGATGTTGCCGGCGGGCGTCGTGCTCTGCGGAGGCGGTGCGCTTTTGCCCGGCGCGGTGGAACTTGCCAAGGAGACACTCCGACTCCCGTCGCATGTCGGCTACCCGAAACCGCTCGGAGGAATCCTCGATCAAGTCGACGGACCGGACTTCGCGTCGGCGGTGGGATTGGCGCTCTTGTTGCAGGAACGGACGCATTCCGGAAAGGGACGGTTCCATATCGGCGGAAATCAGAGACTCCCGGAGTGGGCGACCCATTCCTTCAAAACGACAAAGGAATGGCTGCGGAAATTTCTCCCGATGGATTGAACGGAATGATCGGATGGAAATTTCGTGCGGTGCCCGCGGAGATGGCAGAAAAAAACACCGATAGAAAGGCTAAAAACCAACACGAAGAGAAAAAATACTGCTTGACACGGGCTTTTTCGGCGTGCTACAGTAAGACTTCGAAAAGGGAAAGCCGTTACCGCCCGAATGCGTCGTTATTCTTTAGTGCCCCTATTCGTATGGCAGAGATCAAACCAGATATCGAGACGTTCGCGAAGATCAAAGTCGTCGGCGTCGGAGGGTCCGGTGGCAATGTCATTTCCAGGATGATCGACTCCAAGATCAAGGGGGTCGAATTCGTGGCGATCAATACCGACGCGCAGGCACTGCATCATTCGAAGGCGGCGGAGAAAATCCATATCGGCAAGAACCTGACCAAGGGACTCGGAGCGGGCATGAATCCGGAGATCGGTCGGCAGGCGGCCGAGGAAAATCGCGACGAGATCCAGGAAGTCCTCAAGGGAGCGGACATGGTGTTCGTGGCGTGCGGGCTCGGCGGCGGCACCGGTACCGGAGCGGCCCCGATCGTGGCGGAGACCGCCAAGGAGCTCGGTGCGCTGACCATCGGCGTCGTGACGAAACCGTTCGCGTTCGAGGGCGCCCAGCGCCGTTCCATCGCGGCCGAGGGGCTCGAGAGTCTTCGTGAGCGCGTCGATTCGCTTATCACCATCCCGAACGATCGCCTTCTTTCCATCATCGACAAGAAAACCTCGCTCATCAACGCGTTCCGTATCGTCGACGACGTGCTCCGACAGGGTGTGCAGGGCATTTCCGACCTCATCACCAAGCCGGGTATCGTCAATGTCGACTTCGCCGACGTACGCGCGATCCTCGAGGACAGTGGATCGGCCCTGATGGGCATCGGTATCGCTTCCGGCGACAACCGGGCCGAGGAAGCGGCCAAGGCGGCCATCAACAGCCCGTTGCTCGAACTGTCCATCGATGGCGCCAAGGGAGTACTTATCAATATTTCGGGTTCGGCCGATCTCGGCATGCTCGAGATCAACGAGGCGGCGAATATCATCACCGAGAACATCGATCCGAACGCCAAGGTCATCTTCGGTGCCGTGGTGGACGATCAGATTCGCAAGGGTGAGATTCAGATCACCGTCGTCGCGACCGGTTTCGACGCGGACCGCATTAAGGATAGTCGATCCGGCCTGGTCACGAGGGTTCAGCCTTCGTCCAAGCCTTCGCCCTCCATCGCGAAACTCACGGAGCGTCTGGAGGAACCGGAAACGGATCTCGACGAGGCGTTCACCCGTTCCGCGTTCGAGAGCACGCGGCGGATGGTGGAGAATCCCGGCATGATCATCGAGGAAAAGATCCAGCCGAAACCGTCGCAGGCTCGCGACAGTGCCAAGGATATCATCGACGAGAGCGAGGATCTTGAGATTCCGGCATTCATCCGGCGGAAAATGAAAAAGGATTGATTCCGTCGAAACCGCAGTGTCCGAAGAGGGTGGGGTTGACCACCCCCTTTTCTTTTTCCATGAATGTGGTATATAGTATCCGTGAAGGCACTGTGCCACATATATTCCTATGATTTGCCCGTATTGCGGCAATACCGATACGAAGGTCGTCGACTCCCGCGAAACGAAGGAGGGTCGGGCGATTCGCAGACGACGCGAATGCGAGCGTTGTTCGGCGCGTTTCAGTACCTATGAGGAGGCCGAAATCGTCGCGATTTCCGTCGTGAAAAAGGACGGTCGGAGGGAGGATTACGACCGCAAGAAGATCGAGGCCGGACTCCGTCGGGCGTTCGAGAAACGGCCGGGGAGCGAAGAGAAAATCGATCGGATCCTCGACGAGATCGAGTACGATCTGCATGCCAAACATTCGCCGGAAGTGACGAGCAAGGAGATCGGTCGGATCGTCCTCGAAAAACTCAAGGAGGCCGACGAGGTCGCCTATATCCGGTTCGCCAGCGTCTACCAGTCTTTCGGGAGTGTCGAACGTTTCAAAAAGGCGATCGAAAATCTGGAATGACAATGAAGAAACTGACAACTTACGACTGACAACTTACAAAAAAAGGAACTGATAACGGGTTGGGAACAGGGTGTCAATGATCAATTTCCAATTCACAATTTCCAAATTGAACGAACAGAGAGCATTGAACCGGGATCCCACCTGCGTCATGGCTACGGCGAGGCGAACCCGCCTCTGCCAAGGCTACGGCGTGGCGAAGCAAAAAACAGAAAACGAAAAACAGGAAGGAAAAGGAGAAATGGTTTTCCCGCCGGTCCTTATCTGTCGTTTCTGAAAGAACATGGATGTCGCGTCTTCGATCCGTTTTCCCGTCACTCCCGCGTCGGTATTCCGGTATTCCGTCATCGCTTTTATTGTCGGCATTTTTGTCGGTTCTTCGTTTCCGGAGGCGACCCCGATTTTTCCCCTCGCGCTGCTTTCGTTCGCCGTGGCCGTGATCGGGATCTGGCAGGAACGTCGGACCGTTTTCATATCGTGTATTCTCATAGCGTGCGCTGCCGGATGTTTTCTGGCCGCGCACTCCGTATCCTATTGGCTATCCGAACGGCCGCCGCAGACCGTTTCCGGCACTGCCGAAATCATCCGCAAGCCGGCGGTTTCGGAGACATATCGTGAAGCCGTCGTCACGCTTTCCTCGTGCGAGGCCGGACCCTGTCCGGCCGATTTCGTATTGGTCCGATTCCCGCTCCTTACGGATATATCGTACGGGGACAAAGGTACGTTCTCGTGCGCGCTTGAACCGCCGGACGCGACATGGAAAACATATTACGCGAAGGACGGGATCGCGTATCGTTGCCGTGAACCGGTCTGGCGGAAAACGGGGGAGACCCGGCCGATCCGACGCGCTCTGCTCGGCATCTCTTCGGGTTTCGAGTCGGCTATCGCGCACGCGTTGCCCGAACCGGAATCGAGTTTCGCGATCGGACTCCTGATCGGCGGCTCCGGCCAGCTGCCGGCTTCGGTCCGGGACGATTTCCGTGCCGCCGGGCTTACCCATATCGTCGCCGTGTCCGGATACAATATCTCGATTATCGCGGAATACTTCCTGTTGCTCGGCATCGTACTGTTTCTGCCACGTCGCAAGGCGGTGCCGTTCGCGCTTGTGGGAACGACCGCGTTCGTCTTCGTCGCCGGGGCTCCCGCATCCGCGGTGCGCGCGCTCGGTATGGCGTCCACGATGCTTCTCGCGCAGTGGATCGGCAGGAGGTATGCGAATCTGTGGGCGCTCTGTTTCGTCGCGGCCGTGATGCTCGCGCTCAATCCGATGCTCCTTCTGTACGACGTCGGGTTCCAATTATCTTTTCTCGCGACCGCGGGAATCATCGTCTCGTCGCCGATCGTGCGAACCGTGCTTCGGAAGGCTCCGCATGCGATCGAGTCGTTTCTCGAGGCGCTTTTGCTTACCGTGTCGGCCAACGCGTTCCTGATGCCGGTGATCTTCGCGAATTTCGGGAAGTTCGCGCCCATCGCGATCGTAGCGAATGCGGTGCTCCTGCCCGCGATACCGCTTGCCATGCTGTTCTCGTTCGTCGCGGGCGTCGCCGGGGCCGTGTCTGCCCCGCTCGGAGCGGTCTTCGCGTTCCCCGCATACGCCACGCTCGCTCCGATCATCGCGGGCGCGCATTTCGCCGCATCCTTCCGGGATTCCGCCATTGTATGGGATCATTTCGGTTGGGCGGAGACGATAGCCTGGTACGCGGTCGTCTTCCCGATCTTCTTTTTTCTTAAGCGGAAATTCGGTAACGAAAAAAATAAAATCCGGAAGAACCAAACAGAGGCTCTTCCGGAATGATGTTGATCCGATAATAAAATTCAAAGGAGAGTGAGCTTCGTGCCGACTCCACGGTCGGTGAATATTTCCAAGAGTAGCGAATGAAGGTTCCCATTTATCATGTGAACTGCTCCGACCCCCTTTTTTAAAGCCTGGATACCGGACAATGTTTTCGGAATCATTCCGCTCTTGATAACCCCCTCCTGGATCATCGTTGAAGCCATTTTTTCAGAAACGGCCTGAATAGTTGTCTTTTCGCTGTCCAGTATCCCATCGACATCGCTCATGTAAATGAGTTTTTCCGCCTTGAGCGCCGTTGCGATGGCACTCGCGGCATCGTCGGCGTTGATGTTGTAGAGTGCTCCGTCCGGCCCAATTCCGAGCGGGGCGATGACCGGGATAAATCGTTCGAGAAGATAGAGTAAATTCTCGACATTTATAGATTCGACGTCGCCGACGTAACCGAGCAGAGCCGCGTTTTGACAAGGTACGACGTGGATCAGATCCATTGAGAGTCCACTTACTCCGCAGGCTTTTCCTCCGTTTGATATGAGCAGTTGCACAATATCCTGATTTACCCTGCCACCGAGGACTTCTCGGACGATATCCATAATCTCTTTCGTCGTTACGCGTTTCCCGTCGATTTTTTTTGGCTTCAGGTTTCGTTGTTCTGTCGCTTCGCTAATCGCGTCGCCACCACCGTGGACGAGGACCGTTCGTATCCCTACTTTTTGGAGGAGCACGAGTTCTTTCGCGAATGAACTTCTGAGACCGTTTTGTTTAATAGCCGCGCCTCCATATTTGATCACGAACGTTGCGCCGCTGAATTTATGAATGTAAGGCAACGCTTCCAGAAGCGCTTCAGGAACGGTCTTCAAAAAGGATTCGGTTTGCTTGTCCGGCATGTCTTCTCTCCGTTTATCGTTGATGAAAATTGGTAAGGAATACTTCTTTGGATACAGGAAATCTTCCTGTTTGTCAATTATTCGGCCTGATTTTTCATTTTTTCGGGTTTGTGGGAAGATAGGAAAACAACGATAACGGCATATGAGATCGCTCCTGTTCCGGATATTCTTCCTTGCGCTTTTCGGGACCGCCGTCATCGGCGGGGTATTCGCGTATCAGGCATGGACGAACGGACGCGAGACGAAAATCGTCTTTCTCGATGTGGGCCAAGGCGACGCGATCCTCATCTCGCAGGGATCGAACCAGATCCTCATCGACGGGGGACGCAGCGGTAAGACACTGCTTTCGGCCGTGGCGCGTCATATCCCGTTCTGGGACCGGACGATCGAGGCGGTCATCACGACACATCCGGACGCGGACCATATCGGCGGGATACCGGATCTCGCCACGATGTATCGCGTACCCGACTACCTGTCGACCGGCGCCGCGTCCTCGTCACAGGTTTTCGAGCTGCTCAAGAAATCACTCGGCAACCCCGGCCTGACGACGACGATCGACACGCGACGACAGCTTTCCATCACGTTTCCCAGGGGTGGGACGCTCCGGGTGCTCTATCCCGACACGGTGTCCGATAGCGGGGCTTCCAATGAGGGTAGCATCGTATCCCGGTTCTCGTTCGGTGAGACGGACTTCCTCTTGACCGGAGATCTGCCCGACGAGGAAAAGTTTCTCCCGAATATCGGGGAGGCGGAGGTCCTCAAAGTTTCCCATCACGGATCGAAGTACGCCACGAGTCAGGCATTCCTCGATCTGGTGCGGCCGAAGGAAGCCGTCATCTCCGTGGGGCAAAACAGCTATGGTCATCCGGACGCGGGAGTCATCGCCCGGTTGACCGATGCCGGGGCGATCATTCGCCGGACGGACCGCGACGGGGACATCGTATATCGGTGTATTTCCGAGGCGACGGGGTGTACGTTTGCCGGGGTGGCGAAGTGAGGCAAATTATTTGACGCGCGGTGTGTATTACAGTACGGTGTACTTGTCTTGAAGTCTTCGTTAACAATCAAACTCATTTTCAATGAAAAGGATCCTGTTTATCGGAGGGGATACCTGGATACACGCTTATTGGGTGAAGAATCTTGATCGTTCGTATTCCCTGAATTTTTCGGTTACTCAAGAAGACGGATCGAAATTGCTTGAGTCGCAAACTGACTGGTCCCTTATCGCGGTTTCGTCTTTCGTGCAGACATCGAAAGAAGCGCCTCTTCACTATCCGTATCGCGTATTGAATACTCTTGGAATCATCAAGAAGATCCGGGGTAAATATCCTCATATTCCCATTTTCGGAATAGGTGCTGTGGAGGAAATCGGAAAAAGAATGATCGAAGAAGCGGGATGTCATTGCTATATCAGGGGATT
The DNA here is from genome assembly GCA_037133435.1 of Candidatus Moraniibacteriota bacterium. Lineage (GTDB taxonomy): Bacteria > Patescibacteriota > Minisyncoccia > Moranbacterales > UBA1568 > JAAXTX01. The sequence goes on along the minus strand of JBAXOD010000005.1, from coordinate 19,500 downwards.
GGATGCCCCCGAACGTATCAAGACGTATCTTGAAACACCCGTGGCGAACGCAGCTTGTTTTCAGGTGGCGGGCTGAGCGTTTCCGTATCAGGCGACGCAGATTGAAACGAACGTGGAAACGAGTCTTTTTCAATCCTGCCGGAAACCTCCCGGCAGGATTTTATTTTTCTTAAGAGGTACTTTGACGACCGGCGTTCGTTTGATTTCTTCCTTTGCCCGTGCTACAAAGGGAAGACAGGACGTAATCACTATCATCGAAGTATGGCTGAAACAACGCATCCGAAAAAGGAACGGACCCTCGTCATCGTCAAACCGGACGGAGTCCAGCGTTCGCTCGTGGGCGAGATCATCTCGCGTTATGAGCGGACGGGCCTCAAGCTTATCGCCTCGAAGATGCTCATTCCGACCCCCGAGATGGCGACGGAGCACTACATGGTCGGCGGCGAGGAATGGCTGGAGGGCGTCGGGAAGAAGGGCGCCGATTCGTATGCCAGAAAAGGCCAGAAATCGCCGTACGCGACATATCGTGAGAACGGTCTCGCCATCCTGAAAGCGAACGCGACGTATCTTTCCTCGGGCCCGGTCGTGGCGATGGTCTGGGAAGGGAACGGGGCGGTCGGAGTCGTGCGCAAGATCACCGGAACGACCGAGCCGATGACGAGCGACGTGGGAACGATCCGCGGGGATTTCACCATCGATTCCTATCAGATTTCCGACTCGGACAACCGTTCGATCCGCAACCTGATTCATGCGTCGGGGAATCCCGAGGAAGCGGAAAAGGAGACACCGATCTGGTTCCGTGAAGAAGAACTCCTGAATTACCGTCACTTGCAGGAGGCGATCCTGTATGACGTGAATATGGATGGGATACTTGAATAGGGACAATTTTTAATTTTGTAATTTTTACAGATCAAAATAGCACAGAAATTATAAATTGTAACGCTATGCAGTACGACTTGGAAGAGCGGTGTGCGAAGTTCGGTGAAGAAACGATACTGTTTTGCAAGAAAGTCAGAAGGAACGATGTCGTTCGACCGCTCATAAATCAATTGATACGGTCCTCGACGAGTGTCGGCGCGAATTACATGGAAGCCAATCAGGCATGTTCCAAAAAGGATTTTAGGAATAAGATACGGATTTGTCAGAAGGAGGCGAACGAAAGCAAACATTGGTTCAGGATGATAGCTGTCGCCGAAGAGGATTATAAGGGCGAATGCAGGAAACATTGGAATGAGGCTCATCAGCTCACGCTTATTTTCGCGAAGATTTCCAAGAGCTCCGAGGATAAGGAATCAGTAGCGAACACGCAATGAGAGAATGTTTACAAAATTCAAAAATTACAAAAATTAAGAATTGTCTGAGTTCCGGGCTGTAGTATATCGGCAGTACGCATGCATGGGGGCGAAACGTGAAGGTTCACGTTTTGCGGGCGTTTCCACCCCGAGGTCTCCGAGGAAAAAGAGACGCCCTGGAGCACGTAGATCGGGTTCGCCCGGAAAAAGTGAGAGCGTTACGAAGGTGAAGGTGATGATAGGATGCGAAAGGCGGAGTGTTTAGGTGGAGGGTTTACAAAATTCAAAAATTACAAAAATTAAGAATTGTCTGAGTTCCGGGCTGTAGTATATCGGCAGTACGCGTGCATGGGGTGCACGTAGGTCGGGTTCGATTCCCGACAGCCCGACAATAAGATATTCATGGAGGATTGCGAAAAACCGGATGAGGCCGGTTTTTTTGTCATGGAAACAGGCGGTTATTATTGACAAAAAGGAAATTTTTGGTACCATTCCATGTTACGTGCCTTACCAATATCCAAAAAATGACAAGGGGGTCGCCATGCGTGCAAGAAAACTTTTCGGGATGTTCGCGTTACTATTTCTCTTATTCTCATGTTTTTCGGGTTGCTCTTCGACCCGAACGACCGGTGTGCACGATGCAGTCGGTTTTCGTGAAACGCGATCGGAAAGGGTGTCCTCGATGCCATCCGAAGGAACGGGAAATGTGGGCGGGGCGATCCCCGGAACGGAACCGGGTTTCGAAGCATTGGACAAGATCCGATCATCCGTTTACGGACAAGAGGAGTTCTCCCGGATCGATCGTATCGAGATCCTGGTCGAATCCTGCAAGGCGCGGATTATCGGTTCCGATCAGAACGGGACGCGAGTCATCAGGGTATTTTCGGTCGCGACCGCGACACGGGGAAAACAGTCGGATGACTTGCCGTACGGTGTCGAGGGGAAGGTGTACATGGTCGCCCTGAATCCGAAATGGACCCCGACGCCGGAAATGATAAAACGTGCAAGAGCAAAGGGACAGAAGCCGCCGAAGGAGATTCTTCCCGGAGCGAAGGACAATCCGCTTGGAAAGATGAAGCTGTATTTCGTGTTTTCATTTCGCGGGAAGAAGATTACCGATCTCGGTATGCATGCCACCACCAAAGCGCACCAGGCGGAAATACGCGATGGAAGGGAAAATCGTTTGTCGACCGGTTGTGTTCGAGGGAAAGATCCGGTCATAACCTTGAATATGAAAGTTTTCCTTCGGCAGAACGGGAAAGATCCGGACGCGCTTTTCGCGAGAGCAAAAGCCCATCCCGGAACAACCATCAATATATCGCTTACCGACCGACCGACGGTCGTCTATCTGCGTGAGTGATCGGAGAAAGTATCAACGGGGCATTACGGAACGAATTCGTAATGCTCTTTTTTTTCGCGTATTGACGCTCTCCCGTACACGCTTGACATATTGTTGTATATACACTAAGATAGGGATACAACGGAACTTTCAAAACACGAGGTCAAAAAACGGGGGCACCATGGGACAGATATCGGAACAAGGGAAGCATGAGCTTATCGTGGCGCTGAAGCATCGCAACTGGCTTTTTGCCGAGATGGAAGAACGGGTCGCCATGCGGGGATGGAAGAGTCGGTGTATGTTTTCGGGAGAAATCGGGCATTGTGCCATCCCGGACCATTCGCATCATTGTCTTGCGGGTATCAGACGTCAGTATGCCTCTTCCGTTAAACGGGTGCGGGCACTTCAGCTCCTGTTTCCGGAAACTCTCAAGGGTTCAGAGAGTATCTCTCTTGAGAAGACATATCGGCTTGCGAAACGCAGAAAATCAAAATCGGTCGGAGCGGCATCGTGAAATCACGGTGCCGGTTTTTTGTCGATCTCTTCCCGACATTTCCTTATTCTCGAATATATGCTTTACCTCGCCTGGTCGCCGGAGTACAATGGAGTTGAAACAAAGACACATGGAAACCGTCACTTTCACCATAAACGGGCGACAGGTCGTGACCGAGCAGGGCACGACCATTCTTGAGGCCGCGAAGCGATTCGGAGTCGCGATTCCGACATTGTGCAATCATCCGGATCTGCCGCCGTCGGGCACGTGCGGCATGTGTGTCGTTTCGGTCGCGGGTCGCCAGGATACCGTTCGGGCCTGCGCGACGATCGCCGAAGAGGGGATGGACATCACGACCGAGTCCCTGGCGCTCATCGAAGAACGAAAGAAGAACCTTGATTCCATTTTGGGGCATCATCTGTTGGAATGCGACGATTGCGTATTCTTGCAGAAGTGTCATCTGCTCGAACTGGTCAGGGAATACCAAGCGAAGCCGTCCGCGATCCGTCGCGAACAAGACGAGATCCTCCAGTCGGGCGCGATCGTCTTCGACCAGACGAAATGCATCGGATGCGGCAACTGCACCCTGGTCTGTCCGACGGGATATCTCGAGATGCGCGAGGACGGCAAGATGCGACTCACCGACGACAAGAGTAAGGAATGTATCAATTGCGCGCAGTGCGTCATCCATTGCCCGGTGGGCGCTATCGAGGGCGTGGGGGAATTCGAGGAGCTCGAGCGACTGTTCGAGGACGGGAGCAAGGTGATGGTCGCGCAGTTCGCTCCGTCCATCCGGACGAGCATCGGCGAAGAATTCGGATATCGTCCCGGTGAGATCGTCACGGACAAGCTTTCGGCGGGGCTTCGCGCGCTCGGGTTTCATCACGTTTTCGATACCGCATCCGCCGCGGACTTCACCACCATAGAGGAGGCGGGGGAACTCCTGGAGCGGCTCGCAAGCGGCGAGAACCTTCCGGCGATGACGTCGTGCTGCCCGTCGTGGGTCCGGTTCGTCGAGTTCTTCTATCCGGAATTCCTGCCCAATCTCGCGACGTCGCGTTCGCCGCAGATCATGCTCGGCGGCATCGTGAAACATATCCTGCCGGAACGCATCGGTCGCAAAGCGGAAGACATCGTCGTCGTGTCGATCATGCCGTGCGTTTCCAAGAAATACGAGGTGCGACGCGAGGAACTGAAGATCGACGGGCTCTTCCCGGTGGACCGGGTGCTCACGACGCGCGAGCTTGCCCGGCTGTTCAAGAAACGCGGCATCGATCTGGGGCGTCTCGACCCGGAGCCGGCCGACGATCCGCTCGGTGACCCGTCGGGCGCCGGAGTGATTTACGGCTCTTCCGGCGGGGTGTTCGAGTCCGCGCTCCGGACCGCGTATTTCCGCGCGACGGGGGAGAATATTCCCGACGGGGCGGTCCGGGAAATCCGCGGGCACGAGGGCATCAAACGAAAAGAGATCGACATCAACGGCAAAACGGTGCGGCTCGCCGTGGTGAGCGGGCTCCACAACGCGAGAATGATCCTCGATGAGCTCCGGGAAAACCCGCAGGCGTATGACGCGGTGGAGGTCATGACGTGCCCGGGCGGATGTGTGGGCGGCGGCGGGCAGCCGATACCCTCTTCCAAGGAAGCGATATGGAAACGGGCACAGGCGCTCTATGACATAGACCGGGACAAGACGATGCGGCGGGCGCACGAGAATAAAGCTGTCGCGGACATCTACCGGGATCACCTTGCCGACGAGGAGACGCGGAAAAAGATCCTCCATACCTCGTACTCGAAGAAGCGTCGGAGAATCGTGAAAAAGCTTAAGAATTCAAAGGAACCCTATGAACTCTGAAAAAACCGCGGTCGCGGAAATCGGGAACGATCGCACAGCCGTTCTCCTGAAGACGGTGCTTCTGGTCGGGACCGTCGTCGTGTCTCCCTTGTTTTTCGCGCAACCGATAACCGGGGTATTCGTGAACATGGCGCTTGTTTTGGCCGCGATGTATTTCGGCGTGAGCGCCGAAGCGCTCCTCGTCGCCGTTCTGCCGAGCATCGTCGCGGCGTTTCGCGGGCAGCTGCCGACGCCGTTCATCCCGCTGATCCCGTTCATCGTTGCGGGCAATATCATCCTCATCGCGACCGTTCACTTCACCTTCCGGAAATACGGGAACTTCGCGCTTTCCGCCGCGCTTGGGAGCCTGCTCAAGTTCGTGTTCCTGGCCGTCGTCGGGATCATATCCGCGACGACCCTGTTTTCCGGTTCCGCGCTCTTTTCCACGGTGCTTGCGATGTTCGGCTGGTTGCAGCTCGCGACCGCGCTCGGCGGATCGGTCCTCGCCTTCGGTATCTTGCGGGTATTCCGACGGGAAGAATGATTCGTTTGCTCTGCGAAAAATTTTGAAGAGGCTGGTTTGCCAAGTCGGAGTTATACATCGATCGTAAACTGCACGGTTCAGAGTACAAATCTGAACCTGCGACGGTAAACTGTGTGGTTCAGAGTACAACTCTGAACCTGCGATGAATCGGTAAACTGCATGGTTCAGGGAACGACTCTGAACCTGCGACATGGGTATCCGTACGTATCTTTGAAAAATTCATATGAACCAATATTCCTGGTATTCGTCGCTCACCAAACCGACCTGGGCACCGCCGTCGTGGGTGTTCGGTCCGGCATGGACGGTACTCTATATCCTGATCGCGATTTCTTTCGGTCAGGCTGTCCGGTTGTTCTTTTCGGGCAAGATCCCGTTCATCGTCCTGCTACCGTTCATCCTGAACCTCGTGTTCAATATGGCGTTCTCGCCGATCCAGTTCGGCATGCGCAATAACCTGTTGGCCGGAGTGGACTGCCTCCTGATCCTCGTGACGCTCGCGTGGGCGATGATCGCGATTTTTCCCTTCGAGCGGTGGATTACCTACGCGAACATTCCCTACCTTCTGTGGGTCCTGTTTGCGACGACGCTTCAGTTCACGATCACGTCGATGAACCGCTGATCGCTCATATTCCGCCCGAAGAGCCCCGGAAAGGTTTTTTGTATATATTTTTCCGTATCCGGTGACCTCTGGCTTCCATTCGGGAGGGGCGCTATACTGGGAATATGAAGAAACACGAGAACTACCGCGAGCTTATCTGGATGCTCGCCAAGACCGATTTCAAACTCCGCTATCAGGGGTCCTTTTTGGGCTATATCTGGGCGTTGCTCAAGCCGCTTCTGACCTTTGCCATCCTGAATTTCGTCTTCACGTCCATCTTCGTGAACCGTGGGCAGGGGATGGAGCATTACTCGCTCCAGCTCCTCGTGGGTATCCTCATGTTCAACTTCTTTTCCGAGGGCACGAGTGCCGGCATGCAGTCTTTGGTGAGCAAATCCCAGCTCGTGACGAAGATCTACATCCCGCGCTGGACCATCGTCACGGCCTCCACCCTGAACGCCGCCATGATCTACATAATGAACCTCGTGGTCGTGGTCGCTTTCTTCGTCTGGAGCCGGTTTATGCCCACCGTTCCGGCCATCGCGCTCTTTCTCCTGTTCTCCGTCCTCATCTATGTCATCGTGCTCGCGTTCGCGCTCCTGACCGCTCCCTTGTTCGTCCGGTTCCGCGACCTCTCGATGATCTGGGAAGTCCTGTTGCAGATCCTCTTTTACGCGACCCCGGTCTTCTATTCGCTCCAGATGATGCCGCTCTGGGCCCAGCAGATCCTCCTCATCAATCCGATCGCCTTCATCATCCACTTTTCCAAGGAGGCACTCATCAACGCGCACTTCGCGGATCCGTGGAAGAGCGCCGTCTTCATCGTCACCGTCCTGCTCTTCTTCCTGTCCGGTATCTTCTCCTACAATAAGCTCGCCCCGCGTGTCGCCGAGGAGATGTAGGAATTTCTGTCGCTTTTTTGTGCCGGGAACCTTGCTTGGTTTGACGAAAAGGTACCCGTTTGGTATCCTCTTTTGGTCGTTTACGGCAATTTTTATTTAACAAAAAATCAAGGAATCGAATGTTGAAAAAAATCATCGTGCCAGGCGCGGGGAAAGCGTCGATTTTCAGGGAAGCCCTCATAGCGAGAGGCTTCGATCCGATAGTGCCGGAAGGTTGGAACAACGGGTTCCTAAAAGAAATCTATCCGGAAGAGATTCTACATCTTCCGCATCATCCATGTGAGGCTGCACAGGAGCTTTCCCGATTGAAGGCGAAAAGCATCGAGGATATCCGCCGGTTCGAAGGGTTCGATGTGGTGGGTTTCCATTCGATAGCGTTGGCGCATACACAAGACGGAAAGGAAATACCGATGTGTATGAATGAAGCCGAGTTGGCACGCGTCTATCGGGCGTTGGCGGCTGGCGGAGCGTTCACCTACCATGTGGAAATGACGTATGGAAAGCTCGTCAATGGTATTTTTATCGAACGTGGTACGGGTCAACGCGCGATAGGATTGCATGTCGAATCCCTGACCGAAAAGGCTATCCGGACTCTGACCTATGGTATCGGCGCATTGGGAGCGCGGGCGGCTTCTCCGGGCAATCGCCCGTTGACGAACCCGATCTGTTCTCAGATCATTACCGATGTCGAGGAAGAACGTGGCCGGTTTTTTGGTCTTGTCGGGCTTGCCATCGAGGAATTCTTGTCCGCTCCGAAGGCATCTTCCCGAAAAAGTCTCCTGGCAAATTCGGGATCGTGACGGTGTTTGTCGGCGGGTAAGCGAGAAAGCTTACCCGTCGATATTTTTTTTCAGGAACTTCGGAATTTGAGCGAACGGAGTTATGAACGAAACTGGACACCGGGTTCTGCACACGCATTGACTATTCCGTGAAAATCGGATAAGGTTTCCGAGTATCGTGTGCGTATTTTAAAAATATAAATAAAGGAGTTTACTATGCCGACTATCATGGCCGGATTTTACGGGTTCACCGATTCCCAACTGTCCCGGATTTCACCCGTTTTACAAAATTTCGGATTTGATCCGAATATCAGGACACGGAGCGTGAATACCGCGCGCTTTACGAATATCGGCGCGAAACGTAAGCTTTCGCCGCAGATTCTCGCGGAACAGGGCGCTCTACGCAAGGCCATCGAATATATCGATACCGAAAGTCCGGAAAGTCTGATTATCGGGGTCATGCTGATTGCCGAACTCAGCGACGGGTCAATCCTGTCGAATGAAAAAGCGTGGAATCCTCCGGATATGCGTGACCATTCCGTGAGCTTTTGGCTCGGAGTCTGTTTATCCAATAACGGCAAGATATACAGTGATACGGCAAAGATCGGACCATATGACACGATTTCGGACCAGACGAGAATACGGCAGATGGTATGGAAAAAAATGTCAGATCAACCGGCCATCAGACCGGTGAATCCGTATACGACCCATCCGGAATGTTATATCCGGGATCATGAGTCTTTGAACCGTTCTCTAGGTGAAGCATTGCTCAGGATGATCAACGGACTTGCCGTATTGATGAGAACGGGAAAAGGGAATGTGATCGAGAAATCAATGAATATCGCCATGAAGCACCCGGTCGGTACGACTGTGGATCATGTGAAAAGGAAAGGTGCGGATATTCCACAAAAACGCGCTCTGCGGTATTTTGCCGTTGAACATGTCGATCCAAATGCCCCAAGCGCTTGGCAGGCCGCGTGGAATGCGGAACATAAGGTCGGTGTAAACGCTTAAAGGCTCTTTTCTCATAAAAACCGAAAGGCTCGTCGAACGATGAGCCTTTTCGATTATCTTACGGTCCCTTTTCTGTATTTCGTCCCGAATGCCGTTACGACAACGCGTTCGTAAACTCTCGTATTATTTTTTCTTATTTGCGTGAGCCGTCCCTTTCGTTGCCCGTTAGGATTGACAGAGTGGCTGTATTCTGCTATTATCCGGGCACAGTTGTTGAACAATTTTTTTTCACTTAGACGGAGGAATTGACTATGACTTTAACGCCAGTAGTCCGGGAAGTTGTCTTGGTCGGAACAAAGGGAACAGAATGTGTTCTTGAAGTGTTGAAAAAGTTTTTTAGAGTTTCCGCTCATTTCGTTCCAGCCGGCACATCAATCATTCGTTTCGATCCGGCTACCAAGCCATGTGAAAAAGCGCAGCGACTCGCCGAAGAAGCCGTACTTGCCGAGGAAAATAACCATCCGCCGACATCCGTCATAATCGGTGTATCGTTCGTAGCGACGGATATAACAGAAAAGAAGATCATCGATCTCGCTACGATTGTTGATTTGCAGCGGTTTCTGAATGTCTTTGCCGGGGACGATTATCATCTTGTCGTTGGTATGGCTTTGTGTTCAAACGGGAATATGAACGCTCCCGAGACTTTTTCGGAGGAGCTCTGTGTTCGTGTGATGTTGGAAACGGATATCGATAGTATTTCGATTGTGAAGTCCGAACTTGCGATATCCGGACCGTCGGAGCCGTTTTCCGGATATTTTTCGGAACTGCTCGAATCTCCGGAGGACGACGTCGAACTCATTTGCGCAAGAATTCTGGAGAGGCTACGCAAAATGGACGAAATCGGATGTCTGATCGCTCCGAATCAAAAACTGCCGGATGTCGAAAGCGTGAAGGAAAGAGTTATTCGATAGTCCGAAGTCCGAGTATCGGTCAATAAAAAACAAGACTGTACACTGTACAGTCTTGTTATTTTTTTATCTGCGATTCAGATCGATCGGGAGCACGCGGTCGTTCTTCGGACCTGATCGAGCAGTCGACTTCTGGTTTTCGGATCCATCGGCCTATATCCTCTGTTCCAATCGTCCCGGTGTTCTTTCGGGATGTACTGTTCCCTTTCCTTCTTCGGGAGAAACGGAAGCGCGAAAAAATCTTTTTTCGGGATGGCACTGGAGTGAAAATCCCGGTAGAGAGTCGTAAGGACGGAATGATCGTGAATGATCTTGTTCGATTCCACGATGACTCCGTTGCCGGTCCGGAAGTACAGGTATGCGTGGCGTGTCTCGACCGGTTCCGCATTCATGAGCACGAGACTTATGGGAACGGGTTTTCCCGGATGTCTCATATCCCGGCCGGGGACGACCACCGACTCGATGATCCCATGGAACGCGCTTCCGAGCGATCCGGATATCCTGTGTCCGGGCGGAAGGATCGGAGTTCGGACAGACGGTCCGTCGACGAACGGATCATGCTGGAATGATACCGACATGGGTACCCGTTTCCTGTTCCCGCCTCGGACCATGGGCGAGAGAACGAGATCGCCCGGGACCAGCCCGTCTTCTTTTTCATCGATTCGACGTTCGATGAGAAGAGCGGGATCCCGATATCCCCAGAAAGTCTTATCCGTAAACGTTCTCGGGTCGAGTGAGAAAATCTTTTTATTGCCCATCCCTAACCTCCAATTTTTTTTGATGAATCTGCCAGACGCCTTTTTGTTAAAGAATGCCATATCATACCGGTTCGATGCGATTGCGTCAAATAGCCTCCCAAGAAACGCCCGTCGCTTTGACAGGGTCTTTCCAATACGATAGGATACATCGGCTGTTTTTTACCAAGAAGTCACGCAACCATTAGACGGGAGTAAACGGTATGAAGAATATGAAGAATCTGCAAGAAAAGATCCATTTCGCCGACATGCACGATCTGTTCAGGCGCGTCCTCGGTCTGACGGAATTATCGCCGGTGGATGACCATATCGATATCGAGCCGACGGTCCAAATCGGATCGATGAAAGAATGGCGATACGGCCGCACGCTTGCCGAAAACATGGCGACACGTACCGTGCACGAGCTTGCGAAGCTGCCGAGCAGTAAGAACGAATCGAAGGTCTCGCTCGGCGCCGGGGCCGTCGTCGTATGCGAGGGAACGGTGTATTCCGTACTGAAGGGTTCCCCACATGCCGCCGAGGATTTCCTCCATGCGATTTCGGGAAAAATCTGTTCGCTACATCTATGTGTCGCGGCCAGTTCCAGGGCGAAGCGGATCGAATCCGTTCCGTATAACACTAAGATCGGTCTTTCGCTCATTGATATTTCCGCTGTCGAGGAAATCCATCGAAATCCGCGAACCGATGGAATCGACTTTCTTGACGTATTGTTCCGTCGGGGATCGGGAAGTACCCAAGAGTCGCGGCTGCAGTGGGAAGAAATTCTCAGACAGAAATTCGGCATGTTCCTGATGCGTAACATCGCACTCGTTTCGGGATAGAAGGTCTCGTTTTTCGAACGAGGGGTCCGTATCAATACATTGATGCGGGCTGTTTTTTTAAAGAAGAGGGAGTTGTTCGGTTAACGAGTTCACGGGTTAACGGGTTGGGAACAGAATCAGTGAGCATGGAACTAAGAGCAATTTTGTCCGCCAGCTGGCGGATTGAATTTCGAATTTCGAAACTGGAACAGAGAACAAAGACAATTTTTAATTTTTACATTTTGTAATTTTTTTAATAGAACCCAGCCTGCGCCAAGGTTACGGGGTGGCAAGGGAAACAAACAACTGATAACTCACAACTGACAACAGAATAGGTAACGGGTTGGGAACGGAATCAGTGAGCAGATAACAGTGAACAGGCAATTTAAAATTCTCAAATGGAATGGAAAAAGCGGAAGGAACCACTCAAGAATGAGTCTCTTGCCCATGGGGCTTGCCAAAAAGCGCGAAATGTGTATTATGAAGGGTCATAATCATTCGTGTTCTGTCGTATGATTTTTCGAAAAAAGGCGGTGTTCATATCGGTTTTCGCGGTCGTTCTTCTGGCGGCCGCCGTGCTTATGTGGCAACGTGGGGCACTGTCACAGCCCGTACGCGCGGAAAACAGCTATGGGACGACCATAGACGAGGATACGACCTGGAAAGCCGGCTCTGAGCACGAATTCGATGAGTCCGTAGCCATCACGGACGGGGCGAAGCTGACCATCGAGCCTGGAGCGAAAATTATCTTTTCCGGCGACTACGAGGAGTCGGGTCCGATATATTTCGATATCAACGAGGGAACGGTGGACGCGATCGGCACCGAGGAAAACCCGGTCGTTTTTTCGAAGGCAAACGATGAGACCGTCTTCATGATCCGCTTTTTGGACCGGTCCGTGTTCGGATCGGAAAGCGAGGTCCACGTCTCGGATTTCAAGCATGTCCGCATAGAGCGCGGCGGGGAGAAAGTCAATCAGGTGTACCAGGTCTTCCTGCCGTTCCGCGACCTGTTCACAAACATCGCGCATGCGGAAGAATACTGGCAAGCCGAGTCCGCGGTCACGTTCATTTATGGAAAGGTCCGGATCGCCGACTCCATTTTTTTCGGAAGCGGAGGCGCGGATATCTGGATGACCGATCCTTTGGATACCGGAGACCGCGATACCGAGCAGGGGATCGCGCGGGGACTGTCCGAGTTTTCCGTATCCGGATCGGATTTCAAGGGTCGCTCGGGTGTCCCGGCGTTCATGTCCGGGACGAGCGCCTGCCAGGATCCGGCGAATTGCCGCGAGATGGTCACGCTCACGAACGACTGGTACGGCTCCGCGAAGGGACCGCATGCCGATCATAATGACGGGGATCGGAATTCCAAATCGATCGAAGGTCCGGCGAAACTCGACGGCTTCAGCGAGACGGAACTCTTCGCCGTGTGCCACACCTGCGCGTCCAACGTGCTTTTTTTGCCGGGAGCCAAAGGGAGCCGGCTGTATATGGATGATGGTATCGGAAGCGAAGATACTTTGTGGCCGCCGAATTTTTTCAGTAAAGATCTGGATCATCTTGCGCTCGACGAGAATGGAAAGAGCGTGAACGATATCTATACCAAGGACGTACTGGAAACTGCCGGATCGGACAAGATTTATAAGTCTTTCCTCGCCGATCTCAAAGCCAAGAAAGACGCTCATATTATCAACGACTTTGTCCCATTCGCTTATGATTGGCGGATGAACGTCGAGGACGTGGCATATGGATTCACGCCGTATCACAACGACCACGTGTCACTGTCGGACCAGCTTCATACCCTCGCACAGTCATCGAAGACCGGGAAGGTGACGATTATCGCGCACTCAAACGGCGGGTTGGTTGCAAAGGAACTCTTGAAACGTATGGAAAGTAATGGTGAAGCGAATCTGGTGGATCGGGTCGTGTTCGTCGGGACGCCGCAGATGGGCGCGCCGATTTCCATGCTCACGCTCCTCTATGGGTACAAGGAAAATCTGTTTTGGGGTTTGCTCGGATCGGATGGGGATATCCGTTCGTTGGCCGAGAATATGCCGGGAGCATACGGATTCCTTCCTTCGGCAAAATATTTCGACCGGACGGAAGATCCGCTTATCACGTTCTCGTCGAAAAACACCCGAAGCTCGGCCTTCCTGGACGCCTACGGGCCCACAGTCGATTCTCGTAGTGTGCTCGATGACTTCCTTACGGCCGAGAAAGATGGTCGGGATAAACCTGCAAAAACATCTGCTGATAAAGAGAACGTCTTGAATAAACATCTGCTGAGTCAGGCGGAAGATACGCAGGACGAACTTGATCGTTGGACGCCGCCATCGGGTGTGGAGGCGATACAGATCGCCGGATGGGGACTCGATACCGTCAGCGGGGTCGATTACACGGAAGCGAAACAACACCGTTGTTATCCAGTAGCGGGAGGAATCATTCCGTCGTGTGTCGAGTCAGAAAACGAATATGAACCGGTATATGAACCGAAATTTACCGTGGACGGAGACAAGGTCGTAACTGCTCCGAGCGCGCTCATGCTTTCGGCGTCATCGAATGTGAAGAAATATTGGGTAGATTTGTATAATTACAATGATAGAAGCTCTACTAATAGTAGCCATGCGAATCTTCTAGAAGCTGAGCCATTGCTGAATTTTTTAGGACAGATTATTGATCATAAGGAAAACGACAAAGATTTACCAAACTATATTCAGACTTCTCGGCCGTCCGATTGCAAAGATGCGAAGCCGCGCATCCGTATGGCGCTCTATTCTCCTCTAGACGTCTCGGTGACCGATTCGTCTGGAAATCACACGGGCCCGAAAGAAGCTAAGGAGGATGGACAGACCCTTACGACTATCGAGGAGGGTATTCCGGGAAGCACATACTATCAATTCGGAGAGCGAAAATATGTTTCCTTTCCCGAGGGGACAAAAATGGATATTCAGTTGGACGGGTACGACAACGGCTCGTATACGCTGAAATTCGAGGAAGTAGCCGTGACGAAGACCGGAGAAAAGACGGTGAATCATACGGTATTCGAGGATCTGCCGGTGACTGCCACGACGACGGTCTCGCTTACCGTACCCAAGGAAGGCCTGGGGCACCTGTCGACGCTCAAGGCGGACCTGAACGGGAATGAGCCGGGAGGGGAATACGAAGTCGCTCCCGTGATGAACGGGACGGCTACTCTGGTCGCACCTCCGGAAGTGGTTGTGGCAAACGAGATGACAGATTCAACCTCGGATTCCTCCGGATCTTCTTCGGGCTCGAAGGATTCACAGAAACACGATAAAACGGGTATTACGGCCACGCTCGAGAGTCTTAGAAAGGGTATTTTTGGAACGGAGGCATCCTCGGATTCAACCAATGATACTGCTGTTTTGCCAAGTGGCGACACTATGATAAATCAGGATATCGCGTCGCCTGAAATCGGAGACAGTCCGCTCGCATGGTTCTTTTCGATCATTCGAACCATAACCCGAGTACTGTTTTCCAGTCCATTTCTTCCTCTGAATATGATATTATCCATATGGGGTTCAGAAAATTGTGGAATCGGCTTATGGTACCCTTTTCAAATTTTGTGAAGTCAATAAAATAAAGCAATAATATTATGATGATTTCTAACTACTGGAAAAAGATAATATTAACAGTTCTCGCATTAGCGATAGTTATTTTTTCATATCTGTGGTCCTGTGATGGTAGTGTGCAAAAATGTCTCTATGGAAATAGTATCTTGTTTACGAGAACCGTATTTCACTTATCACTCGCTTTTTTGTCCGTCGCGTCGTTCCTCTTTTTCGTTTGCGATGCAGTTTTTCTTAAATGGTTGAGATTTACCGGTATTTGGTTTCTGTCTACGATTCTATTTATTATGATTACTCCGGAATATTCGAACAATATTTTAGCTTTGGGTATGACGAAGAAACCTATTTCACTTACGATGAGTGCCCTTTTCCTTCCGGTAAGTCTCGTCTGGCTTCTCTGGGACTCGAAGCGGAAAGTGGAATAGAAATATAGTTGGGTTATGTTCTTGATATATGGCCGAGAGCAAAGCCTTATCAGAACAGATAGGATTTAAAGTTGTTATGAAAAAGACATATTGGTGGAGACTGGGAGTGATATGTATCGGATTAATTGTTGCGATATATTGGTATCTTGCAGTGAATTTTGATAATCTTGGTTTCTATAATGCATATACGAAACCATTCGCATTTATTGCCGCTTCCCTTATATTTATTTCCCCATTTCTTTTCTTCGTTCGTGATACGGTTTTTCTTAAGTGGATGCAATTCGCTGGTATCTGGTTTGGATTCACGATATTCGTTATTGCACTTGCCCCGAAATACGGTGGCGGAATATTTAGTATGATGAACCCAACAAAGGAGTCGGTCTCATTTACGATGAGTGTTCTTTTTCTTCCTGTCAGTCTCGTCTGGCTTCTCTGGGACTCGAAGCGGAGTGTCGAATAGGAATATAGTTGGATTATGTTCGTGATATATGGCCTAGAGTAAAGCCTTATCAGAACAGATAGGATGAAATTGTTATGAAAAAGACATATTGGTGGAGGATTTTGATTTTTGCAATTATCGGCATTGGCATGGGAGTCTCATACATTCTCAGGAACCAAGAAATATTTGGTATGTGTGATCACATATATTGGACTGATTCATATAGTGGGTGTCTAGATAAAAGTGCTCTAACTATTGGCAAACCATTATTGTTTCTGTCTTTTTCTCTTCTTGTTGTTTTTCCATTCCTCTTTTTCGTTCGTGATAATGTGTTTCGTAGATGGGCTTGGTTCGCTTTGGTGTGGTTCGGAATCACGGTCGTGCTTATCATGCTTACTCCGGAGCATGCCGGATATATTCTTAATCTGGGTCCGACCAAGGAATCGGTTTCGCTTGCGATGAGTGTGCTGTTTGTTCCGGTTAGCCTTGCCAAACTTTTTTTGGATTCGAAGCGGAAAGCAAAATCGGCATAAAACCGCATCTCTCGGTCTTTTCTTCCCCGCCCTTTGCGAAGGGCAGGAAACAGACAGGGGATGGACCGCCACGCAGGGCCTCGCGGAGACAGTCAGGGAGGTAAGCGGAAAGGAGAAGGGCCTCTTCGGTCTTTGCGAGGGAGTCCGCGACCGCGGCAATCCAGTTCCTGGACCCTTCCTCGGTCTTCCAGCCCGCGCTGCTACACAAAGAGTGTTGTTAGGCGGGCCTGCCCGAAATGCTATCGTTGCAGGCGGGCCTGCCCGAAATGCTATCGTTGCAGGCGGGCCTGCCCGCATTGCTACACAAAGAGTGTTGTCAGGCGGGCCTGCCCGAAATGCTATCGTTGTCAGGCGGGCCTGCCCGCATTGCTACACAGCGTTGCAGGCGGGTGCGAGGGAGTCCACGACCAGCCTGCCCCGCGTATGCCGGGGTGGCAATCCAGAATGAGATGATAAGACATGGACCGCCACGGATGGGTACATCCTCGCGGAGACAGGCAAGGGAAATTCAGACAGGAGATGGACCGCCACGCAGGGCCTCGCGGAGACGAACGAGAGAAATTCAGACAGGGGATGGACCGCCACGGATGAGTACATCCTCGCGGAGACAGGCAGGGAGACAGTCAGGGGAGCAGTCAAGGGATGGACCGACCTCGTCCCAAGTTCTATTTTCCTCTTGTTTTTTATACCCGATATGGTATACTTGCAGTATGGAACACGCGGAAAAACAGAGGAAAATGCAGGGGATTCTTTGGTCAAGAGACGCACGAACTCTTGATTTTGAACGTGACAAAGAATATATTATCAACCAGGTATTGCGGTATGGTTCGATGGAAGATATCGCGTGGCTGAAGAGTCACTATGCTTCGGAGGTTTTGGAACGTGTTTTCCTCGGGCATCCGCAAAAAATATATTCTCCGGAGGCTTTGAATTTCGTGGTCAAGATCATTCTTAATCTGGGCGATACGAATAAAATCGATGAACAACGATATCTCACAGTTTCACAAAGAAATCTTGGATGAAAAAAGGCAAGTCGTCTTCGCCCTTTTGGAAAAAAACTTCCCGAATTTCGTTTTGGGCGGAGGAACGGCGATCGCGCTTCAGCTACGGCATCGAAAGTCTTATGATTTCGATTTTTTTCTGGCTGATCCCGTTTCCAAAAAACTGTTGAACAAGATCAATAGTCTTTTTTCCGCCTATCAGGTCCGTCCGGTCGTCGATACCGCAGACGAGCTCAGCGTGATTTTGGACGATGAAATCAAACTTTCTTTCATTTATTTCCCCTTTCCCGCCCTGCATGATCGTGTCGGCGATGAAACGATGAAACTTTTCGATCTGCAGGACCTGGGATCCAACAAGGCATATGCGATCGGTCGCAGGGGGGTGTGGCGGGACTACGTGGATGTTTTCTTTCTGCTCAAGAACGGTCTGAAGTTCGAAGACATGCTGTCGGAAACGAAGCGACGATTCGGGGGAAACTTCGACGAAAAACTTTTTTTGCAACAGCTGGTATACTTTGCCGATCTCGGAGTGTTTGAAGTGGACTGGATCGACGAAGAAATCGCGCAAACGGAGATTGAAAGTTTTTTTGTACGGTTGGTAACCGATTTTGTGTCCGCCAAAACAACGTCATAGAATCTGATTACGTGCTTTACTTTGTTTGACTTTGTGAATCCGTCAGCTGGCGGATGCAACCGTGGCAATCCAGAAAGAACAGATGACAGATAACATGGAACAGAAAACAGGGAACGGAATCACTGGACCGCCACGGATGAATACATCCTCGCGGAGACAGGCAAGGGAAATTCAGACAGGGGTTGGACCGCCTCGGATGAGTACATCCTCGCGGAGACGAACGGGGAGCAGTCAAGAGATGGACCGCCACGCAGGGCCTCACGGAGACGGTCGGTGAGAGAGAGAGTTCCCTCGGTCTTTGCGAGACGAGTCGGCGAGGCGTGGCAATCCAGAATGAGATGATAAGACATGGACCGCCACGGATTTTCGAAGACAAAAATCCTCGCGGAGACAGGCAGGGAGAGGGTTCCCTCGGTCTTTGCGAGGGAGTCCGCGACCGCGGCAATCCAGTTCCCGGACCCTTCCGCGGTCTTCCAGCCCGCGCTGCTAAACGAAGTGTTGTCAGGCGGGCCTGCCCGAAATGCTATCGTTGCAGGCGGGTGCGAGACGAGTCGGCGAGGCGTGGCAATCCAGAATGAGATGATAAGACATGGACCGCCACGGATTTCCGAAGACAAAAATCCTCGCGGAGACGGAACGGCATGGACCGCCACGCAGGGCCTCGTGGAGACAGGCAGGGAGATGGAGAATGCTGGTGAGAAAGGGAATTTTTCAGAAAAAACAAAACCCCCTTTTCAGGGGGAATAGCCTAGTCCGGAAATCCGGACGACCCGCCATACGGTCGGTGTTCGACTAACTTTTACAATTTCATTGTACGTTGCAGAAGGATAAAAGAAAAGGCCCCCACAAAGGCAAAGCCTAGGCAGGGTCCTTTTTGTCGTGTAGAACCGCTTGGCGATCCTATCCCGATCGGGGTCCAAACGGCCGGCACATCACGCGGTATCGTGTCCGCGTTCGTCGGAAGATGAGGATAATCACTCCCGAGCCTTCCGGAGTGGCCCCATTTTCTTCGTGCCGAAAAGAAATAGGATAGTCGGAAAGTCATATCCAATTTTCACCGATTCCGACTTTTTTGTCAATACTAGAAAGTTGCTTATAAATAGGCTAGAATACAGCAATGGACAAAGATATCGCCATCAGCGTTAAAAACGTCTCCAAGACCTTCCGGATATTTCACGAGAAGGTGTCTTCGATTCGGGGTGCGTTCACGTCGGCCTTGAACGGTAAACGGACGTTCGAGGAATTCAAGGCGCTCGACGACGTCTCCTTCGAGGCCCGCCCGAAACGCTTGGCGTATCGCTGCGGACGGGCCTGCCCGAAATGCTTGGCGTATCGCTGCGGACGGGCCCGCCCGAAACGCTTGGCGTATCGCTGCGGACGGGTGAAGAAAGGGGAATTTTTCGGCATCATCGGACTTGTCGCGCCGAAGGCCTTCGAAGGCAGACGCAACGGCTTCAGAAATGGGTTCTCATCGGCGTTTTTAAGAATATTGACAGGGCGCATTTCATGTGCGATATTCGAAGTACTAAAACCACCCGTCCTGGCCCTCTGGGCATGGCGGGTTTTTGTAGGCGGTTTCCAACTTCTAACGCAACGGGGTACACTGGTTCATCTCTAACCATC
>JBAXOD010000004.1:0-64528 GCA_037133435.1 Candidatus Moraniibacteriota bacterium | reverse complement strand
GCCGTGGCCAAGACACTCGATGCACGTCCCATACTCGGCCTCTATTACAAGACCCTGACCAAGGCTTCCGCTATCGCCGGTGGAAACGGTTCTCGTGATCGCGGAGCACTTGTGTATTCGCTCTCGGGCAAGACCGGACTCTCTGTGCTTTCCGGATCGCCGGCCGACAAGGCTGGTCTTCGTTACGGTGACATCATCACTACTGTGAACGGGACGGAAATTAATTTAGACAACCCCCTCTCCGTTGTTGTCGGGAAACTTTCAAAAGGCGACAAAGCCGACCTGACCGTCGTCCGCGACGGCAAGGAAATGACCGTTCCGGTGCAGTTATAGCGGACTCGTTGTTGCAGTGATGGCATATATGATTTCATAAAAGACGTCTCCTTTTGGAGACGTCGTTTTGTCGCGTATTGATAAATATTGATAATCTTTGATGAACATCTCGTTTTGAAAAGTTACATTTGCTACGCGATAGCGTAGCAAATGTAACTTTTTGGTTGGGTTTATGTGAAGGAGAGAGAAGCGCATCGTTTTGGAAGCATTTCGTTACCGAAGAACATACGAGGATTATAAAAGGAAGTAAAAAAAGTATCATTGACAAATCGTATAAAAACGCTATTCTGTCTGGTCAGCATTCGCTGGCTGTATGAACCTTAAAACGGAGATGAGCGATGGATATCAAAATGACCATACCCGATGCACAAAGCATATTCGGGAAGAAATTCTATGCTGACGACCAGACCGAACAGGTGTTCGGTTTCCGTCCGAAAGACGATCCGCTTCCGGGATACTGGACGTCGAAAGACTATGAACTGCATGCAGAAGCGGGGCATATGCTGATCTGCTATCCGGTTCGGTTCTGCTATCCGAACCGGCTACAGAACACACCGATAACGCTCGAGAAGATGGCGACTTGGTATTCGTCTGTTGTGAGTTCGCTTCCCGCGGGATTGCTGTGGGGTGACCAATTCGAAGAGAGTGGGAACTACGAAGAGAGAGCTTGGATGAAAAATGACTTGCTTGTTTCTTCTACTGTACTCCGGAGCGGATGGCAATTTGTGTCACCCGAAGAGGTAGCTGGTACGGCAAGAGAAAACTTTATCAGTCAGACGGATGTTCTGATTGGAAACATGGAAAGTCTGTTGAGCGGCCGCCTTCCACGGGCATTGCAAACAGCGATATCGAAATGGGAAGGATACGAGCGGAAGGTTGCGTATCAACTGCTGGAACAAGGGAACAATGCTGCTACGACACTTTTCCTTACCGTCCTTGATATCGTCCGTCTTCTTCGGGAACCCGTGCAAAACACATTTTTCCGGTACCTGATCGTCCATGGCTGTACCGGTGAAAAGTTATTCAGGGATTTCTATTCATGGTCATCTTCCCCTTCGACCGACGGCAGCCTCGTTTGCTTCGGCGATGCGGGCGCGCTTGGCGCGTGCGTGTTCGGGGTCACGCCGGTTGGCTCGTTCTCGGTTTTGCGTGCCGTGGCCTCCCGCAGTGGATTTTGAGTCTTGTTCTTTGAATCTTTGTCTGGTATTCGACCCGTACAGGGTCGGATACCGAACGCCTTTCTGTAATGGAAAGGTTTTTCTTTTTGCTTGGTGTGCTGAATATACTCGGTTACGCTAGAAACCGAAATCTAAACCATTTTCAATACGCCTCTCTGCCTGCTCGTATTACTGCGCCTGTCCGCATCGCTACGCCAGCGCGACAGCCTGACGGCAATTATGGTGGCGGGCGAAGTTACATTTGCTACGCGATAGCGTAGCAAATGTAACTTTGGTTGTGGGGGGGATATGCGGCGGGAAATTGGGAAAGCCATCCTATATAGGATGGGCTCTTTTTTGACCCGAGTGTAGCATTCGGGTATGATGGGAAGGAAAAGGGGCTAGGATTGTATATATTTGAGGCAAAAAATCTGCTCCCACCTCTCACCTCGCAAAGCCGAGGAGCTCCCCTCTGGCAGGGGAGCGGGTACTATTGTTAATTTTAGCCGATATGAGACAAAGCCAGCTGTTCACCCGGTCGCGGCGGGAGGCGCCCAAGGACGAGGAAAGCCGCAATGCGCAGCTCTTGATCCGGGCCGGGTACGTCCACAAGGAGATGGCCGGGGTGTATGCCTATATGCCGCTCGGGCTTCGGGTAATCGAGAAGATCAAGGGAATCGTCAGGGAAGAAATGAACGCGCTGGGGTGTCAGGAGTTCATCATGACGTCGCTTCAGCGGAAGGAACTCTGGGAGAAAACGGATCGATGGGACGACCGCAAGGTCGATGTGTGGTTCAAATCGGAGCTCAAGAACGGCGGGCAGGTCGGGTTCGGCTGGTCGCACGAGGAGCCGATCACGGATATGATGCGGAACTATATCTCGAGCTATCGGGATTTGCCGGTCTACGGATATCAATTTCAGACGAAACTGCGAAACGAGCTTCGGGCGAAATCCGGCATCATGCGGGGGCGTGAGTTTGTGATGAAGGACCTGTATTCGTACAGTCGCACGGAAGAGGATCACAAGGCTTTTTATGACAGTGCAATCGCGGCATACCTACGCGTCTTCGAGCGCGTCGGACTCGGTGATTCGACCTTTTTGACCTTTGCTTCGGGAGGAGCGTTCACGCAGTTCAGTCATGAATTTCAGACGATTTCGTCTGTTGGGGAAGATGTCATCTATCTCGATCGGAACAAGAAGATCGCGATCAATCAGGAAGTGCTGACGGACGAGGTGGTCACACAACTCGGGTTGGACCGTGAGACGCTCGAGGAAGTGAAAGCGGTCGAGGTGGGAAATATCTTCAGTTTCGGCGGGACGAAATGCGAGCAACTCGGACTCTTCTTCAAGGATGAGGACGGGAGTCAGAAACCGGTGATTCTTGGATCATACGGTATCGGCATCACTCGGCTCATGGGAATCGTGGTTGAGCAATTTTCGGATGAAAAAGGACTCGTCTGGCCCGAGGCGATCGCGCCTTTCAGGGTACACCTCCTGTCGCTCGGGGCGGACGAGGAAGCCGATGCGGCGTATCGGACGCTGCTCGACGCGGGTGTCGAGGTGCTCTATGACGATCGGGACGCGCGCGCGGGAGAAAAATTCGCGGACAGCGACTTGTTGGGTATCCCGTACCGGGTCGTAATCGGCAAGCGTTCCGCAGAAAACGGTGAAGCGGAGGTGAAACGTCGGACGAGTGAAGAAACCGAGATGGTCAAATTGTCCGAACTCGTGGAATATTTAACAGATAACAGATAACAGATAACAGGCGGAAGGGAACAGACCCCTTCGGTCTTCCTGCCCGCATTGCTTCGCAAAGCGTTGCAGGCGGGTGTGAGACGATTCTGCGAGGCGTGGCAATCCAGTTTTTAAAACAGAAAACCCATCTCCGCTAAGACTCCGGCGTGGCGATGCCCGCCTTCGACAAAGCTACGGCGTGGCGATGCAGGGAACAGAGAACAAAATACTGGACCGCCACGGATGACTACATCCTCGCGGAGACAGATAAAAAAAAGTTCCTTCGGTCTTTGTTATGAGGTACTCGGGCAGCCTGTTCCGCTTATCTATTTGCTGCCACCTGTTCAATGTTTCATGCTCACTGATAACTGATTACTGACCACTCACTATGGAAGATTCTGATCGCATCATCATATCGCTCGGGGGATCGCTTATCGTGCCGGACGGCATAGACTGGCGGTTTCTGAAGACGTTCAAGGAATTCATCGAGGGCGAGATCGCGAAAGGCAGACGGTTCATCGTGGTGACCGGAGGGGGGCGGACGGCGCGGGCGTATATCGATGCGGCGAGCGAGGCGACTCCGGTTTCCGACGAAGATCGTGACTGGATGGGTATTCACGCGACACGTCTCAATGCGCAGCTGTTGCGGACCATACTCCGCGAGTATTCTTATCCGCGCATCAATACGAACCCGCACGACCTGGAGGATTTCTACCTTGCGCGCAGCCCCATTCTCGTAGCGGCCGGTTGGCGCCCGGGTTGCTCGACCGACTACGATGCCACGCTCCTCGGGAAGTACCTCGGCGTGAAGAAGATTGTCAACCTTTCCAATATCGATCACGTGTACGACCGCGATCCGCGTGAATTTCCGGATGCGCAGCAATTCGAGAGGATGACCTGGCCGGAATTTCGTGAGCTCGTGGGATCGGAATGGACGCCGGGATTGAACGCACCGTTCGATCCGATCGCATCCAAGCTCGCCGAAGAAGAAGGGATGGAAGTGGCCATCTTGTCTGGTGGCGATCTCGGGAACGTGTCCCGATATCTCGCGGGCGAGGCATTCGAAGGAACCATCATCAGTTAATTATTTGAAGAATCATATGGCCTATATCCTTCCTTTTGCTTCTCTCTCGAAAAGCGACGCCGGTATCGCCGGGGGCAAGGGCGCATCGCTCGGCGAAATGACACAGGCCGGTATTCCTGTTCCGCAGGGATTCGTCATCCTTACGGATGCGTTTGAGCGGTTTCTTGCGGAAGCGGATCTCGTGCAGGAGATCGAAAGTGAACTCAATGATGTGAACCGTGATCAGATTCACACGGTCGAGTACGCGAGCGAACGCATACAGAAGCACATTTTGGAAGCAAACATGCCAGAAGATATCGCGAAAGCGGTCACGGATGCGTTTATCGAGCTCGACGCGAAGTTCGTTGCGGTGCGTTCTTCGGCGACCGCCGAGGACTCGGCGTCGGCCGCGTGGGCGGGACAGCTCGATTCTTTCCTCAATACCACCGAGGCGACCCTGCTGCGAAACGTGAAACGCTGTTTCGCCTCGCTTTTCACCCCGCGGGCCATCTTCTACCGCCTTGAACAGGGCCTCCGTGATTCACGTGTGTCGGTAGCGGTCGTCGTGCAAAAAATGATCGAGTCCGAGGTGAGTGGGATCGCGTTTTCCGTCCATCCGGTGACCGAGGATCATGATCAGATCATCATCGAGGCCGGCTTCGGACTGGGCGAGGCGATCGTCTCCGGGCAGATCACCCCGGATTCCTATGTTATCTCAAAAAAAGGTCGGAATATCCTCGACGTGAACGTGAGCGACCAGACACGCGGCATCTACCGCAAGGAAGACGGCGGGAACGAATGGCGTGACCTCGGTGAGCACGGCTCGGACCGGAAACTCGATGATACCCTGGTTCTTGAACTCGCCGACATCGTCATGCGGATCGAAAATCATTACGGATTCCCATGCGACATCGAGTGGGCGTACGAAGGGAGCGCATTCCATATCGTCCAGTCACGTCCGATCACCACACTTGCCGGCGGCACGACGAAGGAAGACTGATCGTCTTCCGTCGCCCGATCATATTTTTTCGATATATCCTTATGTCGAACGTTGTACATCCCGCTCCGTCACTTCGATTCGAGAAAGCCAATTCCAGAGATACGACCCTCTATATGCAGGCGCTCTGGGCCGGGACGCTTTCACACGGAACCGAAGAGGCATTCGGTTGGAAGAATCCCTATCTGCCGTTGGTCGGACATTTCGTCCGTGATGGCGTCGTGGAAATCTGGGAACACCAAACGGGTATGCGGTGGTTCTTGGACCGGTTGCTCGAGGAGAATCGGAAGGGGACTGCGTTTCTCGGAAAGGTATTCGAGGAATACGTGGAAGTGCTTCAAAATATCGAGACCCTTCGCGGGAAAGACTGCTTTTCTTCTCCTTCGGGCCGGAAGGATTATGCAGACGCGATCTCTTATGCCGCGCTCCGCATGACGTTGTTTTACTATACCGGAACGGACGAGAGGAGTCCGGATGAGGCTCAGGAAGTTGCCGTTCGTGCCCGTGAGATCGCAGACTTTTTCGCGGACAACGATGCGTTCGTGCGCACGGAGATTTCCGGATTGGCAGGAATTTCCTCCGAGGCGGCCGGAGTCGTATTGCCGGACGAGGTGGAAAATATTCCGTTTGCGGAAATTCTGGAACGACGGTTGAAATCGTATCTCCTGATAGACGGCAAAGAGGCGAAACTCGGTACGATCGATGAATACGTCGCGACCCATCCGGAATACGTCTTTGAAACCGAAGCGGTGATCGATCGGAATGAACTGGAGGGCCAGTCTGCCTGCAAGGGCGTCGTAACCGGTGTCGTGCGTATCGTGCGGAAGCAAAGTGATATGGATGCGGTGCATGACGGGGATATTCTCGTGTCGCCCATGACGACGCCGGATTTCCTTCCCGCCATGAAACAAGCCGCCGCATTCGTCACCGACGAGGGCGGTATCACGTGCCATGCGTCCATCGTCGCACGCGAGATGGGCAAGCCCTGTATCATCGGAACCAAGTTCGCGACACAGGTCCTCCGTGACGGCGACCTGGTCGAGGTGGACGCGGATCACGGGGTGGTGCGGGTGGTGAAACGCGGTGGTTCACGATAAGATGATATGATATGGATAATGTCGATCGATATCTGGACGGGATAAAGACGGCCACTATTACGAAGCAGGAAGGAAATTTCTCATGCCTTCTTTTCATGAGTTTCGTACCCGAAATATTTCCGCCGTACTCGTCACGATATTACGATTTTGATTTCGAAAAAGTGCTATTTATTGCCAAACCGAAATACGGCGTGCTGTTTTTTGATATGGAAACGTATACGAAGACGTCGCTGATCTCATACGAGCGATTCTGCAGGTTGGAGAAAAACGATGACTTTCGTGAATACTCGGATTTCGTGAATGTGTCGGAGCGTATCCACGCCCTGTACTCGACCACGAACCTGTCGGAACTCGGCAGGTATTTCGACGTCCAGATGGAATCGCTAATTCGGGAGGCGTTCGAGTCGTATTGGGATCTCCTTTCCTCGTCCATTTTCTCGGAGGCGGTCGATGAGGAATTGATACGGAAGATGTATCGTGAGTCCGGAGGTAACGACCGAAATTTTGATGAATTTCTCGCCAAAACAACGCTGCCTGTGTTCGAATCCTTCTCGCTCCGAGCCGACAGACAGATCGAAAAGTATCTGGTCGATGGGAACGTTCAAGACGCTCTGTGGATTTTCACCGACTATCATGATGCGGTCGATATCGATCGATTCGACTCGAAAGTGAAAGAAACGATGATTGAAAAAGGAGGCGCAGCCGGAATACGAGATGAAATCAGCCTTAGAGTGTCGGAAATACGGATGAATAAGGAACGGCTGGAGACGTATCGCGCGACACTTGAGCCGCCGCTTCGGAAATTGTTCGATTTCATCCAGCTGTCCATGAAAACTCGGGATATCCGGAAGGAACCCCAGTTGCGGATCATGACGATCATCGCCGTCGCGGCGAAGGAAGCTCTCTCGCGCACCGGAATTTTGACCGACCTTGCGCCAAATGCCGCGTATGCGGATTTCTTTACGGATCGGTATCGGCAGCCGGGATACGGTGACGAATTGGAAAAAAGAAAACGGTGTGTCGTCTTCTGCGATTCCGAGGGTCCGCATTTCGAATATTCCGACCCCGATGCGGCTATCGCGAGAATCTATGATGTTCTCGTGTCCCGTCCCGAAATGTCTCTGTCTGAGATCCGTGGAACCGTCGCCCGAAAAGGATTTGGAAAGGGCACGGTAAAAGTGATCTTCGGCGGAAACGATTTCGCTTCGTTTGAAGAAGGGGACGTCCTTGTCACGTCCATGACCAGGACGGAGTATGTTCCGCTCATGAGAAAGGCGGCCGCGATCGTGACCGATGAAGGTGGCGTCACTTGTCATGCTGCTATCGTGTCCCGCGAATTGGACGTCCCGTGCATTATCGGCACATCGAACGCGACACGAGTCCTCCATGACGGCGACCTCGTGGAGGTGGATGCGGATCACGGGGTCGTGCGGCTTATTTCCTCGGAAATTTGCCGATCGTGATCGGTCTGATAGAATGGAAACATATCGCAAAATATCGAGAAATATGAAGCATGAACAGCAAATCTTGAATGACTCGGGGGTTGGCAACACTCCCGACCTGAAGATGGAAAAGAGGGAACAGACCCTCGCCGGTCGGATCGTCGAACGGGCACGGGAGATCTATCCTGAAATGCTCAAGGATTATATCGCTATCCACGAGAATCCCGAGCTTGGAGGGGAGGAATTCGAGACGGCGGCGCGTGTCAAACTGCACCTCGAATCGCTCGGAATCGAGATTCTTGGTGAAGGTATCGGCGGAACCGGAATCGTGGCGAAGATCAAAGGTAAGGAGAGTGGATCTATAGTCGCGCTTCGGGCCGATATGGACGCGTTGCCAATGGAGGAAAACCCGGTGAACGAGCCCCGCTCGAAGAAAAACGGAATGATGCACGGCTGTGGTCATGATCTGCACACTGCAGGTCTCATGGGGGCGGCGCGTATCTTGAAGGAGTTGGCGGATGAGGGAGCGCTCAAGGGGGAAGTCGTCCTCTTATTTCAGCCAAGTGAAGAGAAAGCGCATCAGAAAAAACCGGGTTCGGTCCCCATGATAGCATTTCTTGAGCGAAACGGGCTTCGTGATGATATTCGGGCTTTCTTCGGTCTTCATGTCTTCGGTATGGCGGAGAAAGGAACTATTCTGACCCGTGAAGGCGTCTTTATGGCGAGTTCCGGCGAGATGGATATCGAACTGCACGGTCCCGGAGGTCACATCATGAATTCGTATGAGAGTCCCGATCTGAACCGCGTTTTTTCCCAGATCACTTTGGAATTACAGGAACGATTTCGGCCGCTCTTTGAAAAAAACGAAGCGGTCATCAATACCCGCGGACCGGAATATTCAAGCGGGGGATACAACGTAATGCCGGCATCCGGAAAAAGCACCTGGGTAATCCGTATCGCTTCGCCTGATTTCAAAAAAATGTCACAGTCCGTAGCAAGCGAGATACGGCAGGTGACGGACGAGGTTATTTCGCGACATCTCGAGGAACTTGAAAGAATGGATCCAACAGGCTCAGCGGTAAACAAGGAAATAACGGTCGAATTCAAACGACGGGACGGATATCGTCCGGTCGTCCATCATGATGCGGAATTGGTGGGTCTGGCCGTGCGATCGGCCAGAGAAGTTATGGGGGATAATGCCAAACAAGATGATGCGCTCATCATGGGCGGAGAGGATTTCTCCTTTTACCTTGAAGAGTTGCAAAGCAAACGGATACCCGGCGTGTATATGGGGATCGGCGGTGCAAGTCCCGACAGCGGGTACCCGAAGGTGGATCATCATTCCCCGAATTTCCGAATCGATCCCGAGGCGCTGAAGGATCTCGCCGAAGCGTACTCCATACTCGCGTTAAACGGCATTAATCATTATAATTCATCGTCATCGATGCGCCCTGAGGGCGGATCGACCGGAGAGGCAGTCATATGAAACACCTCATAAATTCGCAGGACCTCGATCGGTCGGATTATGACGAGATTTTTCGGCGCGCGAAGAAATTCGTGGATGAAGGGATCTCACCCGACATCTGCCGTGGAAAAATCGCGGCAACCCTGTTTTTTCAGCCCTCGACCAGGACGGCCGGTTCATTCCAGTCTGCTATGATTCGTGCCGGAGGCGGGTATCTTGCCGTTTCCGGAGAACAGGGTATTTCCATGGAAAAAGGCGAAAGCCTCGATGATACGATAACCACGTTCGGCAGTCTCGCGGATGTCATCGTTTTGCGCCACCCCGATGAGGATTCGGCCGAGCGGGCGAAGGCGGCGTCCGCCGTGCCGGTCATAAACGGTGGCAGTGGTTCGAAGGAACATGCGGTCGGTGCCGCGATGATGCTCTATGATTGGTTCTATCACTCCGGGCGTCCGTTGGAGGGGTTGAAAGTGGGGTTGTACGGGACACCAGAGATCAACCGTGTCTGCAAATCCCTCATTCCGGTCATGGGGATGTACAAGATGAGTCTTGTCGTGGATGATTTGGGTCATTTTCCGGTGCCGAAGCAGGTCGAGGAAGACGCCGTGCGCAATGGACTCGTCGAACTGCGATATGACAAGCTCGATAATTTCATCGGTGATGTCGACGTGCTCGTGGTGACGCGAGGGCTGCAGAAAGGCATCATTCCGGAAAACAAATTCCCGAAAGAAAAGGAAGAATTGATTCTCAAATCCTATCTTCCGATCAACACGGAACACATGAAACGATTGCGTCCTGACGCGGTTCTTAGCATGATCACACCGAGAATATTCGAGATTGAGAAGGCGGTCGATTCGGATCCACGCGCTCTCTATATGAAACGGGAGCCGTTCATGGAAATCGGTCTCGCTGTCGTCACCTATCTTCTCGATATCGATGTCTGACTCGGTTCAAAAGAATAAAAAAAGCTCTTCCGCGCATTTTGAACGGAAGAGTTTTGCTGTCTGTTGGGAACCTTCATTTACGGCTCCGTGGCCAAGAGCGTCCAGAACCGTACTCCCTTCTCGGCGAAAATTTCCGGATCGGGATTGAACGTGGCGGTATGGAGGTGACCGCTTCCTTCCCGGTGCGTGCAGAGCAGCCAGGATGACCCGGGAATTTTCTGGAGGTAATACGCGAAATCCTCACCACCGAGACTCGGATCGGCTTTTTCGACGTTTTCTCCGGCAGTTTTCAATACTCCTGCAATTTTTTCGAAGTCGGTATTGATGAGAGCGGGGTGGCCGAGTATTTTCTCGATCCTGACACCGACTCCCGGAAACGCCGAGACTACGGATACCACGACTCGTTCGAGTTCGACGAAATATTCGTCGCGTCTTTTCGCTGAAAGCATGGTTCGAACGCCGTACCAGGCCTCGAGAACATTCGATTTTCCCATATCTTTGTCGGTATCGCATGAATAGGAAATCGGTTTCATAGATACCGAGTAGCCGAGCATGTCGATCGTATTCATGACGAACCGAGAGGCGCGGAGGGCATTCGTGCCTTTTTGCGGTAAAGCGACATGTCCGCCGGTCGATTCCACGGAAACGACGATCGAGTCGTTCTCACGAAAGAATTCGAGTTTCGTTTCCGGGAAGGCGGCGATGACGATTTTCCTGATATTTTCTAACCCTTGTGGAAGAAATGCGAATGGATTGATCGCATACCAAAGCCATACCTTGTCAGGCATGACATTGCTTGCCTTCCTTCCTTTGACCGGCTCCAGCGTCGCCGGTTCGATCGGACCGATCGTCCGGTTCGGAAATCCTTCCAAGGTGTTCCAGATCGTCTGGAGTGCTTGCATGATGGTTTTCGGATCGCGGCCTTCCTCGAGTGAGAGAATGATACCCATCCGATCGCTGCATCCCAGCATGGCACCGGGTCGAGAGGAAAAAGCACCGGGTGTTCCTTCGGCCCAAGTATGAAGCATGTACGCTGCCGACATACCGTCGCAGATACCCGCTTCAACGAGACTGGCACCGCCTGATTTCGCCTGTGGCGACGCACCAGGATTTTCCTCGGCACGCTGGAAGACAAAACGGATATTTTTCGTCGGCAAGACGTAGTCGTCCGCGATTTCTTTCATGAGCCCGAGGAGAACGGCAGTATTGATGTCGTGTCCGCATGCATGCATGACCCCGTCATTTTCCGATCTTGGGACATTCTCCACATGTTCCAGAATCGGAAGAGCATCGATATCCGCCCGGAAGAGGACCCATGCGAGATTCGGATTAACAACATAATCGAATGTCAGACCCCCTTGCAATTCTGATAGACTGCCCTTGATACCGAGAAACCCGATTTGTTGTTTGATATAGGAGAGTGTTTTGGTCTCTTCCCAACGGGTTTCAGGATGTGTGTGGAGATGGTTGTGGACCGTGATTACGTAAGCGACCGTTTCCGGCCTTATGGCTAAATGTCGCATTATAAGCTCTCCCTTTCGGTTGATGGTTGAATGTTCTTTGACTGCCTTGTTAAAAATTCATTCCGTTCTGGATTAGGACACTCTTGGTCTATAATTACCGCATGGAAAAAATGAAAAAACTGAGCCGTGCCGAGCGGCTTGAGATCGGGATTCTTCTCGACAAGGGGTATTCGTGTCGGGCGATAGCGGAATCGATGGGAAGGAGTCCGAATACCATCGCAAGAAACTGATCACGACACGAGAAATGTTTAGCATACCGTTCTCCGTGATATCGAGCGACACATATATCGAACTCGTGTCGAGGCAGGTATTCCATGATTTGTGCGAAAACATACTTCCCTTGATACATAGCGGATACTGGTGGTGGATAAAATAGCCCCTTCAGTATCCCAAGTTTTTCATTTCAAGTCGTGCGGAACAAAAAGAGTCAAAAAACAGCCCCATAGAGGGCTATTTTGTGTGATGAGGGGTTTTTAGTGAGACACGCATGGTATAACCTATGATATATTAATTATATACCGTTGGCAAGAGAGAACCGTATGATTATTTCGAATCGATTGAGGGAGATTCGAAACGAGGGTATAGTGAAAATACATGTAACGTTCTACGAATATGGAATATGAGGATGCATTCGTGCCGGAACCGTATCGGAATATCTGGGATCGGGCAAAACCGATGTTGGAACGGGGTAGGGCGGGAGACGTAGATCATGCCGTGGAAACGGTGAAGATGATTCTTGAATATCGGGGTGGGATTCCGATAGACCTCGATGTACTCGTCCCGGTCGCGATGATGCACGATATCGGGCATATCGCGATATTGCCCGAGCACTTCCGGTATGTCACGGGTCCGGAAAAGATTGTAAATGGAAAACTGGTGCATATGCTGACCGGAGCGAAGGTTGCGAGGGAAGTGCTCGAGTCCGCGGGATATGATACAGGAAAATCGGGCGAGATCGTCGATATCATCAGTATTCACGATGCCGATGCTCTGGAAGGAATCGACCACGATCGATTTTATGATACCGAGAATAAGAAGATTTTTCATGACTTTGATCGGTTGGATCGTTTTTCCGAACTTCGATTAAAGAACGTTCGCGATCTCTATTCCGATGAATCAGTAGTGAAAAAGATGCTCGATGAGAGTCTTTGTACGTTCATTTTTCCGGAATTTCGCGAATTGGCGGAATCGAGACTGCGTAATCTGTATCAGTAATCGATATGTATAAGAAGATCTGGGACAGGAACCGGATGTACCTTTATCCATGGTATTTTTCCGACGAGGTGTTGACGAACGACATGGAGAGGGTACTCGGTCTCAAAATCTCATCGATACTGCTCGAATTTTGTAAGGGACACATGTATTACTATCTGGATCCTTCGGAGATGAACGCTCTCGGGAAAGCGCTCTGTGCGAGAACTCTCGCTGACCCCGGATTCGCGGCCATGGTCAAGGATCGTACGCTTGGGGAGGGAGCGACATTGCTTGCGTTTTGTGATTCGATCAGGGATCGCGATGTGTCAGTGGCGACCGAGCAGGAATTAAACGACCTATATGTGACGTATGCTCACAAATTGGGTGTGATGCGGGTGTGGGGTTGGGTGCCGGTGATTATCGATGGGATGCTGGAATCGTTTTTGACAAATCATATACAGGAGGCGTTTCAGGAATTCATGAAAGAACATGGAATGGAAGAACGAACGGCTTCCCTGTTTTCCGTATTGAGTTCGAGCGAGGAAGAGAGCGAAGTTCGGACCGAGGAGATCGCATGGATAAGGATGCTTGCGGATATCCTTGCAATGGATCGCGATGCGGTGGAGCGTATGCGGACCGAATCCCCGGAACGGTTTCTCGAAGATATTCGTGACGCATCCCCGGAGATTCACGGACGTATCGTGGCGCATGCGAGGGAATTCGAATGGCTCCCGTACGCGTACGAGGGGCCAGGAATGACGCCGAATGATGTCGTAGTGTCGCTTTCGGAATTCCTGGCGACCGGAGAAACGGTCGGAACCAAACTACAGAGGCTCGTCGAACGCTCGGAAAAACTGGCTCGCGAAAAAGAGGAGATAATCAAGGAAGTAGGCTTGACGGACGATTTGCAACACCTGTTCCGGATATATGCGACATTCCTTTCCCTGAAAGACCACCGGAAGGGGATATATCAGAAATCATATGTGGCGATGGATCCGGTTATTACGGAGATCGCGAAGCGGGTCGGACTTTCGGTGGAGGAGACGAAATATCTCACGACCGCGGAAATCGGTGAAGCGCTCAAAGAGAAGAAAGATTTTTCGACCATAGCGAAAAAACGGACGAAATATTGCATGTTTCGTATCGGTGGTGGGCAGACGGAGGTGCTTGATGATAACGCGATTGAACGGGTCAGGCGGGAGATTATGGAAGAAATAACGATTGATGAAGTGACGGAATTGAAAGGCTCGACAGCGTTCGTCGGAAAGGTGCAAGGAGCGGTGAAGATCATCATCGACAGAGAAGATGTCGTGAAGATGAATGACGGGGATATATTGGTATCGCCTTCGACGAATCCGGATCTCATCTCGGCCATGCAGAAAGCAGGAGCATTCATTACCGATATGGGCGGTATTACCTGCCACGCGGCGATCATCGCCCGGGAGATGAGGAAGCCGTGCGTGATCGGCACGAAGACTGCGACGAAGATACTCCATGACGGCGACCTTGTGGAGGTGGACGCGGATCACGGGGTGGTGCGGATACTTGAGCGGGCAGAGGTATGATTTCTTCACGGCGGATATGATGGGTGTATAATACGGGTGTATATAATTCGTAAGGAAAATAGTATGAAATTTGGTTTTGATAGGTTGCATCCTATTGAACAGGTACCTGAGAAGACTCCGGAATCGGTCGAGTGGAAGGGCGTTGAGAAGGAGAAAGTCAGGAAGTATTCCTCCCGG
Organism: Candidatus Moraniibacteriota bacterium; assembly: GCA_037133435.1. Lineage (GTDB taxonomy): Bacteria > Patescibacteriota > Minisyncoccia > Moranbacterales > UBA1568 > JAAXTX01. The sequence goes on along the minus strand of JBAXOD010000004.1, from coordinate 49,836 downwards.
ACGAGACTGAGCTTCTTCCGGCATGGGGACAAGGCGAAACCCGCGGAGGGACAGACTGCGGATTCGGTGTTGTTGTCAGAAAAGGGGCGAGGCGAGGCGGTTGCGGCGAGCAATCCGGAAACGAATGTTCGACAGTCGATTGCTTTCGGTAGTACGAAACCGCGCGCTGAGCAGACGGCGGCATTCAAGATGGCGGGAAGTGAAGATGCTATAACGGGAGACGAGACACTCGATGAACTGAAGGCGAAATTCGACGCCGCACTCGCACAGGAAGCCGTGGATGCCGGGGTCGTTTCTCAAGAAGCGCTCGATAACGGATTCGAATTGAATGGTAAGAAGACCGGAGTGGACAGTCGACTGGACTTCGCACTCGACATGAAGGGTGAATATGGCACCGCGATGGTGAAGTCGATCGGGGAAAAACGATACCTTTCATTTCTTATCGAGCAGAGCGACGCACTCGCAGAGCAACTTGGAAATACGACTGATTCCCGATATTCGGATTTTGTATCAAATATTGCCGAAGTTCTCGTGAAATATGCGAAGGTGGAAAAGAACTGGGATCAGCTCGTTGCGCAAGACGCGTTTCGTGTTGCGAGCGGAAAAGAGTCGAAAGGATATACCGAAACACTCGAACGGTTTTTTGGGTCCCATCAGGGAATCGGGGAATCGTTCTTGGCAAAATTGATCGAAACGACCAAGGGAGTGGAGGAGCGGAACGCATTCGTCGAATCGCTGGGCAATGTGGGATTTGGTGACGTCGAGGGGTTTACAGTCGACATCATGACTGTGCCGGGTGAGGATGAGCCGGTTGTCAACATCGCCTTTACGAAAGAGTACGTGAAAGCGGACGGGACGGCGAGTACATTCGTCTTTAACGAGGACGTACCGCTTCAGACGATCGCGGGATTTGTTAAAGAAAAGAAGGAAGTCGCTGTGGAAAAGGCTGATCGGGCGGTGTAGCGATCACAATTCAACGACGATAGCTACTCGGATTTCCCGGGCCGTTTTTCGTGTCCTGATGGTCTGTTGGAGCTTGCCGACGGGATATATATGGCCGTATACTGTCGGTAGGTTTCTCATAGCGTTAATATTCACGTCTATGGCTTCGGAAAAGGATTCCCTGTCGTCACGCCGGACGGAACATGATTTTTTTCATGTCAATTTGCCGATGTACCCGATCACCAATTTTTTTCACGGCGGGGCGTCGTCGCTTCTCAGATACAATGATTCCTACCTGTGCGGACCCTGGTATATCCGGTATCGCTACGAGGGGAACAGTGAGGTCATCATTCCAAAGGAGTCTCTCATTGATTACGGAATGCACTTCATACGACTGCTCGAGGAGGGGGATGTCGAATTCACCGAGACGCTCTATCGGCAGTATTCCTCCATCGCGCCGCTCGCGGACCGATTGCAGGAGATAAACTACGCGGAAGTTTTGTACGACCGAATTCCCGAAAAGTCGGAATTCTACGATGAATATGCAGAACTGTTCCCATGGGTCATCGGGGTGGCATATGTCATGGACGTGGCGTTCGAATCGTACGTATCGGAACATCATATAGATTTGAGCGACGTAAAAATTCCCGGCGAATCGTTCATCGCACGGGAAGAGCGGGAATTGCGGCAGATCGCCCGAATGGATGACGGCGTCGAAAAAGATGAAAAGCTTCGGGATCACGCCGCACTGTATTCGTTCATCTTGAGCGACTACAAAGGATACCATCCCACGGGACTGGCCTATTTTACCGATCGGCTTTCCGGATTGATGGAAGGCGGTACTGTCGATGAGCCGGGTGAGATCGGACGGCCGGAAACGATGCCCGAATGGATCGGTTTCGCGACGCATATCCGTGATGAACGGAAACGATGCAATATGCTCTTCAACGTACTGTATTGCCGGTATCTGAAACGGGAATGCGACATTTACGGTATCAGGTATGAGCAGGCGGTCATGCTCTCGCCGGACGAATTCGAACGGCAGAAGAAGAGCGGTCACTTGTCGGAGTATCCCGGTGAACGTCTCATTCGGACATCGCATGAAACCGGATTTACGGACATCACCGAGGAAGAGTGGGAGAAACTGTCGACATCGGCGTTCAATGACAGTCTTTCGGGAGTGACCGCTTCCAAAGGCCGGGCATCTGGTCCGGTACGTGTCGTCATGGGGAGGGATGATTTTGACAAGGTGGAGGAAGGGGATATTTTGGTCGCCTCTATGACCCGTCCGGAATACGCTCCTATCCTCAGGAAGGCGGCGGCCATCGTCACCAACGAGGGAAGCGTGACATGTCATGCCGCGATCGTATCGCGCGAGCTGGGAATCCCATGTATCATCGGTACCCAAAATGCCACACGAATACTCAAGGATGGAGATCTGGTCGAAGTCGATGCCGACCAGGGGATAGTGCGAAAACTTTCGGAACGGGAGCATGCTACCAAAGAAGGAACGGACAAGAAATTCGTCGTGCCGATGACCGGGGAATACGACCTCGCACCGATCTATTGGAACGCGTTGATCCAGACGAGCCCGCTCGTTTCTGAGCTGTACGGAAAAACCTTTCCGGTCGAGTACAATTTCTTTTCAGAAGGGAAAATGAATGTCGTCATTCCCGAGAAGGATTGGGAAGAAGTCGGGGCTCTCGTCGCGGAAAGACTGTTTTCAGAGAACGGTTTTTATGAGCAGATCGCCCGATCGACCGAAGAGGCGAAAAAGGAAGTCCTTTCTTTTCTGGCTGAAATGGAAAAACGGGATCTCGAAGTGACAAGTGATCGCGATCTCTTCGGACTTGCGGAGAGAGTGCGAGACCTCTTCATGCGATATGACGCGGCGAGCGTCTTTTACAGGTTTGTCGCCAAGGAACCATTCGTGAAACGGGTTTCGACCGCACTTGGGATTCCTGCGGAAGATCTGGACGCGCTGTCTTTACCAGAGCAGGAGAACCATCCTACTCGGATGGAACGGGAAATCCTCGAAGTGTCACTTGATCATGATCCAAATGTTAATGCCGCTGTGAGACGACTTGTACGGCGATATTACTGGATCCCATTCGGATACGATGGCCCCAGTGTCTTGGATGAGGAATATTTCGCCGATCGGATCAATGAGAATCGCGTCCGTCGGAAAACGATACCCGAGAGGCTGGAGGCGATGAATCGGCATGAACACGATACAAGACAACGATCGGAATATCTCGCAAAACAGTATCTTGCCGACAGAAAAGCGAAACAGTGGATCACGATACTCCGTACGATGGCGATTTGGACGGATGAACGGAAGATGCTCGAATATCAGCTCTGTTACGAGTATGGGAACGTGCTCAAGGAGCTCTCGGCGCGTTTCGGAATCCCGATCAAAAATTTGAAATTCCTTTTCACCGAAGAACTCGCCGGATTGAAGACGAACATCGAGCATTTGAAACGGACTTCCGAGGAGCGGATGAACGGGGAATGTATGACGGTCGCCCGAGGAGGGAAGGTGCGGATCGCGACTGATACGGAAAAGGAACTGGTGAAAAACGTGATTAATCGTGGCGGTCGGAAATAGGAAGTATCACTGACAAGCCGCGAGCTTGGAATTCCATGCATCGTCGGAACCAAGATCGCGACTCAAATCCTGCGCAATGGTGATCTCGTCGAGGTCGACGCGGAACGGGGTGTTATGCGGATAGTGGAACGGGCGGGAGTGATTTCGAAATGATATGAATATGAGAATAGCGATACAGGCGGCGGATCTGGATGCCAAGCGGGTGGATGGGACGCGGACGTACATCCGTGAACTGCTTCGGCGTTTCGGCGACATCGATCGCGACGATACGTTCTTTATCTGCCACAAAGGCGAGTTCAATCCCGAGCTCGCACCGCCGAAACTCCAAAACTACGAGATTATCGCGCTTCCCGGGGAGCGTCTGTGGATGCAGACCGCTTTCGCCCAGGCGCTGTATCGGATGCGACCGGACCGGATCTTCATACCCGTACAGGCGGCTCCGGTCACCACGCCGCCCGGGGTGGAGATCGTCGCGACCGTGCACGACCTTGCGTTCCGATTTTTCCCGAAGACGTTCCCAGCCGCTTCGCGGGCCAAACTGAATCTGTTGCTCGGTGTCCTTATCAGCAAGGCGACACGGATCATCGCGGTTTCGGAATCGACGAAGGCGGATATCATGCGGTTTTATCCGCACGTGCCCGAATCGAAAATCACCGTCATCCATCACGGGGTGAATGCGGATTTCTTCTCGAGGACGATAGATGAGGCTGAACTGGGCGCAGTGTTGAACCGATACGGTCTCTCGTCCGGTTCGTACGCACTCTACGTGGGCGCGATCCAGCCGCGAAAAAATCTTATCCGGCTCGTCTCGGCATTCGAGAAAGCGAAAAAGAAACATCCGGAGATGAAACTCGTCATCGTAGGCGAGAAAGCATGGTTATCCGACGACATCGTCTCACGCATGGAGCGGAGCCGGTTCGCGGCAGACATCGTCCGCGTCGGACAGGCACCGATGAGCGAACTCCCGGTCTGGTATAGGGGTGCGCGATGCTTCGCATTCCCGTCGCTGTATGAAGGATTCGGTCTGCCGGTCCTCGAAGCGTTCGCTTCGGGAACGCCGGTACTCACCTCGAACATCTCGAGCCTGCCGGAAGTCGGGGGCGATGCCGCGCTCTATGTCGATCCGTATCTCGAGAACGATATCGCGGAAAAACTTTCGCTGTTGTGGGAAGACGAATCGCTTCGTGAGCGGCTTATCGCGAAGGGATATGAACGTGTGAAACTTTTCTCCTGGGATCGGTGCGCGGAGGAGACCCTCGATTGCATACGGAACGTATAAATTTCACGAACGCAAAAAACGGAACGTGATCGTTCCGATTTTTTTGTCGTCTTTGCAATCTGAAACGGTTGTCGTTATCCCTTGCGGAAGAGCAGTTTCCAAAAGAGACGGATGATGAGGAAGAACGCGCCGACGATGATCGGTACGAGAAACGGAGAGAACTTGATCGAAGACAGGGTGAGCAGGAACGCAAGCCACGAGATACCGATCCATGTGACCGGGCTTTTCTTGTCGGGAACGAACGGGAACGAGGCGCCGATTTTCCGGCCGATGAGTCCCGAAAGCGCGATCAGGATGAGGATGACGAAAAACGGCTTCGCCAGGTTCAATCGGAGCGAGATGATGCCGGGGAGGACGGCCTCGGCGGTGATGATGAGGGCGAATGCGAACAGCGACAGTTCGATGATGTCGAGGAGAGCGGCATAGGAAAAAGGGAACATCGATACGATCCATTCCCGTGAATTTTTCACGAAAACGGCTCCGGTCGAACGGATCGTGCTGAATCGCTTCCGAATGGTCTTTTTCTGCCGGTTCATAGGTTATTTTTTGCCATAGACGGCGAGAAACCGCTCTTTCAGCTGGGTGAGGAACAGGGAGAAATTCTGCCAGTCCGGACTCGTGTGGAAACTGAGGGAAAGATCGGCCAGATGCAAGTCGCGCACCGAATCGAGCGAGAGTTCGAAGCTGCCTCCGGGCAGGTTACGAAGCGACTCGATCGGGATATCGCAGGAATAGGTGCGTCCGAAGGGAAGGATGTTTTTATTCAGGACACACTTCACGGGGCGTCGGAACGTATCGCTCGTAGCCTCTATCGGGGTCGTGACACCCAGAAGCGTATCGAGCCGGTCCTTGTTCACGATAGGGGCTTTGGTTCCCGAGTCGATGACATAATACTGCTTCGTGGCACGGTCGAGGAACACCGTTCCGTCCGGCTGTGCGGCGTCGAAGAGGATTATCTTCCCCCTCTTGTGCAAACCGAGTTCTTCCTCGCTGACCGGGCGCACATCGTTCCAATGAAAACCGAGCGATTCGAAGACGGTCGTATTGCCGATCGGATGGGCCTTGTCGTCGCCACCGATCGCATACACGCCCTGTGCGTCGGAAACGAGTGTCCCATGACGGAATCCCACGAGCGTATCCTGCGGAGGGAAAATCGTAAGGATGTCGTTCTTTCCCGGAAGGACTTTTTCCTTCGGCGCCCAGGAAAGGGCGGCCGTGTCGCTTATGAACGGGGAGAGTGATTGCTGCGAGAACAGGTACGGGGAACCGTCAACGGCCAGGACGCGTTGATCCGGTGCGCTGTCGAGCGGTTTGCCGGCGGGCAGGAAAAACGAGCGGAATGAGCGGCGCAGCGAGACCGTGATCATATCGGGGAGCGGCGAATCCTTTTCCAGCGCGAGATCGACCCGGACCGACGAGAAACTCGCCGTGGTGCCGGCATAGGTGCGGAGCGTTTCGCCGGCCTTCACCCGTCCTTTTTTGAGACTCGTCAGGTCCGGTCCGACCGGATCTTCGAGCGTGTTTTTGGCGGTGTCCGGATTCGAGAAGTTGAACGAGAAATTCTGGAACGGGAACAGGAGGGCGTATCCCGACATGAAGGCGGCGAAGAGGAAGACCAGTACCAAGACGACCTGAAACCATCGGAATCGGATCCGGATCTTTTCTGGCAGGACGGTGGCGGCATCGAAGAGGATCATAGGGGCTTGAGTTCGAACAGTAGCGCTTCCTGTGAGACGGTTTCCCGGGTGGGGAATCGTGGGTCCCGAAGAGGCAACCGTTCGAGTCGGTCGAAGGAAAAGACGGTTTTCGTGACGGGAATCAGGCTTACGTTCTGCTTTTCCCATAAAAGAGCGGAATCCGCCGGGGCGAGCAGAAAGATATGATCGTAATCGTCTTTTCGTATCTTCTCATAATCCGAAGGATTGAAAAAGTAGGCGGCATTCTTGTGGGAGAGGAATCGGAGCGGTCCGGCGGGCATGGCGTACGGATCACCGGTCGCGGCGCGGTCGACCAAGACGAGATCGCGGTCCCCGATGTGTTCCGAAAGCGATGCCGTTTCATCGGCCAGCCCGTGATCGTCCGAGAAGGCGAATGTGGAGATGGTCGCGGGAAGCGACCAGAGGATGACGACCGCGAAGATGGCGGTCGGTATCGCTTTTCCCGACATTTGGGCAGCGTGTGCCTTTCGTGATGTTAAAACGGATCGGAGCGCGACCGGAAACGCGATGAAAAGCGTCGGCCACAATGAGAAAAGGTACCGTCTCAGCATCCATGGATGATCCGGGGTGATATTCGGATAGAGGAAAAAAATGAATGCCGGGAGGGCAAGCGCCGCCGGGACGAGCTCGATGAATCGTTTCCGAAAGAACAATATCGCGATGCCGACAAGGCCGAGAGAGAACGGGAGGAACAGTCCGTAGGGAACGAAGAGTGTCCACAGTGATATCGTGGCCGAGATACCGGTCGCTGCGGTGGCGGACCCCGATATGATCTGGCTTTGCAAGATGGCCTTGCCGATGCTCCGGAAGGCCGGCATCGCGGAAAATACGTTCACAAACAGCATGACAGATATGACGAGTAACGGAAGGACGCGGAAGAGAAACGGATTCTTTGAGGAGAACGTTTTTTCCGGAGTGGTGAGGAAGAGGAGGACGACCGTGACGGCAAGCGAGAAGAGGCCTTCCATACGGGTCGCCGAAAGCAGTATCGCCGAGGCGAGCGAGAATAAAAACAAAAGAGCGTCGGGCTTGCGAAGGAACCGTACCAGGGAATACGAGAGGAACAGGAAGAGAAAGAGCGAGAGGTTTTCGGAAAGCGCGGATTTCGCGAACCAGAGAGGAAGAAACGATACGGCCGCGGCAAGGAAAGCACCTGTGGCATACCATTCGTCGGCGAGAAAACGAACAATCATGAAAACCATGAGCAGAGACGCGAAGAGCAGGACCCCGTTTCCGACAAGGAGTCCGTTCGTGCCGAAGAGGGAAACGAATGCGCCATGGAACGCGATCGAGCCGATGGGGAACTGCGTCGAGAGTTCGCCCTGATCGGTGTAGAAGAAACCCGGGAAGTTCAGCGCTTTCCCCGGTCCGTACATACTGAAAAAGGTCCGTATGGCCGGTCCGCCGAAATGGAGTGAGCCGTTGTCAGAGAGCTCGATCGCGGCTTCCGCGATAGCACCCTGGTCACGGCCTGAAAAAATCGTCGGCTCGGCGAAGGGGAGGAGAACTATCGGAAGGAATATCGCGATCGCGACTATGATACGGGTCGGAACGGTTTCTACGAGCAACCATCGAAAAAGAAAAGTGAGCGTGAGGACGAAGACGGGAAGAGCGAAGATGAGCGCGACCGGAAGAAAGAGAATCCCGGTGACGGTCGCACCGTATGAGAACAATCCGAATGCGACGATTCCTGCCATCGCGTACAAGAAACGCCATTCGTTGTCGGCTGCGGAAGTATCATGTTTCATATTGACAGTATACCTGAAAGGTCCGGTCAGTTCAAAATCGGTGACCCGGTTTGCAAAAGGTGACCTTCACGGGTAAAATAAAGGGAGAAACGTCGCGCCCGATGTGACGACGTCAAAGGTTGTCTATGTTCCCGTTCTCTTTCTTGTTGTGGATGTATTTCGAAGGGTTTTTCGCCCTCGTTTCGTCGTGGGAGACACTCTTCAGGTATTTCGTGCACCTGTTCAATTTCCGCGATCTTATCCCGACATTTTTCGCGCCGTGGAAACGTGACAGTTCACCGAAGGATTGGCTCGGACTCGATATACCGAAAACACTCAACCGTTTCGCGATGAATATCTTCTCGCGGTTCATGGGAGTGATCGTCCGCAGTTTCGTGCTGGTCGCCGGAGTCGCATCCATCGCTTTCTTGGCCGTTTTCGGTGTCGTCTACATCCTCTTCTGGCTCGCATCTTTGCCGGTCCTCTTCTGGTTCGTGGTCAGGACGCCCTTCGGAAATGTCGGCAGGGCGGAATGGCTGTTCCTCCTCTTCGCGTTCGTCGTATTGCTGTCACAGCTCGTGGCGTTCTTTTCCCGTCAGCCGAAGGTGTTTCTCCCGCGTGACCGCAGTCAGTTATTCAAGATGAGATGGTTCCCGCGCGTGCTTGGGCGGCTCGGCATCGCTCCTGCGGATTTCCATGCGCGGGATTGGAAGACCGACGAGTCGTTCAATGATCGGCTGGCGGAACTCAATATGAGTGTCGATGATTTCGAAGCGATCGTCACCTATGAGGCGCTCGCCGCGGAACGCAACGCGAAACGTCGGCAACCGCTCTTGTGGGAGAACCTTCGGAAGACCGTTCCTATCGGTCGCGGGTGGCAATTCGGATTCACCGTCCACCTCGACCGCTATTCCGTGGACATCTCGCACGAGGATTATTCCGAGTATTCGAAGCTGCACCTCTTCGGTCGCGACGACGAACTCCGTATCACGACGTTGCTCCTCGGCCGTCCCGGGCAGAACAGCCTCATCCTGGTCGGCGATGCCGGAATCGGCAAGAAGACCTTCGTGCATGCGCTCGCGCGAAAGATCCGGGAAGGGGATCTGCCGGGCTTCGAACAGCTCCGATTCGTCTCGTTCGATCTTTCGGTCGCGGTCGGCGATGCCGGAAACCGCGGGGAGGATCCGGCCAACTTCGTCCGTTCCCTGTTCTACGAGGCGACCAACGCGGGCAATGTCGTGCTCGTGATCGACAACCTCGACATGTATTTGAGCGGCAAGGCGGGGCGGATCGACCTGTCCGGGGTATTCGCGGAATTCCTCCCGTTGTCATCGTTTCGGGTCATCGGCATGATGGGTACCGCCGGGTATCATTCGCTCGCCCATGACGACGAACCCACGCTCAAATTCTTCGAGGCGGTCTATCTCCGGGAACCCGGATCGGACGATACGGTCCGCATCATGCTCGACGTGCTCGGGCCGGAGGAGCGTGTCGGGGTCCTCTATTCCTGGAAGGCGCTCCAGTCCATCGTCGAATATTCCGGACAGTACGAATGGGATATCCCGTATCCGGAAAAGGCGATCGATCTCGCGGCGCAGACGCTTCGCAACTGGCAGATGGATCCGGACGGGCCGTACATCACGCAAAAGTCCGTCGCCACGTACGTATCGATCAAGACCGGCGTTCCGATCGGCACGCTCGGGGACAGCGAGAAGGAGCGCCTGCTCAAGCTCGAGGAGATCCTGCATTATCGAGTTGTGGGACAAGACGAGGCTGTCCGGCAGGTATCCGAATCGCTTCGTCGTGCCCGGGCCGGTTTCGGCAATCCGAATCGTCCGCTCGGATCCTTCCTGTTTCTCGGACCGACCGGCGTCGGCAAGACCGAGACGGCCAAGGCGCTCGCCGAGGCATATTTCGGGGACGAGAACCGGATGGTCCGGCTCGACATGAGCGAATTCCAATCGTCCGATGCAGCCGAGCACATGCTCGGATCGGGCATCACCGGCGAGGAGGGTCGCTTGTCAAATATCATGAAGGAGCACCCGTTCTCGGTCGTGTTGCTCGACGAGATCGAGAAGGCGTATCCGAAGGTACTCGATATCTTCCTGCAGATCCTCGACGAGGGATTCGTGACCGACGGGTTCGGCAAGAAGATCAATTTCCGCAAGTCGATCATCATCGCGACGTCGAACGCGAGTTCCGGTCTCATCGCGCAGCTCGTCACGGAAGGGGCGACGCAAGAGGTGATGCGGCAGCGGATCTTGGCAGATATCGCGGCGACGGGGATTTTCCGTACGGAATTCTTGAACCGATTCGACGGCATCATCTGTTTCGCCCCGCTTGAGGGAGGGGAATTGTGCCAGGTCGTGGACAACAAGCTGGCCGCGCTCGCGGCGCGGATCCGCAAGCAGAAGAACATCGGTATCGAATTCGCGCCGGGTCTCGCCGCCGCCGTAGTCGCCCGCGGATATGAGCCGGTATTCGGGGCGCGTTCCATCAACCGGTATATCGAGGATCACATCGAGGACGTGATCGTGCGGAAAGTGATCTCGGGAGAAGTGGCCGAACGGGGGACCGTCACGATTTCCGAGGCGGATCTCGGTTGATGAATATGGATGATACGGGTGATTGGCTGTTGAACATACCGAAATGACCGAATCGCGGCAGCATCTAAAAGTGCTCATGGTGGCCCCGACCCCGTTCTTCGCGGATCGGGGGATGCATATCCGTATCCTGGAGGAAGCGCGGGCCCTGGTTCATCTCGGTCACGAGGTGAAGATCGTGACCTATCACATCGGCCGCGATATTCCCGAACCCGAGAATCCCGGCATCGAGGTTCGGCGTATCCGCCGCCTGCTGTTCTGGTACCGCAAACTCGAAGCCGGACCGGATTGGCAGAAACTCGTCCTCGACGTGCTGCTCATCCGCAAGACGTATACCGTGTCGCGCGAATTCAGGCCCGATATCATACACGCGCATATCCACGAGGGCGTGGCGATCGCGTGGGTGGCGATCCTGCTTCTGCGTCTCCATGGGCAGCGCCCGAAACTCGTGGCGGACTTCCAGGGCAGTCTGACGAGAGAGATGGCTTCCCACGCCTATCTTCGGGGTGGTCTGCTTCGTCGGATTTTCCGGTCGGTCGAGGCATGGCTCAATGATCTCGGCGATGCGGCCGTGGCGAGTTCGTGGGCGAGCGCGGACGAGATCTCGCAGATACGAAAAAAGGGGCCGGTGGAAACGGCACTTGACGGCGCCCGGGACCTTCCAAAGCTTTCTCCGGATATCCGATCGGGCATTCGGGAACGGTATGGTATCCCGCAAGACGCGACGGTTGCCGTTTATACCGGATCGTTTCTGCCGAACAAGGGCGTGGAGGCGCTCGTCGGTTCGATTCCTTCGTCGCTTGCGAACGTGACGGATCTCCGTTTCGTGCTTGCGGGATTTCCCAAGGACCAGCTTGAGGCGCTTCTTTCGAAATACGGCGTGACTGATCGGGTGACGGTCGTTTCTCCTCTCCCATATTTCACGATCGGCGACATTCTCGGTATCGGTGATTTCGCGATTGACCCGAAACACGAGGATACGGGTCAGGCGAGCGGCAAGATGCTGCAGTATATGGGAGCCGGACTTCCGGTCGTCTGTTTCGATACGCAAAACAATCGGAACTATCTCGGTGACGGGGGCGTGTATGCGGTCACGAATACGCCTGAATCGCTTTCCGACGCCATTGTCTCGCTTGCCGGAAAACGGGCATCATGGGACGATATCGGACGGGCCAACCGGCTCCGGTCGCACGATTTCACCTGGGACAAGACGGGGGAAAAGCTTGAAAAAATCTATAGGAATATTTTGAAAGAAGCCGAATGATATCCGTTCGTTGGAAGACGGGATTGGGAATGGGAACCATCCGACCATGAGACAACGAATCAATAGAAATATATGAGACTGCTATCGATCAAGATCGGGAAGGCGTGGCAGACCCTGAAGCGGGAAGGTTTTGTCCATGGGATGAAACGGATCATCCCGGCGGGACTCGCACTGTTCGGGCGCGTGCGTCCGGCGGACGTGCTGTTTGTCACCGGCGGGGTGGGGGACAGCGCCCGGTTCCGGACGAAGCATGTGGCCGAGGAGATCGGCTTTCGCGGCATCACCTCGTCCGTGACGGTGCAGGACAACCCCCGCCTTTCTTCGTATGCGGGCAAATTTTCGGTCTTCGTCTTTCATCGCGTTCTCTTCACGCCGTCGGTCGCGAAGCTTATCGCCCTGATCAAGAAACAAGGAAAAGAGATCATCTTCGAGACCGATGACCTCGTACATGATCCGGCGTTCCTCAAGCATATGGATTACTGGCGCCTGATGAACTCCATGGAACGAAAACTCTACGAGAACGGCGTCGGCGGCGAGATCCTGGCCGATCCGTACGTGAAGGTGGCGACGACCTCGACTTCGTTCATCGCCGACGAACTCCGCACGAAAGGGAAACGCGTCTTCGTGATCCCGAACCGACTTCCCGAGTCGGACGTGAAAACCGTAGCCCCGCTTTACGAGGAGCGCATGGCGCGACTCGCGTCGGGAGCGCGCGATACGGTGACGATCGGTTATTTCAGCGGTTCACTCGGGCATGACAAGGACTTCGGGACGATCACCGGGGCGATGTTGCATCTTCTGGAAAAATATCCGCGGTTGCGGTTGTTGCTCGTCGGACCGCTCACGATCGATGACCGGTTCGAGGTGTTTTCTGGCCGGATCGAGCGGATGCATTATGTCCCGCGTCAAAGACATTTCGAAAACATTTCCCAGTCGGATATCATCATCGCGCCACTTGAGATCGGCAATCCGTTCTGCGAGGGGAAGTCGGAACTGAAATTCTTCGAGGCGGGCATTCTCGGGGTGCCGACGGTCGCTTGCGTCACGCGGACCTTCCGCGAGGCGATCACGGACGGTGTGGACGGGTTCGTGGCCGCAGACGAAGCGCAGTGGGAGGAGAAGCTCGAACGTCTCATCACCGATCCCGATCTTCGGAAACGCATCGGTGAGCAGGCTCGAAAAACCGCTCTTTCCAAGTACGTGACGACGGACGCCGATGACAGGGAATATGTGGAATATCTGAAAGAAGCGATAGCACGAGTCAGATAGCAGATAATCCGCTACATCACCGCAAGGCGAAGTGAACGGACCCGCTTGTAGGGATGAGCGGGCAGGGAATCGACTTGTGTCGAGGCTACAGCGTGGCGACATATGGAATTTCTCCCACCCCTCACCCTCGAAGATTCAGGAGCTCCCCTCCGAAAGGGGAGCAGGTGATATTAATCAATTTCCAATGTAAGGTTTGTATCGGTGTATTGGATTTCGACTGCGGTACGGAGTCGAAATCTGAATTCAAATGTATTTTGTCGATAACCTATGAATTTCGATCAGCCGAACAATAAGGAACAGATAAGTGCCGCACGCGAACGACTGTTGTCCTTGGAAAAAGAAGGAAAATATGTCTTTCATGGTTCGTACGAACGTGTCGAGGCTTTGGAACCGCATCAGGCTTGTGGCTATGATGAGGAGACGGGTCGACATGAGAACGATGGCGAACCGGCGGTTTTCGCGAGCACGTACGCCGATTGCGCCATTTTCAGGTCATTGATACATGGCAAGGAATTCGAGAATAAGACGGGAATAGATGATCATGATCAATTACATTTTACGGCCGGCCAAATATTGATGGAGCGGGCGAAAGACAAAATCGGTTATGTATATGTTTTGGACAAAAGAAAATTTGGTGATTTCAGGGGAATGGATTGCAGGAGTCCGGAAACGGTTCATCCGATTGAAGTCATCGAAGTGACTTTCTCTGACCTCCCGAAAGGTGTCAAAGTTATCGAGACATAAAAAAACGACCTCCACGATTTCATTTCGTGAAGGTCAAAAGGCGGTGGTATCACAGTTACTCTGCGTCCCTACGGACGAATGTATAGCTGTGTGTCCGCACTATCTTTGCGGAATTGCCGCGGAGCCACGTTGTGACTTTGCCGGTATCAATAAGGACCCAGTTATCCCGTGTCCAACGACGATACCATTCGAAATTTGAAAACAGCTTGTCCATATTTTCCCCTGATAAATTTTTTGGCCGACTATCACTACTATCACTTTGTAAAATGTATTATACACCATGATAACATACTTGTCAATGTTCGGCACTAATGTCTAAGTAAATATGGCTCTCTTTAGCCATAATCGTTGTTTTCTAGGGTTACAGTTAATCTTTTTTAGGGTTAATTCCTCGCTGCTCGCCGCGGATATGTCTCACGGAGTGGGACTGGATCCCGGATCAAGTCCGGGATGACAAGTCGGGGGATACCTCGTGGCTTGCCGCGGGGTAGTTCATTGAGTGAGAAATGGATGGATGAGCATCGGATGAGCATCGTATGGATTGATTCGACAATGAAACAATGAGACAATGCAACAAGTGGCGTAGTAGTGTTGCAATGTAGCCGTGTATCAATCCAACAATGAGATACCATTCCCAAGATAAGACCCCCCCGTTTCCTCCGTCTCCGCGAAGATTTTCGTCTTCGGAAATCTGTGGCGGTCCAGATCTCTGCCATAAATACTGGATTGCCACGCCCGAGTACGGGCTCGCAAAGACAGCCTTACAGGGAGTGCATAATTGAGAAATGGCATGATAATGAAATCATTCAACAATGAAAAAATATGAACATACTCGTGACCGGCGGGGCGGGATTCATCGGGTCGGCGGTGGCCAAGGCTTTGATGGAGCGCGGCGATACGCCGATACTCATCGACAATTTCAACGATTACTACGATCCGCAGCTCAAGCGCGACCGGATTTCGATATTTCTCGCCGGATATGAGGGGAAGTTCCGCTTGTATGAAGGAGACATCCGTGACAAGGCGTTTCTTGATACCGTTTTTGAGAAGGAACGCCCGGAAAAGATCGTTCATCTGGCGGCGATGGCCGGGGTACGGTATTCGCTCGAACGGCCCGAACTGTATGCCGATGTGAACGTGATGGGGACACTTAACATACTCGAATGCGCCCGGAAGTACGGTACGAAGCATTTCGTGTATGCATCTTCTTCCTCGGTCTACGGAGAGAATGCCAAGGTGCCGTTTTCCGAATCCGACCCGGTCGAACATCCGGTATCGGTCTATGCCGCGACGAAGAAGGCGACGGAACTCCTTGCCGACGTCTATGGGCACGTGCATGGACTGAAAACGACCGGACTACGATTCTTCACGGTGTACGGTCCGTGGGGACGGCCGGACATGGGTGTGTTCACATTCGTACGAAATATCATCGAGGGGAAACCGATCGATCTCTACAACGGTGGGAATATGCGACGAAACTTCACCTATATCGACGACATCGTATCCGGGACGCTTGTCACGCTCGATGCCGATTTACCGCCGGGCAGCGTCATGAATATCGGTGGTGACCGGGATGAGGCGCTTTCGGATTATATCGGGGCGGTCGAAAAACACGCCGGCAAGATTGTCGAGAAGCGAATGCTCCCGATGCAACCAGGTGACGTGACCCGTACGGTCGCGGATATCTCGAAACTGCGTGCGCTCGGTTGGGCGCCCACGACCCATATCGACGACGGCATCGCGAAGTTCGTCTCGTGGTACCGGGAATATTACCGGACCTGAATACCCGGGACGCTTTTGTGAACGTGTCAGTATCTCTCTTTTCCGCTTATGAGCGTCGTGAGATTTGAGATAGATACTTAGATATGGTACGATATACGCGTGAAAGAGTGTCGACGGTAGACGGTAAATACAAAACGAATCACTTGCAGTTATGATCCGATCGAAATCGTTCCGCGTCGTCCTCGCCGTGTCTCTTGTCATATTGGCGGTCGCATTCGCGCCTTCTTTGGTTCGGGCGGCGGGTGTCGTTCCGTGCGGCGGTCCCACGGAAGCGCCGTGCACGCTCTGTCATTTCTTCATCGGCATCAAGAACATCGTCGACTATTTCTTCGCGGTGATGATGTTTCTGGGCCTGTCCATCATCACGGCGATGGGCGTGCTCTATATCGTCTCCGCCGGGAACGAGGGACTTATCACCACGGCGAAGAAGGGTCTGTGGACCACGCTTTCCGGTATCGCGATCGTACTGTTCGCCTGGCTTATCGTCAACCTGATCATTTATTGGCTCATGCCCGCCAAAACCGATTTCGGGGTCGGGGCGTCGTTCAGTATCGCTCACGGGTTCCAGATGAACTGCGATACGACGTCGTCGGCCGGTACGGCGACGGGAACGGGTGTCGGTACGACGACGCAGAACGGAGTCGGTACCGTATCGAATGAGGCGGGCTCGACGACGGTTACCGGTACGGGTACCACGTTCAAGTCGACGCTCAAAGTCGGCGATACGATCACTATCAACGGCCAGTCCGTAACGGTTGCCTCGATCGAATCCGATACGTCGCTCACGACGTCGACGGCGCTCACCAACGCGAACACGAACGTGCCGTACACGTATACGTCGGCGGGCAGCGGTGGGACGGGGACCTGTACGAACGGAACATGCGCCACCAATGCCTCGATTGTCAATGCTATAAAAAATAATACATTCGGCGTTGCTTCGAACGTCATCATGGCTATTATTCAGGGTGGTGAAGGTTGCAATAAATCGGTCTCGAGTGATGGGAAAGGTTCATGCGGATACGGTCAGCTGTTGCCGGCGAATAGGACGGCGTGTGGTATAACTGGCACTCAGACTGAGACGTGCACGAAGATTCAGAACGATATCACGCTTGATATGAACTGTACGGCATGGCTTATAAATCATGAGAAGAGTAGATGCACTACGACCGATATCCGACAGGTCGCTTCCTGCTGGAATACCGGGCAACCGAATAATTGTGCCAAAAGTACAAATGATTATTGCGGTCGTGTCGAGACCTACTATAGCAACTGTAAATAGTAACGGCATTCTTATGAAATATCGTCTAGGCCTGATTGCCGCTTCGTTCCTTCTTCTCGCGCTGACACCTTTCTCTAAGGCTTCTGCCGAGGATGCCTGGGTTTTTCATCTTGAACGAAATGGAGATAAGATCACACTGGATGCGTCTGTATCCAAAACGATAGCGAAAATTGATGACCCCGCATTTTCATTGTTGGGTTTTTCGAAGTCGACGCACGCCGGTCCGTACAGTCTTGATATGTTCGATGTGAGCGGGGCGAAAGCGGTTTCCACGCACTTCGATATTCCGCAAGGTAAGAATTCGTTCGAGGTCCCGTATTTCAGTATCGTGAATCGGTTCCAACTCACTTTGGTCAAAACCGGGGCGGTTCTTCTCGAAGGGAGTCTTGCGGATTTCGTGACCTGTAATGCGAATGGTATTTGCGAGTACGAGAAGGGCGAGAATATCAATACTTGTCTTTCCGACTGTGCGTCGGGCAAAGTTGAGTTCAGCCCGGAGACGAAGACACTGCTCGATAAGAGCGGCGGCACCATCAAGAATCCGAATACCGGAGAAACGCAACTCCGCGATTATACGCCCGTCGGCATGCCTCCGCAGCCGACCGATGTTGCACCGACGCAACCGGTTTCGACGACGACACAGGACAATAGTAGGATATTCGTACTCGTTGTCGGATCCCTGGGTGCGATTGCCATCGTCGCGTTCGCGTTCTGGATAATACGGAGACGGCGTTGAATCAGCTTCCGTCGAAAAGCCTCAAGACGGGGCTTTTTTCTTACGCTTGAGGTTTGCCAGGAAGCGTTTTTGTCGCTAGAATACGAGTATACCATTCATGTTTTCGCCTTATGGACGGATCAAGGCCGTATGTGTCGGTGGTGGTGCCGCTCTACAACGAGGAGGGGAACGTCAGGGAGCAGCATCGACGGATCAAGGAGTCGCTCGACAGGATGGGGAAACCGTACGAGATCATCTTCGTCGATGACGGTTCGACGGACAAGACGGTCGCGGATTGCGAAGGACTGTCGCCGCTCCGGCTCGTGTGCTTCCGCAAGAATTTCGGGCAGACGGCCGCGTTCGATGCCGCCATCAAGGCCGCGACCGGGGATATCATCATCACGATGGACGGCGACCTGCAAAACGATCCGGCGGATTTCGCCGCGCTTATCGAACAGATCGAAGCGGGATACGACGTCGTGTCCGGTTGGCGGCACAAGCGCAAGGATTCTTTCATGAAGAAATTCTTTTCGCGGACGGCGAACGTGCTGCGCGGACTGCTCATCAAGGACGGTATCCATGATTCCGGATGCAGCCTGAAAGCGTTCCGACGGGAATGCTTCGACGGCGTCGATCTGTTCGGGGAGATGCACCGATTCATTCCGGCTCTCCTGCTGCTCGACGGATTCCGCGTGACCGAGGTGAAGGTATCGCATCACCCGCGCGTCCACGGCAAGACGAAATATAATTGGAAACGGGGCATCAAGGGATTCGTCGACATGGTGTTCCTGTGGTTCTGGAGGAAATACTCGTACCGTTCGCTCCATCTTTTCGGAGGGACGGGTATCGTGTCCGTCATGCTCGGCCTGGCCATACTGTTCTGGATGTTCCTCGACAAGGTTTTCTTCGGGGCATCGCTTTCGGAACGCATCTGGCCGCTCGTGGGAACGTTGCTCATCCTCGTCGGCGTGCAGCTTTTCGTCTTCGGCATCCTCGTCGACATCTCGGTGAAGACCTACTATCGGCAGCGCGGGAGAATGAACTATTCGATACGAGAGACAATCAACTCGTAGTAATCGCATCCATATGAATATCGCAGTGATTGGGACGGGGTATGTCGGTTCGGTGACGGGCGTGTGCTTCGCGGAAATGGGCAATACCGTCGTCTGTGTCGACAAGGACCAGAACAAGATCGACAAGTTCGAGTCCGGGAAAGCGCCGCTTCACGAGAAGGGACTCGACGAACTCGTCTTGCGGAACCTGAAGAACGGGACGCTCACGTTTACGACCGATTTCGAGACGGCCCTCAAGGGAAGCGACATCGTCTTCATCGCCGTCGGTACTCCGCCGAACGAGGACGGGAGCGCCGACCTTTCTCACGTTCTGGGGGTGGCGACCGACCTCGGACGATGCATGGATCACGAGATCGTCGTGGTCGACAAGTCGACGGTGCCGGTCGGAACCGCGGAACTCGTCGCGGCAAAGATCGCAGAGCAATTAGAAATACGTGGCGTCGAGATCCCGTTCCAGGTAGTGAGCAATCCCGAGTTTTTGGCGCAGGGTACGGCGGTCAAGGACTTTTTGGAACCAAGCCGGATCGTGGTCGGGTCCGACGATCCGAAGGCGATCGAGACGATGCGGGAACTGTACGCGCCGTTCACGCGTCGCGAAGGACGGTTTTTCGCGATGGACGCGAAGACGGCCGAGATCGTGAAGTATGCCTCGAACTGTTTTTTGGCCGTGAAGATCTCGGCTTCGAACGAATTGGCGAATATCTGCTCGAAGGCCGGTGCCGATTACGAGAATGTCCGCAAGGCCATGGGTGCCGATCCGCGGATCGGCGAGGCATTCCTTTATGCGAGCGCCGGGTTCGGCGGCTCCTGTTTTCCGAAGGATGTGAAGGCGTTGGTGAAGACGGCGGCCGATTTCGGATACGATGCCCGCATGTTACGACAGACCTTGGATACCAACGAGAAGCAGAAACTCGTGCTCTCGGGAATGGTTGAGGACAGATTCGGCAAGGACCTGACCGGGAGAACGTTCGGCATATGGGGATTGGCATTCAAGGCCGGAACCGACGATATGCGCGAATCTCCGGCGATATCGGTCGTCAACATACTCATCGAGCGTGGAGCGACCATCCGGGCGCACGATCCGGAGGCGATGAAGATGGCGAAGACGCCGGAATATTTCGGTGACAATCCGTCTATCACGTATTTCGATGACAAGTATGAGGCGCTAACGGGCGCCGACGCGATGATCGTCGTCACCGAATGGAAGGAATTCCGCACGCCGGACTTCGACCGTATCAAAAAGTCACTGAGCGAGCCGGTCGTATTCGACGGACGTCTCTTGTATGATCCGAAGAAAATGAAAGGGCTTGGATTCGAATACCATTCTATAGGTCGCTAGACTGCCTAAGCGATAATAACCAAGAATCAAGTTCCAATCACCAATGGGGAGAAGAACAACCGAAATCCAATCATCAAAAGAGAGAGTGATGAGTAAGAATCAAGACCCGACAACTCATAAAGATTTCGATTGAGAAGAGCGCACTCTTATATTTGCAAAGCGTGTGATTCGGATGTGCCGGGAGCTCCCTGTAAATATCGTCAATGATAAGCTTGTCAGTCAGATAATACGGTCGGCAGGTTCAGTGGGCGCGAATTATCGTGAAGCGAACGATGCCTTGGGCAAGAAGGACAGACTCATGCGCCTGCGTATTTCAAGGAAAGAAGCTAAGGAGACTCATTTCTGGCTGGAGCTGATTATTGAGGCCAATCCGGATATGAGCCGAAGGATTGAGGGGCTGGAACTGGAGTCGGTCGAACTGAAGAAGATTCTCTCCGTAATCATATCGAAATTGGAGATGAAGGAACACGCGGCGGATTGACGCTTTGATTATTGGTCATTCTATGAAGGTATTGTTTCTGAATTACGAGTATCCTCCGCTCGGGGGTGGGGCGGGGAATGCGACCGCGTATCTTTTGCGTGAGTTCGCGTCGGTACCGGATCTCAAAGTGCATCTTGTCACTTCGGCCGTAGGAAACGAGTATTCCCGCGAGACGATCGGGGAGCGCATCATCATTCATCGGTTGCCGATCGGCAAGAATCCGAAGAATCTCCACTATCAGTCGCGTACCGACCTGATCACGTATTCGTGGAAGGCATATTTCTTTTCCCGAAAGCTCATCCGCAAGGAACGCGGTTTCGACCTGATACACGCGTTTTTCACAGTCCCGTGCGGATTTCTGGCCATGGTGCTCGGGTTCGAGTTCCGGTTACCATATGTCGTCTCGCTCCGGGGTGCGGACGTCCCGGGATACAGTGAACGGTTTACGGTACTCTATGCGATCCTTCGTCCCATCGTGCGACTGGTGTGGCACCGATCCTCGCGGGTCGTGTCGAACAGCGACGGTTTGCGCGATTTGGCACTTGTGACCGATCCGAAGCGTGATATTCCCGTCATACCAAACGGCGTGGATACGATTCAGTTCATGCCGGAAAGCAATCGAATTTCCGACGGTATCGTACGTATCCTGGTCGTTTCGCGGCTTACCCCGCGCAAAGGAATGCGGTTTTTGATCCGTGCGATGGAGTCGCTTCCCGGATCTGCACGGTTGATCGTCGTTGGCGGGGGTGGGGAACGGGCGAATCTGGAATCGGTCGCGGCCGAGTCAGGCGTGACGGATCGCGTGGAATTCCGCGGGCTTATACCGCATGACGACCTTCCGGAAATATATCGTGAATGTGATATTTTCTGCATGCCGTCACTCAACGAAGGGATGAGCAATACCGTGCTCGAGGCGATCGCATCCGGACTTCCTATCGTGGCGACCGTGACTGGCGGGACGGAAGAACTCGTCTCGGACGGGGAGAACGGATTTTTCGCGGAGAAGGAATCACCGGAAGACCTCGCGGCCAAGCTCGGCACATTGATCGCCGACCCCGCTCTCCGCGCCCGTATGGCCGTTGCCAGCCGCACGAAGGCGGAATCGATGAGTTGGAAATCAGTGTCTCAGCGGTATGTGGAGGAATATCGGGGAGTATTATAGAAGAATTGACTCATTATGAATAAATATAGTGCATGGATGGACGCGTTCATGGAGGGTTGGAAGAACCGCGATGTCGAGCGGGTCATGTCGACGATCGCGGAGGATTGTGCATATTATGAGACGGTTTTCGACAAACCTTGCCTGGATATCCATGCGATCCGGAGACTCTGGGAAGTCGCGCCGGAATATCAGAAGGATATCGAGTATTCATACGAGATTCTTGCGGAGAACGAGAAATGCGGCATCATTCATTTTCGACTGACGAGAACGGTCTTAGCTACCGGGAACCGGGTGGAGATGGACGGCATTTTTCAGGTTTCTCTCGACGAGGCAGGGCGGTGCACCTATTTCAAACAATGGCTATCCGTTCGCGAAATCCGACATTTTTCGTAAAGGAATAAGTATCTCTCTCAAATCTCATGTCGAACTGAAATCCGTACATTTCGAGCGAAAACACTGAAAATCGTCGAGGGCTACTGTCGTAACCCGAGGAGATTTGAAGGGTTTGTCCGCCCGCGACGATCGCTTGGCGAGACGGTCTGGGCCCGCCCGCGACGATCGCTTGGCGAGACGGTCTGGGCCCGCCCGCGACGATCGCTTGGCGAGACGGTCTGGGCCCGCCCGCAACGCTTCGCGTAGCGATTCGGGCGGGCAGCCGAAATGTACGGATTTCAGACGACAAACGGATTTTTTGGCTTATTATCGTGGTGAGATTTGAGATAGATACTAAGAAGAGAAACCTCGGACACTCAGTGTGTCTTTTTTTTGGTTAGCTGTGTTGTTCAGGAATGCGCGGAAAACAGGGAAGGGCGCGAACGGACGGTCGTCCGTTCGCGCCCTTCCGGAATCAGTAAAGCATCGAACCGGAATCAGGGGATATATTATGTCTTATTGGTTGAAAACAGGGTCATTCGGAGTTACATCTGATACGCGATAGCGTATCAGATGTAACATTTACGAACTGAGTCGGATCGAGTGAAAGTGATGATTTTACCATTTCTAAGAAATCTGCTCCCTTTGTCTCCGCGAGTTCCGCCTTTCGCGAAAGGTGAGATGTGGCGGTTCATGTCATATTCTCTCATTCTGGATTGCCGCGGTCGAGGACTCCCTCGCAAAGACCGAGGGGGCTGAATTGCCACCCTGGCATGCGCGGGGCAGGCAGCCCGAGTGCGGGCTCGCAAACACAATCGTATAGGGAATAATATTTAGAAATGCTATCATATACGTTCGATCACATCCGCGACATAGTCGATGTCCTTATCGCCGCGGCCGGAAAGGTTGACGAGGATGATCGCGTCCTTGTCCATATCCGGTGCGATTTTCATCGCGTACGCCACCGCATGTGCGCTTTCGAGCGCCGGGATGATACCTTCCGTCTCGGAGAGGACGGAGAAGGCCTGAAGCGCCTCCTTGTCTGTCGCGGTCGCGTAGGTGACGCGTCCCGTGTCCTTGAGGTGAGCGTGCTCCGGACCGACACCGGGATAGTCGAGTCCCGAGGCGACGGAATGGACCGGGTCGGGTGTTCCTTCCGCGTCCTGCAATAGATATGTGAACATGCCATGGATGGCACCCGGCGTCCCGAGGGTCAGTGTCGCGGCATGGTCGCCCTTCTTGAAACTTCGTCCGGCCGGTTCCACGCCGACCATATCGACTTCGTCATCGAGGAACGCCGTGAAGAGACCGATCGCGTTCGAACCGCCACCGACGCACGCGACGAGCGTATCCGGAAGACGCCCTTCCCGTTCGAGCATCTGACGACGGGCCTCCTCGCCCACGATCGATTGAAAGTCGCGGACCATCATCGGGTACGGGTGCGGACCGACGACGGAACCGATGCCGAAGAACGTATGTTCGTGATCGGCGATGAATGCCGAGAACGCGCTGTCGACCGCATCCTTGAGACATCGCCCCCCGCTTTCTACCGGAACCACGGTCGCGCCGAGCATCCGCATACGTAACACGTTTTGATGCTGTTTCTCGATATCGATCGTACCCATGTGGATCTCACAGTCGAGACCTGTGAGCGCCGCTGCGGTCGCGAGTGCCACACCGTGCTGGCCGGCGCCCGTTTCGGCGAGGAGCTTCGTTTTTCCCATGCGTTTCGCGAGGAGCGCTTCCCCGAGGGTATGGTTGATCTTGTGCGCTCCGGTATGGTTCAGGTCCTCGCGCTTGAGGAATATTTTCGCCCCGCCAATTTTTTCCGAAAGCCGCTTGGCGAAAAATATCGGGGAAGGGCGGCCGACATACTCCGAGAGGAGGTCCCTATATTCTTTTTGGAACGCGGGGTCGTTTTTCGCTTCTTCGTACGCTATCGCGACCTCGTCTATCGCGGTTTTGAGTTCCGGCGGGATCAGTTGTCCGCCGTATTCGCCGAAGTAGCCTTTGCTATCTGGAAGTTCGCCGAGGATTTCTTTGTTCGTCTTGTGGTCGTCATGAATGAATGCGGTCATAAAATTTGAATATGAATGGAATGAAATACACGCGATAATATCGCATAGAAAAGCCGAATCGAGCGTCGCCAGGAAAAGGTCGATGCACCGCGATAGAGGAAGTATGTGTTCGGGGACATAAGAATAGAATAAACAAATATAAAACCGCCCTGGAAAGAGGCGGGATATCGGGTGACAACGTCAAATATCCGCCTCATTCAGGAAGCGGTCCACCACGCGATGCCCTTCGTCGTATTCACTGTGAAGTTCATATGCGCCAGTATAAGGGCGCATTCGGCCCCTGTCAAATCAGACAGACGGATCGATGAATGATTCTATCACGTCGGAAATATTCCGACCCGAGAATTTTCCCTTTTGAAGGAGCACATCCGTACCGAACTCGTCGTGCCGGATTCCTTCGAGTATGATTTGTTGTGTAGGTTTCGAAGTGAGAGAGAACAGGTTTAGTATGGCATGAAACACATTTGCGAACGGGTCGTCGGAAGAACGGATGTCGATGATCGGAAACGGCGTATCCGATCGTCGATATACGCCGGAAAGTGAAACAATCTTCCTGATATCGTTATTGCGTTTTGTTGCCAATAATGCGACCTGCGTCCCGAGACTGCAGGAAACGACGGTGACGGAAGGATATTTTCGGATCAGCGAGGCGAGTTCTCGTGCCGCCTTCCGGACGGAATGCACGGATGCGCGTCCACTCCAGACGAATCGGATAATCTGGCGATTTCCGTTCTCAAGCGCCCGTATCCATTCTTCCTCGGTGTCGGTAGGGGAGGGAATGACATTGAACAGACCGAGCAGCTTCACAATCACCGATTGGATGAACGGGTTCTCGGAATTCGGATACCGGGCACCTGGGACGATTACGATGGTATCGTTTCTAGACATTGTGCTCGAGAAAATTTCGAAGCGACACGAGGTCTTTTTTGTCGGCATCGTAGTGATACGATGTGATGCCGACTGACTCCGCACTTCGTACGGCATTCAGGTCATGTTCGAAATAGACGATATCTTCCGGTTTCAGGTTGAAATGATCGAGCATTATTACGAAATATTCGGGCACGACCTTGTCCGGTTCGTGCTTCAGGGAAAAGACGGGATAGGGCATATCGACGATGCCGAATTTCAAAAGCTGTTCGTCGTTCGCGTTCGTGAGGATAATCTTCGGATTCGGAAACGTATCAAGAAGATCATGCAATTCCTGAAAGATATGGAAACCGCTTTCGCTGTCTATCGTAAAAGTAAATGCGGCATCGACCAGTATGGTTTTCATAATGTCGGATTTAATTGCAATTAAGATCGTGCTTTTCGATGATCGTCTTGAAGAGAGTCAGCATTGATTCCTTCGAATCGTATTCATGTATTTCGTCGACGAGTCGATCGAGTGACGAGGATGGGATATTTCCGGTGTGACAGATACATTCGATCGGTATGCCGGCCGCTTCGGCACGGCCGAGCTCGATGCCGACGCCGGTCGCGGGCTTCGAGACCTCGGCGATCAAGAGGTCACAGGTCGGGATGACCGATTTGGTTTCCTCGTCGTTTCCGTGTTCATGCGGCAGTATGAACTCGTGCCCGCTTTCGGAAAAATGCTCGCGAATGGGCGCATAAAGTTCATTCTCGAAGTCCGACGCTCTCGGATGACTGATATAGATTCTCATAGGGTTTTTTGACGGGTCTATCGAAAAAAGACGCTTCCTGCTACCATTGGAATGCGGGTCATCTTCATAGTATCCTGGAAGTCACTTTCCGTAAAATCTCACCGTATGCCCGAAAAGGAACCGAAAAAAAAGCTTCTCCTGATCGCCAAGTCGGCCGTGGCGGCGGGGCTCATCGGACTGCTTATCTGGCAGGTCGATTGGTCGAGGATGTGGGGGGAGTTTGCCAAGGCGTCCATCCCATTCTTGCTCGTGGCTACCGTTTTGTACGGTTTCGGCGTCGAACTGTGCGTACGGAGATGGTGGCGCACCTCGCAGTATAAGGGATTCTCCATGACGCTCGGAAACGCGCGGGAACATTTCTATGCCGGATTGTTCCTGAACAATTTCCTGCCGTCGTTTCTCGGCGGGGACGCCTATCAGAGTTATATTCTCGGGAAATCCGAAAAGCGGTATGCCGCGGCGTTCTCCACCGTCATGTTCGTGCGGTTCATGGGACTCTTCGTGACGATCATCCTGTTCCTGTTGTTCGGGGTAATCGGGTTCCGTGAGGTGTTCTCGCAGGACCTGTTCGCGGCATTCGGGATATTCCTGACCGTTTTTCTCGTCGTCGACGCGTTCTTCTTCTATGCGCGACGGCATCTGCAGAATGTCTTCAAATTCCTGCCGGAAAAGATACGGAACGTCTTCGGAGAGATCGGCGGATATACGGATATGAGATTCTTCCGGGACACGTTCATCGTTTCGGTCGTGTTCGCGGTCGTCGGCGTGGGACTGTTCAATATGACCATCTTCTGGGCGCTCGGTACTCCGGTGCCGATCGTCCCGTATCTTTCCGTGGTATTCCTT
This sequence comes from Candidatus Moraniibacteriota bacterium, assembly GCA_037133435.1. GTDB lineage: Bacteria > Patescibacteriota > Minisyncoccia > Moranbacterales > UBA1568 > JAAXTX01. Next base: position 22,894 of record JBAXOD010000004.1, on the reverse strand, counting down.
ATCAGCATCATTTCAAGCCTGCCTGTTTCGGTGAACAATATCGGTCTCAAGGAGTGGGCGTATTACGCGTTCTTGCCGCTTATCGGTATCCGGCCGGAAACGGCGCTCGCGGTGGCGCTCCTCGGCAGGTTTCTGCAGATCCTCGTCAGTCTTGCCGGTGCCCCGTCGTTTTTCCGGGAGAAGAAGGAATACGGGATAGAAGGGGAGTGACGATGTGCGTATAAAACCGGAACGGATACCCGCGTACGCGGGTATCCGTTTTTTGAGGTCGGAAGGGAGGATGCGTTACCTGCCGCCCGTCTACTCGAGCTTCAGGGTCATATGATACCCCTCGGAACCCTCCTGTTCGATCGAGGGGAGAATGTAATAGGTGATACCGTTCTCCTCGTGTTTCCAGTCATCGTTGTGGTAATGGCCGGAGAGGACATATTTCACGTTTCCGCTGTCCTCGAGCATCTTCTTCAGGTCGAGATAGTCGGTGCGCATGGAATAGTTTCCATTGCCGTTGTCGTCCCAGATCGGGACATGGATGGCGATCAGTATTTTTTTGTCCGTCTTCAGGGAATCCTTGAGCCAGGCCATCTGTCCGGCATCGATCGATCCGATCCTGTTTTGGCTCCCGTTCGAGGCGCGCTCTTCGTCGGTATACCAACTCGAATTGTCCAGGACCACAAGTCGCCAATCCTTCACGTCGACAGAGTAGTAGTTTCCGCGGGACTCGAGAGACGGAAAACAGGCATCCTTGTCGTGATTGCCTTTCGTCCACAGCACGTCGAAGTTTTTCGTCATCTTGTGCAGTTCGTCGATGTATTTCTGACATCCTTTTTCCACATCGAGGTTGTCACCGAGTGTGACGATATAGTCGTCGTTTCTCATGTCGTCGAGCGCGGAGGTCATGTTCTCCCTGAAGTGCATCGGGTAGATCAGCCCGCTTCCCTTTTCCTTGCTTGCCTTGTTTCCGGCATGGATGTCCGTGACGAAGCCGATTTTCAGTTCGTTATCGTGGCTTCTGACATATTTCAGATACGCGCCGTACGAGGCGTCTTTCGTGAAGAAAACGATGGCAACGATCAATATGATTCCGATAATCGAAGTCAGCCTCTTTCTGTTCCCGAAGAGCGAGCGGATGATAGCCGGTATTTTTTTTGCGGTTTCCATGATATAGTGCGTTCGATGATGGGTAGTCATTATAGCAGACACTATGAATAAAAGAAACGTGACGATGATACTCGTCGCCGTCGGGGCGGTGATCCTGATTGCCTGTGGAGCATATTTCGCGTATCACCAATACAAGAAAGCCACAATCAAGAAGACCGCGGTTGCCGATACGGTGACGCATGATTATGCGGCCTATGCCGGAGATCCCGAACTCGTCGGGCCGCGGGGAAATGTTCCGGAAAATGCCCCGAACAAGGACGAATTCAATCTGTTTGCCATCCCGGTTCCGGGAAAACTCTCCCGTTCCGAACAGCCCACCCTCGACGAATTCCGCTGGATGAAGGAAAACGGATGGAAGAGCGTTGTCGATTTTCGTCAGGACGGGGAGAAGGATAACCAGTATGCCGTCGATTCGAAGCTGCCCGGATTCAACGAGTTGGGACTTCGTTTCTTGAGCCTTCCGATCAAGGATGGCGGTAATCCCACGAACGAACAGGCTGATCAGTACTTGAAATTCGTGACGGATCCGCAAAATCAGCCCGCAAACGTCCATTGTGCGGCGGGTATCGGGCGTACCGGTATCGCGGTCGCGCTTTATCGCTACAGCGTAGAGGGGTGGCCGATGGACAAGGCGATCGCCGAGTCATCGCTTTACACGAAGAGTCTCGGGAAAACGCAGCAGAAATGGCTGCAGAAATGGGCTTCGAACAATGCGGCGGGAGCGTACGCGAAGTGATATTTCATGAGAGAAAATAAAGACCCGTAAACGGGTCTTTATTTTTATACCTGAAACATGGTCCGAGGTCGAATCCGAGCGCGCTTCCGCCTGTCGGTTCGTGACTACTGCGTATTGGGGAAGATCTTTATGAACTGCGACGGTCGATCGTTGATGAGGAGCTCCCACTGCGGATCGGTCCGGTCATAAAATTCGTCGAGACGGATGGTGTCGCTCCGGGCGCTCCGGACCGCGGAACCCACGAATTTTCCGGTGCGGCTCTCCCGGCCGGACGTGACGACATAATAGTCCAAATGGATTTTCGAATAGGCGCTCCAATCGAATCCGGACTTGCAGACGCCGTTGAAAAATTTACAGACACCGTCCTTGTCGCTCCAGATGACAAGCTTGTATGCGTCCGGAAATGAGTTCAGATATTGTGCCGCTTCGTAGCTCCCTTCTCCCATGTCCTTCACATCGAGGCCGTATTGTCTCGGGAGAAGGACGGACGCGTAACTGAGCGGGAAGGGTGTCATGAAAAGGGTTGTCAAACCGGAAACGATGATTACGGCGAGAATCGTCGGAATCAGTTTCGCGGACCATGGCTGGTTTCCAACGGACGACTTCAACAGGGTTTTCAGGAACAAGGAAAGCGAGATACCCGCGATCGCTCCGGCGATCGGGAAGAGCATGATCTGGTAGCGCGTGATCGCGCCGACCTTGCTGATCGTGGTACCCGCATAGTAGAGCATGATGAAGAGGACGCCGAAGAAAACGAATTTTCCCGCCGCCGTGCGAAGGTGTCGTTTGCGGATGGCGATGAATGACGCCGCGATGAGAAGAAAAAATACGAACGGGGTCACGCCGAAGACGAGCGGATACGCGTTGGACGCGAAGACGCCGAAGATGTTGGCCCCTTTCAGGACGGTTTTCGGCGCGGCGAGGATGGTCATGAAATCATACGGCTTCATCCCGGTCCAGACGTCCGTCGTGACGAAGAGAAAGAACATCGTCCAGATGATGCCGATTGAGAGGGCGACGAAGCGGTATCTCCTGCGAAGGAATCCCGCGATCGCCCCGGTGAAACGGGACCGGTTCAGGAGGCTGTCGGCGAGAATGATCGCGAACAGCGCGATGAACAGATACGTGACCTTTTCGAATGCCTGCGAGAAGATGGTCGCGTTGAGTATCTTGACCGGCTTTACCCAGGTTGCCGGAAAAAGGACGAAAAAGACCGATATCGCGGTGAACGTCCAGACGGCATAGGCGAGCAGTGAGCGTTTGAGGTATACCAGGAATGGTTCCTCTTCCTTGCGAAACACGTATTCGAGAAAGATGATGCCGAGCACGAAGACAAAAAGGATATTGGCCACATATTTCGTGAGGAGCGCGAGTCCGAGCAGGCCGCCGGACAGTAAGAGAAACCCGAGATGCCGCCGTTTGACGTAGGCGAGATAGGCGAAGAGGGAAAGCGGGGCGAAAAGCCACAAGAGCGAATCCGGATTGATGATCTTCGTCATGCCGATCGTGACAGGGGAAAGGGCGATGAACGAATAGGCGAACAGGGCGGACGTCTTTCCGGAAAGTCGCTCCAAGAGATAGTAGAAGAGCGGCAGGAGCAGTGTCGCGAGGACGACGATCGGCAGACGGAACAGGCGGAAGAAGTCGTCGATATGACGGTAGTTCCCCTCGAGATCTTTCCAGGCTTTGGGATTATTTTCGCTGAGAAGCCCAAAGCCAGTCGTGAGGGCGACCGTGATGCCCGGTTTGTCGCTGATATTCGTCTTTGCCGGTTCGAGGCTGGCAAACGCATTCCAGTATTTCGGAATGCGGCCGTAGAGCCAGAGCGCCTCATCGACGGCCGCGAAGGTTCCGAGATCGCGGATAGCGAATCCGAAAAAGACCGCGGTAAGGGCGATGACGGTCGCCAGTCGGGAGAAACCCTGGTTGCGGACCCATCGTGAGGGTGACGGTTCTTCGATCGAGGGCGAGTGAAGCATATCGGAGCGTTTCCCGATCACCCTCACCGCATAATACGCCCCGATGAAGAGAACAGAGAAACAGACGAATATCTTGGCCGAATCCGGAATCAAATCGCCTCGGTTCCAGACGATCGCGAAAACGATGACCGTGGGAAACAGGAATAAGAGGAGTTTCGATGACCAATCCCGGACCTTGTGGAACGGATTGAAGAAGAATATCCCGGCGAGCAGCAGGAGCGATGAGATCGGCAACGAAATGAGAAAGAAATTCCGATCGGACAGCAACGCGATTTTCGGGACGTGCGGTATGAACTTGAGAATGAAGAGAAAACAGTTCATGTTGAACATCGTCGCGAGTGTCGCAAGCGCGATGACTTCCCTCCGATCGGCCGTTTTGAAAAACCACATAGGATGATTGCTTTCTTCGGCGGAAAGCGGTACAATTTTTATGAAATTCGGTCCGGAAACGGACCTCTAATACCCGATACGTTACCACAATGTCACAGGAAAAGAAAGCCCTTCTTGGCAGGATTTCCGTCGGGATGTCGCTTCTCATGCTGATCATCGCTCTCGGGGCGTTTCTCCGATTCTCTCATTTTCCCGACTGGCTGCATTTCGAACTCGACCAGGCGCGGGATGCCCGGGTCGTGGATGACGCCCTCTTCGGCGGTCCCGGCGATCTGACGCTGCTCGGGATGAAGGCTGGCGGCACGTCGCTCCGTCTCGGTCCCGGATTCTACTACCTGCAGTACCTGAGCGGACTGCTCTTCGGTCCGACACCGGTCGGGATGGCGACGTTCATGCCGATCCTGTCCGTCCTCTCCATCCCGCTTTTCTTTCTGTTCGCGCGGCGATATTTCTCGGAGCGTCTTTCTCTCGGGCTTACGCTCCTCTTTTCGGTCTCGGCCTTCCTGACGATGTATGGACGATTCGCATGGAATCCGAATCCCATCCCGTTTTTCGCGTTACTCGGATTCTACGCCTTGCTCCGGTCCGTCGAGCCCGAGGCGAGACATGCCGGCAGATGGTTCGTGCTCGCCGCGTTCGCGATCGGATTCTCTACCCATCTGCACTTTCTGGCGTTTCTGACCCTGCCGGTCGTCACGGCCGCCTTCCTCCTCATCAGAAGACCGCGATTCCCGTGGAAGGTATGGACGGTCGCGCTCGCGGCGGGACTCTTTTTCTATGTTCCGGTCGTCTTGAACGAAATCGATACGGGGGGAGCGAATTCCAAGGCGTTCATTGCCGCAGTCACGAACAAATCGTCACAAGGTCAGCATTCTCTTGCCGGGAAACTCGTGAAGGATACCACGGAACATGCGCTCGGCTATATGGTCGTCGCTTCGGGGTATGAGGGCGGTGGGTTCTATTCGTTCGGAAACACTTCCTCGCAGGACGGTTCGTTCGTTACCTGCAATTCGGCCTGTATGAGGGGGTTGAAATACGGTATCCTCGCGTTGGTCATTTTCGTGTCCTCACTCGTTTCTCTCGGATACCTCATTCGGAATGAAAAGAACCGACGAAAATCGGATGTACTGTTGCTTTCAATCCTGTGGTTTCTGGTCCCGTTCTTCGTTTTTTTGCCGCTTGCGTATGGATTCGCTCCGCGGTTCTTTCTTGTCACCGCGCCGATCCCGTTCCTTCTTCTGGGATTCCTTTCCGAAGCTGCAGGGAAACTCCTTCCATGGAAACGCTTCGTGATACTCATGACCGCTGTCGCTATCGCGACGCTCGCCTGTTCGAATCTCTATCGTCTGACGAAGCGGTTCGAACAGCTAGGACGAGCCGGAACGGAATCCGTCCGGATCGCGCCGGATCGGATTTTGAAGGAACTCACCCGGGTGACTCTTGGACAGCAATCGACCATCGTCGCATACCTCAAATCGAGATCCGACGAGCACGGATATCCGGTCTATATGTTCAGTGAGCCCCAACATCGGCGGGCGCTCAAATATCTGCTTGATCGCTCGGGTGTGGAGAACGGTGTGCTCGGATTCGACGGCATATACAGGGAGGGGATATATGTCACGATCCTGCGGACGCAGTCGGACCTGTCCGGCGCGACCAAAAAGTATCTCGACAAGTATGATACCATCGATACTCGGGAATTCGGAACGCTCACGCTGATCGAGTTCCGCCCCAAACCGGAAGCGATCCAGGACGAGCGTCAGATTTTCGATACCTCGACGACGAAGACCACGGCCGCGCTTCCTCGCTATACGTGGCGCGAGTGGTGGCAGCGGCAAAACGATACCGGAAACGACACGGCGGATGAGGAAGACGACGGGAATTGATCGGGGCATTTTTCGGAGGAGAATTTTTCGGGGGAGAAGTGAGAACGTAATCGACGAATATCATAAAACGTTAACGCGACCCATATGTTGATGAAACTGATACGGCAAAGGAAACTCCAGATATTCGTGGCGATTCTCGTGCTCGGTGCGGCGCTCCGGTTCTTCGGACTCGGAAATAACTCGTTCGTCGCTGACGAGTTCCTGGACATCAATTCTTCCTACGGTTATTTCAAGACCGGGGAGTGGAAAGCGTGGGACTTCAATGACGGAAAGGCGGCGATCGTGAACGGGAACGATGCCCGCGATGAACGAGCCAATATCTACAAGTGGCAGGTGGCACAAGTTTTCAGATTTCTGTCCCCGACGGAGGCGAATGCCCGATCGGTGTCGGCACTGTGGGGCGTGATCTCGATCGCGGCCATGTTTTTCGCGGGTTGGAAGTTTTCGGGTCGGCGTACGGTCGGGCTGTTCGCCGCGTTCCTTTTCGCGGTTTCCGTTTCCGGACTCGAGTTCGATCGGAGGCTCCGCATGTACGCGATGTTTTTTCCGGTATTCCTCCTGTTTTCGTCCTCGCTGTTCCTTTTTTATGAGAACGAGTACAAGGGGAAACTGAAGGTCGTCCGCACGATCTGGAAAAAGACGGGGACGAATGCCCTCTTTCTGGTTCCGACGATTTTCTTCGGCATCGCGAGCTCGATGACGCATCAGCTGACGGCCAATATCCTCCCGATCTTCGGTGTCTATGTCCTCGCGATGGCCGTGATCGAGTGGCGGAAGGGGAACGGGTATCGGAATAAGTATGTGGTGACGGCGGCGGCCGGGATCGCGGCTGCGCTCGCCCTCGTGATCGCGGTGCCTGAGAAAGTGAAATTCTCTCTCGGGACGCTTACCTGGTTCGACAATCACTATTCGTATCTCGGGTACGTGGTTTCCGATTACGGTGAACCGATCTTCGCGATCGTCCTCGCCCTTCTCGGGGCGTGGATGCTCATCAGGAAATTCGGAAAGGAGCGGGAATCCGTCTGGCTGCTCTCGTCGTTTCTCGTGCCGCTTGTCATGGCGATATGGTTCTGGCGACGAAACGAGGGGCATCAGTATATCTTCTTCGCGCAATCGTTCCTGATGATCCTCATCGCCGCCGGAGGATATGCCGTTGTACGCGAGACGAAGGCGCTGCTTTCGTCGAAATGGAAGCATGCCGTCCTCGTGTCGACCGTCGCGCTCGCGATCTTGGTCCCCAACTGGGGATATTTCTTCGAGGAGAACAACACGTATCATCAGACGTCGACTTCGAGTAGCGCGAATTACCGGAAGATATTCCAATTTTTCCGAAAGAACGCCACGAAAGGGGAAGTCGTCGTTACGCGGAATTTCCGGAACTACTACTTGAGCGGCATGCACGCGCCGGTCTACGATTTCGGCGGTGAACTTTCGACCGCGAAACTTTCCGTCGCGGAACTGCAGTCGCTTATGAGCCAGTATCCGACCGGTTGGATAATCATGTCCGATAACGATACGGACTACGTCTCACGCGATGCCGAGAACTTCATGTACAAAAACATGGACCGGCAGAGTGATCCATTGATCCGCGGCGACGTCGTCGTGTTTCGATGGGGAAATTCGGGGAGTCGGAATTAAGAGCCTATCCGTTAGGAACATACCTCCCGCGCCTACGATCTTCGGCGTACACGCGCGTACCCCTTGTCGCCTTATCTCGATAGGGCTCCGCGGGTTACCCGCCTTTCCGTTCGAAGCTCGTACGGCTCGTGACGGAGACCCTAACGGATAGGCTCTAAACCAACCTTTTTGAAAGACTGGAATTTTGAGGATGATGCTTTGGCAGAACGTGTGAATTCATGGTCTGTACAAAAGATGAAAAACCGCTATAATAAAGACTATTCGGCTATTGTGGCGGCTGTAGTGCGGGTCGTAGAAAACGTATTCCATCCGTCAACGAATCTGTGCTCATCATATGCAAAACGATCCCATAACGTCCGCAAAACTCGATTCGTTGTCCATATTCTTCCCGTTCTATAACGACGAGGGGACGGTAGAAAAGCAGATTGAGGCGGCCTACGAGGTCGGTGCGGAAGTGGCCGATCTGGTCGAAGTCATCGCTATACACGGCGGGAATTCGAAGGACGGCACGTTCGCGAAAATCCGCGAGATGAAAGAACGTCACCCCGATCTGGTCGTGGTGGACAAGACGGACAATACCGAAGGATACGCGGTCATCAAATACGGCTTCGCGGCCGCGACCAAGGACTGGATATTCTATACCGACGGGGACGCGCAATACGACATGCGCGAGCTCGCGCTTTTGGTGCAACGGCACGTGGATACCGGAGCCGATGTCGTGAACGGGTACAAGACGAACCGTGGGGACGGTTTCATCCGTCACTTCCTCGGTGATATGTATGCCCGATTCAGCCGGTACGTCTTCGAGCTTCCGATCCGTGATACGGACTGTGATTTCCGTCTCATAAGGCGCGAATGCATGGACAAGATAACCCTCCTGAGTGAGAACGCCTCGATTCTCGGCGAGATGATCAAGAAACTGGAAATCGTCGGTGCCACGTTCGTCGAGGTGCCGGTGTCGCATTATTCGCGCGAATACGGAATATCGAACTACACGCCGTGGGGCCTCTTCAAGGAAAAACTCTTGGGCGATCTGAAACTCTATTTCGTGATCCGGAAAACATACGACCCGGCCAACAGTCTCCGCATCGTCCGTTTCGGCATGGTCGGACTGTCGAGTATAGTACTGCAGGCCGTCCTTTTCAACGTGTTCATCGCCGTGTTTCACATGAATCCGGCGTGGGCGACGATTCTCGCCGATCAGTTCGCCATCGTCACGTCCTATCTGCTCAATAATTTCTATACCTTCCATGACCGCAAACATACGGCCATCGGTGTCTCGCTTCTCGCGTTCGCCAAATTCTACGTGATCGTGATGGTGGCGACCCTGATCCAGGCCGCGATCGTCTGGACCGGTACGAACGCCTTCGGCGAGGGTATTTTGGTCGCGAACTTCTTCTTCGTCGTCGGACTCGGGGTGACCTTTTTCTGGAACTATTCGACACAGAAGAAATTCGTGTGGTTGCGGCGACGGGTCCCGATGGACGAACCGGCGGCGTAAACGCATATAAACGGAAACGGATATGGCAGAAATATTACGGGCGAAAACCTTCGTCGACAAACGCGGAAGTCTGACGGTGATCGAGAAAGTCGTCCCGTTCGATATACGGAGGATATTCTTCATTTACGGCGTGTCGGACGATCGCGGGAACCATCGGCACAAGCGCAACAGGACGGCACTCGTGTGCGTGAGCGGCAGCTGCAAGGTGAAGGTGAACACCGGGAAATCGATCGGCATCTACGACCTGGACGAGCCGGAGAAGATCCTGATTCTCGGTCCCGAGGAATTCCGAACCATGTACGATTTCTCGCCGAACGCGATACTCCTCGCCTTGGTGAGCGAGTACTACGATCCGGACGATTATATCGACGAACCGCAATCATGAATATGATCGAATACGAGAATCTCGGGAAATCGAACGAACCGTTCTTTCCGGAACTGGAGGCGGCGTTCCGGGAAGTGCTGGAATCCGGATGGTATGTGCTCGGCAAGAACGTCTTGAGTTTCGAGGAGTCCTTCGCGGCGTATGTCGGAACGGAACACTGTGTCGGGGTCGGGAGCGGACTCGACGCGTTGGAGCTTTCGCTGCGTTCGTTCGACCTGCCGGAAGGAAGCGAAGTGATCGTCCCGTCGAACACCTATATCGCCACCATCCTGTCCATATTCGATGCCGGACTCAAGCCGGTCCTCGTGGAGCCGGATATCCGGACATACAATATCGACCCGGAACGGATCGAGGAGAAGATTACCGACAAAACCAAGGCATTGATGATCGTCCATCTGTACGGGAAATGCGCCGAGATGGACAAGATCAAAGGCATCGCTCATCGGCACGGACTCAGGCTTGTGGAAGACTGCGCGCAGGCGCACGGATCGTGCTTTCTCGGAAAAAAGGCCGGGTCGTTCGGCGACGCCGGGGCGTTCAGTTTCTATCCCACCAAGAACCTCGGCGCGCTCGGTGAAGCGGGGGCCGTGACCACGACGGATCCGGAAACGGCCGCGACGGTCCGGAAACTCCGCAATTACGGGTCGGAAATCAAGTATAAGAACGACCTGATCGGGACGAACTCCCGGCTCGACGAGGTGCAGGCGGCACTCTTGCGTGTGAAACTGAAACGGCTCGATGAGACCATCGCGCACAAGCGGTCGCTCGCCGCCATCTATCACGAGGGACTGAAAGATGATTTTATCAAGCCGGTCGTGGATGAGCGCTTCTTCGACACCTATCACATCTACAATATCCGTCATCCGAAGCGTGACGAGCTGAGACAATATCTGCTTGAGAACGGGGTGAAGACGGAAATCCATTATCCGATATCGCCCCATCGTCAGAAGGCGATATGCAGCCATTTCGAAGGTGAGGAGTATCCGATCGCCGACCTGATCCATGAGACGACACTCAGTCTGCCTATCTCGTCCTTTCATACCGAGGAAGACGTCCGGACGGTCGTTTCGCTCTTGAATGCGTTCTGATCGAACTAGATATGAAATTCATCGTCCGACACAAGATTTTACTGTTCGCGATCCTCATATCGTGTTCGACGTACGTGCTGTTTTACGGGCCGTTTCTGACCGCGACGCACTATTTCTGGGGGAGTGACGCGGAGATAGAATATGTTCCGGCACGGGCGTATCTGTATGATCAGATCGTCAATCATCATACGTTCCCGTTCTGGACGGAACGCCTGTATTCCGGGTTTCCGATCTACGCGGACCTGGAGAATTCCTACCTGAATCCGGTGAATGTCGGAAGCATCCTCGTCTTCGGTCCGGAGATTTCTTACAAAGTGCTGCACGTGGCGGAATACCTGCTCGGGTCGCTGTCTCTTTTTTTCCTGTTGCGGCGCAAAGGAATGGGCCTTCTCGGATTCGCGGTCGGAAACGTCATCTATTATTTCAACACCTTTTCCATCGACCATCAGATACACTTCAATATCGTGATGGCCTTTTTCCTGATCCCGACGGCGCTCCTGTTGACCGATCTGTTCCTCGAGAGACGGAAGACGGGTCTGATCGTCCTGCAGTCGCTCGTGCTCACGAACGCGGTCCTGTGGGGTCATATGCAGTCGGCGATCATCGTCGGTATGGGAGTGTTCGCGTACATGGCCGTCCTCGGGTTCAGGAAGATGCGGCTTCGTACATTCACATTTTATTTCTTGCTCCTTGTCGCGCTCGTCTTCGTGGAATCGTTCCCGCAGATCCTGCCCACATTCGGGCTTTTCGGCGGCAGCAGTCGCGAGGTGGATCTGGATTATCTCAAGGGCTCGCTCACGCCGTCGATGGCCGTCTTTTCCTTCGTCCCATACTTACTCGGTGGGTACGTGCATTTTCAGGGCAAGAAAATCGATGTGGGATTCACCTACACGGAAATCTATACCTATCTCGGTCTTTCCTCGGTATTGCTCGCGGGTCTCGCGATCGCGCTCTTGAGAAAATCCCGTGACGTCGTGGCCGCGTACGTGTTCATCTGGATCTTTCTCATCTTCTCGTTTCTGAAGTACAATCATCTCGTTCCGGCGGGCACGCCGCTATTGACGCTGTTTCGGGATTGGGAACGGACCGTCGCTTTGTCGAGTTTCGGAGTCGCATTTCTGGCGGCCTTGTTTATTGAAAACATCAGGGCGATTTCCCCGAAGCACCTCCGTATGGGGGCGGTATTCCTGATTCCTCCGGTCGTCTATCTGTTCATTATTGAGCGATTGAATGCCGACGATAGCCTGGTTGCGAAGATGGCCAAGCGGACGTCGCTTCATACCATCGTATCGTACGGATATTTTCCAGTGCTCGCGATCATCACCGGGTCGATCATCGCCGTTGTCATTCTGTATCTGATCATCAGGAAATTCATTCCGGCGAAGGTCGCGTGGCAGTCTGTATTCGCGGTGCAACTGCTGCTCGCCTGCATCGTTTTTTTCGACCTCGTCACTTTCAGTAAGGATGTGCTCGAATTCCGATTGAAGGATATATCGGATTATAAGGTAGCGACCATCCCGGCGGAGCTGGCGAACCGGCGTGTCGTTCTGGGTTCCGTACGGGTGGAGGGTATGGAATCGCTCTATTATGATTCCTGGAGTCCGTTCGGATACAGCCAGTTCGAGGAGAAGTCGTACATCGATATCTACAAGCGTCTGGGATTGGGGGATATCAAGAAATCGTACGACAAGATACCGAGCGAGAATTTCCAGCAGCTCGTCGATATCGGCATCGTCGCGATTTCCCGAAAGGACGGCACGATAACGCATTTGACCGAAAAGACGCTTGACCTGATCAGAAACGACCTGCCGGGCGAGTACGTCGAAAAGACCGAGGGGAGGATCGTCATGCGTGTGAACAATCCCGCGGACTCGGTGGTTCGAACGTATCTCAAATACGATCCGAACTGGAGGGTGGACGTCGACGGGACCCCGGTCCCGATAACGCGTGACGGCATATTCTTCAGTTTCCCACTTTCAGGAGGGGAGCACGTCGTGACGGCATACTACTTCCCGCGTCCGCTCTATGTCGCTATCTCGGTAAGCCTGATAGCTGGGGTTATTATCGCCTGGCTCTTGATAACGTTTCGTAAACCGATCCGCGAAAAGATTCTCCGGTAGGCTGTAACCCATCACACTGAAAACAGGCATATTCTTGGGATATGCCTTTTCATTTCTGAAAAATACGCTATACTGATGCTGAAAAACGGCTTTGCCCACCGCGGCGCTTGCGGGAACCCAACCGGAACCTTCACAATGAACAATCGAACATTTTTCTTCGGAGATGTCCTGAATGTCCTTTATCTGAAAAGGATTTTCGAGGATGATGAGAGGTTATGCGGAAATGCCGCCTTGATACGTTTCATGGTCCATATGGAGGATGAGCGATTCGATGATAATTTTCTCAATGAAAAATTCGTATCTCATCTGGAAGAATTCTGTTCGGATGAGCTGCGGCGACAACTCAGGGGGGAGAATCATATCGCACTTGTAGATGAATTTTTCAAACGATGGAGTGAAGTCCCGGTCGGAGTGCTCAGGAACGATTTTCCGGAGACGTGGATGAGGGAGCGGGACTTGAGAAATGAATCATGCGTCGTGGTCGTCTCCGTCGGGCCGATATCCGTATCGGTCGCATCGTATGTCGACCTCAATTCGTCGGATGCTCTTGATCATATAATACTGAATCTGAATTGATTTTGAAAAAGGAAAATATGAAATTCCGATACGCCTCTCTCTGAAAAGACAGGCGTATTTTTTTGATAGTCTGCCGACTATCGCTTCAACTTGGTCGGAAGGAGTTTCAGGAGCGGGGCGATGTCGGAATCCACGAGGACGCCGAAGAACCGGAGGATGCCGAAGTGAAGCGCAAAGAGGATGCCTCCGGAAAGGATGAAGGTAATCGATCCCTTCGGGGCGAATCGCGAGAGTATGACGATGAGCGCGGAAGAGCCGAGTGAGACGACCCAGAGCTTGAGCGGGATACGGACTTTGAAGTGTTTGTCGGTGAAGAGGAGCATGCCGACCATGAGGATGAATGTGACGATGGTCGTGGCGATCGCGGATCCGACGATGCCGAAGGGGGGAATCAGGAGGAGATTGAGCCCGATCGAGGCGAGGAGTCCGACTCCGGAAACGTACATCGGAATCATGACCAGTCCCGCGCCGGAGACGGCGAACGCGAGGACGTAGAACACGGTCAGGAAGCCGTTGCCGACCGCGAAGACTTCCATCGATCTGGTAGCGGCCGAGTATTCCCCGCCGTAGAAGAGGTTGATGATCGGACCCGAGAACGCGGAAAGGAGGGTGACCGTCGGGAAGAGGATGAGCGCAAGGAGGCGCAGCGATTTGTTCACGAGCGCGCGAGTTTCGGTCGCGTCGCGGTTGGTGGAGGTCTTGGCGATGGCGGGCAGGAGGATGATGGTCAACGCGTAAAAGAGATAATATGGGATGTTGCCGACCGTGATGACGGCGTTGTAGAGTCCGGTCCACCGGTCGTTTTGCATGAGTGACTTCACGAGAAAGAGGTCGAGCGAGGTGATGAGCTGATAGAAGAGGAGGAACAGCGTCAACGGCCAGGCATAGTCGAAGAGCTTCTTCGCGGGGAAATCGGGGGATTTCTTCGTGCGGACTTCCGGGAAATACTTTCCCGTCCATATGATATCGAGGACGATCGCGACGCCGAAGACGACGAGGGGGGAGACGATGTATCCGGCGACGGCGCCTTTGACCCCGAAGAACCACGCCAAGAGGATGATGAACGTCATCCGGGTGATCGCACGGGTCGACTTGAGGGCGGCCTGGAGCTGGAAAAAATGAAGCCCGGTGAAGTAATAGAAATAAAACGAGGCGGCGGCGAAGGCGGGGATGATGAGCGAAGAGAGCTGAAAGAGCGGAACGAGGGTCTGGTCGCCGAGGAGGGTCGCGATAAGCGGGGACGCGAGGTAGAAGGCGAGCGTGACGAGAGCCATGATGCCCGTCTGCAGGAGTATCGTCTTGCGTTTGATACCGCGGATCTTTTCCGGATGCGATTCGAAAACTTCGCTCAGGTATTTCGACATCGCGGTCGGGATACCGTTGCCGATGAGGATGATGACGGTCGTCGTGAGGTTCACGATGAGACCGTACCGACCGTAATCGGCCGGGCCGAGCAACCGACCGACAACGGAGTGGATGACGTACCCCGAGGCGTTGAAGACGATCTCCGAGACAGTGAGCCAGACGAGTGCGCGTGAGAAGTTTTTCATGGAGGTGTATTAGCGATTCAATGTTTCCAGGATGGAGGCATAGACCTCTTCTTTGGTTCTGTTCGCATCGATTCGGACGAGGTTCCATTCGGCCCGTTTCGACATGAAGAGATCACGTTTCGCGGTGATGTAATCGATACCCTGCTCCGGAACGCGTTCACGACGCATGATCGCTTCGGGCGTTGCATCGAGAAAAAAAGCGGTATCGGGGCGTGGAATCATCTTCAAGGCGAGACAACGTGCGTTCTTCGATCCGGAAAGATAGTCGATATTGATGAACGAGTCGTAGAAGTAACGATCCGAGAGGAGGATATCGGTCCCGTCTTTTCGAAGAGAATTCAGCAGAAACCGGAATCGGAACAGGTCAATCACAAGAAATAACCTGCGAAGGAACAAGGAAGCGAATGACGCCCTGGTGACAGCCGCATCCTTCCCGGATGTAAATTCCGTCTCGCCACTCGCTTTGCGACGCCATCGGTTGGCAAGCGAGAATTCAACCGCATGAAAATACGCGATTTTCTTGCCCATTCGTTCGAAATAGTCGCGAAGCAGCGCAAGCTGGGTCGATTTTCCGGACCCGTCGGTGCCGGAAAGGGTGATGAGAATCATAGGATACGGGAATAGAGAAACGGGAATGTCGAAAAGGAGATGAAATGATAGTATATCCGACTGTCCTTACTCTACCAGAAAGTGCTATAATGGGCAATAATAAAGGATTTGCCACATGCAAAAGCTTCAGGACGATCTCTTTTTCCTGTTCCTCTTCATCCTACCGTTCCAGACGGTGTATTTGTGGCGTGAGCCGATTATCGGGGGTGGGAAGTGGCAGTACGGGACGATCGGGATATATGCGTCATCCTTGGTTCTGGCGTGTGCGATCGTTCTCGGAGCGCTACTGAAGGCGAAGGCATTGAAAAGCGAATCCATCGGTGTCCGGATGAAAAAAATGTGGCGGGAGCGAAAGTCAGATGCGTTTCTTCTGCTTTTCGTTCTCTGGTCGGGTCTGTCGATCATCTGGGCGCAGGATACTGCTTTGGCCGGGTATACGTTCGTGAAGATCCTGCTCGCCGCGGATGCGTTCATTATGACGCGTGATCTGGTACGACGGGGGAAGATGAAACAAATCGTCTTGGTGCTCTTCGTGGCGGCAATGATCCAGTCAGTCATCGGAATCGGACAATTCCTGACGCAGGAGACGTTTTCTTCGACGCTTCTCGGGACGAGCGCATACGAATCGTGGCAGTCGGGGACGTCGGTGTTGAAGAACGATACGGGACGGTTCCTGCGAGCGTATGGAACCTTTCCCCATCCGAACTTATACGGGCTGTTTCTTGCGGTGGTTCTGTTGATAGTAACTGAGCGGATTGATTCCTTTGTTCTCACCCCTCAGTCTCGCAGACTCGACAGCTCCCCTCTGAAAGGGGAGCGGGCAACCTTAAATATTTGCAACTATAATACATTAACATGGCTTGGAAAATTTTTGCCTCCTCCTCTTTGTGTGGTGAGGATTGAGGAGGGGTGTGGTTGGTATGCTTATTTTCAATGGGTCGCAAGTCTCTTCGGTATCCTCATCATTCTTCTGGGTCTCATTGTTTCTTTTTCCCGTCTCGCGTGGGGAGGGTTCGCGCTCGGGTTTGTGTTTCTCTCTTTGAAAACAGCATGGAACAAATGTATTTGTCATTCCGGCCTACGAGCCGGAATCCAGGAAATTATAAATACTGGATCCCGGGTCAAGTCACGTTCGCTCGCGAGCGACCGTGGCAAGCCCGGGATGACAAGACGGTATAGATGTGCTTATTTCTCGACCATCGTCATTTCGACCGTGATATTTGCAGGCATACTGCATGAGACCGTCTTTCCTCGTTTCGACGGGGGAGTCGTCGATAGGGAAGGATCGGTCGTCGACCGGATGTCGACCTATCGTGACGCTTTCCAAATCGTCCGTGCCCATTCCTTCCTCGGAGTCGGTGTAGGAAACGAGACAGCGGAACTGATCCGATTACATCCTGATCGTCCGATCTGGGATATCCAACCCGCCCATGACGTCTTGCTTCTCGTTTGTTCCGAACTCGGCATTCCCGGACTCGTCCTTTCGCTGTGTTTTTTCTTTTCACTTTTCATACCGAAAAATAGAGAAGTGTCATCATTGCAAAAGAAAACCAAAAATGTTGTCATTCCCGCGAAGCCTGTCCTCGGACCTCATCGAGGAGCGGGAATCTCAACCTGGTTACCGGAATCGTTCAAACGAACAACTGTCTTTCCGAATGTAGAAATATTCCTTGTACTCATCCCAAGCCTTCTTCTCGATCACTTCCTTTGGGACTCGAACTTCGGATTGTTGTTCTTGTTCGTTATTCTTGGAACTCTCGAACATTCCAAGAAGATATAATGTGAGCTCTATTCTCTTTGGTGAAAATACTGTTTTTTTGATTGTTGCCATCTTGTTTAATCCGTGGTATCATGTCTCGATGACCAAGAAGAAAACGGCGGCCGATAAGGCGGCGGAAAAGCGAGCGAAGAAGGCAATGAAACCGGAAATGGAACCGGCGGTTTTGGGTGTGGCGAAAAAAACGAGACAGTCTGAAGTTGAGTCCTCCCACCCCTCAGTCTCGAGTACGAGACAGCTCCCCTCCGGCAGGGGAGCAGGAGACAGGGAAAAGGGAGTAGGAAGGGACCACCCCTCACTTCATCACGTTGCTCGCGAGCGACGTGACAAGCAGACTCGACAGCTCCCCTCTGAGAGGGGAGCAGGAAGAATTGAGGCGGGGAAGCCGAGCGAGTGGATCACCGTGTCGGGCGCGCGGACGCACAATTTGAAGAATATTTCCGTCTCGATGCCGCGCAACCGGATGATCGCGTTTACCGGACTTTCCGGATCGGGCAAGTCGTCGCTCGCGTTCGATACGATCTTTGCGGAGGGGCAACGGCGGTACGTGGAGAGCCTTTCGGCATACGCACGGCAGTTTTTGAATACCATGCAGAAGCCGGACGTTGACGAGATCACGGGGCTTTCGCCGGCTATCTCGATCGACCAGAAATCGGCGGGGCGCAATCCGCGATCTACGGTCGCGACCGTCACCGAGATCTACGATTATCTGCGCGTGCTGTTTGCTAGGCTTGGCCGGCCGCGATGTCTGGTGTGCGGGCGCGAGATCGAGAAGCTCGCTCCGGACGAGATATTGGGTTTGGTCGGCGAGATGGCCAAGGCTGAAATCGCCGTACATAAAACGCTCGCGAAATCCGATACGATTCTGCTCACGGCACCGGTCGTGCACGGGCGCAAAGGGGAATACTACCAGCTTCTTTATGACGCGCTCGGTAAGGGATTCGCCGAGGCGGTGATCGACGGGAAACGTCACAGCCTGCGAGAGCAGATCGTCATGGCCAAGAACAAGAAACACGATATCAGTCTCGTCGTGGACGAGATCCCGCTCCGCGAATTCGCACAGTATCCGCAGTCGTCCGAGGAACGGTTGCGCGAGGCGGTGGACCGTGCGCTCGAGGAAGCCGAAGGCGTGATCGGTATCACGATCGGTGGGAAAGACCGGGTGCTTTCGTCGAAATATTCCTGTCCGTACGATGGATTCTCGTATCCCGAGATCGAACCGCGACTGTTCTCGTTCAACTCGCCGTACGGCGCGTGCCCGGCCTGTAACGGACTCGGCACCAAGCACTTCTTCGGCAATGAGCCGTGCGAGGTCTGTCACGGTTCGAGACTCCGTGAAGAGGCACTCTACGTGTATGTGGGCGGTCCTGCCCGCAATGCTACACGGAAAAAGAGTGATGTGCCGAAAGAAAATATTGGATTGAATGAGACAAATAATATTGAAAAAGAAAAAACGCATAGCGTTGCAGGCGGGAAGAATATCGTCGAGCTGACCGGTATGACGATCGCGGACGCGAAGTCGTACTTCGACGGTATCACGCTCACCGAGCGCGAGCGGCAGATCGCGGCGGTCGTATTCCGCGAGATCGGCAACCGGCTCGAATTCCTCCTCGATGTGGGACTGGAATACCTGACGCTCGATCGGCGGGCGAATACGCTTTCCGGCGGCGAGGCACAGCGTATCCGGCTCGCGTCCCAGCTTGGGAGTCGTCTGGTCGGGGCGCTTTATGTGCTCGACGAACCGACGATCGGCCTGCATAGTCGTGACAATGACCGGCTCATCAAGACATTGCAGAGTCTGCGCGACCTCGGCAATACGATTATCGTCGTCGAACACGACGAGGATACGATTTTCGCGTCGGACTATCTCGTGGACCTGGGCCCCAAGGCCGGAGTGCATGGCGGCGAAGTCGTCGTCTCGGGGTGGCTCGACGAACTTTTGTTGGCGGAAAAGAACATATCCGGTTCGCTTACGCTCTCGTACCTGCGAAACGAGGAACGGATCGAGATTCCCAAAATCAGGAGATCCCGTGACAAGGGGACGCTTCGCGTCCGCGGGGGGGATATTTTCAATATCAAAAACCTCTCTGTCGACGTGCCGCTCGGCCGGTTTGTCGCGATCACCGGTGTGTCGGGCTCGGGGAAGTCATCGTTTCTCTACGAGATCCTGTGGACGAATTTGCAGAAACGTTTCGACCGGCGGTATCGTTCGAACAAGGTCGTGAACTGCGACTCGTTTTTGGGTACGGAGTACCTGTCCCGCGCGGTGCTGATCGATCAGAGCCCGATCGGCCGGACACCACGCTCCAACCCGGCGACGTATACCGGCGCGTGGACGCATGTCCGCGACCTGTTCGCCTCGACCGAGGAGGCGCGTGTCCGCGGGTGGAAGGCTGGGCGCTTCTCGTTCAATCGTCCCGGTGGCAGGTGTGAGACCTGCGAAGGGAACGGATTCATCGCCGTCGAGATGCACTTTTTGCCGACGGTGTACGTGCCGTGCGACGTCTGCAACGGCAAGCGCTTCACCAAGGAGACCCTCGAGATAGAATACAAGCACAAGAACATCGCGGACATACTCGCGATGACGATAGAGGAATCACATATCTTTTTCAAGGATATTCCGGCGATCGCCGACCGCTTGCGCACGCTCGAAGAGGTCGGCCTCGGCTACCTGCAGCTCGGTCAGGCGGCCACGACGCTTTCCGGCGGTGAGGCGCAGCGCGTAAAAATCGCGAGCGAGCTCTACCGCCCGCACCTCGAACGTACGATGTATCTCCTCGACGAACCGACCATCGGCCTGCACTATGAGGACGTGAAGAAACTCCTGGAGATATTGAACCGGCTCGTGGACAAAGGGCACTCGGTGCTCGTCATCGAACATAGCATGGATTTCGTTAAATCGGCTGATTGGATCATTGACATCGGTCCCGAGGGTGGCGTGGGCGGCGGGAGGATCGTCGCTTCCGGCACGCCCGAAGACGTTGCCAAGACCTCTGGGTCGTATACGGGGGAGTATCTGAAGCGGGCGCTTCGTTGAACTTACAGCTTACAACTTACAACTCACAACCTGCAACTCACAACTTACAACGGAAGACGGTAGCAGGTAGTGTGTAGTAAGTATCTCTCTCAAATCTCATGTCGAGCTGTACATCCGAAAATTTCGATAGGAGCGCCAACCAGAGGTTGGTCACCCTCTCGGTGAAAAACCCTGAAAATCGAGGACGGGTATCCGAAGGAGATGGGGATCCCGCTGTCGTAACCTGACGATTTTTGAATGGTTTGCCCGCCCGCGACGATCGCTTGGCGAGACGGTCGGGGTCCGCCCGAATCGCTACGCAATCGTTGCGGACGGGCCTGCCCGCATTGCTAGGCAAAGTGTTGCAGGCGGGCAGCCGAAATTTTCGGATTTCAGCCGGTAAGCGGATTTTTTGGCTTATAGAGGCGTTGAGATTTGAGAGAGATACTTATAACTTGTCTTCCGGAAAAGGGGATTGCCCTTTAATAATGAGAAGGCAAGGGAGCTTGTGATTGTGAACTGAATATTTTCACTTTCTAAAATATGGAATGCCAATTCTGACTTTATCCTAGTCAAAAAGAAACACCTTTACTAACCTCATCTCCTACCAGTGCCACATTTCAAATAATCGGATTTTTATGTTACTATTATAAGAGGCTATCCCAATAGGAATATATTTACTGACTGCCCCTA
Organism: Candidatus Moraniibacteriota bacterium; assembly: GCA_037133435.1. GTDB lineage: Bacteria > Patescibacteriota > Minisyncoccia > Moranbacterales > UBA1568 > JAAXTX01. Next base: position 1,792 of record JBAXOD010000004.1, on the reverse strand, counting down.
CGATTTTCGGTGCATGCGCGCGTACCTCTTGGCGCCTTATTATACAGATAGGCTCTGCTGGTTACTCGCCTTTCCGCTCGAAGATCGTACAGCTCGTGACGGAGACCCTAACGGATAGGCTCTGAGTATCTCTCTCAAGTCTCATGTCGAACTGTACATCCGAAAATTTCGTTTGAGCGCCGACCAGAGGTTGGTCACCCTCTCGGTGAAAAACCCTGAAAATCGAGGACGGGTATCCGACTGAAATGAGGATCCCGCTAACAAACCTGACGAAACTTGAAGGGTTTGTCCGCCCGCGACGATCGACAGCCCGACGGCAGTCATGGCGGCGGGCGTAGCGAGACGGTCGGGGTAACTGAAATGTACGAATTTCAGACGACCAACAGAATTTTTCGGCTTCATATCGCGGTGAGATTTGAGAGCGATACGTAGTGAAAATAATCGGGATGAGTCACCTGATATGGCATTCACATGACGACGTATGTAACACAAAAAACCCGGGACATCCTCATATCCTTCCTCGTCGTGATCGTATGCGCGGGGATGTACCTATGGTGGCAGGGCGGCCCGCGACCAGTTTTTGGTTTATCGCTCGACTTGATTAACGTCACTTTGTCCGTGTTCACCGTGAAAAACGAAGCCGTGAATGGGACTTTCTCCGTTCGGTTCGCCCTGTACGACACTGACCGCACCGATACCGCCTCCGTCGATACGACGGGAAAGCTGTGGGAAGAGACCAAGGAAGTTCAGGTGAGAAACGGTATCATTCGAACCGCGCTCGGTGATACGGTGGCGCTTCCTGTGAACCTGTTCACCGATACCGGCAAGAATTATTATCTCGGTATACGGATCGACTCGGATTCCGAGTTGGTCCCGCGCAAGAAGATCACCTCGGTACCGTCGGCGCTGAACGCGTTTCATGCGACCGATGCCGTGAACGCGCAAAACGCGATAACCGCCCAGAGTGCCCAGACACTGTCCGGAAAAGTCACTGGGACGGCCTCGGGAAACATCCCGGTTCTCGGAATCAATCGCAAGATCGCCGTCAGTCTCCTCCCGACCGGCACCGGAACGAAACAATTGGTTCTTGGAAACGACGGCCGACTCCACAATCAGAATACCGACACCGGAACGTCATCGCGTATCTTTGATATCGGATCCGGCACGTCACTCGGTTCGGCGAACTTCGATCTGTCCGTCTCGAACGCGTCCACAAAGCCGGCACTCCGTTACGACGCGACGGCGGGCCTGTGGCAGCTTTCGAACAATGGGGCGGACTTCAATCGGATCCTCACCGCGGGGTATGGCGGGTCGACCTACCTCGCCTTGTCCGGCGGGACTATGGGCGGCAACATTATTTTTTCCCCGACGCAAACCTTCGGGGTAGCGACCCAGACCGAACTCGGATACCTGTCCGGGGTGACGGGGAATATCCAGGCGCAGATTGCCGGGAAGGCCGCCGCGATGCATACGCACTCGGCAGGTGACATCGTGTCCGGACTGTTGACGACCACCCGCGGCGGAACTGGTCTTGACACGTCGTCGTCTACCGGCATCATGACCGTCAACGCCGGCGTCTGGAGTACGGCGTCCTCGATTGGCGTGACGCTCGGCGGTACCGGCACGACCACGCCGTTCACCCCGGGCTCTGTCGTCTATGCGGGTTCCTCGGGTGTGTACAGTCAGGACAACTCGAATTTTTTTTACGATCCCATCAGTCATGCTCTCGGCATCGGCACGACGACGCCTGTGGCGAAACTCTCCGTCTTGGGCGGGGACAGTCTCAATACAT
>JBAXOD010000003.1:0-77106 GCA_037133435.1 Candidatus Moraniibacteriota bacterium | reverse complement strand
CAGTTCCTGAAGCGCGATATCGGCCGGCTTCCGTTTCGACGCGTCGATGGCGTATTCTTTTCCGTCTCCGGAAACCGAGATATCGATGCCGAGTTTGCGAAGAGCATCGAAATGCGTCCCGACCGGTCGTGCCCCGATGACGCACCCTCCCGGATGAAAAAGCGAGAACGAATCGAACCGTGCCGAAAGCGACCCGAGGAGCAGTATCGATGAACGGATCTTCTTCACGAGCGTCTGATCCATCCGTGACGGATCCACGTCACAAGGCGTCACCGAGACCGTCCGTTCGTCTTGCCACTCCACGACCGCACCCATGCTTTCAAGTATTTCAAGCATGCGAAACACGTCCTCGATCCGCGGGACGTTACGCACGATACTGGTTTCTTTCGAGAGAAGGGTGGCTGCGAGGATCGGCGTGGTCGCATTCTTCGATCCACGGACGTCTATGGCTCCTGCAAGCGTTTTCCCACCCCGTATTTCAAATCGTTCCATGTCTTTCATTCTAGCCCAGATACGCCGTAGAGGCAAGAAAAAAGCGGCGCACATGGCACAGGCCGCTTTCATCCGCGCTCGAACGACATCACACCGAAGCAGTGCCGTCACTATTTAAAATCATTGTATTCCTTCGTGATCTGCGCTTGTGACCTTGCATAATCGTATACCCGGACATCATCAATCGTTCCGGTGAAAAATCCTGTGTTCCCCGAACAGCTTCCCGGGGAGAACCCCGCGAAAACATAGTCGTCCTTACCGGATGCGACATATTTCGGACTCGGTTGAATAGAGGGTATGGTATGTTTGGTCGTCGCCTCCAAAGTACCGTTCACATACAGATTGAGGCCGGTCGAAACACTCCACGTCGTGACGACATAATACCAGGTACCGGATTGTACACTCGTCGTACCGACCGCATCGACTTCGGTCCCGTCCCAACTCGTCGCACGGAACTTCCCACCCGATATATTCAGCGGCGAAATGCACCATCCCGTTCCGCCGGAATTTTCAGCTATATGAACGATATTGCCGTTCCCTGTCTTTCCGGAGGCGACGTTCACCCATGCCGACACGGTATATGGCAAGTCATTGGTTCCCAGACTCTTTGCATACCCACTGCCGCTTCGAATAGAATCGTCTACCCCGTCAAAAACCAACGCACCGGCCCGCTTACCACCCCCACTCGTCCACCCCGAGGTGGCTGTCGCTGGTGACGCGAAGTTCGATAGAGTGGCATCATTTCCCTTTCCACTCGAATCGGTCGCTGTCGTTCCGGCTCCGTCGTCGAGTTTCCACCAACCCACGGCACCGTCTTGCGGCGTCACGTCCACCGCCACGGCCCGCGTCGTGCCGTTTGCCGTTCCCTCGGACCGTATGGAGGAGACGAGATTGCTCGCGTCCGTACAGTTAGCCGCACTCAGACGATTTCCGTTCACATCCAGGAACCGGACCGTCCAACCGACGGTCGCGTTCGTAATCGCGCCGTTCGCACACGGCAGACCGAGCTTGGTCGCCACGTCCTGCAAAGTGGTCGGATTCTGTTGATACAACTGATAGAGCACCTGTTCGACGCCGGTATCCGCGATCTGAAACGAATGGGTCGAGTCTCCCGTCGCAAGAGCCGCTTTTTCCTGCGACACGGAAGACGCCATGAGTGAGAGCGATGTCACCAGCATCAGGGAAAGGATGATGAGCGAGAACACCAGTACTGAGCCCTTGACGCGCGTTCGGGAAATAATTGATTTCATAGTCACTTCACTATCATTGATTTCGATTCTTCACTTCATTCTACCGCCCTATCGGTCAGATTATACCATTTTCCCGAAAAAAAAGAAAAGCCCCGAAGGGCATTCTTTTTATATTATTGCCGGGACGCGGAAGCGTAGCCGGACTGCAGGGAAGAGGATTCATCCCTTTTAACGTTCCGGAAGATCATTCCGGATGTTTATGTTTCTCTTTATTTTTGTTTTTTCAAGGTACGTTCCGTCTTTCGGCGGAAGAGGAGACTCCGTCCATCCGGATGCTCCTCCCCCGCAAAAAATACAAGGGACCGACTATGACGGGAATACGCCGCCGGAATATTTCCTGGTCATCAGTATTTTGACAGCGACCACTATCGCGAGTACCTGCAGGAGGGCGAAGGACAGAAGCGCGAGGATATCGGCCGCAACGACCCCGTTATCAAGCGATCCGAGCCACTGACCGATCGTCTGATCGAATCGTCCGGTGACCTGCGATACGGAAAGAGCTATCCGTCCCGTCGTATCCTTCTCACCCGAGACGCCGGACACCGTCGGAGGGATCTCACCGCGACACATCGCCACGGCGACATCTTTTGCGGAAGAGGCGACTGTTTCGTCTCCGAGTCTCGTACCGAACGACTGGACCACGAGAATGGTCTCGTTCCCTTCCATGAACACCTTCTTCGATGCCATACCGATCTCACGGAACCTCGGATCCAGGATATTCTGGCAATGCTTCTCACTTTTCATCCATGCCTCATGTTCGGATTCCGGATTCGTAAAATGGATCGCGAGATTCTCCCCTGCGAACCGATAGTCGTATCCCGCCGCGTCGAAGAAACTCCACGGGGTCTTGTTGTCGGGCGACGTGTGCGCGAAATACTTTTTCTGCACCATGTCGTCGAGTTTGCTTTTCGCGACGCGCGCAAGCGTCTCGTTCACGGTAAGCGTCGGGAGTCCGTGCGATTCCCGTTCCTGGTTCACAAGCGCGATCGCCTGCTCTTCCCACGGAGAACCGTTCCCCGCTGCCTTGGCAAAGCCGGCCGGCAGGAGGATGGTCGCTATGATGATTGTGGTGATAATCCGCTTCATATGTGCATATCTCGGTTTGCGCCCTGGAAAAAGGAAAACGGCTGTTTCACCCGTGAAACACCCGCTCTATTGACCTTTCTAGATCCATTATAGCACGAAAAAAGCTGACAGTCAACGTCGGCGGCCGACCCGGACGAAACGATCACCGCTCCGAAAGACCCGACCATTTTTCCAAAATGAAATCAATTCGAAAGTTTTTCGATCCAATATCGGAACTGATCCCCTTTCTCCTCGAAGTTCTTCCACAGACTGTAACTCGGTGATGCCATGGAGAGGAGGCAGACGCTTCCTTTCGGCGTGTGTTCGTACGCGAACGCGACGGCGGCCTCCATGCTCGATGTCTCAAGCACGTTGAACCCGTCTTTCGTTTTCAGCATGCGGACACCGCTGCCCGGAAACAGGACCACGTTTCGGACGCCCTTTTCCCGAAGCGCCGTCTCGAGCTCGGAGAAATCATACCCGCGATCCTCTCCCCCGAGAAAAATCGTCGCCACGTTCGGAACGGCCGCAAGCGCCCTGATCGTCGACTCCGGAGTCGTGGAGATCGCATCGTCATAAAAGGTGATGTCACAAAACGTTCCCACATTCTCAAGCCGATGGCGCAACGGGACGAATTTACCGACCGCAAAGCGGATGATATCGTCTGATATATCGAACGTCCGGGCGACCGCGACGGCCGCGGCGATGTTGCGCTCGTTATGCTCGCCCAATAACGAAGACGTCATAGTATGCGGAACGGGAACATTCGGATAGGAAATCGTTTTCGCGACCGAATCCTGCGCCCACGCGCGCAACCTCGGATCGTTCGCATCGTACACGAGAATATCTCCGGGACCCTGAAACCGCATGATATTCTTTTTCGCATCATAATATCGTTCGGCATCGCCGTGATAATTCATGTGCTCGGGGAACAGGTTGAGCGCGACCGCGATATCCGGAGAATACGCGATATCGTCAAGCTGATAACTCGAGAGCTCCACGACGAATATCTCATCCGGATCGATCGGTTCGAGCAACACGCCAAGCATCGGCGTACCGATATTCCCCACGAGCCGCGTTTTCTTTCCGGCTTCTTTCAGGATGGAGAAGATGAGCGAGGCGGTGGTGCTCTTTCCCTTGCTGCCCGTCACGCCGATGACGACGTTTCGGAGCGTGGAGAAGAACAGGTTCGTCGCGGTGATATACGGGACCGTGACCGCGGTCTTTCGGATTCCCGGCGTCTTGACCACCAGGTCGTATCCGCCCTGCTTTTGCAGATACTCCGGATCCGTCGTCTTGTCCGCCACGGCGATCTCAAGATCAGGAAAGAACTTCCGAAGATATTGCTCGGTTATCTTTCCTTCCTTCCCGTACCCGAGAATGAGCGCGTTCTTCATGCCGTACAATCCGAAACGCGTCGGAATGAGCAAAGCGGAACTGGTCGAGAATGTCTCTTGTATCAGCTCCTCCGGTTGTTCTATCATTCCCACGAATCGTTTCATGACGACGGTGTCCGCATACCGTTCCCGCGAGAGGAAGAGCGCCGCCCTCGCCTCTTCGAACGTGCCGACGCAGTCGAACGGTTTCATATTCCCGAATCCGAAAATATCCGCGAACGACGGGATGAGCGACTCTTCCTCGAAGAGGTTCCTTCCGAAAATCCGGACGAGTTCTTCGCGATTCAGGAACGGGGCAAACATCGTGAACACGAAGAGGCATTTCGGACATTCCCCGCACCATTTCGTCTCGGGACGTTCCTTGAAAATCCGCACGTTCCGGTTGCAGCTCGAAAAGATCGGGAAATATTTCCCATGTTTCGAAAACATTTCCGCGATACGGATCTCATGAAACGGTCGGAGTAGGGAAAAATAGACGATGTCCGGGGAAAGAAACCGGTCCGCATACCCCCTGAAAAGGCTTTCGAACTCGGAGGACTTGCTCCACTGATGGTTCACTTCCGTCTCGCCGCATCGCACGTTCCCGAAATCGCTGCTGCGCTCGTTCCCGACGACCACGTACGAATAGTCGTAGAGGATCGCCGCCAGGTAACCGATGAACGCGAACACCGCGGAAATCGGGATGTGTCCGTTGTAGGCGCCTTCGTGCACCTCGAAGATTTTCGGATCGAGAATATGGGAAACGTTCACGGACGGGACGCCCATCAGTTCCGTGACGGCATCCGAAATGGGAGACCCCTTCTGCGTTTCGATGAGCAGTGCCGAAAAATCGTCACCGTGTTCCTTGAGGAGTTCTCCCGCCACGATGGAATCCTTCCCTCCCCCGATCCCGACGAGCGACCGGTCCTGTCTCCGGATGGAAGCGGGGCGGGCGGTCAGCGTTTCGTCATACGGGAACCGTATCCGGATATCCGGGTCAAGACCGTTGCGATAGTAGAATTCACCGAGACCCCTTCCGTAGATGACGTTCCAAAAGTCAGCCTGCTCTTTCGAGATCGGATCCGTCGAGAGGATGATTTCCGGCGGACAATACAGCTTGTAGTAACTGATACCGAGCATCAGATGAAGGCTTCGCAGCGTATTCCCGAGCAACGCTTCCGGAATCCCCTCTAGCGAGAATTCTTTTGGAAACACGACCGTGTCCGTGAAGGAAAGCGACGGACGGTCTGAAAGCCCTATCTCATAGCGAAAAACGGCCTCCCTCGTCTCCGGGTTCAGCCCATAATCCGTAAAAATGAATGAATCCGCCTGTGGTCCCGATTTCATTCCGGTTTTGTTAGTATCTATCTTGGAATCGATGCTAGCATCCTTTCGCGTTATCATCAACCGTTCGGAGACGAAAAATCGTCCATGAAACGATTTCAGGACGATCGTTTCCCGATACGCGGCGCGGTCCCCCTTATCGGAACAGGAACGACGGGCCGCGTTTCTTGCTGAGTATCAACTGGCCGGACCGGGAACCGGTCCATACTCCCCCATGAGCGGCCACGATCCCGTTCACGACGACCATACGGATCCCGTCCGGATACAGGTACGGAATCTCCATCGTCGAGCGGTCGGCGATGGTGTCCGGATCGAAGACGACTATGTCGGCCTGAAAGTTTTCCCGCAGGAGACCGCGGTCCATGAAATGGAATTTCGCGGCCGGCTTGCCGGTCATCTTGTGCACCGCTTCTTCCCACGACAACAGCTTCTTCTCGCGAACGTACTGCGAAAATATCCTCGGAAAAGTGCCGAAGTTCCTCGGATGGACCATGTCCCCGGTAGCCTCATGTTCTATCGGATACCCGACGCCGTTGGAACTGATGATGGAGAACGGGTCCTGTACGGCCTTCTCGACGTTACGTTCGCTCAGGACCTCGAGCGAGACGATCGCGCGTCCCTCGCTCGCGAGCAGCACGTCGATCACGACCTCTTCCGGAGCGACGCCCCGGGCCGTCGCCATCTCGCTCACGTTCTTCTGAGCGACCATCTTCGACAACGTCGATACCGAGACCCGCATTTCAGAATAGTCATACTCGTTCGCTTTCATGTCGCGCACGACCGACTGCCGTACCTGAAAATCCTTGAGCCGATGAAGCATCGTCTTACGTCCGCTTTCGGTGACCCAGTCCGGCAGGAGCGTATAAAGGACCGATCCGCTCGCGGTATACGGATAGACGTCGAAAGTGATGTCGAGACCATCGGTCGCCGCGTTCCGAATGGACGAAAGCGCCTCCTCGAAGAGATGCCAGTTCCGTTTTCCGACCGCCTTGAGATGCGAGATATGCAGCGACATGCCGGCAGCCTTCGCCGAAACGATCGCCTCGGAAACCGCGTCGAGCAGATGTTCGCCCTCGTCACGCAGATACGTCGCGTGAACCATCTTTTCCCGGACGACCGACGCGAAAAGTTCGGAGAGCTCCGCTTCCTCGGCAAGCCTGGAATGCGTGTATTTGAGGCCGGTCGACAATCCGATGGCACCGTCGCGGAGCGCCTGATCGAGCAGCCGTTTCATCTTCTCGATATCCGACGCGTCGGGTTTTTTTGTCGGACTTTTGAGGACGCTCCTGCGTATCGTCCCGTGACCCGCCAGCGTCGCGAAATTCACCGAGAGCGGCCTTCGTCCGATTTCGGTCAGCAGCTCACTCATCGACAACCAGTTGAAATTCACCTTGGCGACATCCGTCCATTTTTGGATCGCGACGATATCCTCGGACCGAGTAAGGGGCGCGAGCGACGCGCCGGAATTTCCGCCGACGATCGTCGTCACGCCCTGCAAGAGCATGCCGGGAAGTCCCGGCGACCGGAACAGCTCCCAATACGTGTCCGAATGATTGTTTACGTCGATGAAACCGGGTGAGACATAGCATCCGTCAGCGTCGTACACCAGTTCGGCGGTCTCGGAAGCCAAGATCCCGACGGCAGCTATCTTCCCTTCCTTGACGGCGACATCGGCCCGGAACATCGGTACTCCCGAGCCGTCGATCACCATGCCGTTCTTTATGAGAATGTCGTACATACGTAACTGACAACTTACGACTGACAACGGACAACCCGGAAACTGTCACGGATGGAAAAACAGTGGTGGTTGAGAGTTGTAAGTTGTATGTTGTATGTTGTGGTTTTTTGACTATATTTCTTCGGCGAGTTCGACGAGCCGGTTCGAGTATCCCCATTCATTATCATACCACGCCATGACTTTTACAAGGTCGCCGTCCACCACTTTGGTCAGAGAGAGATCGACGATGCTCGAGAACGGATTGCCGACGAAATCCGACGAGACCAGAGGTTCCCGCGTGACGGCAAGCGCCCGGGCGTATTCCTTGTCCCGGCTCGCTTCCTCGATCGCGGCGTTCACCTCTTCGGCGGTCGTCTTCTTCGAGACGAGGAAAGTGAAGTCGGTCAACGACGCGACGAGCGTGGGAACGCGGATGGCGAGCCCGTCGAACTTCCCCGCGATCTCCGGAAGGAGCCGCGCCACCGAAATCGCCGCGCCGGTCGTGGTCGGTACGATGTTTTGTGCCGCCGCGCGCGCGCGACGAAGATCGCGATGCGGACCGTCCTCAAGGTTCTGATCGGCCGTGTACGAATGGATGGTCGTCATCATGGCCTTCACGATCCCGAACCGCTTCGAGATGATCTTCGCGACCGGCGCGATGCAGTTGGTGGTGCACGACGCGTTCGAAACGATGGCCTCGCCCTTGTATTCCCGATCGTTCACGCCGATGAGATAGGTCGGGATCTCGTTTTCCCCTTTGGGCGGAGCCGACAGCACGACCTTGCCCGCACCCGCAAACAGGTGCTGGCCGGCCGATTCCCCGTCGACGAAGCGCCCCGTACATTCCAAGACGACATCGACACCGAGATCCTTCCAGGGCAGTTTTTTCGGATCCGGCTCGGAGAAGACCGGGTACCGCTTCCCGTCCACGATGATCGCGTCCTTCTCTGCTTTCACCTGGTGACGGTATATCCCATACGCGGTATCGAATCGGAGCAGATGCGCCAGAGTCGGCGCATCCGTCAAATCGTTAATCGCGACCACTTCGCTTCCTTTCCGCTGCAGTGCGATCTTGAACGCGGCACGTCCGATCCGCCCGAAACCGTTGATAGCTATTTTTTTCGCCGCCATATGTTTTCGTGTTATCGTTTTTTATGATTTTTGATTCCACATTTGCCATCTCCCGACCATATTCACGATTTTCGATTCGTGACTTTATGGACTTGATGGACGTTCGACTACGCTGCTTTTCCCGCGGCTCCGAACAGCCGTATCTTGCGTTTCACTTCCGCCTTGACCGCCTCGCGAGCCGGCTCGAGGATACTTCGGATATCGGTCTTGTCACCTTCCCCGATGGCCCGAGTCACCGCACCGACGAACGCGAGTTTGATGGCGGTATCGACATTGAAACAGGAAATGCCGCGCTTGATTGCCTCTTCCGCCCGGCCATCCTCCCAGTCGGATGCGCCATGCAAGACGAGCGGTATGGAGACTTTTCCGGCGATTTCGGAGAGCCGGTCATAGTCCGGCTCGGGCCGTTCCGTCGCGAATCCGTGCGCGTTTCCGATAGCCACCGCGAGCGTATCGATACCGGTATCCTTGACGAACCGTACCGCCTCGTCGGGATCGGTCATATATTTGTCCCAATCGATGGCCCCGTTCACCTCGGAAAGGTACGGAACATTCCCGAGTTCCCCCTGTACGGAAACACCTTTCGTATGAGCGAACGTGACGACCTTCGCGGTCGTGCGGATATTATCGCCGTACGTGTGCCGCGAGCCGTCGTACATGACGGACGGCAATCCGATCTCGATGGCCCGTTCCACGATCTCGAAACTCTTCCCGTGATCGAGATGGATCGCCACAGGAAGGTTCGGATGATAGAATTCGGCCATGTTCCGGATCAACTGAAAAAGGACCCGTCCTCCAGCATATTCCATTGTCTTTTCCGTGAGTTGCACGATGACCGGAGCCGAGAGTTCGGCGGCTGCATCGAGAATCGCCTTGCTCGTCTCGAGATTGACGGTATTGAACGCTCCGACGGCATACCCGTCCTTCTTCGCCTCTATCAAAAGTTCCTTCGTGTTTCGTATCATAGTCTTTCGTATCGGTTCTATCGTATTATTCCGTCTACTCCCCGTCGGTCCCTTTTTCCACGTACGAGTCGATTATCGCAACCATCGCGACCACCTCTTTCGGGATGAGACTGTCGCGCCCGACCAGCACCCCGTCCATACCCGGTCCGAAACAGACTTTTTCCAACAGGGACGTCTTCACGGATCCGCCATAGAGGACCGGCACCTCCGAGCCTGACTCCCCGCGAAGCGAGTCGATCACCTTTCGTATCAAAATCGCGACTTCCCGGATCTCTTCCCGTTCCGGGGTCCGATCGGTACCGATAGCCCATCTCGGTTCATAGGCGACGATGATCCGACCGATATCTTCAAAAGACACGTCGCGTAGCGCCTCGGTCACCTGTCTTGTGATGACGGTTCCCGTTTCGTTTTGTTCCTTTTCATCCGCCGTCTCTCCGACGCACACTATCGGACGCAGACCTTCACGAATCGCGGCGCGGACCTTTTGCCCCACTTCGGTATCGGTCTCATGCGCGTATGACCTTCGTTCGCTGTGTCCCACGATGACGAATGCCGATCCAAGATCCCGGAGCATGTTCGGTGAAATCTGCCCGGTAAACGATCCTTCCGGCTCCCAGAATGTGTCCTGAGCGGCAAGCGATATGCCCTTCGGAAGCCTGTTTCCAAACCGTTCGAGATACACCGCCGGAGGGGCGATAATCACCTTGGTATCATTGAAAGCCTTTCCGGAGAGTTCCTCCCGCAACGCGTCCAGATACGCGTCCGCCTGACTCACGGAAACCGGATTCATCTTGAGATTGCCGACAAAATATCGTTTCGTCATAAGTGGTACAGGTGGTCGGAATCAAGATTCGAGCTGTGAGCGGAGATATTCTGCGGCCACTTCAGGCTGGATCGTGGAAACTTCCACACCGGTCGAGATCTCGAATCCCGCCCACACGGAGGTCTTCGGCAGGATCTCGACATGCCAGCGGTAGAACGGATATTCCCTGCCGTCGCACGGCGCGGTATTGAGATAGAAATTGTATGCCGGGTCGCCGAGTCCTTCGTGAATGGCGGACAATGTCTTCTGCAGGGCTTCGGCAAGCGCGAGCTTTTCTTCTTCCGTGATCCGTTCAAAATACGGGTTTCCCGATTTTTTCGGCATGATCCACGTCTCGAACGCGACTCTCGAAGAAAACGGACAAAACGCGAAGAAGTGTTCGTTTTCGAAGACGAAACGGGTCCGGGATTCGCTTTCGAAATCGAGGATGGTCTGAAACACGTTCTCCCGATGGTTCTTCCGATACCGTTCCGCCCCGCGAAGCTGCGACTCGATAAAGGGCGAGATGATCGGGATTGCCATCAGTTGGGAATGAGGGTGAGGGATCGACGCTCCCGCTTCCTTGCCGTGATTATGAAACACCTGGATGTATTTGACGCTCTTCCTGGCCATGAGCGCGAGATACCGGTCCTGGTACGCGTCGATCACTTCGGCCACCTGCCAGAGTGGAAGTTCCGCGATGGAAAGCTTCGGATCTCGCGTGATGATGATTTCGTGGTATCCCACCCCGCTCATCGCGAAATACGGGCCTTCCGAAAGGTCGCGTGGCACCTTGCCACTCGAAAACGACGGATACAGGTTCGGGATCACCGACAGGCTCCAATCCCCGTCCGCACGACGATAGACGAGCACGGATTCCTTCTGACCGCTCGCCACGAGATCGGAGAACGGATCCGCTACATCCTCGTCCGCAGGAACGCGTTCCGGCGAAACGAACTCATCGGGCCGCTTCGCCCGGCCAGTCGCGATGACCACCCAGTCGCCGGTGATGATATCCTGCCGCAACTCGGACTCCGATTCGCGGGAGTCCTTGTTCTTCGGCGGGACGACTGACGCCCCACGTTCCGTCTTTTTTTCGATCACTTCTATTTTCACGGCTTTGTGTTATTTTTTTTCCTTTTTTTATTCTTCCGTCAGGCCTCGTCTTTCAATCGATACGCTCCGGTCCACAACCTCAGTCGCGTATTCCACAGATCGATCAGCACCTGGGTGAAACCGTTCTTTCCGGCGAGCGAGACGGTCGAGCCTTCCTCGTTCATCCATCGGACCGGCATCTGCTCTATCCGGAACCCGAGCCGTTTGGCCAGCGTGATCAGCTCGAAATCGAATCCGAACCGGTCCACGACCATACGCTTGGCGACCGCATCCGCCGCTTCACCGGTCAGCGCCTTGAAACCGCACTGCGTATCCGGAAATTTCCACAGACCCAAAGCGATACGGATCAGCCAATTCCCCATATTGCCCATCACCTCGCGATACTTCGGCTGATGGACCTGGATGAACGAATCCGGAAGATCCCGGGAGCCGATCACCACGTCCGCCCCGTTCTCGAACACCGGTGCGAAGGAATCCCAATGCGTGATGGAGGTCGAGCCGTCCGCGTCCAGGAAAACCCGATACTTCCCCTTCGCCTCGAGCAGTCCCTGTCTCACCACGAAACCCTTTCCGTGATTTTCCGTATTCTCGATCACCCGGAGATTCGCGACCTGATGAGCGTAATTGCGGGCCACTTCCGCGGTATTGTCCGGCGAACCGTCCACGACGACGACGATCTCGTACGTAAAATCCTTGGCTTTCAGGTATTTGTCTATCTCGAGCAGGTTCCTGCCGATCCGTTCTCCCTCCTTGTATGCCGGTATGACGATCGAGAGGTAGATGCCGTTCCCTTCCATAGATGAAAATAGAGGAGTTATCCTGCCACCATTGTACCAGAAAAGGTCATTTCGGGAAAATAGACTATGCTCCGACCCATTAAAGGCTCCGGAGATGTTCCTTGAGCAGTTCACCGAGAACCATGGCTACATCCGTCGCTTTTTCACAAAGCCTCGCCTCCGGCGCATAGGTCGTCAGTGCCGATTTCCCTTCTTCAGTTATCCCTACGCCGATAACGATGACGCCATTATCACGAAGTTTTTTGAGCTCTTCTTGTACAAGCGCTACGTTATCACTATCTCCATCGGTCATGACGATAACAATTTTTTTAAGACTTCCATTACGTATGCGATTCACTTCATCTTCGGTCAGGGCATCAGACAACTTTTTGAGTACGAGAAAGTCCTTCGTCGATCCGCTCGTGTTCCCAAGTCGCTTGTACATCGCGACCCGGTCTTTCTCCGACAAATCCTCGGACAGCGGTTTGACACATTCCGCCGAATTCCCGAATACCCATCCTTCCGAACGGACGTGCAGATCATGTCGGAGCCGCGAGCGCACCTCTTCTAATCGCTCCGAGAATTCAGAAAGTGCCTCCATGATCAATATGATGCCTTTCTTCTGTTCGTCCCGTTTTTTCCCGCCATTTTCCGCCATCGAAATCGAGGTATCACCAACAAGAGTCACATCGAAGTCACCCGTGAAATCCCCCTCTTTTTCACGAAATTCCGTCTCACTCCATACGTCTGGTTCTGTCTCGCCAGCGCGTGTCCTGACAACTGCTTCTGCAGGATATTCAAGCTCGTCCCCTTCCGGAAGTGGGTATTTCGGCTCTGGCATCCACTTCAAACGTTTCGAAATAATCCGCTCGAACAGTTCTCGTATCGCATCTACAACCGATTCGCCTGTTTCCGAATCGGTTATTTTTTCGAGCGAGTCACGGAAACGCATATAGTTCCGAAGATCGTTCGGCTCGACGCCCTGCGCCCGGGCATACGCATCGAACGCGTTTTTTCCAGGATCTCGCATGCTTTCGTTTTGTCGTGTGATTTCCTCTTCCACAACACGCTTCAACACGTCTTTTGGTATCGCCTCCGGATGCTGTTTAAAATAGTCATCATATTCCTTACGGAAATATGCCTCGGGATTCTCGGGGTCAGTCCTGTTTTCATCGGTCGACTTACCCGAAGCCCCTTCGCTCTGCCCAGGCATTTCATTCCCTGGCTTCGAAGACGATTCCGATGGAGGCTCCTGATTCGTATCCGGCTTTCCATCACTGCTTCCCGGTTTCGATGCATCCCCGCTTTGGTCCGGTTCACCATTTTTTTGCCCCGATTCCGAAGGTTTGTTCGATTGCTGTTCTTGTTTCTTCCGAACGTCCTCTACGAAGAATTTTTCGTACACCGGTTCGATGAGCGCGTCTTGCACGATCAGTCGATCACGCATCGAGATATCCGGATGGGTCGCATACTCGAGTATCGGGCGTCCGGATTTCTGACCGCGTATCGTTTTCAGTTTCTCGAATTCCTCACGGACGTCCGGATCGACCGTCCAGGTCTCGCCCGGGATCTGCATCTCGCAATTCAGCACGTGCACGAACTGCAAATGTTTCGGAAGGCCCGTCAAGTCCCGCTCGGGAAATAGGTCGCTCCGATACAGTTCTTCCCGCGTCCCGGACAATACGGGCGCGCGATTCACGACCGCATTATTCATCTTCACATCACCAAAAGAATTATCCAATATATGATACCGCGTCCGTTCTTCTTTTTTCTTTCGCAATTTCCGCCAGACGTCCGACCCGGTGTGCTCCCGCAAAAGACCCCGAAGCTCGCGGAAGTGTTCTATCTCATGAAACGCCCCGAAGAGCATCTTCTCCTCGGATCCACCGTATGCCCCGTCCCGGAACCGTCGATGCAAATAATATTCTCCCTTCTCAAGATCGATCGCGCATGTCTCAAGCGGGCCGTCTGGTGTCATCACCCCCTCGGCAGAACGCACGGAAAGCGACGCATCGCCGGCATACTGCGTAAGCGCACGTTTGTTTCGTTCGATAAAATCGGCCACCGGGTCGCCGTTGTCGCCCGAATCGGGACGTGTCATACCCGACTGGTCCACGCTCCGCTCGGCTTTGTAGACGGGTTCACGCATACTTCTTCCAAAATATTCCTTTGTTCCAGTATATCACGGAGTATCCGTACCAATCCATGCGACCGCGAATGTCTCAGGAGTCCGATATACGATGACTCATTCCGAGATGCGATTCTCCGGATACTTCGTCTCTTCGTTTTCACGCGAAGGACCCGGTGAAATCGGAAATGCACCTTCCCGAGAAAATCCACCCCGCTCCCGAATCGAACAATCCGTGTCTTCTCGGGATGTAGCGTGAGGCCGAGATTCAGGGTCAGGAACGCATCCATACGTGACCGCATGCGGTCAAGCGCTCCCACATCGTCCGAAAGGACCACGAAATCATCGGCATACCGGATATAGTATTTCACACCGAGCTCTCGCTTTACGAACTGGTCAAATGGATCGAGATACGCGTTGGAGAACAGTTGCGACGTCAAGTTTCCGAGTGGAATACCTTTACCGGGAGACGTTTCAAAGCTCGAAACGACAAAGTGAAGCAATCCGAGCGTTCGTTCACATCGGATCCGTCGACCCAAAATCCGAAGCAACGTTTCGTGATCGACCGAATCGAAGTATTTCCGGATATCAGCCTTCAATACGAACGCCGTGCGCGAGCCGTTTCGCGAGCATTTCCGGACGAAGGCATCGAGCCGGTCATTCGCGGAAAGTGTCCCTTTCCCGGTCCGATTCGCATACGAATCGAAAATGAATCCGCGATCGAACACGGGAACGATCACTCGGCAAAGGGCATGGTGGAGCACCCGGTCACGGACCGGCGCCTTGGATATTTCCCTCCGTTTTGGATCGTGGACGATGAATCGGGTATACTGTCCGTGACGATACTTCCCGGCTTTCAGGTCGAGAGCGAGCGCCACGAGATATTCTTCGACCCGATCACCGAACTCGATGACGTCTTTTTTGGAACGTTTCCCGATTCGGAATTCACGCCACGCGCCAACCAGGTTCTCAAGTGAGATAATCCGTTCGAACATATCATCATGAACGACAGCAACTTCTCGGAACCGGTCATTTTCCTTCGGCTTGCCGACTGTTATCGGTGTCTCCATACCCGTATTCTTTCATTTCCGAAAGCGTCACGCTACTCGCTCGGTATGCGTCTCGAACAGTCCCTCCTCGAGATTGTCGAGCTCGGCTACCTGGCTCAATCGAAACGTGGCACATCGAGGGCCATGATCCTCAACAAGATGGACGTGACACTGCGGATATTTTTCTTTCATCTCCGGCTCGCGCACGATACCCGATGTCTCAACGATGCCGGGTACGCCGAATTATCCGGATACGGCGTCGAGATCGGCAAGATGATCGGTGGCTGGCTCAAAAAGACGACCGAATCGGAGGAAACGAAAACCGCGGGTCGTCCGCGGTGATCGCCGTTCCTTCGGGAGGCCACGGCACGCAAATTCGAGTTCGAGTCATCCGGCGTGTTCCCGTTCACGTTCGCGCCATTCGCGTCCGCATTGCCGAAGTAAACGAGGTTGCCGTCCGACGAGAGTGCCATGGTGCCCGGTGCCATCCGAATGCGTTCCGAAGCGGATACGGTCTCGTACCGGCACCGGACGTGGGGAGAAAATATGCGCGCGCTCCTACTCCCCTCTCTGTCGATACTCGCGCCGACACCGGACAAGCAGAAACTGCTGGGGTCACGACGCGTACGCCGTGTCTCATTCCCACAATCAGTATATCATATTCAAAACCGCTTCCACCCCTTTCCGGGGCGGAAGCCGACTCAAAGGTTCAAAGATCAAAGCTCAACATCCACTGCGGGAGGCCACGGCACGCAAATCCGAGTACGAGTCAACCGGCGCGTACCCGTACACGTCCGCGCCAACCGCGACCGCAAAGCCGAAGGAAACGAGGCTGCCGCCCGACGAGAGTGCATATGACCAGACATAATTGCCGTCCGCGAACAGCGTCCCTCTTCCTGTTCCATGTACGAGGAGAAACCGAAATATCGTATTTTGTACTCGTTCACGCACAAAGTTCATGATTGGAAGCGACGCAAGCTTGTTGGCATCATCTTTGAACATAACCTTCTTTGAATGCCATTCATCGACGGCTTTTTGAAATGCATCCGGTACTCCTCCGCCAAAGAAATTTTCTCTCGCATTCTCGATCAGGATATCCGTCTGCGCGACGAAGTTTTTGTTTTCCGTATCAGGCAAGGCCTCGGGCGAGACAAACTGCCACCCAGACTGTGGGGTGCCGGTTTTCACTTCTTGATCGCCAGAAAACCAAGCACCGTCCAAGATCTTACCATTTTCGTCAAACTGCTCCTTGTAGAGGAGATACTTCGTCGGAATTCCGCTCGCATCGCGTTCCAAGACATTGCGTCCGCCGGAAAGCGCACGACTGGCCATGGTCTGAATATCGAACGGCGTCCCGTCTGGCAATATATCCGGATTGTACATCAGGATATGACCGAGCTGTTCGTGCCGGAGCATGTCTGCTTTTGTATACGGGATCGGTGGTGCTTCCGGTCGGAACCCGAAGACCTGCTCTGTTTCCTCTGGCCCATAGAAACGCTCCTTGAAGATATCCCGTGCCTCCCTGAAACTGTGGTATTCAGGAGAGCCCGGCTTATCCGGTGACGTGGACGGCAATCCGAGCTCCTCATTCGCGTCGATTCTCATCCGTTCATACGGATCGATTCTCGCCACCTCTTCGGCGGACAGGGTCGCAAAGCTTTCGTCCGGAGAAAGCTCGGCTCGTTTCGATTTTGATAATGTCGTCGGATCGAGCTTCTTGTCGGAGTAATCGACCCCGATGCGTGTCCGAAAGTCCTCTTGCTTGTATCCTGAGAGGAATCCTTTTTGGGCCAACATATAGATCGCGAGGCGCTTGTCCTCTTCACCGATCTTGTCCCCCTCGAAGGTCCGGATGAGTGCTTCGTCGAGGAAATCGACAAGCGATGTCCCGTGTTCCATCCGTGCGATTCGAAATCCCTGTAAGAGTCGCACCGCCATACCGGTATCGAGCACGTATTTCTCGAGTTGCGGTCGTTTCCCCCGTTTCGACCCCTTCCCGAACGCCGAAAAATCGGTGTCATTTCCATAGTGTGCCGGGAGTGTGTTCGCATATGCCTCCTGTATATCGTGGATGGCATCGGTGAAATGCTTCAGGGTCGTGTCCGCCTCTTCGCGCGTCAGAAGCACGTTCCCCTGCGTATCGGCAAGTGAGGACAGTGCGACATCGTACAATTCCGAAGCAGGCGGATAGTCCGTCCGAATGGTCGAATCAAGAAACACTCGTGTTTCTTGCGGTTCAAGCGCACCCTTCTCGGCATATTTCTCACTCTTGAGGTTCGCGGTCATGATGCAACCGAACCCTTGTGCGACGAGAACTTTGCCATTGCCCGGCACGTTCACCATGTCCCCAGGTTTCGCGTTGTAGAGGGCTTTGAGCACCTGCCGGAATCTCGGGTCAAGCTCGTTAAATTCATCGAAAATACAGATTTTCCCTTCGGTAAGAGCCCTCGTGAGCGGACCGAAATCGATATCCGTCACGGTTGCCCCGCGGTCACTTTCACGAAGTGATTGCCTGCCGAAAATATCGCTCTGGCGGGTCTGTGGGTTGCAATACACGACCTCAGCTTCACGACCGGTACATTCGCGCGCGGCATACTTCGCGAGCTCGGTCTTGCCACCACCGGTATGCCCTTCCTCAAGAATCGGCTTTCCTTGTTCGATGAGTGATCCGATCCGATCGATATAGCCACGCCGACTCGGCGTGACCACGAAGCGTTCGTTTGTCAGCTGTTGCCGATATTTCGACAGCTCATATTCACGGACCACGTATCTCGTATCCACATCCGCCTCAAGTGTTTCGCGCCGTTTTATGACGGTCCGCGTGAGGTCCGCGCCTATACGAAGCCGTTCGGCAAGTCGCTCATCTTCCGGTCGGCGCAACAAACGATACCGACCCTGCTTCTGGAGTGTGGAAAATCGTTCCATCGAATAAAGTTCCTGGAAAAGGTTTGCCTTTCGCTGTTCCTTTTCGT
This sequence comes from Candidatus Moraniibacteriota bacterium, assembly GCA_037133435.1. GTDB lineage: Bacteria > Patescibacteriota > Minisyncoccia > Moranbacterales > UBA1568 > JAAXTX01. The sequence goes on along the minus strand of JBAXOD010000003.1, from coordinate 58,923 downwards.
TTGGCTCGATGAGCGTCTCTTCTGTATCCATCCTCGTCGGCTTCTCTCCTCCACCATCAAGCGCCTTGGCCTCGCGCGCTTTTGCATATCGTCGGCGGACATCGGAAAGTGACCGCTCCGTTTGTTCAGGCGACACCGCTTCGGTTTTCTCCGGTCGGTCCGGAAAAAGTTTGAACTCCTTTGCTTTCTCGTTCAACGCCTCGATACGGTCAAGTCCCTCGGATACCGAAGGCGCCGAGTCCGCATCGAGCACGACCTTCTCCGCGACATTTGAAAGGTTGCCTTCATTGACCTCCTTCATGAATTCCGGTTTCGCGACCACTCCGCCACGCGAAGACACTTCGTGTGCCGAAAACCCGGTCGCATCAAGCACCTCGTGACGAAGCTTCCGTCGTTCCTCTCCGATAGCGAAAAAATCCTTTTCAGACATATTCCGGATGATGTTTGTCTTCAGTATAGCATGGAAAAAAGACTCAGCCGGAGTTCGCCCCGCTCTTCGCGAAGGGCTGGGCGAACTCCCCTGGTGGCGATATACAACACATCAAGTTATTTCGGTATTACTTCCCTTGTCGGGCAGCCGTCGCGAAGGCTAAGAAATATGATTGCCACAATTCAGGGGTGGAGCCGTATTCATTGTCACCAAAAAAAGAATCGACGAACACTTCGCGCGCTCGTGCGATCTCGCGTAGGCGTTCACGGTTTTTCGCATCGGAAAGGGAAAAATCAAACAGTTCCAAAGCCCGGCACGCCGCGTCGTTCGCCCGTTCCTCACGATTTTTTCCCCGCCACGAGAATGCACGACCGACTTCACTGCCGATATTGGCCATCTGCGAAACGAGCGGGAGTACTTCCCATCCGCCGTTCGCCAAACCCTCATGGAAGATATCGCTCATACGACTAGATCGTTTACGATTCCGATTATTGCACTCCGAAGATCGGCATTCTCGACGCCACGACTCTTATTTCCCTGTCGGGGTCGGACGTTTATCATGGAATCGAATTCGATGAAATCCTCACCCGTCTCGTCCGGATAAAGGTTGATACCCCAGAGATCGTCTTGCGACGAGCCGGATTTCAGAAGGAACGCTTCCTCGTCGGCATGCAGTTCGGCATCCACGGCCATGATCCCGCGCGAGACATCCACAACGCCCTTTACCAGTCCGCCAAACATCTTCCCGGCCATATCTTTCAATTCGGATCGACTGATTGTTTCGTCATTTGTGATCAATTTCATATCGTTTTCAATGCAAGTAAGTATCTCTCTCAAATCTCAACGCCTCTATAAGGCAAAAAATCCGCTTGCCGGCTGAAATCCGAAAATTTCGGCTGCCCGCCCGAATCGCTACGCGAAGCGTTGCGGGCGGACCCCGACCGTCTCGCCAAGCGATCGTCGCGGGCGGACAAATCATTCAAAAATCGTCAGGTTACGACAGCGGGATCCCCATCTCCTTCGGATACCCGTCCTCGATTTTCAGGGTTTTTCACCCAGAGGGTGACCAACCTCTGGTTGGCGCTCCTATCGAAATTTCCGTATTTCAGTTCGACATGAGATTTGAGAGAGATACTAAGAAAAGGGATTCACGGCAGGATTCTCGAGACGATCTGTTCGAGTTCCTCGTCCGAATAATACTCGACGACGATCCGGCCGCCCTTGCCGGCCGGCTTCACTTCGACCTTGGTCCCGAGAGCCGCAGAAATCCGGTCAGCTTTCTCGACGAGCCCGGGAGCTACCGGGGAAACGCGACGCGTATGCGTATGCACCACCGATTCCCGGACTTTGGCTTCCGTCCCGCGAACGGTCAATCCGGTCTTCATGATAAGCTCGAAGACCGCACGTTGCTTTTCCGGATTCTCGACCGAAAGGAGCACTTTGGCATGTCCCTCGGAAATCTTCCCCTCGGCGACCGCGCGCTGGATCTCGATCGGCAAAACGAGCAATCGGACCGCGTTGGCGACCGCACTCCGGCTCTTGCCCATCTTCTTCGCCACGTCTTCTTGGATCAGACCGAACTCGTCGATCAGTCTCGCATACGCCCGTGCTTCCTCGATCGGGTTGAGATCGTGACGCTGGACGTTCTCGATGATGGCCAGTTCCAGTTTCTCACGCTCGTCCGCGTCCCGGATGACCACGGGAACCTTCATAAGTCCCGCGAGCTTCGAGGCCTTCAACCGACGTTCTCCGGCGATCAATTCATAGGTTCCATCCTGCCTCGGCGAGACGACCAGCGACTGGACGACACCGTGTTCCCGAATGGATTCCGCAAGCTCCCGGAGCCGATCCTCGTCGAAATGCAACCGCGGCTGATGCGGGTTCGGAACGATTTCGGAAATAAGGACTTCCGTGACGCCCGGGGCCCCTACCGAGGACGCGGCCGGTTCCGGATCGGAAGTCGCGATACGTTCCCGATCGTTCGGAACGTGCGTCGTCGAAAGATCGACACCCTGTGCCTCCATGGTCTTGATCGTCATATCCTTGAACGATGCTTCCCGATCTTCCTTTTTCGGAGGAATGAGCGACGAGAGTCCGCGTCCGAGTCCGTGTTGCTGTACCATAGTGATTCAGAATGATCAATGACCAATTCACAATTCCCAAAATCTACCCGTTCAAAAAATCCGTTCCCCGTTGTGAGTTCTCCGCTATCTGATATCTGCCCGCTCTTCGCTGCGAGCGGGTCCGCTCACTCCGCTTTGCGGAGATGAAGCGGATTATCTGTTACCTGATCCTCTTTCGCCACGATCTCCCGCGCTACGGATTTGTATGCCCTGGCACCCTTGGAAAACGCGTCGAAATCCAGGATCGATTTGCCATAGCTCGGTGCCTCGGCGAGTCGTACGGAACGGGGAATGACCGTCTCGAACACCGGACCCGGGAAGTGCGCCCGGACCTCGTTCACTACCTGCTGCGCGAGCCGGTTACGGCGATCGAACAGCGTCAAAAGCGCCCCCATGATCTTGAGGTTCGGTTGCAGCCGCTCACGGACGAGCTCGATGGTTCCGAGGAGCTGGGAAAGTCCCTCGAGCGCATAATATTCGGTCTGTACCGGAATGACCACTTCGTCACTCGCGACGAGCCCGTTCACGGTAAGGAGTCCGAGACTCGGTGGGCTGTCGATCAAGATATAATCATAAAACGAACGCAGTGGACGGAGCACGGAATACAATCGGAACTCCCGCGCATCGATATGGACCATCTCGATTTCCGCGCCGGCAAGGTCCTGCGCCGCGGGAATGATATGCAGCCTCGGCACATTCGTCGACAATACGATTTCCTGCGGCGGAAGCGACCCGATCATGGCATGATAGAGGTTCTTCTCGATGCCGCGGGGATCGATACCGAGTCCCGACGAGGCATTCCCCTGCGGATCGAGGTCCACCAACAATACCTTCTTGCCGAGTTCGGCGAGGCATCGGGCGACATTGATGGTCGAGGTGGTCTTCCCCACCCCGCCCTTTTGGTTCACGAACGCGACGATCTTAGACATAGTAGAAGTCACTAACAACGCAAAACTAACAACTAACAGCCAATAACAGAAGTCACAGAGAGAAAACTTACAAGTCACAACAAACTGACAACCGACGACCCGACCACTCCTGACGACTTTCCCCTCCCCGTTATAAGTTGTTCGTTGTCAGTCGTAGGTCTCCCCTATTATATTCCATTGACACTATCTTTTCAATTCCCTATCCTGAACCTAGTGGAGGCCGAAGAAAAGGGCTGAAACGCCGCGGTGGTGGAACTGGTAGACACACGGGACTCAAAATCCCGCGGTAGCGATACCATGAGAGTTCGAGTCTCTCCCGCGGTACTATAAAGAACGAAAAACGACACGTATCCGTGCCGTTTTTCGTTTCCATAAACGTGTGGGTATCAATTCCCTTTAGCCAATTTCGCCGTGCGGCGAAGAAGGCAGGCGACGGTCACGGGACCGACACCGCCGGGAACGGGGGAAAGAAAAATATCAGCGTCATCCCCTTCTATGGAAACATCCCCTCGGACCTTGCCATCCTTTTGGGAAATCCCGCCGTCGATGACGATGGCGCCCTGTTTGAAAACGTTACGCGGAAACCGCTCCGGCTGACCGACGGCGGTCACGACCAGGTCGGCATTGGAAATTTCATCAATGCGCGCATTGACATCGGCAGTCGGAACGATCGTCGGATTGATTCCTTCGTACTCGAACGCCTTTTTCATGATGAAACCGAACAGCTCCGAATTCACGATGGCAACCCCCTTCTTTCCGGACAAATCGATCCCGGTCGACTTCGCGAGTTCCATGATCGCTTCCGGAAAAACCGGAATGGAATCCCGGTCACCGGAGAGAAAATTCCGGACCGTCTCCGAGTGGAATCCGTCGGCATCCTTTTTCGGATCGATGGCGGCGATGACCCGGTCCGTATCGAGGCCGTCCGGAAGCGGGAGTTGGACGAGGATGCCATGGATCGCCTCGTCGGCATTGAGCGATTCGATCGCACGGATGATCTCTTCCTCCGTCGCGGTCATCGGCAATACTTCTTTCCTGAAGACGAATCCGAGATCGGCGGCACGACGCTCCTTGATACCGACATAGATCCGCGATGCCGGATCATCTCCGACAAGCACCACGCCGAATCCCGGCCGGATTGAAAGGCTCGACGTGATAGCTTTCGCCTCATCGAAAATCCTCTTCGCGACTAGTGCTCCTGATATGATCATAGTAAATTCTTCATTCATTCAACGATTTTTAGGCCGACCAGAGAACAAATCCTCGTCTGTCTTTGCGAGGACGTATCCGTCCGTGGCAATCCATCCCTTTTGTTCCCCATTATAAGTTGTATGTTGTTAGTTGTCAGTTCCCCTATTCCCTGTTATCTAATCACCAGCAGATAAAACGCGATCGCCGCGATGATGCGATAGATGCCGAATCCGGTGAACGAATGCGTCTTCACGAAGGAGAGGAACGACTTCACCGCGACGAACGCGACGACGAACGAGACGAAGAAACCGACCGCGAGTACTGGCAGGTCCGCGGAAGAAAACGCGCCGGCATTTTTCAACAGGTCGTACCCGACCGCCGCGGTCATGGTCGGTACCGCCAGAAGGAACGAGAATTCCGTGATCGCCGTCCGGGAAAGTCCGAGCGCGAGTCCGCCGACAATCGTCGCGCCGGAGCGTGATACGCCGGGAATCACCGCGACCGACTGTGCTACGCCGATCAGGAATGCCTGCCGGTAGGTCATCGTTGCGCCGGTCGTCGTCTCTTCGACAGGCTTCCGTGTTTTCAGCCACCGTTCGAAGAGAATGATGGCCACGCCGCCAAGCAAGAGCGTCGCGACGATCGTCATCGGCGATTCGAACAGGCTCTTGATGAACCGATAGAGCACGAGTCCGACGAAGGCCGTCGGCAGGAAAGCGACTGCAAGGCGTTTGAGCGTTTCCCAATCGGTAAGAAACCGACGGAAGTACAAGACGACCACTGCCAGTATCGCACCGAGTTGGATCACGATCTCGAACGACTTCACGAAGTCCGTCTGCGTGATACCGAGCACGTCGGACACCAAGATGAGGTGCCCAGTCGAAGACACCGGCAGGAACTCCGTCAACCCTTCGACGATACCGAGAATTATGGCATGAAATATGGACATAGTCCCTTATGACTCACAACTTAATACTGATGGCTGAGAGGCACTAACAACGTATAACTGACAGCTTTCAACGGAGACTGATCAGGTCTCACGAATCCTGCTCCCCTGCCCGAGGGGAGCTGTCACGTCTTCGTGACTGAGGGGTGGAAGGGATTCCTTGCTTTGCCGCTCCGTAGTTTCAGCGAAGGCGGGTTTCCTGTTATCTGTTGTTAGTTATTAGTTGTCAGTTACTCTCCTGTTATCAGCTAGAACAGCGTTCCCGACGACGCCCCCGTCACGAGCGGCGCATGCTCGTTCTTCGCCGATTCGAGGAGTTTCTTCTGACCGTTGAGTTCCATGATCGTATCCCAGCTTCGGAACTCCGGATGCTTCTCGAGGATTTTCTCGAGAATCTCAACCGTGACTCGGACGTCCCCCGCCCCGGTATGGGCCGTCTGATGTGCCTGTCCGCAGTACAGCTTGTATGCAGCGGAGAGGTTGCGCGGGGCGAAATTATCACGCGGTACGGTCTTGTGATACAGGATCTTCGCGTCGAGCACCTTCTTCTGGGAATAATCGAAGGTCTTGCCGACCGTCGCGAACTCACCGCGCAAAAACGGCAGATCGAACCCGAGTATGTTGAACCCGCCCACGTCCACGCCCTCGAACACGTTCCAGAGCCCGTAGGAAAGCTTGGTGAACGACGGCTCGTCTTGCACGTCCGCATCGGTGATGCCGGTGATCCGCGTCGACGCCTCCGGTATGGGACGCCCCGGATTGATCCGCTTGCATTCCGCCACGATCTCGCCCGATGGCAAAATCTTCTCGTAGGCGATCTCGATGATCCGATCCTCACCCGCGGAAAGGCCGGTCGTCTCGAGGTCGAAGATCACCAACGGCTTGTCGAGCTTCAAATAATCTGTGATGGTCGTACGCATAGGATAAAAGTGAAAAATGGAGATATAAAAATGAAAACTTTCTGACGGTCAGTTACTTCTTCTTTTCATTCTCCTTCATGGTAATGACACTTTTCGCAAGTATATTCGATATCTCGATACATTCCTTGAGAAGCATATCCGCCTTTTCTGTCCCGATTTTTCCGGAATCCTTCAACAGAACAATCCACACTTTTGATTCATTTGCCGACTTCAGTGAATATGAGAAGAAATTCCTGAAATCTTTTTTTGAACTTGCCGCCTGCGCTTCAATATAATTCGCCAATACGCTCGTTCCACTTCTTAAGAGCTGTTTTCCAAGTACGTCTGATACGGTCCCACGAGGAAGCGTGTCGATACATTTCACTATACTAAGAGCGAATACATAGAGACGTCTTTTAAATTTAACTTTGAATTTTTCTTTGTCATTTTCCATTTTTATATCTCAATTTTTCATTTTTTCATACCACCACGTTCACCAATTTCCCAGGAACGACGATGACGCGCTTGGGCTCCCGGCCGTCGAGGAACTTGGCGATTTTGTCACTCGCGAACGCTTTCGCTTTCAGATCGTCTTCGGTCGCGTCTGCGGGTACTTCGAACGTATCGCGGACCTTGCCGTTGACCGAGACGACGATTTTCACGGTATCTTCCACAAGCAAGGCCAGGTCGGCCACGGGCCATGTCGAGAGGAATATCGATTCGGGATTTCCAAGTCCGGCCCACAGCTCTTCCGCGATATGCGGAGCGAACGGCGACAGGAGCAAGAGGAAGATGCCGTATGATTCCTTCGTGATCGTTCCTTCCTTCTCGAACGCGTTCACAAGGATCATAAGTGTGCTCACTGCCGTATTGAACCGCATAGCTTCGATGTCCTCCATCACCTTCACGATAGTCCGATGAAGAAGGCAATCTATTTTTGTCGGTTGCCCGCTCGTCTTTGCGAGCGGGTCCGCGCACGGAGATGTCGCGGATGAGTTGTCAGTTGTCAGTCCCGATTCTTCTGTTGTCGGTGGTAAGTTGTCAGTTGTAAGTCTGTTTTGCAGCTTCCACACCTTCTCCAAAAACCGCCTCGTGCCGACGACACCGTCGGTGTTCCAGGAAATATTCTGGTTGAACGGACCCATGAACATCTCGTAGAGCCGCATCGCGTCCGCGCCGAAATCGCGGACCATATCGTCCGGATTGACGACGTTCCCCCACCGCTTGGACATCTTGCGCCCGTCGGAGGCGAGGATAAGCCCCACATTGCAAAGTTTCCGAAACGGCTCGTCCGTCGAAATCGCGCCGATATCAAAGAGGAACTTATGCCAGAACCGGGCATAAATAAGGTGCCGTGTCGCATGCTCCGCCCCGCCGACATACACGTCGACCGGCATCCATTCCTTTTCCAGTTCCTTGCCGACGAGCACGTCCTGGTTCAACGGATCGATATAGCGCAGGTAGTACCACGAAGACCCTGCCCATTGAGGCATCGTATTCGTCTCGCGTTTCGCGGGCCCGCCGCACGTGGGACAGGTCGTATTCACCCAACTCTCAATCGCGGCCAAAGGCGACTCCCCCGTTCCCGTCGGCTCGTAGCTTTCGACATCCGGCAGAAACACCGGGAGTTCGTTTTCCGGCACGGGCACCACACCACACTTTTCGCAGTGCACGACTGGGATCGGCTCCCCCCAATACCGTTGACGCGAGAACACCCACTCGCGGAGCTTGTATTTCACGACCTTCTTCCCGTTCCCATCGGCTTCAAGTTTCGCGTTGATTTTCTCACGCGCGGCTTCGGAAGAGAGTCCGGAAAACTCACTGGAATCCGTAAGCGCCCCGTCGTCAACGAACGCATCGTCTTTCCCTTCGAGCCACCCAAGCCAGATATCGAGTTCCGCACAGGTCATTTCGCGATTCCTGATCTCGTCGAGCGAAAGCCAGAGGACCGAGTGTTTCGCGACCTCTTCCTCGGTGACCGATTCTCGTGATTCGTCTTCAAGTTCGAACAAAACCGCTGTCGTATTCGCGACCCGATTCTCGTCCTTGTGCGCCGCGAAATATTCGCTTCGCACTTTCCTGTCCAAGGTTCCGATATGTCGCAGATTCGAGAATCCCGTCTCCTCGAGCACTTCCCGTTTGGCGGCCTCGACGATGTCCTCACCGTCTTCCACGCCGCCCACGATGAATGTGGTCCATGGATGATTCTTCCACTCTAGACACAGGAATTTCCCGTCCTTCGGATTCCGTACCAACGCGTGGATGGTATTGCGTTCGACGGACTTCTTCCCTTCCCGCGGAGGGTTCTTCTTATCGGTCAGGTGCGGCATGATGACATTCTTGATCGGCAGGTCGTATTTTTTCGCGAAGGCGAAATCACGCGTGTCGTGCGCCGGGACGGCCATCACCGCGCCGGTACCGTAATCACCGAGCACATAATCCGCGACGAACACCGGCACTTCCTCACCGTTTATCGGATTGACCGCCATGATACCTTCGAGCCGAACGCCGGTCTTTTCGCGCCCCTCCGCCGTCCGCTCCATCTCGGTCTTCTTCTTCGTTTCTTCGATATACGCACGGACCTCTTCCCAATTCTTGATCTCTGCTATCTGTTCACTGTTATCTGTTAACTGTTCCCTGATCAAAGGATGTTCAGGCGCCACCACCACATAGGTGCAACCATACAGCGTATCCACCCGCGTCGTGAACACCTCGATGAATTCCTCCTTCGTTTGTGATTTCGAATCCGTGTTTTGGGATTTGTTTGGAAATTGTAATTTGGGATTTATGATTTGGAACCGTATGACGGTTCCTTCGCTCCGTCCGATCCAGTTGCGCTGCGATTCCTTGATCGACTCCGGCCAATCAAGCGAGCCGAGCCCTTCCAATAGTCGATCAGCATAATCGGTGATGCGCAGCACCCACTGGCGCATCGGTTTCTTCTCGACGATCGTCCCGCACCGCTCGCACGCGCCGTTCTCCAGATCCTCGTTCGCGAGTCCCGTCTGGCACGACGGACACCAGATAATCGGCTCGTACGATTCATACGCGAGCCCCTTCTTCAGCATCTGCAGAAATATCCACTGTGTCCACTTGTAATACTCCGGGTCGGTCGTATTGATCTCACGATCCCAGTCGTACGTGAAGCCGAGCCGGCCGAGCTGCCCCTTGAAGGTGGCGACATTCTCCCGCGTCGTCTTGCTCGGATGCGTCTTATTCTTGATCGCGTACTGTTCCGCCGGGAGACCGAATGCGTCCCACCCCATCGGATGCAGCACCGCATACCCCTGAAGCTGTTTCATCCGTGCGATCACATCCGTCGCGATATAGCCCTTCGGATGCCCCACATGCAGCCCGGCCCCCGAAGGGTACGGGAACATATCAAGCGCATAGAACTTCCGCTCACGGCCGTATTGCCGGAACGTCCCTTGTTCCTCCCATTTTTTCTGCCACTTTCCCTCGATATTCTCGGGAATATATCGCCCTTCCATAATGCAAACATCACGATTACTCCCCCTACTCTAACGCACTCCCCGCCTTTTTTCAAGCCGAAAATCAAGCAGAGTCGCTCCACCGGAGCGACTCTGCAAAGTTGCCAGATATTCTATTCCTACTGTCCCGGAGCGACGAATCCGCCTTTACTCCGATGTTTGTGGGCGACGTGCAGCCGGGCGAATTCTTTCTCCAAAGACGCCGCGACACGGGCATATTGTTCGTCGTCGAGCAGATGCCGCTCGGCCTTGAGCTCCTCGGCTTTCTTCTTCGCCACTTCGGCACGTTCGAGGTCGATCTCCTCGGCACGTTCGGCGGTATCGGCCATGACGGACAGGACATTGCCGTGGAGCTCCACGAACCCGCCCGAGGTCGCAAGACTCTCCGGCTCCGCGTTCGCCTCTCGGCGAAAGAAAATCTCCCCGGACCGGAGCGACCCGATATACGGGATATGGTCCGGCAATACAGTGATCTCCCCGTCCTCGGCCGGCAACGTCACCGAATACACGTCCTCTTCGAGCACGAGCCGTTCCGGCGTCACTATCTTCAGTCTGAGTAACATACAACTTACAACTTACAACTTACAACCGTCATTTCACAAGTGTTTTCTTTAACCCACCAAGCTGGTTTGAAATCCCATCTATCTGTTTCATCGCCTCATCATACCGCTCTTCTTGAACCATCCCGTTTAATTTCAACGCATCCATTGCCGTCATCGTCTCATAGAGGGAGCCGAGGGAAATATTCAGAAAACGATTCAGTTCCTTATCCGTAGTTTTTCCACTTCCTTCCGCAATATTAAGCGCTACCGACAAGGCGGCATGGATCATCTGACTTCCTATTTCGAAACGGAATTCTTTCGGTAGATCCTTAACAATTTTCAGAATAAGGGAAAAGAGCTCCTGCGAATCATTGTACACTTTCCATTTCCTGAACCGGAATTTTTCCATATCTTTTACTATTTCAAATCACCCCCCTACTCCCAATTCCCCGTTGTCAGTGGTCAGTTGTTAGTTGTTAGTTGTCAGTCCCCTCCCCGCTCCCCGTTGTCAGTTGTTGGTTGTTAGTTGGCAGCCTCTGCCATGACTTCCTCGATGCTTCCCTTCATATAAAATGCCGATTCCGGAATCTCGTCGAGTTCTCCGGCGAGAATTTTGCCAAATCCTTCCACGGTCTTCTCGCGCGTGACGTACTTGCCGGACTTGCCGGTGAACTGCTCGGCGACGAAGAACGGCTGGGAGAGGAATTTCTGCACTTTGCGGGCACGCATGACCGTCAGTTTGTCCTCATCGGAAAGTTCCTCCATGCCGAGAATGGCAATGATGTCTTGCAGGTCCTTGTAGCGTTGCAGTATCCGCTGCACTCCGTGCGCGACTTCGTAGTGCTTCTCGCCGACGATAGCCGGATCGAGTATGGTCGAAGTCGAGTCGAGCGGGTCGACCGCCGGATAGATGCCGAGTTCGGAAATCGCGCGGGAAAGTACCACTGTCGAGTCGAGATGGGAGAAGGTCGTCGCCGGTGCCGGGTCGGTCAGGTCGTCCGCTGGGACATACACCGCCTGCACCGAGGTAATCGAACCGGACTTGGTCGAGGTGATACGCTCCTGCAAAAGTCCCATCTCTTCGGCAAGCGTCGGCTGGTATCCCACGGCCGACGGGATGCGACCGAGAAGTGCGGAGATTTCCGAGCCTGCCTGCGTGAACCGGAAAATATTGTCGACGAAGAGCAGGACGTCGTTCTTGCCACCCTCGTCACGGAACGCCTCAGCCATCGTGAGCGCGGAGAGCGCGACACGGGCGCGGGCTCCCGGCGGTTCGTTCATCTGGCCGAACACGAGTGCGGTCTTCTCAAGCACGCCGGAATCCTTCATCTCGTGATAGAGATCGTTCCCCTCGCGGGTCCGCTCGCCGACGCCGGCGAATACGGAGAATCCGCCGTGCTCCTGCGCGATATTACGGATGAGCTCCTGGATGACCACCGTCTTGCCAACACCGGCTCCTCCGAAAAGACCCACCTTTCCGCCCTTCATAAAGGGACAGATGAGGTCGATAGCCTTGATGCCGGTCTCGAATACTTCCGCCTCGGTCGACTGCTCGTCGAACGACGGCGCCTCGCGATGAATCGGCAGTCTCGTCTCCGTCACGATTTCCTCCTTGCCGTCGATCGCGTCGCCGAAAAGGTTCATCATGCGACCGAGCACCGCGTGCCCGACCGGCACCGTTATCGCCGCGCCCGTCGTAATCGCTTCCATCCCGCGGACCAGTCCATCCGTCGGACCCATCGCGATCGTTCGCACACGCCCGTCGCCTAGGTGCTGGTGCACTTCCACCACGAGTTTCCCGCCCTCGACCGGGATATTTACCGCCTCACGGATTCCCGGCAGTACTACTTCGCCTTCACGCACCGAAAAATCAAGATCCACCACCGGCCCGATCACCTGCAATACTTTTCCCTTGGACATAATTTTCATCTAATACGAGATTACGTTCATTCTTTTCCCGCCCGCTCCCCTGCCCGAGGGGAGCTGTCGAGTCTTCGAGACTGAGGGGTGGGAGCAAAGAATCCACTTAATTTTTCATTCTCACTTCCTCCCTTTCAAATCGACTTTCGATATTTACATTGTCATATTGCTCCACTACTCTATTGCCGTATTGTTACATTGTTTTCTTCGTGTGCATTTTCAGTCGTTGTTGGTTGTTAGTTATGATTTCCCTGTCGTTAGTTGTTAGTTGTTCATTGTTAACTGCGATTTCCCCGTTGTAAGTTATAAGTTGTTAGTTGTACGTTGTACGTTGTCAGTTTTCCAAAGCTGCTTTCCCCGCCGAGAGCTCGGCGATTTCCTGGGTGATCTTGGACTGTCGCAGCTGGTTATAGGAGAGCGTAAGTCCCTCAGCCATCTCAGTCGCCGCATCGGTCGCGCTTCGCATCGCCATCATGCGCGCCGCTTCTTGTGACGCATTCGATTCGAGGATCGCGTGAAAGATCTCGACCTCGAGGAGCCGCGGCACCATCGTCTCGAGTACCGCGTCCGGCCCCGGTTCGATCGCGTATTTCCCCTCTTCCGGTTTGCGACCCGAGACTTCGAGCTCGGACTCCGCCTCTTCCGACGAGATCGGGAGGATCGTCCGTATGACCGGCTCCTGCCGCATCATGGAAAAGAAGTTCGTATAGGCCACCTCGATACGGTCCGTCCGACCGGAACGATATTCTTCGAGGAGCATCTTGGCGACCGGACGCACCGACTCCGCCGTGGGAAGAGCGAGAATATCCGGGAACGACGCGAGTACGTCCTTTTCCATCCGTTTCGCCTGCGCGTCGCTCTTCTTGCCGATCGTGATGAATGACACCTCGCCGGAAATATCCGACAGGTGTGCACGAAGCGCGCGGAAGAGTTGCGCATAGAATGTCCCGGCGAGTCCACGATTCCCACTGACCAAGAGAACGATCCGTTTGTTCGTCTCACGCGTTTCAAGGAGCGGATGCTTGTTCTCGGGGAATGCGAGGCGGACCTGACGAAGTACTGATATCGCCTCCTCGGCATACGGTCGAAGTGCCGTTGCAGTCTGAACCGCACGGCGAACCTTGGCGGCGGACACCATTTCCATAGCCCGGGTGATTTTCCCCGTGCTCTTCACGCCCTTTATTCTCCGTCTGATATCGGCCACGTTCGGCATAGCGCTTCGCGAACTTACGACTTACAACTTACCACTTACAACCGACAACACCGGTCTGTCATTCCGGCCCACGAGCCGGAATCTACTCCTTGGATCCCGGGTCAAGCCCGGGATGACAAAACTGGAAAACATCATGATTACTCCGAAAATCTCTTTCCAAATTCTTCTATTCTCGCTTTCAACATCGATTCCGTCTCCTCGTCGAGCGCTTTCTTCTCTCGGATCGCCGAAAGCACATCTTCCCCTTCGGAAGCGAGATACTCGAGAAATTCCTTTTCCCAGGAACGAATCTTGTCGGCCGGCACGGTATCGAGATATCCGCGCGAGAGCGCATAGAGCACCGCGACTTCCTGCTCCACGGAGAGCGGCGAATACTGACCCTGTTTCAGGACTTCCACCGACCGGCGACCGCGTTCGATGAGTGAGCGGGTCTTCTCGTCGAGGTCGGAACCGAACTGTGCGAAAGCCTCGAGTTCGCGGAACTGCGCAAGGTCGAGTCGCAAGGTGCCCGCGACCTGTTTCATCGCCTTGATCTGTGCGGCGGAACCCACGCGGGAAACTGAGAGACCGACATTGAGCGCTGGGCGGATGCCCTTGTGGAAGAGATCGGATTCGAGATAGATCTGTCCGTCGGTGATGGAAATGACGTTCGTCGGGATATAGGCGGACACGTCGCCGGCCTGTGTCTCAATGATCGGAAGCGCGGTGAGCGACCCGCCGCCGTTCTCCTGGTTCATCTTGGCGCTCCGCTCAAGGAGCCGTGAATGAAGATAGAACACGTCGCCCGGATAGGCCTCGCGTCCCGGCGGACGACGCAAGATGAGCGCGATCTGCCGATACGCCCACGCATGCTTGGAAAGATCATCATAGATGACGAGTACATCTTTGCCTTGGTCCATGAAATATTCGCCGATTGCACAACCGGCATACGGTGCGAGGAACGAGAGCGCCGCCGGGTCGGATGCGCCGGCCGAAACGATGATCGTATACTCCATCGCCCCACGTTTCGTAAGTTCGCCGAGGATACGCGCGACTTTGGATTCCTTCTGACCGACCGCGACATACACGCAGATCACGTCCTGTCCCCCGCCCGCATCACTACGTGAAGCGTTGTGGGCTGGCTTCTGATTCACGATGGCATCGATCGCGATCGCGGTCTTGCCGGTCTGACGATCGCCGATGATCAGTTCGCGCTGTCCGCGACCGATCGGGATGAGCGCGTCGATTGCCTTGATTCCGGTCTGGAGCGGCTGGTTCACGCCCTGACGGGTGATGACGCCCGGAGCGACTTTCTCGATCGGCATGAGTTTCTTCTCGCCCGCGATCTCGCCGCGCCCATCGAGCGGCACACCGAGCGGATCGACGACCCGTCCGATAATCGCATCGGACACAGGAATGGAGAGGAGTTTCCCGGTCCCCTTGGCCGTCTCACCCTCACGGACGCCGTTGCCGCCGGAAAGCATCATCACGCCGACCTCGGCCTCTTCGAGATTGAGCGCGACCCCGACCGCCCCGCTTTCAAACGAGATGATTTCGGATGCCGCCACGCCGGAAAGCCCGGAAAGGCGTGCTACGCCGTCACCGGTTTCGAGTATCCGACCGATCGATTCCTTCTCCGCTTCGAATCGGAAATCGGCTATCTGTTTCTTCAGTTCCTCGATGAGTATGTTTGCCATAGTGTTTTTGAATCAATGAATGATAGATTGCGATATAGGGTTCCTTTTTCCGTCTTTCTGTCTGCCACTTCAAAACCTTCCCCTCCCTCACTCCCTTTTTCTGTCACCTCTCCCTCCGGGAGAGGATGTCAGGTATTCCTGACAGGTGAGGGTCTGAATTCATTAGACCCGTCCCTGAACCCGACCCTCATCCGTCTCGGAGTACCGATCCACCTTCTCCCAGAGGGAGAAGGGGATGCTTATATCAATATCTGTTATCTGTCACTAGATCTTCCAATCGACTTATGTCCCCGGACCGTTCCGGAAACAAATCGTTGACTCGATAGCTACATCGTTATATTGATAAATTGTTAGATTGATATAGTGTCTTCGTCTCTTGTATTTTCGGTCGTTGTCAGTTGTTAATTGTGAGTTGTTAGTAATACTTTCAGTTGTTCGTTCGCATCTTCCCTTTCAGTGCCCGGAGTCTCGCCCGGATACTACCATCGACCACTTCATCATTTGAAGAGAATCGTACTCCTCCGATAATGTCCGGTCGTACCACATAACAAAGCGACACGTCCTTTCCCGGAAACAGCGTTGCGGCATTCTTCGCGATATCTTTTCTCATCGCATCATCCGCTTCAATCGCCGTCTCCGCCGAAAGGGACACGCGTCCGGCCTCCTCATCAGAAAACGTTTCCGCCGCACGGACAATCTCGGAAAGTTTCTTCGCCCCTTTGTGTTTACGCACGAACGAGAGGAATGATGCCGCCACACGCGACGAATCGCCGCCCTCCGATGAGAGCGCGACCAGGACTTTCGCGTATTGTGTCGGTGAGATTTTCATTGCCGAAGATTATTGTTCAATTGCTCTATTGTTATATTGTTTCATTGTCCAATTGCTAAGTGCTTTTTATGCCAGGAATCGACTCACCGACTTTTTCGCGTCCTCCGTGTCGAGCTTCTCGCGAAGCACTTTCTCTGTCGTCGCGATGACGAGATCGGCAATCTCTCCTTTGGCTTCGCGGAAGAGCTTCTCCCGTTCCTCGACTGCCCGTTCCCTCGCTTCCTCGACAATCCGTTCAGCTTTCTTTCCAAATTCGGCCACGAGCTCCTGTCCCCGCTTCTCGGCGGCTTCCCTGGCCTCGTTCACAAGCTTTCTGGCCTCTTCATGGGCTTTCGAGAGCACCTTTTCCTCGTTCTTGGTCGCTTCCTCGAGCCGCTTCTTCGCCTCGTCGGCGTTCTTCAGCCCCTCCTCGATCCGTGCCGTCCGCTTCTCGAGGAACGCGAGCATCGGCTTGTACGCGAAGTGCCGCAACAGGAACAGAAGTATCAAAAAGTTCACCGCCTGCGCGAGGAGGAGTTTCCCGTCGATGCCGATCTGCGTGAGTATTTCCATACGTCGGATGAAAAATAGTGTCTGGACCTGATAAGCACGGTGCCCGATGTACGGTCGGGAGGATTTTCCAATGAAAGAATCCTCTCCCGGCCGCCGATCGAAAGCCCTACTTGAAGAGGATCATGAGCGCGACGACGAGTGCATAGATCGCGATCGCTTCGGTGAATGCGATACCGAGAATCATCGACGTCTGAATCTTCGAGTGCGCTTCCGGATTGCGCCCGATCGACTCGAGTCCCTTGCTGACGAGGTATCCGATACCGAGACCCGGACCGAACGCCGCCGCCGCGATCGCTATCGCCGCGCTGAAAAACTTCGCATTGTCTGCATTCGCTACGACTGCCTGTACACCTTCCATATTTTTTTCCTTAATGACGGGTTACGAACCGCCGGCTTCCATAAACCGAGAGTTCGTACTCCGCGATCAGTGCGCCTCATGCGCTTCATGCGCTTCATGTTCCGCCGTCGCCATCTTGAGAAAGACGATAGTGAGGAGCGAAAATATTCCCGCCTGAACCACTCCCACGAACAGTTCCATGACCAGAAACGGGAGCGGGACCAGGTACGGCACGAGCGAAAGCATCACCGTAAGCAATACCTCGCCGGCGAACACGTTACCGAAAAGACGGAAGGAGAATGAGAGCACCTTCGCACCCTCTCCTATGAGTTCCAAGAGTCCGACCGCCGTACCGACGACATACGGGGCCTTCCACGGGGCGACGAAAAATTTCGACGCGTATCCCCGAAGGCCGAGTGCGAGGATTCCGAAAAGCTGTACGGAAAAAACGGAAATGAGAGAGAGTGCGACCGTCATATTGAGGTCGGCGCTCGGACTTCGCATGATCGGAATGAACATCACTTTTCCCCCGTTCATTTCATGCAGACCGATCGTTCCCGCTCCCGGCAACAAACCGGACCAATTCGAAAACAGCACGAAAAGAAAAATCGTGGCGACTAGCGGGAAAAACTGCGTGGCCTGCCGGCGATTCTGGGTAATTCCTTCCATAAATGAAAGAAGCCCTTCGAAGATCGCTTCGATAACGTTCTGGGCACCCTTGGGAACCATTGTAAATTTTTTCGGCTGAATAAGTAAAAATACCGCAATAAAGCCAAAAAAAGAGACTACGATCGCCATGAACAGCGAATTCGTTACGGTAAACCCGGCTATCGAGAACAACGGTTCGGCAACGATCGAGATTTCCATATATGTGACGGGAATCAGTCATCCGAACCGGACAAAAAGAAAAAGGCATCACTTCGCCCTCACTCGATCTTTCTTTACCCTCCTCAAAGAGTATTCTAGACAAATCCGGCGGAAAAGTCAAAAAAACGGGAAATGATATTTTTCCTTCCTTAATTTTTTTCCCTCCCTCCACTGGTTCTGATCAAACGAAGCGTTCCACCGAAGAATCATCATCGGTCTTGATGGAGTTCCCAAATGTATCGAAAACGTCTTCCGAAGCGGCCGTCGCCTCATCCTCGCTCTGTGATATCGGCTTTGCCGAAGGTCCTCCGAAACGGATGTGCTCGTTTCCGTTTCCCTGCCCGGTGCCGGTGACCGCGGAATCCGGTACCTCAGGCACGTCGTCGGACCCTCCCATGGCCGAAAGCGGCACGATCGGACTGTTATCGCTAATCAGGTTCTGTGCGTGCGTATTCGTTTCCATATACTTTTTACAGTTAATGATATGTCACTACTTATTCATTATATCACATCACCGCAATGATTATCGGATTCCGAGCATCATTCGCGCGTTGTCCGTCGTCACTCGAGCAGTCTCATCGAACGGGATCCCCTTCACGAATGCGATCTTCTCCACGACCAACCGGACAAGAAGCGGTTCGTTCCGTTCCCCCTTTTGCGGAACCGGCGCCAGGTACGGGCAGTCGGTCTCGACGACGATCCTTTGGAGTGGTACTTCGCGAATCAGCCGATCATACGAATCCGAATAGGTAACGATACCGTTGATACCGATATTCCATCCTCGATCCAGGAATTTTTTCGCGGTCTTATGACTCCCGATGAAGCTGTGTATCACGCCCCGTTTCTCGGGTGCCGTTTCATCGAACAACGCAAGCAGGTCGTCATAGGCATCCGTTCGGGCGTGGTCGAGCTGGTTTGGTATTACGGCCGTTCGGGCGTGGTCGAGCTTGCTCGATTTTACGCCCCAGCAGTGGATCATCATCGGCTTGCCGACCTCATTCGCCAGGCGGACGAATTCGCGAAGGATGCGCTTCTGTTCTTCCTTCATCGCTTCGACATCGTCCCCATCCTCGAAGTGATGGTAGTCGAGCCCGACCTCGCCGATCGCGACGACGTGCGGGTCTCGCGCAATTTCAAGGTACGCATCGTAATCAAATCCCTCTCCGATAGTCTTGATTTCGGTTGACGGCAATTCCCAATCATTCTCGTCGTCGCGATGCTCGAACGACCGCTTGCGTAGTTGTATCGGATGCAACCCGATCGCGGCATACACGCCCTGACCTTCGAATTTTTTCGCGTATTCTATCGCCCGACGACTTGTCGACAATTGCGATCCCACGTTCACCACCGATATCCCCGCTTCGAGCGCACGTCGAAGCACCTCGTCCGCATCTTCGCGGAAGGCGTTGAAATTCACATGGGCATGGGTGTCGAAAAGCATAGACCTTGAAGACAGAAGTAGGGAGTGAGGGAGGAAACGATCTCCTCCTCCCCTGCCAGCCCCAACAGGGTCCCTTTGGGAAGGGGAGCTGTCATGTATTCATGACTCTTGACCCGCGTATGCTGGGTGAGGGGTGAGAGCATATCGGCTATTTCAACGTATCATAATACTCCTCCCGCTCTTTTATCAATCGTTCCGCCTCCCTTTTCCCGTATTCGGTAATGAATTTCGGCAACCTCGTCGTTTTCATCGCTTCCATGAATTTCTCGTTCCATACGGCATCATTTTTCGGTTTCTCTCCCCCTATAAAAAGTGCGCTCAACATATCGGCTTCCATCAGTACCAGTTCGTCGGTATCCTTGAGTTCGAATTTCTTGTCATGCACGGCGACCAGGTGAATCGCACGAGCCTTCCGCTCTTCGGAAAGAAGGTCGAAAAAATCGTCACACAAAAGTGCCTCCAGTTTTTTCGATCCAAGCTCCATATGAAGTACCTTCGCGCCCTCGACCCTCTCGAAATCCATGACATCCCCTTCCTTGAAAATGTCCGAATAGCCCCAATCATGGGCATACGCGGCAATGATCATGACAGCCTCATCGAGTCCCAACTCCGGATGGTGACTCATAATTTTCCTCAACCATTCCACGACTTCGAACGTATGTATCTTATCAAACCCACCCCGACTCTTTTCCAGATCGGGAAGGATTTTCTCAACAAGAAGATTTTCTATTTCGCTTACTTCTGGATTCATAACTTGACTTCACGCCTCATACGCCATCCATGCTTTCAAAACCTCATATTGTCCCCTGACCGATTCTTTCTCATCCTCAAAGAATATTTTCTCGTTGTAATCACGCTCTATCTTTTTCCGATTCTTTTCAAGAACATCGAAAAACGACTTGTTCGAGTATTTTCCTATCCAAAGATAGAACGGCGGTATGAAATGCGCCATAGCGTCGGCCGAGGCGATGATTTTCTGTTCCAATGTCTCCGGCGGATATTTCCGACATCGGTGCCTTAGGACGACATCACGTACTTTCTCCGCGACATCTGTTTCGAAGCCTCGCTTCACGAGCAATTCATACGCCTTCTTCGAACCTATTTCATCGTGCGGCTCTGCATCCTCAAGGCGAGCAATATCATGCAACATCGCCCCAAGCCAGACTACTTCCATATCGGCTCCGTATTTCTCCGCCATTTTCTTACTGAATCCGATAACCGGCTTGATATGAATATCCCAAAACCACTTGTAGAATTCCTTCGTTTCGGAGTCGGAAAAACTATGCAGCCCAATCTTCGGCTCATAATGAAGTCCCTTGATTTCCCGTTCAAGTTCTTCGATGCACTCCCGATTCATATATCCTGTTTACTGTAGTTATTCTCTGCTCACTGCTATTTGTTTTCTGCCTTCACCCTTTGGAAAAGAATCTCCGTCGTACCGGATTCGAGCGATGTACGGATCTTCGCGGCGGTGTCGGGCAGGAACGGGACGAGCGCGACGGAGAGGTACGCGAGCCGGTCGAGCAGGATCGACATTACGCCGGCGAATTTCTCACGGTCAGTCTTCGCGAGCTCCCATGGCTTCTCTTCCTCGATGTAGCGGTTCGCGTCACGGACCGTCTCCCAGATTTTCTCAAGCGCTTCCGCGAAACGGTATGATTCAAGCAACGTGGCGACTTCTTCAGGAAATACGGGCATTTCCGAGACTTTTTTCATATCGGCATCGAGCCCTTCGGACAGACGCATCACGCGCGACACGAGATTGCCAAGCCCGTTCGCGAGATCGGCATTGAATTTCTCAGTCATCTTCGCCCACGACAAGTCTCCGTCCTTGGAATACGGTATCGAGGAGAGCAATAGGTATCGGGAGCCGTCCTTACCGAACCGCTCCACGAGCTCACCGGGATACAGGACGTTTCCGAGCGATTTGGACATCTTGGCCCCGTCGATCGTCAGATATTCATGTGCATATATCTTCGTCGGGAGCGAAAGGTTCGCTGAAAGCAACATAGCCGGCCAATAAATAGCATGGAAACGCAGGATGCCTTTGCCGATGATATGAACCCGTTCACCGTCACCCGCCCAGAATTTCGCATATTCGGTACCGTCGCCCGCGTAATCAAGTGCGGTTATATAATTTGCAAGCGCGTCCACCCAGACGTACATGATTTGCGATTCGTCGCCGGGCACCGGTACACCCCACCCCTTCGCTCTCGCGACGGATCGCGAAACGGAAAAATCCTCCAGGCCCATGCCGATAAACGACAACACCTCGTTTTTTCGAAATTCCGGCACGATCGAGATCTCTCCGGAGTCGATCAGTTTCTTGAGCCGGTCGCCATAGGAGGAAAGCCGGAAGAACCAATTCTCCTCCGCGACCGTTTCCGGTTCGGTCATGTGTTCCGGACACTTCCCATCGATCAGATCCTTCTCCGTCTTGAATTCTTCACATCCGACGCAGTAGAGGCCATGATAACTTTTTTTGTACAGATCATTCGGATTCATCGCGCTCCAGAATTTCTTGGCGCCGGCGAAATGGATATCCTCTGTCGTGCGAATAAATCGATCAAACGAAAGTCCGAGTGAATCACCGAGAGACTTGAACGCCTCGGCGTTTTCCTTCACGTATTCATCGACCGGTCGACCCGCTTTCTCCGCTCCCTGCACGTTCTTGAGACTGTTCTCGTCTGTACCTGTCAGGAAAAACGTATCCTCTCGGAGGACGTCCCGATGATACCGTGCAACCGTATCGGTCAGCACTTTCTCGGCGGCGTGTCCCACGTGCGGTTCTCCGTTCACGTAGTCGATCGCGGTGGTGATAAAAAAAGGTTTGTTCATATATTTTTTTCTCTACTCCCATTATACGCGATAATGACGAATTCGCCTTTCACTTTGGTCGGTTCGGATTCAAATCGAGCAAGGACCTCGCTCACGGTTCCACGAACGGTCTCTTCGAACATCTTGGTCAACTCACGTCCGAGAATAATCCGTTTCTCCGGGGAAAACGAAGCAAGTAAACTGAGATTCTTCAGGACCCTGTGCGGCGACTCATAGTAGATCACAGGCAATTCTGATTCCGCGACATATCGGAAAAATGTCTCACGCCCCTTCTTGTGAGGTGGAAATCCCTTGAATGTGAATTCACGCATATCTATTCCAGCGACCGACACGATCGCTCCGAGAGCGGACGGTCCAGGTACGGGAACGACTGTGACGCCCGCTTCAAGCGCGAGGGAAACGAGCCGGTTTCCCGGATCGGAAAGTCCCGGCGTACCGGCGTCCGTCACGTATGAGAATGATTCCCCCGCTTTCAAACGGGCAACAAGCGACGCGAGCTTTGTCACGTCGGTATGCTCATGGCACGATATCGACGGCTTCCCGACGCCGTGCCGATCAAGCAACCGCCGCGTCACGCGCGTATCTTCGGCGAGCACCGCATCACATTCCCCGAGCACGCGAAGCGCCCGGAGCGTGATGTCTTCCATATTCCCGATTGGTGTCGCCACGAGATACAAGGTTCCCATATATATACATCAGCAAAAAGACAAGCCTGTCTGTCTCCCTTCTTTCTTAACCCGTTAACACGTGAACCCGTTAACCGAATAATTCATCTTTAGCGACAGCCCCAACAATGAATATTCCCCACCACTATCTACACGCTACTTACTATACTACTGATTCTAAGGTCCATCATCTTCTCGAGTTTCGCCTTCTTACGGGCGTCCTGCGGACCGACGATCGCAAGGTTCAGCCGGTCGTTGCGGAAAAGATCCTGCGCGACACGGAGTACGTCGTCAGCCGTCACCCGCTCGATCGCGCGGACTTTGTCTTTCGGCAGTACGATCTCGCTCTTGAGTATTTCCTGCGAGACGAGATACTCCACGACCTCGTCGGATCCCTCGAGTCCCATAGCGAGGCCACCTTTGATATATTCCTTGGCCTTGCGAAGTTCATCCTTACCGACCTTCTCGGTCGCGATCTTCTTGTACTCGTCGAGAATGACCGCGATCGCCTTCTCGAGATTCACGTGTTCGACGCCACACTGCGTGGCGATATACCCGGCATCATGGAACGATTCCACCTCGGTACGGACCCGGTATGCGAGACCACGTCGCTCCCTCACTTCGATGAAGAGACGGCTCGACATACCACCGCCAAGAATGACAGAGAGGATGCCGAGAGCGAAACGGTCCGGGTGATACATATCATACCCGCGGACACCTAAGAGGAAATGTGTCTGATCGGTCTTCTTCTTGTGAATGAAAACGCCCGGTGCCGACTGCCGATCGGAGGCCTTTTTGAATTCCGGACGTGCACCTGTTTTCACGACACCGAACCGGGCCTCGACTTCAGCCATCACTTTTTTCGGATCGATATTGCCCGCGATACCGACGACGACGTTCCCGCCGACATAACCGCGTTCCATATACTTCACGAAATCACGACGATTGAACGCCTTGATATTTTCCTTCGGTCCGGCGATGTCCCATCCGAGCGGAGTATCACCGTAAAGATGCTCTTCCCAGAAATCGCCCACCTTGCGTGCCGGCATATCCTCGTACATGTTGATTTCCTGGATGATCGTCCCCCGCTCGCGATCGATCTCGTCTTGGTCGATCTTCGCGTTGAGGAACATGTCGGAGACCACGTCGAGTGCTGTTTCCCAATGATGCGCCTCCACCTTGGCGTAGTATCCGGTATATTCCTTGCCTGTGAACGCATTGTACTCGGCGCCAATCGAATCGAGCTCGCGTGAGATGTCGAATGCGGTCGGTCGTTTCGTCGTCCCTTTGAACATCATGTGTTCGAGGAAGTGCGCGATGCCGTTCTCCTTACGCGTTTCGAAACGGGATCCGACACCGGTCATCACGAGCACGGTCGCCGTCCCCGTCTCTGTCATCGGGGCGAGTATCACGCGCAGGCCGTTCTCCAAGGTGAATTTCTTGTACTTCATATCGGTGCGGAATTAGGAATAAGGAATTATGAATAATGAATGGGAACGTGAAACACTTCATCTTGGCACAATCACATCATGACTGCAAGGATAACGTATATACCGAATACTATTTGCTGGTACCTTATAGATAGAAGGGACTGAAACTCCTTACCATTGGGAACGTAGTCCCTTACGTCTGTCTTTGCGAGCCCGTACTCGGGCAGCTTGCCCTG
Source organism: Candidatus Moraniibacteriota bacterium (assembly GCA_037133435.1). GTDB lineage: Bacteria > Patescibacteriota > Minisyncoccia > Moranbacterales > UBA1568 > JAAXTX01. The sequence continues at coordinate 34,368 of JBAXOD010000003.1, read as the reverse complement.
CGTATGCCGGGGTGGCAATCCAGTATTGAGAGCCTATCCGTTAGGAACATACCTACTTCGCCTACGATCTTCGGCGTACACGCGCGTACCCCTTGTCGCCTTATCTCGATAGGGCTCCGCGGGTTACCCGCCTTTCCGCTCGAAGATTGTACGGCTCGTGACGGAGACCCTAACGGATAGGCTCTAAGACCCGGTCATGGACCGCCACGGATTTTCGCAGACGCAAATCCTCGCGCCCGCCTGCAACGATAGCATTTCGGGCAGGGAGACTGAGGGAATTGATTTCTTAGCACTGGCATTAATCCGATATTATTTCAGTTTCTTCTTACTAACAGCGTCCTTGAAATTCTTCGGCGTAACAACCGATCGGCCGAGCCGTTTCTCAAGTTGTTTCCTCGCCCCACCAGCGATTGTTCCACCGGCTTTCGCGTCACTTTTCAGTTTTCGAACGCCCTTCGAATCCTCAACCCGATGAATTTCCGTTGTCGACCGCTCGCCGAGCATCGTGAAAATCAGTTCAAAATCGTCCATGTGGTCCCGAAGATTCTCCCGCTTCAGTCCCTTCAGTTTCTTGTATTCCGTCGGCGTCACCCCAAACGTCGCCTTCGAGATTTCTGCAGTGAGGATTTCGTAGTCATCGGGGCGTTTCGCTCCACGCTTCTGCCATTCGTCGGTCAGCTCTTCACGAATCGCGATGCCACGCATCCGCTTCTCAATCCATTCGTCCGGATATCCTTTCAGTTTATAGAGCGCGCGAGTCCGTTTCGTCGCCAGTTCCGGATTTTCGATCTCCTGCACCCGCTCATAGCCGACCTTCGCCAACCATCGCTTGAACGGCTCCGCTTTCGGCGACGAGATGGACTGAATGATACGGAATATACCCTCGGTATTCGCGCAATTCACCTTCTGCCGACCCCCTTCCGTTTCCAACCAAAGGGGGGTGACAATTTGTCCCCACCCTTTGCTCAGCTCCGCATCCCTAAGCCTCATTTTCTTGATATAGTCTGTCGAATTCAAAGAATCCGTCAATGCGAATACGACATCGGAAGCCGAAAACCACCATTCCCCCTCATGGAGCGTCTTACGTATCTCCTTCCTCTTGAATATCGCGATCTGCGTCGGCTCCATATGCTTCAATTTCATGGGACTCATCCCGATATGGCGCTTTCCAGTTTTTTCATATCAATCGAAATTTCCAGCTCCTGAGAAACGGTTCGCATGGCTTCCAGATACCGCTTCGGACGATTCGCCCGGAATTCTTCCGTAAAGCAATCCTCACAACAGAGCATATTATTTTCTACTCCCTCGACCAATTCACGAATTTTTTCCTGAGCCACAACAATAGCTTCCTGATTTTCGGATATCACAACCGGCTCACCGGAAACTTTCTCACGAAAAAGAATTTTGTTCTCCTCTCCGCACTCTCCACAGATACCGACAATTCGTTCCGGCTCGATTTTATATTCCACGTTTATTTCAACATTATTCCCTGATATTCGTATTATAAATGGAAGTTTTCTTGTAGGAACTTCGTATTGTAATTCCTTATTGAGAAAAATATTTTTCGACAATTCCTTGAACATACTATTTCAGATTCTCCGAGACATACGCGCGCAACTCGGAAACCGGGATACGGATCTGTTCCATCGTGTCGCGATCTCGCACGGTGACAGTGTCCTTGAGCGACGGGTCCTCACCGAGTCCGACCGTGTCGAAGTCGACGGTCACGCAGTACGGCGTGCCGATCTCGTCCTGTCTTCGATAGCGCTTGCCGACATTTCCGTTGTCGTCGTACTCGGTGGCGAAATCGCCCTTGAGCGAATCGAAAATCGCGCGTGCCGCAGCCACGAGCTCGGGCTTGTTGCGAAGGAGCGGGAACACCGCGACCTTGACCGGCGCGAGTTTTTTCGGAAACTTCAACACCACCCTGATTTCGTCTTCCACTCCCCTGCCCGCCTCACTATCCGAAGGATTGTGGGCGGGTCGGATTACTTCTTCGGTATACGCGTCGGTCAGCACGGCGAGAAAGGTCCGATCCACACCGACGGATGTCTCGACGATCCACGGGATATACTTCTCCCCCGTCAGCGGGTCGCGATAGGAAAGATCGACGCCCGAGAACTTCGAATGCTGGGTCAGATCATAATTGCTCCGGTTGTGCACACCTTCGAGCTCCTTGAATCCGAACGGGAACCGGTACTCGATATCCCATGCCGCCTTCGCATAGAACACGAGGTTCTCGTGCTGGTGCCACTGCAAATTCTCCGGTTTGAGTCCAAGGTCGATATAATACTGAAAACGTTTTGCCCGCCATTTTTCATAAAATTCCGTAGCCGTGTCCGGATGCACGAAGAACTGCATCTCCATCTGCTCGAACTCGCGCTTGCGGAAGATGAACTGCCGGGCGGTGATCTCGTTTCGGAACGCCTTGCCGATCTGTGCGATACCGAACGGCACCTTCATGCGGGTCGAATCGAGCACATTCTTGAAATTGACGTAGATGCCCTGGCACGTCTCACCACGCAGATAAGTCGCCCCGCCTGCAACGTTATGCTCCGTAGCATTGCGGGCAGGATCCTTGTCCCAGTCGCCGGTGAAATTGCCGAGGTTGGATTTCACGAGCAAGTTGAAGCTCTTCGCCTCGGTGAAATCATGCCCACCGCATTTGGGGCAGACTACTTTTCCTTTGTGTTCCGAGAAGAGCGCGTTGATTTCTTCCTCGCTCATCTTTTCGTCGGCGAACACGCCCGCCTCCTCGAGGAGATGATCCACCCGCAATCGCGAGTGACACTTGCGGCACTCGGCCAAAGGGTCGCTGAATCCGCCGACATGCCCCGACGCCTCCCAGACTTTCGGATGCATGAAAATCGCACTGTCGAGACCGACGATATTCTCGTGCTCGCGCACCATGGCCTGCCACCATGCTTCGCGGATATTGCGGGCAAGCTCAACCCCGTACGGTCCGAAATCATACACCGCCGCGAACCCGCCATAGATCTCCGAACTCGGGAATACGAACCCGCGCCTTTTCGAAAGCGAAACCAGCTTATCCATCAGGTTCTCTATCTGCGCCATAGAAATATCGTTATAGTACGTTCCTGCTCCCCCTGTCCACAACGTTTCACGTAGTGATACGGGCGGGCTGCCCGAGGGGAGCTGTCATGTATTCATGACTGAGGGGTGGGAGACTCCCGATTTATAGTATCGAAAGGCGTTGTTGAATAATTCGAACCTTTATCTAAGCTGTTATTTTCGTAAAAAGTCAAAAAATTATCAATAAATAGTGATGTCTGAAAAATTAAATGACATTTTAAGGCTTATTAAAGCTAAATGAATTATTCAACAACGCCGTATCGAAATACCCTTCTTTCCCTTCAAATCTACCCCGTCTCAAGCCGAAAGTCAAAAAATCGCCTCTAATTCGGTGAGACGATTCATTTTAACTCTGTTTGAATAGCTGATCGTTCGGAAATGTTTCAACCTTTCCAGGGTTAACGTCGGATTTCGTTGAACAGAAACGACGAGCGAAAGATTCATCTTCTATCCCGCATCGCCTGTCGATGCATTAGTAAGCTCCCCTCCATACCGCTGCGTCTCAGGGATGATGACCGTTACCGCAAGAATCGCCACAACGAAGGCGATCGAAAGGACCAACAACGAGGGCTGTGAAAAGAACGCCCGGGCACGTGGCCAGGCGAACACCAGCAGTACGAGAATCGCGATGATACCGAATGCTGTCGTTGACATATCCATGTAGAATGTTTCCCTCTAGAACATCGACTCTACCGTGAAATATACCACGGAACGAGCGTTGAATCTAGACGATGGATTTTCATTACAACCGACATCTCTCCGATCGATGTGCCGTATCGGGGTGAAAGTCAGACGAAATAAAAAGGACGACCGTTGAAAGTCGTCCATTCACACTCCTTGCTTCACCCTTTTTTCTTCTTTTTCTTCGGTTCAATCAATTCCTCCCACGCGTCAGGATTATACGGATCCCCGATAATTTCGGCGTTCATATCCGACGAACCCTGTTCTCCCAATTTAAACCGCTCGATTCCCGGGGCAAGGACCGAAACGATCGGAACTCCCTTGAAAGCGTCCTGAAGCGGGAATGTATCGTTCACCGCGCAACCGATCCCGATCACCTTTCCCTTCCGTTTCGTGATGGAACGGATAAGCGCATCTATTTCCGGGAAATCCGAAACGGAAAGCATCTCATACAAAATCAATACCCGCTCTTCCTTCCCGACATTCGTCCGGAACGAGAACAGCTCCGTCACGTTCGCGATGTCATGTCTGGGAACAGCTTGCAGAAGACCGCATTTAAAAAATCTCGACACGGATTCTGCGAATGCTCCATGCTCGGGCAAATACGCGATGGCGGTCGGCCCTTTCTCCAACAACGGTTTCTTTCCCTTAAACGCATTCTTTTTCAGTAGCTCTGCGAAATAGTCGAGCACCGCCGACCATTGCGCCGCCCATCCGAAATTGATCAGTTCTCGTTGAAGCACAGGTGGCCTGCTTCCCTTCGGACCGTCATATGTATCACGTCCGGCTAGGAATGTATTCGACTTCGGATCAGCCACAAACCATGCGCCGTTCTCTTTCAATGTAAGTTCCGGATCCCGATTGTCATGAAAATCCTTTCGTATGAATCCTTTTCCCGAATTTCCCTTATGGTCTGCCATGTATGCCGTCCTTTTTATGGATTGATAAAGAATATCTGAAATATGCCAACCTCGGAATCTACCAGAAAAGCCCGGGGTATGCAAGCAGCATCCCTGGCCGGAAGAAAATATTCGAATACTTCGTTTCTCAGGCATTCTCCGTCGCTTTCCGAACGCCGCGCTTGCGGGATTCCTCGTAGAAGAAGACGAGTGCGGTAAAGCACCATGCCACCGCCCAGTCGATCCGTTCGATCGGTGCCATGCCGAGCGCGTCCTGGAAAAATGTCACCTGCGTGAACAGGAACAGCATCATGATGGATATTCCCATACCGATAAAGACCATCGGGTTCGAGAAAAACGGCATCTTGAAGAACGAACGCGACTCGCTCCGCGACTGCAGCAGGTTCGCCATCTGGGTCAGGGCGAGCGTCACATACGTCGCGGTCGTCGCATGCCGATAGAGCAGACTCACCGGATCGAGATCGTCGCCGTACGCCCACCCTTCGCGGGCAAGCACCAAGAGAAACGCGGTCACGCCACCGATCGCCATGATCGCCCCGATGGAGAGCAGCCTTATCACGCCGCGCCCGTCCATGATCTTGCGTCCCATCGCCGGAGAAGAGTGACTCTTCGAGTCCGGTTCCTCGGGTTCCACACCGAGCGCGAAGGACGGGAAAACGTCCGTCGCCAGATCGATCGCGAGGATCTGTACCGCGGAGATCGGCGACGGGATATGCAAGAGGAACCCGAGCAGTACTGAAAAGAGCTCACTCGCGTTCGAGGTGAAAACGTAATGCGTGAATTTGCGCAGGTTCTCGAAGATCCGACGCCCCTCCCGTATGGCACGTACGATGGACGCGAAATGATCATCGAGAAGGATCATGTCCGCGGCATCCTTGGACACGTCGGTCCCGGTGATGCCCATCGCGACGCCGATATCGGCCTTCTTGAGAGCCAAAGCATCGTTCACACCATCCCCCGTCATCGCGACCACCTCACCGCCAGTTTGCAGTACCGTCGCGAGCCGCAGCTTCTGCTCGGGCGCGATTCTCGCGAACACGGCGCCTTTTTTCGCGGCTGCAAGGATCGCATCATCGGAAAGCGCGTCGAATATGGTCCCGTTGACGGAAATCGCTTCCGACCCCTCCGCGAAAAACCCTGCTTTCTTCGCGATCGCCTTGGCCGTCGTCTCGTAGTCCCCCGTCACCATCACGACCGACACGCCGAGAAGCCGACATTCCGCGATCGCCTCACGTATCCCCTCGCGCGGCGGATCGATCATCGCGGTCATACCGACCCAAACGAGATTCCGTTCGGATTCCTCGGGGTATGCGTTCGGTGAGATACCGTTGAGATCCCGATAGGCGAATCCGAGCACCCGGAGCGCCTGCGAGGACAGGTCTTCATAGATCGCGCGGAGTCGGGCCTTATCCTCTTCCGTGAGCGGCTTTTGCACGCCGTTCTCGATCCACTCTGTCGAAAGGTCCAAGAGACTCTCGGGAGATCCCTTCACATACGACCGCGTCTCGTCGTTTTCATACACCACGCTCATCCGACGCCGTTCCGACTCGAACGGGTTCTCCGCGACCTTCCGATAGCCGATCTCGAAAAAGTCGGGGCGGGAATTGTACTTCCGTGCCGCGACGATGAGCGCCCCTTCGGTCGGGTCGCCCGTCACCTTGTACCGCCCGTCCTCTTTCGACAGCGCCGAATCGTTGCAAAGCGTGCAGATGCGGAACAACATTTCCGCCCCCGGAATACCGGACGGGTTCACCAGCTTTCCATCGAGTGAAAAATCGCCCTTGGGTTCATATCCCGCTCCGGACAGGTCATACTCCCCGGTTCCGAGGATGATCTTCAATACCGACAATTCGTTCTTGGTGATCGTACCCGTCTTGTCGGTACACACGAACGACACCGACCCGAGCGTTTCCACGGCCGAGAGTTTCTTCGCGAGGACGTTCTTCGACAGGAGACGTTTCATCCCGAGCGCGAACGCGACCGAGAGCGCCGCGGGCAATCCTTCCGGCACCACCGACACCGAAAGCGCCAAAGCGAGAAGTAATGACTGATAGAGCGGGATATGCTGATAATGACCGATTATGACGACGATGCCGCCGATCGAGATCGAGAGAAATGCCACGCTGCGACCGAACCGCTCCATCTTCTTCTGCAACGGCGTCTGAATGTCCTTTATCCCGTGCGTGAGTTCGGCCATATGGCCGAGTCCGGTCGAGATGCCGGTAGCGAAGATCACGACCCGAGCCTCGCCGGACGCGACCGATTCTCCCATGAAGACGAGATTGTTGATGTCACTTTTGGCGACTATCCCCGTCATCGCGCCGGAAAAGCGTTTCTCCGGCACCGATTCCCCGGTGAAGATGAAACTGTTCACCTTGAAGTTGTACGCCTCGAGCACGGCGGCATCCGCCGGTATGCTCGATCCGGCATCGAGGAACACGACATCGCCTGGAACGAGGTCCGCAACCGGAATCTCGTGCTTCTCGCCGTCGCGGATGACGGTCGCGGTATCGGCGATGAACGTCGCGAGCTTCTCGATGATCCGTTCCGCCTTGAATTCCTGGAAGAACCCGATCGCCGCGTTGGTAAGGATGATTATCGCGATAATGTTCGCGTCCCGCGACTCGCCGAGCGCGAGCGCCGCCACACCGGCCACCGCCAGTATCCACACGAATACGTCGTTGAACTGCTTGACGAAGAGCTTCGTCACGACGAAACGACGCTTTATCTCGATGGCGTTCTTTCCGTACAGTTTCTGCCGTGTGGCGGCCTCGGCTCCGGACAGTCCGTTCGCGGAGGTCTTCAACCGGGCGAGCGCCTCCATGGCGGACAATTGATAAAACGGTTTTTCCTCATTCATATGATTCGCATGACTTACGACTTATCCGCGTCATCCCCGTGGCGGACCTGCTCGTCATCGCGAGCGGGCAACTGACAACAAATCATCTTAAACCGAACGATACGGAACGTCATTTATTCTTCCGTCTTCACTTTTTCTTTATGCAGTTGCTCCATAAGTCGCGCGTAGAAACGGAGATTGTGCGTCGACGCGAGCCGGCTGCCGAGCGGATCGTTCACGCGGAACAGGTGATGCAGGTAACTGGCAGTGTGGTTCGCACACAGCGGACAATCGCAGTCCGGATCGATCGGCGTGAAATCCGCCGTGAACCGCTCATTGTGTATATTGATCGTTTCGTAAAAATCCCCCGTCGTCAGTTGTAAGTTGTCAGTTGTCAGTTTTTTCTTCCGAAGAAAGAGTCTCCCGTGTCTTCCTTCCCGCGTCGGGATCACGCAATCGAACATATCCCAACCGAGCGCATGACAGCGGACGATATCCTCGGGAGTACCCACTCCGAGCGCGAATCGGACGCTTTCTACGGGAATGACGGCCGCGGTATGACGCACTATATCCTCGAGGAAATTCCCCTCCGCATCGACGTGACGGCCACCGAACCCGTATCCGTCGAAACCGATCTCACGAAGCCCTTCCGCACAGCGGGTCCGCAACTCGGGAAACATACCGCCTTGCACGACCCCGAAGAGAAGCGGCCTGGACTCGTCGGACAATCCACGCGCCGCGATCTGCCGATCGAATTCCTCCCGGCTCCGTTTCGCCCAACGGATCGTGCGTTCGACCGCCTCGGAAATTTCGGTTTCCGGCACGTCGTTCGGACGCGGATCATCGAGGACGACCATCATATCCACGCCGAGATCGAATTGGATCGCGATCGCCCGCTCGGGTGTCAGCAGGTGTTTCGAGCCGTCGAGTACAGACTTGAATTCGGCTCCCTCCTCGGTGATCTTTCCCATTTCCGGATTCCGATGAATCAGCGAATAGATCTGATATCCTCCCGAATCGGAAAGTACGGGGCCCTCCCACCCCATGAACCGATGGATTCCGCCGGCATCGCGAACGAGCATCGCCCCGGGCTGAAGCATGAGGTGATACGTATTGACGACGATCGCCCCGATGCCGGATTGCGCGATTTCGGCCGCGGTCGTCCCGCGAACCGCCGCGCGTGTCGCATCCGGCATGAAAAACGGGGTAGGAATCCTCCCCGACCCCGTCCGAAGCGTGCCCGTGCGGCCGTGGCCGTTGTCCGTCCCGATCGTGAACATATCGGTTACCGTTCAAATCTCAATCACTCTTTATGGCACGACGGAATATCCGTTCCATGGGATACCTTTGTCTTCCTTGAGATCCGTCGTCTTCCCGGGCAACGTGAGATGGATATCCCCGTCGGTGAAGGTGTCACGCGCATCGAGAATCGCCGATTGCAGAAGTTCCGGCGCCTGGTTTATCTGATCCGGTCCGGGCGTGATGGCGACCTGCACCGACAAGTCGCGGGAAACCCGACCACCCCCGGGCAGACTTCCGATATCCCATATCAACTGTCTCGTACGCTCATTATAATCCAGAGAGGAATCCTCCGGCAGGAATTTCCCCGTATATCGGGAACCGGTCGGCAACGTCATCGTCACCTTCGTTCCGGCGAGGTCATTGAGATAATTCGTCGCGCTGATACGGAGCATGTAGGTCGTCTCCTGACCGACTTTCGGCGGAATCGGGCCGGTATTCGGTATCGCCGTATCGGTATTGAACCCAAGCACCGAAAATTCGACGGTCGAACCGATGCGGACTTCGAGCGAACTGCTCACGATGATCTTATTCTGTCCCGCCGTAAACGGCACGTCGGGACTGTCGATCTTCGCGGTCGTCTTGATCGTGGGATATTTTCCCGTCTGACCGGTCGTCGCGACATTCGCCTTTACTGGTACCATGAACGTTATGGTCCCGCCCTCGTTCGGACCGAGATAGGCCAAGCCCGGAAAATCGGCCGCGGTCCAGGTGATCCTGCTTTTCGCGACATCGAACGATCCCTGATTATTGAGCCGCAGCATCGTCATGTCGAGTAGCGTGGCATCCACATCGAGCGTGACGATCACGTTCCGGAGTCCGACATCACCCTGATTCTTGTAGGTCAGTTCATACGCGAGCAAATCGCCCTGATTCGCGGAGAGATCGGCTTTTCCGTTCACCTTCTGGACGATCCTGAGCGGACTCACGACCATACGGATCAACCGCTCCTTTTTCTCATACGTGACGAAAGATCCATCCCCCTGCAGGACACCGATCGACGCGTACATCACCTTCCCTTGGTTGCTGTCCCCGCCCAATATCCCGTGTACCTGGATTTTCCCGCTCTGACCGGGTGCCAGATTTCCGATCCGCCATTTACTGTCACCCTCGATCGGACGCGGATCGGCATCACGGAACTCGAAGCCTTCGGGATATTCGGTCACGAGACGAAGATTCGAATACGCCACATCACTGTCGTTGCGATACGTTATATCATACGTGACATCGTTGCCCGATGCGGCTTCCAAGGGTCCGACCACCTCCAAAAACAACGGCGACGAGGCGATCGTGACGCCGGTCTGACTTTCCGACTCATAGACGATCGAAAGACCCGCCGGCGAGAACCGGATTTTGGGATGCAGGTAGGAGAGTTCCCCTTTCGATCCGTAGAATTTTCCGGAAAATTTCAGCTGTCCGGACCCGAAGTTCCCAATGGTTCCGACCGAAGCCGTCGCCGTATTTCCGTTCACCGAAAAACCCTCCGACGGATCCATCCGGAACGTGTCCGGCAATTGGATCATGACTTGCGCGTTGCTGGCTCCGAGCATGTTCCGATTCTCCCAATGAACGGTATACGAAACCACGACCCCGCTCGCCACCTCGGTCGGACCTTCGACCGTGACCGCGACCCGGTCGCCCGAGAACAGGAATGAGCCGAAAAAAGAGAAATTGAATATGAATCCGGTGACGGTCAGGAGAAATATCCCGGCCACATACCAGCGCCAATGTTTCGTCGAAAACTCGAAAAAACGCTGCATGACGGTCTTGCGGACCGGTATCTGCGTCTCGTCCCACTTCTTCGCATGAAAATCGACCTGCTCGAGCCTATCCTTCCGGGTATCTCCCGGGTCGTATATCGTCCGCATGTCGCGGTCGCTCTTGAAATCGTGCTGATGAAGGTCCTCGTTCAGATCTTGCAACGCCATATGGGTAGGTTTTATTTTCCATATTCAGTATACCAGAAAATCCCCCCGAAGCGGAGTACCCGTCATCGGACCACCCGATCGAGGAACAGTTTCCGGATCCGGGACACTTCCGCGAGATCACCGACTCCGGCACGTATCTTGGGAATGGACGGGAGTCTGTTACCGAGAAAGAGGCGGATGAGTTTCACCGCGTTCTCGCCGATCGGCACGGCATCCGATCCCGCGTGTTCCTCCGTGACGATACCGCCCGCTTCGGGACTGAAGAGACACCGGTTTCCCCGGTTGAGCGCCATTCCCGATACCGCACACGCATCCGCCTCTATCCTGTATCCGAGTTCGTCGAGCGTTTTCACGAAAAATGCCTCGGTCAGCAGTAGTACCTCGGACGATCGTCCCGTTCGGGCCAACATGTCCAAAAGCGACAGGTACTCCGACAACATAAAAAACAGCGTCTGATCGGGCTGTTCGAGCCCCACAAGCCGATCGAAGACCGCGGCCGTTTCGAGCCCCGTCGAAAGAACGCCGTATTCGCCCCGAAGCGCCGGAAACGATTCCTCCGCGATCGCACCCGCCACCTTGCCGATACCGCGACCGCGCACGACCGTCACGTCCGAGAGCGTGAGTGTCTCAAGCGCGGCGGCGAGCTTGGCGGTCGGCTTGCGGACGCCCACCGCCCTGGCCTGCACTTTGCCCATCTCGCGCGTGAAAAAAGTATACAGGCGATCGGTCTCGCCTATCTCCCGTTTGCGAAGAATGATAGCGGTCAGTCGGAGTTCCATGAGCGTGGCAAGAACATTACATCACGAAAGAAATATCATCACTTCCCCGACGATTTCCGCAAGCGGTCTTCCGGTATCCAGCACGAGACTCTTTCCAGTCATCAATCCGTAATCAAATATCTCCTCTGAAAAGGTTCTCTCCGTGCCATGATACGCCTCATGCCGAGGACGACTAACGAACCTCCGCTTACGTTCCTCTTCGTCCACCTGACACACAACTACTCTTACATCCAGCCCTTCTGCCACCCATTTTATGAATTGCTCGACATTGTCCGGATGATTGAACGTCGACTCGATGATAATATCGGTTCCGTTCTTCATTGCGTCATCAGCCAGGTCAACGAGGAGTCGTATGGAATGAAATCCGATCCTTCGACTATCCTCAAGACTCGTACCGTTCAGATACCCATACAAACGTTCCTTGATCGCATCCTTATGCAGACAGAATATGTTCATCCGTCGTGAAACCTCGGATGCTAGAGTCGTCTTCCCCGAACCTGGTAAGCCACAAAATATGATTACCCTGCTCATACATTCCGTTTCAGCGCGAAGGAAAATATCTCCCCTTCGATCTTCGCGATTTCGCGATAGTCCGCGTCCTCGATATCGCCGCGGACGACTTCGGTCGCGAGCGTCTCGTGAGCGATCTCTTCCCCGAATCCGGAAACTTCCGCATCACCATCGAATACCGTCTCTTTGCCGATGATGCCGATCGTAATCCGATCATTCACTTCGAATCCGGCTTTCTTGCGCCCTTCCTGGATCGCCCGGATGATTTCCCGCGCCTCTCCCTCAAGCGCAAGCTGGTTCGTTATATCAAGATCCAAAAGGATATCTTCGTTCGCATTCAGCAGTGCCTGCAATATGTTCAGTTCGACTTTTTTCACGTTCAACTCCTCCACTATGATATTCACGAAAGAATCCTGATTCTTCTCATCGAAAATCGTGCCGAATAATTCCTCGTATTTTATTCCGAGAGAAATCGAGGCGAGAGGCTGCCTTACTTTGATTCCGGCATCCGCCCTTTTCTGTAAACCGACAGACACGATTTCCCTGACAGCCGCCATATTCGTCCCCAATTTCTCGTCGATCCTTCCTTCATCCGCTTCCGGCCACAAGGCAAGATGCACCGACTCGCCCGCAGTCAGGTTCCGATAGATCTCCTCAGAGATGAACGGGGTGAACGGAGCCATGAGTTTCGAAAGCGTGACAAGCACCTCGTAGAGGGTCGCATAAGCCGAGTCCTTGTCGCCGTCGTTCTCGTTTTTCCAGAACCGCTTGCGGTTGCGTCGGATATACCAGTTCGACAGTTCGTCGATGAACGATTCGATCTTGGCGGTCGGCAAATACAGGTCGTATGATGAAAGCGATTCGTCGACTTCTCGGATCAGCACCTGCAACTCGGACAAGATCCACCGGTCAAGGATATTTTCCGAAACCTTCATATCTTCTTTCGGCCCGCCCACCTCACTACCCGAAGAGTTGCGGGGGGGTTCCCACCCGTCGATCGACGCATATGTCGTGAAGAACGAATATGAATTCCACAACATCCGGAAAATCCGGTTCATCACGTCGCGCATACCTTTCTCGTCGAAGCGTTTCGGCAATCCCGGCTGATTGATGGAATAGAGATACCACCGGAGCGCATCCGCCCCGTATTTCCCGAACATCTCGAACGGATCAACGACATTCCCAATCGATTTGGACATCTTCTTTCCCTTCGAATCGAGAATATGTCCCAGACAGACGACGTTCCGATACGCATTCCCCGTCACGACGACACCGGCTTTGCGAAGCAAAGTCGCGATCGCATGGAGCGTATAGAACCACCCGCGGGTCTGATCGATCGCCTCGCTGATATAATCCGCCGGGAAGTATTTTCCTTCGCCGATCAGGTCTTTCTCCTCGTCGGTCGCGCTTGCCGGATATCCGTACTGTGCCAAAGGCATCGCTCCGGAATCGAACCACACGTCGAGCACTTCGGGCGTCCGCCGGCATGTCCCCTGCCCGCATTCACACGGCCACTCCACCTCGTCGATATACGGCTTGTGCAGGTCCTCCGGTTTCTTCCCGGAAAGTTCCTCGAGTCTCGCTTTCGAATCGATGACCGTACGACGTCCGCATTCGGCACATTCCCACACCGGGATCGGCGTCCCCCAATATCGATCACGCGAAATCGCCCAATCCTTGGCGCTCTTGAGCCACTCCCCGAAACGCCCCTCCTTGATATGCTCCGGCACCCACGATATCGCCTCGGCATTTTCCGAAAGCTCGTCACGGAGCGTACTCATAGCGATGAACCACGACGGCTTGGCGAAATATATCAATGGCGTCTCGCACCGCCAACAGAACGGATACTCGTGTTCATAGATTTCCTCCTTGAGCAGCATCCCGCGTTCGCGCAGATCGGCGATGACGAGTTCATCGACCACATACCTGTTCTTGTCGTTCTTTTTCTTGACCGCGACACCGGCTCCGGGAATCCCGCTCATCATTTTCCCTTCGAGGTCCACGGTATGCAAGGTCGGTAGACCGCTCACTTTCGCGACGTTCGCATCGTCCTCGCCGAACGCCGGCGCGATATGAACGATGCCCGTCCCCGTATCGGTCGTAATGAAGTGCAGACCGTCCACTTCGTCGGACACGACGCGATACATCTTGCCGTTGTCCTCTTCCGAAGTGGCGAAGAGCGGTTCATACTCCGTGCCCGACAAATCCTTGCCGGTGATCTTTTCCGTTGCGATAAAGGGCTCCTTCTCATCACCGATCACCGTTCTCGCCGTTTCAGTGAGAAGAATCACCGTATCATCCTGAATCGAAGAAAACTCCTCGCCTTCAAGATGAGCGGGTTTATCCTGTTTCCCTATGGAGTACTCCGCGTCCTCTCTCACCGCCAAGGCCACGTTCCCGGGGAGCGTCCACGGCGTCGTCGTCCAGGCGACGAGATAGGTCTTTTCGTCCGAAACGAAATTGCCGATCCTCTGTCCCGGCTTCACTTTGAATTTCACGTACGCCGAATTATCCTTCACGGTCTGATATCCCTGCGCCACCTCGTGCGAGGAAAGCGCCGTCCCGCACCGGTAACAGTACGGCACGACCTTGTGTCCCCGGTAGAGGAGCTCGTTCCCGTCCTTGTCCTTTTGCTCCGCGATCTTGGAAAATTGCCACCAGACCGACTCGATATAGCTGTCCTCATAGGTGACATACGGATATTCCATGTCCACCCAGTACCCCATGCGTTCCGTGAGTTTCTCCCACAGATCCCGATATTCCCAGACGGATTCCTTGCACTTTTTGTTGAACTCGACGACGCTCGCACGCGCATCACCAGGGATGATGTTCTCGATATCCTGCTTGCTCCGCAGTCCGAGCGCCTTCTCCACCTGCAGCTCGACAGGCAATCCGTGCGTATCCCACCCGGCCTTGCGTCGCACCCGGTATCCCTTCATCGTCTTGTAGCGCGGAATGGCGTCCTTGAACGCCCGAGCGAGCACGTGGTGCAGCCCCGGTTTACCGTTCGCCGTCGGCGGACCCTCATAGAACACGAAATCTCCCTTCGGCGCTTCCTTCCCGACCGACTTCGAAAAGACGTCATGCTCTTTCCAATAGGCGAGCATCTCTTCTTCCATCTTCGGGAAATCGGATTTCGAATCTATTTTCTTGAATGACATAAGACAAATGGGGTTAATGGGGGGGAAGGGCGTAATGGGAAAAAGGAGTAAGGAGAATAATGGATGTAATGGAAATATCGATGTTTTCTATACTTCGGTATCTTCCACTACTTGGCCGTTCTCAAGGCGTTTCAATCCGTTTTCCCTAAGTATCTTTTCATCGTAGTCTTCTTCCTTCCGCTTCACGTCTTTGACAAGGAATCGTTTATCTTTCCATGAAAGGGTTTCTTCCTCTTTCATCTTTTCAATCAACGATTTTTGAAGCCGATCGAGTAGGAAATTCAATTCCTTGCATCTCAATTTCAATCGTACCACTTTCGGCAACCCCGCATCCAACGGATAGAATTTCAATTTCTCGATATCCAACCCTCTCTTTGCTCCCATTTCCCCTCCTTGATCCTGACCCGTTACTTCCCTTTCACCCATCTTGTCCTTTTGTTCCCATCCCATTACACCCCTTTCCCTCATCAATTCCGGGTACATCCCCTTCCAAATATCGTCACAATCCTCCTCCAATTCCGTATTCGCCCCGATCGAAAATCCCAGGAAATCATAATACTCCTTCGTCGAATTCCGTTTCCACCCTTCCACGATATTCTGTTTCACCGACCTCGCCGAGCGATCCATCTGATCGGCCAATGCGATCAAGGTCTTTATCCTCGGAAACACATGAGTCAATTCCATACAGGAAAACTGTAATTCCTCGGCCTTCTTATAGGCGAGTAAATCCCGATACCCGTATGGTTTTCGTTCCGGCTTGATCATAATGAATGCGTATTCCGCTCGATATTCCCCCCTTTACACCCATTTCACCCCATTTCTCATTATAAACAAAAATCCCTCCCCGAAAAACAGGGAAGGACGGAAAAACCGTGGTACCACCTTCACTTCGCAAAACACAAACCCCAATTCACAAAAACCAAATGGGGAAGCACTTGCCTTCATTGCGGCTATTACGGGCCTACCCGTCGGATTCTACAGCGTCATGCCGAAGCATTTGCGAAGGCGGACCGCCCTCATAAGATGCATTTGCGAAGGCTGACTATCAGCCATACATAACGTTTCTTTCCGAGGCGCGCCTGCCTCTCATGAGGCCAGCTCAGAGGTGATATCCGTCTGCAACGCCATAGCATTGCGGACTGGGCCCCATTGACGCCGGTTGTATTGTACGCTCCTACCGCATGAGAATATCCCGATTCCGGGAATATATTTCCCACCCATCACGAATATCATCCCGTATTCCGGGAATAAAGTCAAATCCCGATAAATCATCGATCGATTGCCATCGGCATTCGGAATGCTCCCGGATATCGCATACCGGATCGGACTGATTCTTCGTATACCCCTTGAAGGAACACACGAATTCGAGACCGGGGATCTTCGTCTGCGGCAGATCCGGTACGGCGATCTCATAGGTCGAGAACGGGGTCGCTTCACCGATATGGATCCCGAATTCCTCTTGCATCTGCCGGGCGATCGCCTCATCAAAATTCTCGCCGGCACGCACTTGCCCGCCGCCGCATTCCCAGAGACCGGGATAGAGCGTCCGGTTCTCGCGGCGTTTCGCGATCAATACCAATATACCGGCCTCCGTTTCCCGCAGACAGATACCTGCCACATGTACTTCGATGGTTTCACGATGATCTTCCCTCATATATCCCCAGTATAGCGCTATCCGTTCCCAGACAACAGGCGTGACACGGCATCGGAATCCATCTCGATCCGGGTCGCCGATCCCGTCTCGGGATACCAATTCTCTTCGCTTATACTCTCCATGACAGTTTCACCGAGCAGAGCGCCGTGAAGTTGCACAAGAGGGTCTCCGTGCGAAACGATAGCGATCCGACAACCGACAAATTCACGAAGCGCGTTTTGGACTACTTCGACCATTCGTTCCCGCATGGCTGGATAACCTTCGGTCCCCTCCTCGACATCACCGTCTATATTTGATGACCAATCAGGGTGTCTTTCCCTGAACTCATCGAGAGACCTCCCATTCCATATGCCATTATCAGATTCCCGCAGTCGTTCGTCGAACCGTATCGACATACCGCCGCATGCTTCCGAAATGATTTCCGCCGTATCGCGTGTCCGTCTCATCGGAGACGAAAAAATAACGTCTATTCCCTCAGCTGCCATGGCGGCCGCAGAGAGCGCTACCCGCTGTCGGCCGTTCTCAGTCAGACCGAAAGCGGGATTTCCGGGAAACGAATCCAAGATGCGTCGGGTATTCGATTCAGCTTCCCCGTGCCGTATAAGAAAAAAGACTGTCGCTTGTCCCATAATGGCAAACAGTCAGGGTAAAAATCTCGATTATGCTCTCTGCTATTCAATATGATACACGTGCCGCATGCGCCACTTCCCCGAAGAAGTGCTTCGCCCCATGTACGGAAGAAGATACGTCGATTCCGGCGGCGATGATCAGTGTTGCGACGATCGAAAGGGTCACCTTCGCGGCGAAAAGGAATGCTTTCTCATCTTTTCCTCTTGGCGTTTGTTTCATAGTCGGAAAGAATCACCGGTTCTCAGAAAACTACCCCACCATTGTATCACGATTATCACATCTTTTCAAGCGGCTCGATGCCGATCAGCCGCAACGTCTCGGCGAGAACGGTCCGGATAGCCGTAACCAACGCGAGCCGTGCCACGGACAGCTCCCGATTTCCCTCGTCGATCACGCGGCAATCGGCATAAAAGGAATGGAGTCGGTCGGCAAGCCGGATCGCGTACTGCGGAAGCTTGTGTACCGCGCCCGTATCCGCCACCTCGACGCACAATTCGGGAAACAGCAAAAGTTCACGAAACAATCCTCGCTCCTTCAGGTTGACCAGAAGCGACAAATCCGCGCCTTCCGCCGAAAAACCGCTTTCCTCTGCCTTTCGCAGGATGCTGGAAAGCCGCGCATGCGCATACTGTACGTAATACACCGGGTTCTTTTCCGACCGCTCCTCTGCGAGCCCAAGGTCGAAATTCATGTGCGTATCGAGCGACAACATGAGGAAGAAAAACCGTGCGACGTCGTGCCCGACCAGGTCGACGAGTTCGTCGATCGTCACCACGTTCCCCGCGCGCTTCGACATGCGCACTTCCTTGCCGTCCTTCACGAGCCGTACCAGCTGATGCAGATAGATATCGAAACGACCTTCGAAACCGAGCGCACGCGCCGCGGCATTGATGCGCGGGACATATCCGTGATGGTCCGCACCGAGCTCCAAAATGAGACGGGTCGCGCCACGATCCAGCTTGGAGAGGAAGTTACCGCAATCCGAAGCGAAATAGGAACGGTTCCCGTCGGATTTGATCAGCACCCGATCCTTGTCGTCCCCGAAATCCGTCGTGCGAAGAAAGAGCGCTCCGTCCTGCTCATACGTCAGCCCCTTATCGCGAAGTATCGAGATCGCCCGATCCGCGAATCCCTTGCCGACGATGTCCGTACGCTCCGAAATGAAGGAATCGTACGTGATATGCATCTTTTCCTCGAGCGTCTTTCGGATATATTCCGCAAGAACGAAGTCCGCGGCCATCGTCCCGACCTCGCGCACGCGTGCATCGTCTGCCGCGGACTCATCGCCGATATCGAACCGCTCCCGTATCTCATCGATGTACTCCCCTTCATATACCGCCTGCTCATCGCGCAAAACGCTGTGCCCGAGCTTCATCACCTGTCCACCGGCGTCGTTGACGTAGAATTCACTGATGACCGTATATCCCGTCTTGCGCAGGATGTTCGAAAGCGCGTCGCCGAAGAACCCTCCCCGCCCGTTCCCAAGATGCATCGGTCCCGTCGGATTCGCGGAAACGAATTCATTGTTCACCGACACCCCTTCGCCGATACCGCTGTCGCCATATTTCCCGCCACGCTCGAGAATCTCCTCCACGACGGCGGAAAGTGCCGACTGCGAAAGCGTGATATTGATATATCCCGGCGCGGCGACCTCGATATGTCCGTCCGCAGCCGATTCAAGCTTGTCGGCGATAAGTTTCGCGAGTTCCATCGGCGATTTTTTCGCGAGCTTCGCGAGCGCGAGCGCCGCATTGCTGGCATATTCCCCGAACCGCTCGTCCCGGGTCCACTCGACGCTGATCTTGGGCACGTCAAAAACAGGAAGCCGGCCTTCCCCTTGCAGCTCCGCTATCGCAGTCCCGATGTGTTCCTCCCATTGAGTCTTCATATTCCCATCCTACGGGAAAATGCCTTCATCGTGAAGACTTGCGCTCTCTTTCCATTTATGATAAAAAATCAAGGTCGAAAGAATTTCGTTAACATTTCAATTATCCGGAGGGATGAGCAATGACTCAAGAAAAGAACCCTGTCAAAGGAAAGTCAGCCGCCGAGCGTGTCGCGGAAATATATAAAATCAAATACGGAACCCAAAAGAAAGAGGGGCACGTTCCACAAGAGAACGATGAACAAAAATTTGTAACCGATCCCGTTTTAGAAACACGCAGAAATAATATGTATATAGCCCAATAGAGCCGGAACGACGACAAAGGACACCAAGGTGTCCTTTTTTATATCTCCCAACCTTGTCGACGCAGCCGTATCGCGGTAGAGTGAAGCCATGAAAACACTCTCCGTAAACAGACGCGCTCCATTCGATTACGCCCTCACCGACCGGTTTGAGGCGGGTTTGATACTGACCGGAGCGGAAGTGAAATCGGCCAAAGCCGGACATATGAGTCTCAAGGGAAGCTTCGTGGTCGCCCACGGGAATGAGCTCTTTCTCATGAATTCCCTGATTTCCGCATATCCGCTCGCCCACAAGGATACGCGTCACGAAGACCGCCGCTCGCGGAAGCTTCTCCTGCGCCGTTCAGAAATCCGCTCACTCATAGGAAAATCGCGCGTCGAAGGCTTGACTTTGGTCCCCGTTCGGGTGTACACTAAGAACCGACTCGTGAAGCTTGAATTTGCGGTAGGAAAAGGAAAAAAACAGATCGATAAACGGGAGGCGATCAAGAAGCGCGAGGCCGGAAAAGACATCGGCAGGGCGATGCGTGAAAAGTGAAATTGTCAATGACGCAAGAGATATGTACTATGTGTATGTACTTATATGTACTATGTGTATGTACTTAAGAGTCTCAAGGACAATAAACTGTATGTCGGACATACAAATGATTTGAGTCGGCGATTTGAGGAGCATAATGCTGGAAAAGTCCAATCGACGAGGAATCGCGTTCCGTTTATATTACTCTATTACGAGGCATCAAATCATTTGACGGATGCAATCAGTAGAGAAAAGGATTTGAAAACTGGTTTTGGAAGAGCCTATTTGAAAAGAAGGCTGAGCGACTTAGAAAGTCCCCGTTCATAACGCTTTCCAATATGTTTCGAGGCCCGTTTGCAACGATTATTCGTAGCATTTACAGGCAAGGGGCCCGCCCGCATCGCTACGCTCGCCAGCAGCGCAAGCGCAGCGTGGCGAGCTGGCGAAGCGTTGCGGGCGGGGGTTGTTTAGTTTCGACAGCGCGTTCATTCAGAACCTGCAAGCCGATGATGGGGAATCATCGTAAAAAATCCCCGCACACGATAACTGCCAACATCGTATCAAAGGTGAAGATGGCGTTCGCTAACGCGTTCTCCCCGTCTTTCGCTTCAGCCCTCGCCTAATTCGCGAGAGCCATCGGACCCCCGATGTCTGATAAGGGTCATCCGGTGTCATACCATCAGGCGGACCGACACGAGTCTTACCTCGATTCACTCAGTCGGCCCGGCATGAAAAGAGGTCCCGGAAGGATTTCCGTCCGCCTTTCCGCTTTCCGGGGAACCAAAGGCTGACTATGCTTGTAGGCGGTTCTGGAAAAACCCGTTTGGACATGGGTGCGATTCCCATCAACTCCACAGGAAGCGTACCGAAGCCTCAAAAACTTCGGTAACGCGAAATATATATTTAAGCTCTTGAAGCTCTTGCAGCTTCCGAAGCTTCTGACGCTACCATATGAGACGCAGACGCAGCAGAAGGCCGAAACCGAAGCCGCAGATCAAGCAGAAATTCCGGCACAACGAGCAAATCACCGCGCCGGTCATTTTCGTGATAGGCTTAAACGGCGAGTCGCTCGGCGAGATGTCCGTCGCGCAGGCCCTGGAGATCGCACGGGCGGACGAACTCGATCTCATCGAAGTCTCACCACAGGCGGTCCCCCCGGTGTGCAAGATCCTCGAATACGGGAAATTCCAATACCAACAGACCAAGAAGGAACAGCAGGCCAAGAGCAACCAGAAAAAGATCGACATCAAGGGTATCCGTATCGGACTCCGCGTCGACAGGCACGATCTCCTCTTCAAGAAGGATCAGGCGGAAAAATTCCTTTCAAAAGGCCACAAGGTACGGATAGAACTGCTCCTTCGCGGACGTGAGAAGGCGATGCGCGACCGCGCGAAAGAATCCATGAAGGAATTCCTCGATCTCCTCGCCATCCCCTACAAAGTGGAGGAAGAGATCAAGGGAATGCGCAACGGCATCAGCATGGTCATCATCCCGGAATAACGCCTAACATCGTATCAGCATAAGACAACCGTATGAAGCAGAAAACGAAGAAATCGGTCGTGAAGAAGATCAAGGTCACCGGCAGCGGCAAACTGATTCATCGCGCGACAGGACAGAACCACTACAATTCCCGCTATTCCGGGTCGGAAATCAATGCGAAGCGGCGCGACGTCGGATTCGCGGTGGCGAAGGAAGAACAGAACGTGAAGCGCGCCCTCCCGTACGCGTAAACGCGGTCCCGGTTGACTTCCTACCGTATCCAGGGTACCATTGACCGATATTTCGTAATCAGGAAATCCAGACAATCCTATGACCCGAGTAAAGCGCGGCGTCGCCGCAAGCAAAAGACGAAAGAACGTCCTCCAGATGGCCAAGGGCTACCGCTGGGGCCGCAGCCGACAGTATGCCGCCGCCAAGCAGGCCGTCATGAAGGCTGGCGCCTACGCGTATCGCGACCGCCACAACAAGAAGCGCACCTTCCGTTCACTCTGGATCATCCGCCTCGGGAACGCGCTCCGTTCCTTCGACATCAGCTATAGCGCCTTCATCGGCGTCTTGAAGACCAAGAAGGTGGAACTCGACCGCAAGGTCCTCTCCGACCTCGCCGTCCGCGACGAGAACGCCTTCAAGGCCCTCGTCGAGAAAATCAAGAGCCTGTAGTTCAGCTTCACTCCTGATATCTTCGTCAGAAAAAATCCTCCGAGTAATCGGAGGATTTTTTTCTGCCCTCTCCCTTGTCCGTCTCCGCGAGGACGAGTCGGCGAAGTCCGTGGCGGCCCAGAAGTATTCCGATTCCTGAATTGCTTCGCTCCGCTCGCAAAGACAGACCTCGCTTTTCAATTCTTCCCGGCTCCCTCCGTCTTTGCAAGGGCGTAGTCGCCCGTGGCAATCCAAGTTTCCATTTCCTGATCCCTATACTTGTCGTCCCTTTTCCCGTCTCCATTCCTGTCGTCTTTGCGAGGATGTACTCATCCGCGGCAATCCAGTCCCGGTTCCTCAGCCTTGTTCCCTCTGTCTTTGCGAGCCCCGTTCTCGGGGCGTGGCAATCCAAGTTTCCTACTCCCGACCCAACCCCCTGGTCACCGTCGTTCGCGAACGACGTGACTGGATTGCTTCGTCGCAGATTCCTCGCAAAGACACCTATCCTACTCCACCGCCTTTGCGCTTGCGGGTACCGGCAAATGATCTGCGTGGCGGAATTTGAAGAAGTTGAAGCTCTTGTCGTTGGAATAGTGCGCGTATTTGGCATGACCCCAAGCGAGTTGAGGGATTTCTGAATGATTAATGATAATAGGATATTGAGCTTCGCTAAGGCCCCCTACCACTAAATTACCTTCTTTATATTCTTCACCTCCCGACAAAAAATCTTCCGCGAAATTAAGCATATCTTCCGCTAAATATTTTCCCCAAGAATCATTTTCCATTACTTTCAATAAGTATTCTCTCTGAAACTGTTCCATTTCCACGGGGAAACCTACTGAAAAATTATCATAATTATAGCCCCAGAATCTACTGGCGTACGTAAAAATAGCCCCCTCCACATAAACCTCGTCATTCTTAATCATTGTCAGATATGGCTCTTGCAGCATTTCATTTAAAAGAAGACCATCACTTGATTTTTCCCCCGTTTTCTTATTATATAAATAAAAACGGGAATGCCTGGGATTGTCTTCCTTTATCATTAGATTGCCATTTTTTTTGATGCGTTCAAGATCATATATTTTTTGGGTAAATATGCGATCTTCCCATGTATTCTTGAGCATCTCATTTTGATGTTCTTGCTCGTAACCATATGCACCTAAAACATGAGTATAGCAATGATCCGGATATTCACCACCTGATAGTGCTAGTAGTGAAGACTTTTTTATATGAGGAATGTTTATTTTATAACGATTCTCATCTCTTAAGCTTGAGTCTTTAAAGGCCAAATCTATTCTCGTTAAAGGCTCAGATTTTTTTTCTTTTTCATTTTTTATCAATTTTTCATATTCTCGTTTTTTTGATTTAATTGTTGTTTCAGTCATCTTCTTTTCGCAGATAGTAATTTGCCAATCCGATTTTGCTATCTTATTTGCGTCTTCGATTAAGGGCGCTATAAATTTTTCCATTTCCGCCTGATCTGTTATTCCATGTTCTTCAAAACTAAACCCATGTCGTTCCTTATAATATTGTCTGTAAAAATTAAACATCGATTCATTCGATATCCTCGTCCTCTCATAGCCCAAAATCCCGGTCTCCTGTTGGATCTTCTCGGGATAGTCGTAGTCGTAGGTTTCAGCCTCGAGCGAAATCGTGATACCGTCGAGTTCGATCTCGATGGTCCGCTTCCGGGTCTCCCATTTGTTGCCACGCCGATTCGCAATATCCCCGTCCGGCGATACCGCCGGGTCTGCTGCTTCCGGCTCCGGAGCATCAACGATATCAAACTCCGCTTCCTGCGGCTTTTCCACAGGCGTTTCTTCTATCGGTTTTTTCGGGACGACAGGGTCTATTTGTGCTCGTCCATACATCCTCAGTTCACTCATACTCATTCAATACCAGATAACAGATTTCGAGGGTTACTTCTTCAAAGGATCCTTGGCTTTCTTTGGGTTCATTTTCTTTTTCGTGGTCTTTCGTTTTTTTATTTTTTTCTTCTCGGACATAAGAGCAATTACGATCAGCCCAAGTGCGATACCGATCGCGTCGATACCGACGTCGGCGAGCTTGCCTTCGCGGCCGGGAACGACCAGCTGATGAACCTCGTCCGAGAAGGCATAGAGAAGCGAGAGAGGACCGGCAAGCGCCAGTTTCAGGCCGAAATGGTCATATGATGAGTACGCCCTGAGAACGTTATAAATGAGCAGCAAAAGGACGAAATATTCGAAGACATGGGCTCCCTTCCGCTCCAAAAAGTACGTGAGCGGCATCTCGGCGCTCGGCGTTCCTCCCGGGACCGAGGAAAACGCGAAAATGACACTCATCCACAAGATGAGTGCCAGTGCCGACCATGGTTTTCTTGCGAATACATGCATAGCGACAATTCCCTGACTCGGCAACGGTTCACGGTCGCGTATTAGATTCAGTCTTACGCCCAACCCATCAGCTTCTTCAGCTTATCCTTGGAATTTCGGACAAGCGGAAACAGGATATAAAACGGCAACCAAAGCCACAGCGTCGCGGCCAAGAAATCTTCGAACCGGACGTTCATGTCCGTTGTCTGTTTCATATGATTTCGGTTATCGGACTTATTTCGTCCCCGACTTTCCTTCGGCTATCTCGTATATGACGTCCTTTTTCTCGACCACGATGCGCCATCCCTCGGATTCCGCGACCGTCTTCAGATTCTGGTTCGGATTGAACGCGATCGGATGCTCCACGATCTGGAGCAGGCTGATATCGGATTCGGTATCGCCTATGCCGTACGAATCGGACAGTTCAAGGCCATGCTCGGTGACATAGGTCTTCAGGATCTCCCCTTTCGCCTTGGACGGCTCGAATATCGTCCCTCCCGTATAGAATCCTTTCTCGTCCTTCTCATACACGCTGCCGAACACGAAATCGAATTTCAGATAATCCCGGTTGTATTCCTCGACGATCTCGATCGGCGATCCGGACACGGCGATGATGTGATAACCCTCGGCCCGGAATTTCCTGATGAGTTCCTCAGCGAAGATGTACGTCCGTTTCATCTGGAACGGTACGACTATCCGCGCAGCCTCATGAACCTTCTCTTCGGATACGCCGCGTATATGCTCGGCATACAGCTTGACGAGCGCCTGACGGTACATCTCGTAGGTCCCCTCATGCGAAAGCCAGTCGGTATAGACCTCCGATAATCGTTTGCGCACATCCGACGGGAACGCCCCGATCCAGGAAAGTTCGTTGATAAGCTCGAAATGCAGGTTTTTCCTGAAAATCGTCCCGTCGATATCGAAGACCGCGATCTTTTTCTTTTTTTTCGGTCTCATATTCGGTTTCGGTTCACATGTTATCCCTTTCTTCCATTGTACCCGAGAGCGTGAAAAGGGCAATTCCCGCCGCTACCGAGACATTGAGTGACCGTTTGACGCCCTTCATCGGGATTTCCAGAATCGTATCGCTCGCGCCAAGTATTTCGGCATCGACCCCTTCCGTCTCGTTTCCCACGATCAGCGCCACATTTTTCGTCGGAACGAATGACCGATAGTCGATTCCGTTTTCCCCGCATTCCAGAGATACGATCCGAAATCCTTCCGAGCGCAACGAGTCGAGCACGGAACCGATCTCCGTCGTCTTTTCCCACGGAACCGTCTGCTCCGCGCCGAGAGCGGTCTTCGCCAGCGCTTTTTCCGCGTCCGTCAGGAACCGCTTTCCCTCTTCAGCCGGGACTTGCGTATAGCCGGAAAGCACGATCTTCGAGACTCCTGCGCCATCCGCGGTCCGGAACATCGAACCTACATTGTGCGCGCTCCGGATATCATGCAAGACGAGGTACAGTTTATGAGACATAGGACATATAACAAGCACCAATTAACAGATAACATAAACAGAAATCAGATGTCAGAAAACAGATATCGGCGAAAGGAACGGGTTCGGCAGTCTAACACTTTCGAGCATTATTCGGTCTTTGTTCCCTGTTCAATGCTCTCTGTTATCTATTTTCTGTTTCATATTTCCTATCCCCGTCCCCATTCGTAAATTGTGAATTGAAAATTGATCATTGTTCCTGTTCCCTCTTTCGCCACGCCGTAGCCTTGGCGTAGGCTGGTTCCCTGTTCCCCGTTATCAATAGTAAGTTGTCAGTTCCCCGTGCGAAACAATTCCTTCGCCGTATCCCACACCGCCGGCTCCCCTTTGACTTCCTTGAGCCAATACCACCATTCGACTCCCCAATAATACGCTTCCGAGAATCCGACACGGCGGGCATAATCGGTGTATTCCCGAAGCAGATCGGGATTCATCGTCTTATACTGTTCCTCGACCGTCGCGTCCGCCACCCACCCGTTCACCCACGGTTCGGCCTGAAGTTCCGCGACGATGAATCGGTGCTTTCCAAAAAACAGTTTCAGAAGCGATTCTTTGAAGCGGTAATAGTTCGGACCGATCGGATACGTGACGTACCCCTGGCTCGGATTGTAGACCTTCCGATACATCGTCGTACCGAACATATCCCCGCGCGAAACCGCCGCGGTCCAGGTCGAGAATTCACCGCTGTCGGTGATAAGGATCGGTCGAGACGGGTCGAGTGCCTTCACATACGCGATCTCGGAATCGAAATATTCGCGGGAAAACGCGGGGCAGGTACCGAAGAACGTGACAAACGGTTCGTTTTCCACCTGCCACACTTTCAACACGTCACGATCCCGATACCGCATCACGGTCGCGCCGACGAAGTCAGTCAGCCGCGACTCGCGGTAGGCGGCGTTGCCTTCCGTCTGCACCCATTCGGGAATATGACATTCCGGCCATCGTGGAGACCTTTGACCGACGACAAGGATCACATCCGCTCCCCGCACCCGTGCCTCATCGAGCATCCAATCGATATCGGAAAAATCGTAGGTTCCCTGTTGTTTCTCGACGAGATCCCAATAGATCGGGATACGGAGTTTCCTCGCGCCGAGATCGTCGAGCACCGCGATATAGGCCTTCTTCCAATCGAGACCGAGGTCGCTCGCATACCGGGTCGAGAACGTCACACCGAGCGCGACGTCTTGCCTCGGTTCGGGACCGGGCAGATTGAAATACGCGAAGAGCACGCCGGCCAGCACAAGCGTCCCGAGTATCGCCATCGCGATGATTTTCAACACGAAAAAATTCCGTTTCATAGCGTTTTCAGAGAAACCCATCGAGACTTCCGCTTACGGCCGCGATCCAGATGCCGAGCGCGAGCAGGATCAAGGCAAAACATTTTCGAATGATACCGACATGACTGATGTGCTCACGGAACACGTGCGGATAGCGGAGCGAGAGTGCTGTCGCGAAAAGAAATACCAAACCGTACTGCACGCCGTTCATTCCCTGGACATAGGTGGCCGTTCCGAGTGAAACGGCGTAAGAGACGAGAATCGTACCCGCCCCGCCGAAACCCTGATTCAGGAAAAACGATACGCCCGTACCGATTTTCCGTCTCGCCGGTTTGGCAAACCGTTTTTCGCCGGAGAGGATCGCCGCGCGCGCTGACGGAGCGAGCAGAAGCGAGAGACCGGCCAAAAACATGCCGAGTTTCGACCATACGAGTCCCGACGCGAAGTTCGAGAGGACATATGACTGTTTGAGCAAGATGAGCGACAATGCATAGAACACGCCCGAAAATATGACAGACTGTACGAATCCGGGACCGCGGATTCCTTTTCCACCGGTCGCCAGAAGTACTGCTCCCGCCGAAAGCAATGCGAGCGCCAGGATGTCCACGACTGCCGGTACCTTCCCGGAAAAAACGGAAAAACCGAGCGAAATCGCGAAGAGAACCCCGGTTGTCGCCACACCGATAAGGGGCGCCGCGCGCGACACCTCACTGCGCTTGATCGCCTTATACGATGCCAACAATCCGAATAGGAAGAAGGCGCCTGCGACCACGGCAAGCGCGAATGCGGACGGAACGAACAAGACGAAATCGAACGGTATCAATACCAAAAACGGCAGACTCATGAGTGCCGTGAAAAACGCGTACAGGGCGGGTGCCCCGATCCGTTTCTCCGAAAGCAGGAACTTGTCGAACAAGGACGACACCGCCAGAAGCGAATATCCCGACAACGCCACGAAAATCCAAGGCATAGGTTTGTTTTCCTCCAGTATACCCCGTATGGTGGAAAAACAAAAAAAGGCCCTGACATTGCAGGGCCTTTGAAAATACGGTTTTACTATCATACTGATTCGCCTACAGAATCGATGACGGCGAAATGACAGTCTGCACCAGAAAGGAACGTGCCCTGATAATGAAGCATCATGACCCGCCCTAGAGTATGATCAGCATATGCTTCAAGATACCCGTATTCCATCCAAGGAAACCCTTCATTCCTATTCAATGAGAGGAGATCTTTCTCATATGAGTGTTTTGGATTCAGAATCGGCACATGGAGTCCAATCAGGGTGAATATCCCCAATTTTTCCATAAGTTTCATCGGGAGCGTTTCCATCAATCGAGGCATGATTCCCGCACGTGGCCGAGCGTATCCGAAATGCCGAAGTCGCTCCTCATCGTGAAACTGGAGATACCTGCCGTCGGATGCCGGGATAAGTGCCACCTGATACCATTTCCCCTCTTCCAGAATATGGTCCTCATCGTATCCGTTCCTTCCGGTGCCTTGTTCATGACACGCAAAGACGGTCGTGGCGCCGTCTCCCACCGTCCCAAGACGAGAAAGCAAATCGTACTCCTTACATCCGTTTAATGCTTTCCCGACTATCGGTATGACATAATGCCCGTGTCGATTCTTCTGAAACGGGACTGGAATTTTTAATCTTCGAGTCATTTTATTCCTCCTTGCTTTTAATGATCATTATTCCTCGCTTCGGATGTTTTATGATCTTGCTGATTGCCCCCTTCTGCATCGCTATACTTCTGAATTTGGAAGTAGAGCACGATCAGGGCTATTGTGGCTAATGCACATATAGCTAATAAACCGCCTAGTGCGAAATCTCGAAACTGGAAAGCAGACCCACCGATCCGAAATACGACCCATTCTGGGGTACCTAACAGGCAGAAAAATGCCCATATTCCAAGAATAATAAGGAAGACTACCATTACACCAGTAACCCTTGCCGCATAGCTCACAAGATTTCTCTTCCCATCATCTCCTTTTTTCATTTTTTCAATTATTTAGTGTTGTCAAGAAACCATCCATTTATCAGAACTTGGCAGTATACTCCTTAATATTTATATTGTCAACTATTTCCGATGACTATTCTTGCATACTGACAGAAAACATGCTAAAATAGGCTTAGAGTTGGCCCATACTCTCGTGTCGAGCTGAAATTCAAATATTTCGAGCGAAAAACTTGAAAGTGGATGGAGGGATACTGTCGTATCCCGACGAGACTTGAAAGATTTGCAGCCGAAATATTTGGATTTCATCCGACAAGCGCTAATTATTGCTTTATTCATGCGGCGAGAGGATGGAAAAACTCTAAACATATGAAAAATCAGACCCTATCACAACTCGAAGAACTCAACCTTTCGCCCAATGAAGCCAAAGTCTATCTTGCTTTGATCGAGACGGGACTTACCTCCGCAGGCGAAATCATCAAAAAGACCCGCTTCCACCGAAGTGTCGTTTACGAGACCCTCGACAAGCTCATGGAGCGCAAACTCATCACCAAACTCACGAAGCAGCATATCGCCCACTTCCAAGCGCTTGAGCCCGATCGATTGTTGCAGAACATCCATCGGCAGGAGGCTATCGCCAAGGACCTGATCGATGACCTCAAGAAACTCGCTAAAACGGAGCAATCTGAAATCACCGTCTACGAGGGCGTGGATTCATACCGTCGATTCTGGCTGGAATCGATGGAACGCATGCCGAAAGGTTCGACGAACAGCATCGC
The DNA here is from genome assembly GCA_037133435.1 of Candidatus Moraniibacteriota bacterium. Taxonomy (GTDB): domain Bacteria; phylum Patescibacteriota; class Minisyncoccia; order Moranbacterales; family UBA1568; genus JAAXTX01. The sequence continues at coordinate 4,165 of JBAXOD010000003.1, read as the reverse complement.
CGGATCGATCGGCTCCCCGTGGTACGACGTCATGGGCCCGAAAGCGATCGACGAATATTTCCGAATCGCGAGAAAGCGGGATATACGATGGAAAATGCTTGTTTTCGATGTCGACGATTATGAGCAGCAAAAATTCGGAATGAATTCCGATGATCGGTGGGGATGCCGGCTTATCAAGCGCCCGGTCGCGAAAGAGGGCAACTTCAATATCTTCGGGACGGAAAGCGTCATCCTTCATTCCGTGACAGAGCCGCTCATCATCGAGGTGAAGAATCAAAGCCTCGTGAAGATTTTCCAGAACCTCTTCGACATCCTGTGGGAAAATGGGACGGACATCGAATCGGCACAGCCGTCGAAAAAATGAAATCCGAATGACTTATCGTCGCATCGTATCGTTTTCCCGGAAGGAAAAGGTGAAGGAAAGGACGACCGCCGCGGCGAACACCGCAAAACCGGCAAGAGTGATCGCCAGAGCGACCTGCCCCGTATACCCGAGCATGCTGAGGGATGAAAGGAGGTAATTCCAGTCATGAATGACGTTGTCCCCACCGAGGAGCGGTAATTCCATCCTGACGGCATCACCCGCATAGACCGAAACATTGAACAGGTTCTGGCTGAGCCAAAAAAGCATCATCGACGCAGAGTAGTAATCCGATTTCCGAAGGAAGCTCAGTGAACAGAGTATCGGGATCAGGAGCTGCATCAATGTGCCGCCCGATATCTGCACGAACTCCCCGAACGGCATGAAGATCACGTGCCCGCCCTCGTGGAAGAGCAGGTTCACATTGTCTATGAAATGCCACTCCGTGAGAGTTACGACATAGTACGACAGGTATGCGGTCGCGATCACCGCGAAAATGACCCGCGACGGATTCAACGATCGTTTTTCCGATATGGCAGTGAGCATCATACTCTTTTGTATTTCGGCATATTTTCCTTTTCTTTCTTTATAGCATGATACGCGGCCATGGAAAACGAAAGACCGCCCTCAGGCGGTCTTATTCTTATAACTTTCATCAGCCTTTCACGATGCGGTCGTAGTACATGCGGACGCCCGCTATCCAGCTCCGGACGCTCTCGGGACTGTGCCCCGCACACGAGCTGCCGCATTTCCAAACGACAAGATTTTCCGGATTGCTGGTGTGTTTCGTATCGACCAGCTTCGCGATGCGATCACCCACGGCCCGAGCCGCCTCTTCCGGGGAATCGAAACACGCGTATCCCATAGAAGCTCCGCGACTCCCGAGGCCCTTCAGACCCCAATAGTTCTTGCAGTCCCGACCCGCAAGCGACGGAGAATGTTTTCCCCAATCCGATTCCTTCTTCGCGATACCCACGATGAGTGCCGCGACCTCGCGGTTGTATTCGGCGATAAAGGGCGTCATATCGTCGAGCGGGTATCCGTTTATCAGCGAGTGGATCTCATCTTCCAGTCCGCTCTGATCCCCGTTCACCGACAGACCGCTTTCCGCGATTGCTTCCTTGCAATGATTCCGTTCGTTGGAGATATTCTCCGCTATCGTTTCCTCCGCTCCGAACGTACGCCAAAAATCCCTCCCGATAAGGACGGGACAGATATCGCTTTTTCGTTCGGGCACAGCCGCAAGAGAATCCGGGTATCCGGACTCCTGTCGAAGCGAAAGAGCGAATACCGACACACCGAGTGTCATGAAAACGGCTGAAAGAAAAACGGCCCGTTTGAGGCGTCGTTTCAGCAGTGATCTCGTATTCGTTTTTGTACCACGTTTATCCCCCTCCGATCCCTCCGAAACATCCGTTTCGGTTATCGTCATAGTGTCCTGTTACTGACCCTACATCCCTCCAGGAACGCCTAAAGAGTATAGCATGATATGGCATTCCTTGGAATCATCGAATCGGCATCTGTCAAGGAGATACGAATCGAATCAATATTTTTTGCCTTATATAAGCCATATCTAAGAGAAAGAACGGCCTTTCGACCGTTCCAAAAACCCATATTCCCCATCCCTGTTTCCTCTACGGTGTCACCTGGTTGAGCCGGTCATAATACAGCTCGACGTCCGAAATCCACTTCTGAACGCTCTCCGAGCTGTGCCCCGCGCAGGAACTGCCACATTTCCACACGATGAGGTCCTGCGGCGTATCAAGGTGATTCTCGACGATAAGCGTATTGAGCCGCTTCCCGACAGTCTCCACGGCATCCTCGCGGCTATTGAAACAGGTATGTCCTCCCGTTCCCATCAGGGCGCGGATTCCGCGATACCCCCAATAATTGAAGCAATCCTGCCCGTCGAGCACCGGGACGCGACGGCCCCAGTTCGATTCCTTTTTCGCGATGGAAACCAGAAACATCGCGACCGTCCGATCCTGCTTGACGATCTCCGGCACCATATCCTCGATCGGATACCCGGAAACCATGTTTTTGATTCGATTCTCGAATTCCACTTTATTGGGATCCTCAGCCGCGAGTTCCACCAGAAGTTGTTCCGTATCGAATACCGATGTACCGGAATCGACCAGTGTCTGCTGTGCCGGTTTCTCCACATATACGATGGTAGCCTCTTCTGCCTGAGCGCCGCTCCCGAACGAATGTTGCAGGAAGAATGCCGAAACCATACCGAGCGCCATAGCCCCCACGAGCGGCACATACGCCGCCTGCCCGGAAGTGATACCGAGTCGGAAACCCGATATCCCTGTCGCGAGATTACCCCCGAATTCCCGTGAACGTTCCTCGAGCATGCGCCAGGCTTCCTCGGCCCCCGAAAAATCCGGCAATTCCGGCAGACTCGGAAGCGTGATGACGAACGGACGACGATATTCCGTCACACCCGAGAATCCGGTCTTCCGAAGCGCATCCACCGTCCGGACCCGTTCGAAGCGGAGTGGCTTCTCGCCGAGGACATCGATGGCTCGGGCGGAATACAGGATCGGATCGTCGCAAAAAGACGCCACGCGGTACCTGCGACCGCGCGCGATGACTTCGGAACGGGATTCACCGACCGTAAAACGGGCCGGCGACGATTCACCGGAATTCGGTCGAATCGAAAAGGCGCTGTCGAGTGCCGTCTGTTTCTGTTCTTTCAAGGGAAAGACGTTCGTCTGCATAGAATGATGTTCGTATTTTTCGTCCCGCCTCGAATGCGCCAAATAAGCCGTGCTATTTCGCTTCGGCGGACCCGCCGATCTGCTGCGAAAAATATCCTTCGACATCCGGCGTACCCACATAGCATTTCCCATCGGCATACAGGAACGGCACACCGACCGCGTTCTCCGCGAGACCGCAGGATGTCGCCTTGTCCGTCATCTCCAACGCATTGCCCTGATCATGCCAGACCTCCTTTTTCTGGAACGGCACCTTGTCCGCGAAACCGTTGTCCGCGATGAACTTTTCGACGTCCTTGCAGTGCGGACATTCCGCCCCGTAATACAGGATCCTGCCGGAAGAAACGGCTTCCGACGAGGCGGATCCGGTGTTCGCGTTCCGTGTCATGTTCCAATAGGAGAACCCCGCGACGAATACGAGGGCGCCCGCGACCAATGCGATCAGAACTTTCTTATCCATATGGACTCTCGTTAGATATACGGTTTTCCCCTCTCCGAAATAATAGCATTTTTTTGGAAAGAAAAAAAGTGCGCACTTTTCCGTATACGGAATTTTCCTTCCTACCGGGAATTCCCCGTTCAAGTCCGGCGACGATGCGCGACCGCGTTGACTGCCACGATAACGGCGAAAAGAAGTGCTATGGAAAGTGTCTGTCCGACGGTCATCCAGCCGAACATCATCATCGTCCCCGGATCCGGCTCGCGAAAAAACTCGATGAAAAAACGGACAATCGCGTATCCGGCAAGAAAGACGGCCGTCACAATCCCCGGGGACGGATTCCGTCTCCGCACGAAAGAGAGGACGAGGAACAGTGCGATGCCTTCCGCCAGCGCCTCATAGAGTTGGGACGGGTGACGAAGCTCCCAGAGCCCCGTCGACGGGTCGGGAAAATACATTCCCCACGGCACGTCCGTCACCCGTCCCGGGATCTCGAGGTTCAGGAAATTCCCCAATCGGCCGAAAAACAGCGCGATCGGAGCACCGGTCACCACGAAATCCGCGAATGGCAGAAAATCTATTTTCCGTCGTCGCGAAAACAGGAAGAATATGATCGCCGCACCGATGAGCGCCCCGAAAAAACTC
>JBAXOD010000002.1:0-111776 GCA_037133435.1 Candidatus Moraniibacteriota bacterium | reverse complement strand
GATGGTTAGAGATGAACCAGTGTACCCCGTTGCGTTAGAAGTTGGAAACCGCCATATAAAAGTCGGAAACCGGATTCGGCAACGCGTGATCGCCGGTGATGGTGACGATGGATCCTTCCGATTCTTCAGCGAGTACTCTATCCCAGAACGCTCCGCCGACCATGTCACTCCTGTATTCCGGTTCGACATTGAATGAACTGCCGAATTTTTCCGTGCGGCCGTCTTCCGATGTCCCGGTATCCTCGAAGAAGACGAACGAAACGTTCTCCTGGTTCCTTCGGAGGACATGACAGCGCGTACCTGGTCCGGTTTTCTCCACGCGAGCATCTAAACCGGCAAAGATCGCTTCGCGAAACGATGAGGAATACCCTGATTCAGGGTAACTTTTGCGATACAGTCCGCGCATCCATTCCTTGTCTTTCTCCGAGAGGTCTTCCGGCGACAGGGTCAGTATTTCCGTATTCGCCATCTCGGCCGGATTGTTCAATTTTCCGGACTCGTGCAATGTCCGGAACGTCTTCTTGTAGAGTTCGACGCCGGCGCTGACGTCATCGAGCTTCCGGAGGAGGGAAATATGATCGGTTTCGATATTTTTCGCGAGGTCGACAAGAAGATCGCGCCCGCGACGGAGGAGGTTTTTCGTGACCGTCCCGGCGACCGATGCCATTTCGGTCTCATCCAGATTCGGAAACTCCGATCGTATGAACTCCGCGACGGCGTCGGCATCCTTCGTGATTTCGGCGTATTTTTTCAGGATGGGTCCAAGCGTTTCGGTATCGAGCGATTCCGCGAGCGAGAGGATCGTCTCGCCGTATTCCGACCCTTCTGCCGTGGCGAGGAACGAATAGGCGATGTCGTCAGAAAGCGTGGGATGCTTTTCTAAGACGAGGCGGAACCGTTCGGCGGCGGCGGAATCTTTCTTGCCACGGAACAGGAGAAAATGGACCTGCGCACGGATCGGAAGCCGGGAAAAATCCATTCCGAGAAGGTCGGCATGGCTCGGCGTATGGAGATTCCGGAGTATGGATGCGGCATCCCGGTCTTTCTTTTCGAATGGCACGATCGAAGGGTCGTTGACGAGATGTTTATACGGAACCGGCTTTACGTGGAGGAGTTCTCCGGTAGCCGCCGCATGTTCGGCGCTTACATCCATGAAGGTGAGGATGTCCCGTCGGAATTTATCGCGGTCGGTCCGAATAACTCGAAGGAGATCGTTTACGGACCGTTCGGTCATGGCGACGTGCCGTTCGTGTCTGACGGCTTTTCGTATGTCGAAGTTTTTTTGAAGGTGTTGGTCTAGCTCGTTTCTTCTCCAAACATTGAATGTCTCTATAGTGCGTTTATCATCCTCGGACAAGTCATCCGGATGAAGATAAGAATCTTCCGGTGAATAGCGTGCCTCTATCGGAGCGACAATGTTCTTATATTCCTGATCTATCCGTTCGTTGAAGAGCGCCTGATCGGCGTTCTGAGCCTTTTCGATCTCATCCGAACACGTTTCAATTTCCGACAGCCCGTCAAGGAGACCTTTCCACTGATCCCGTGAGAGGACGGAAGATATGGACATGAATTTTTCCGAGAGCGTCTCCGTATCCGATGGATCGATATCACCCAGTAATTTCTCCTTCATTACCCGAATGGCCCATTTGATTGATGCGTTGTCGGGCTTTTTATCGCGATCGAGGAGTGTTCTTGATATCTCCAAACTTTCCCAATCTGTCTTTCCGTCGGATGAGAGGATCCGGTCCAGCGTTTCAGATGGTACCCGAACGATATACTGCGGCATGAAGTTCTCGTCGTATATCGTGATGGCGTCATCGGCGGTACGCAACATCTCGTTTCCATAGGAAAGTCCTTTGTCCGGAAGCACTTTTCTTCTGAGTCGTTTCGCGTCGGTCTGTTGTTCGGATGAAAGTTCGGAGAGGCCGGAATCGGCCGGTTCATACCGTGCCAACCAATCCGCATCAATCGCGTCCCAATGTTCTTCCATTTCTGAAAGTTCGTGTCGGGCTGCGAAGCGTATCACCGGAACGTCGGTTTCCGCGATCGTTTCGAGGATGAACCGAAATTTGTTTCGTCTTGCGGCGGTGTTTTCGGGCACCTCTTTGCCGTTCTCATCCTCATCATAGAAGGGATCGGACGGTACGGGGAGCGACCGAACGACATCCAACAGTTCGCCCGGAGACGCGCTTTTCAATCCGAGAGCGATACGCTCTATCTCCGTCATATCGGAGATGAAAAGGGTATTCGCGATTTCTTGGGAAAGAGGAAAAGTGAATGCTCGTCTAACGGCCGGGTTGTTCCAGACTCGTGCCTGGAAAAAAATCTTTTTCGTCGTTTCGAGCCGATGCCCGAACCACGGATTCGAAGTCTCATGGTTGACGGTTTCTTCTCTGAAAGAGCTCAAATCGCTTGCATTTTCCTCGGCCTTTCTTTCCAGAAGTCCTATAAGCTCGTCGAAATAGACTTCGATCGCTGCCGGATCGATTTCGACATCGGACTCCTTGTATGATTCCTTACGCCATTTGAGAAAGTCATCCCTCGTTCTTTTATCTGAAGAGTCGCTAATTGGGTCATTATAACGGTTTACTCTTGCGAGACCCTGTCGTTCACAGAAATCGAGGAATCTGTTTTCCGTGAGGGGTTCAAATTTCGGATAGTTCGATTCCAACACGTCACGCGTCCAATTTCGGACCGCATCGAGTCGTTCTTGTAGCTCGCCGTTTTCGATTTCTGAATCGCCTAAAGTTTCCCGCATCGGTGGAACAGGTGTCTCTATCGACGGTGTCGCAGTGATGTTCGGAATCTCGTGCTTCATGCCGACATTTTACCATTGATGAGTGCAGATGGGGAGGGGAGATATCAGTTAACGGGTTAGGAGAGGGAGCGGTAGTAAGCAGTATATAGTCAGTAGACGGAGACAGGGGAAAGTAGGAAGTAGCATGTAGTCGGCAGCAAGGGGAGGAGGAATATGAAATGAGAAATGTGAAGTATACAGTGAGGTTGGGGAACCATAGCTGATAACTTAGAACGAACAACAAGGACCGGACAGAATCTGCCTACCTTTGTAAAGAATTTCGGCGCGGAGTAATGAGAGTTTGACTGAGAAACGAAAAAGATGTATACTATCATCAGTAAGTAATCAAAAAGGATTACCTGTAAGTGATAGAATATGTATATTGAAGAGTTGGCACTGAGCAAAAAAACGGTCTTTTCGATGCAGGACCTTCGGATCTTGTGGAAAATTGCCGATGCGGACTACCTGAAAACGGTTGTGAGCCGGTTGTTTCGGCGTGGAAAATTGATTCGGCTGAGCCGCGGGATATATGCCTTGAATGATCGCTATGATCGATTCGAGTTTGCGAATAAATTGAAGACGCCGTCGTATGTGAGTCTCGAAACAGTGCTTGCGAAAGAGAATGTGATTTTTCAAAGGTATGACGGTGTGGTATATTCCGTTTCCGATAATACGTTAACGCGATGCATCGGATCACTCGAATTCCGGTATAAGAAGATAGGGAAAGGGATTCTTTTGAACCCACTCGGTATTCGTGAAGAGGGGTCGGCCACGGTAGCGAGCGTGGAACGGGCGATGTGCGATCGGCTGTATCTTTCGCCTGGGTATCATTTTGACAATCTGCGTGGCATTGATCCGGAACGTTTGGAACAGACCTCCATGATATATACGAAGCGGGTACAATTGGATATTCGTCTGATAATAAAGGAATATTATGCTCAAACAACAAAAACATCGTGAGGTGTTGTTCAACGTCTTGCGAGACATCTATCGGTCTTCGTGTGCCGGTATGCTTGGATTCAAGGGCGGAACAATGCTGTATTTTTTCCATGCGCTCGATCGGTTTTCCGTCGATCTCGATTTTGATCTTTTGCCTGGCGGGAGTTCGGTAGCTGTTTCCAATGAGATTCGCAAGATTTTGCGCCGGTATGGAACAATAGACGACGAGGCAGAAAAGATATCCACATTGTTTTTCCTCCTTCGGTACGAACCAGGACAGCAGGGCGTTAAAGTTGAAATTTCCCAAAGGGAGCAACCGCTCAATACGTACGAAACAAAGAATTTTTATGGAATCGATGTGATTACTTTGTCTTTGGAAGATTCGTTCGCACACAAACTGGTTGCGGCAACGGAACGTACGGGAGTGGCAAACCGTGATTTTTATGATATTTGGTATCTCTTGAGTAAGTCCGTCCGATTCAATGAAGATATTATTACGGCTCGTACTAATCTGAATGCCGTCGAGCTTCTTGCGCATGTTCGAACGTTAGCGGCGGAGCGGATTTCTGCGAAAACAATTTTGGAAGGTATCGGTGAATTGGTTGATGAAAATCAAAAGCATTGGCTCAAGTCCGATTTCAAGAACGAATTACTGGCCTTGCTTGATTTCGCGATCGATGAGCGGAAGAGGTGAGAAGGGGTGGGAAACGTAAAGCAGATAACAGATAACAGGGAACATTGAACAGAGAACGAGGGATAGGAATGAGATAGGGAGCTGGCGACTTACAACGTATAACTTACAACTCACAACGGGGAATAGGGGATGGAAGTGAGGAGTACGGAGTGAGAAGTGTGGAGTGAGGAATTAGAAAGTTGTCCGGTTAACGGGTTCACGGGTTGATGAAACGTGATTGCATGTCTCCGATTCGACAAAATCACGAAAAATATATGGGAATTGAAGATGATGGAATGATGATGTGCATATAAAAAAAAGAGCCTTATTGAGGGGCTCTCTGTTACTAGCAAAATGGAATCAAGGTGTGAGTATTCGATCGATAATCTCAGCATCTTCTTTCTCGTATATTGTGAGATCGAGATTGAATATATTTTTGTACCGTATCCAGCCTACTTCCCACTCTTAGGAGTACGGGACTTGTTCAATCTTATGTTTACTGTGTAGGGTAGTATCCGAATAATAGAGCTTGCTCAAGATGATCATATTATGCTCGATGCCCAAATATCGGACCGCCTCTCCCATAAACCAGTCTATTTCTTCTGTGGTTTGCTGAACCATCACTCCAAGATTCTTGTTCAGTTTGCACTTTGTCTTTAATGCGGGTTCTCCTCGTGTGATGATTTGTCCCGGCGCAAATGCAGATATGTGCTTCGTATTTTTTTTCATGTTCAGTTCTCCACGTTTGAGCCCGATAGCAGTGGGCTGGTTGTGATTTGATTCCTATTTTTAAATAATTGTTTCTCCATTCGGCCAACCATTTTGTGATGACGGACTGAATGGAGAAGGGATCGGGAGTGGCGGGGGAGAGTGAACATATTGCATTGAATATATTTCTCCGGCCGCGATTTCCGATCCCTCGATTTGACCTGATGGTGTCCCTGTCGTCTTTCGATCTCGACAGTCCCTATAGGCTCGGCACGGAATCGTGACGATGCAAGGGCATTTTTTGGACACACATCCCCTTTCAATGAAAGGGATAAGTTGTTTCCGAAAGAACTACTTCGGAACAGGGGAGTATAGCATACAAACGTTGAAAAGTCAAACGTCGCGACGCGCGTTGCCGACGGAAGTTCAGTCTACAGCTTGAACAGACGGACGATGATCCTTTGGTGAATTTGTTGATGAAGAGGCGATTTATACTATGTATAAAGCATGAAATATGATTTTCGTCCGGAAGAGTCGTTTGAGAATTTTAGTATTGTGGTTTTGTAAACCGTAAATTTGACATAATATATGGTTTGATATACCATGGAATCATGAACTTCTTTCGAAAACAATTCATCGAAAAGGCGACGGCACCCAAGCGAGTGCTCGTGATATACGGTCCACGGCGAGTCGGCAAGACGACACTGCTTCAGTCGTATCTCGATTCAAAGAAGGATCGGAAAACCCTTTCTGTCGTCGGGGATGATTTCCGCGTGCGTGAGTTGTTTGGGAGGGAGATCCGCGAGGACATCCTCGATTTTGCCCGGCCGTATGACATCGTCGCGATCGACGAGGCACAGCAGGTGCCGAGTATCGGACTCGGGATGAAGATGCTTATCGACGCATTCCCGGAAAAGGAATTCATCCTGACCGGGTCGTCCTCGTTCGAGCTTTCCTCGGAGGTCGGTGAACCGCTTACGGGTCGACACTTCGTCATGACGCTTTTGCCGATCGCTCAGTCGGAAATGACGGCGAGCCGATTCGAGCTCACGTCGGGACTCGAGGATTTCCTTGTCTATGGTTCGTATCCCGACGTACTGCTCGCAAAGAGCGGTGCGGAAAAGGAACGGATCTTGAACGAGCTCGTCTCGTCATATCTGTATCGCGATATTCTCGCGCTTGACCGTATCAAGTCGCCGGACCTGTTGCGTGATATCGTCCGCATGCTGGCGTTCCAAGTGGGGAGCGAGGTATCGCAAAACGAGATCGCTGTCGCCCTCAAGACCGATACGAAAACGGTCGGTCGGTACCTCGATCTGCTCGAAAAGATGTTCGTGATCCGACGGGTTCGGGGATTCAGTCGGAATTTGCGAAACGAGATCACAAAGAAGGCAAAATATTATTTCCTGGACAATGGTGTCCGTAACGCGGTCATCGGACAGTTCGGCTCGCTCGTGTCTCGAAACGACGTCGGACAACTGTGGGAGAATTTTGTCTTCATGGAACTGGTCAAGCAAAATGCTATCGCGGATGGGTCCGACACATATTATTTCTGGCGCACGCATACCGGCAAGGAAGTCGATATAATACGAGAGTCTCGTGGCGCGCTTGTGGCAATCGAATGTAAATGGTCGGATACCGCGAAAGAACCGAAATTGTGGAAAGAAACCTATCCGGACAGCTCATTTATGATTGTGAACCGGAAGAATTATCTCGATACGATGGTACTATGAGAGGAAACGAGGAACTCACAACTCACAACTCACAACTCACAACGTATACCATTTCTAAATAATTCACTCCCTATAAGGCGGTCTTTGCGAGCCTGTAGTCGGACGTGGCAATCCAATCGCGTCGTTCGCGAACGACGGTAACCAGGATTTATGACGCAGACCTGGACCGCCACGGATTTCTGAAGACTCCGCCAGCTGGCGGACTCGCGGAGACGGAAGGAAGGAGTTTCTTAGAAATGGTATTATAACCGACAACGGTAGCAGGTCTATTTTGAAAAACTACGAGTATGGCGAAGAAATCGGACGAGAAAATATTGGTGCTGCTCGACGGAAACGCACTCATTCATCGCGCGTATCACGCGCTGCCGCCTTTGACGAACAAGGCTGGGCAGACGGTCGGGGCGGTGTACGGTGTGGCGATGACGCTTCTGTCCGTCTTGGAGAAATTCCATCCGGAATATATCGCGGCGTCGTTCGACCTGGCCGCGCCGACGTTCCGACATGAGAAGTTCGCCGACTACAAAGCGACCAGGGTCAAGGCACCGGACGACCTCTACGCGCAGATACCCTTGGTGAAGGATCTGGTACGTGCGTTCAATATCCCGATATATGAGAAAGAAGGATTCGAGGCGGACGACTGCGTGGGGACGCTTGCGCGGCAGGCATCCGAGAAAGGTATACCGACCATCATCGTTACCGGCGACAATGACGCGTTGCAGCTCGTGACGCCACTCGTGAAGGTGTTCGCGCTTCGCAAGGGTGTGAAGGATATCGTCTTGTACGACGAGACCGCGGTGAATATGAAGTACGGGTTTCCGCCGGCGGCCATTCCCGACTACAAGGGACTCGCGGGGGACAGCTCGGATAATATTCCCGGCGTGGCGGGCATCGGGGTCAAGACCGCGACGGATTTGCTTCGCGAGTTCGGGTCGCTCGAGAACATCTACGATTCGCTCGATACCGTGAAAGAAAGCGTCCGGAAAAAACTCGTTGCGGACAAGGAAATGGCGTTCTTCTCGAAGGAACTCGGCACGATCGACACCGCCGCGCCGGTCGACTTCGACCCGAAGGCCTGTGTGGCGCGTGATTTCGACCCGATCGTCGTTTCGGAGCTCTTCAGGAATAACGGATTCTACAGCCTGTTGAAGAGGATACCAGGCGGACAACAAACAACTGACAACTCACAACTGACAACGGGGAGCGATGAACAGATAACAAACTCCCACCCCTCACCCGTGCAGGGCCACGGGAGCTCCCCTCGGGCAGGGGAGCAGGGAACGGGGAGCTCGTCTTCGCCAAGGCTTCGGCGTGGCGAGGATGGAAAGAAAAAGAAGACGAAAGTATTGAAGACGGCGAAAGAAGTCGAGGCGTTTATTTCCGACGTGAACGGTAGCGCGGTGGCGGTGAATATCGTTTCCGGCGAAGCGTCGCTTTTCGGAGCGGCGGGAATCGCGACGGTCGAATTGGCATTCGCTGGCATGGCGGTCGCAATCGAATGGGATGATAAGACGAAAAACAGTCTGAAACTGTTTTTCGAAGATGCGGAAATTCCAAAGGTGTTTCACGACGTGAAGGCGGCATGGCATGCACTTCGGAATGAAGGTATCACCCTTGCCGGTATAGCGTTTGATACGATGATCGCCGGGTATCTTTTGCAGGCGGGGACGCGGATCGAACTCGAACATCTGCTCCTTGAGGCGTTCGACGGCGAAACGTTTACTACGCTCGCCGAGGGGATTTTCCGGCTTTCGATTCGGTTGAAGGAAAAAATGGAAACCGTCTCCGCCGAACAATCCGGATCATGGAAACTTTCGCGACTCTTTGCGGAGGTCGAGATGCCGCTCATTCCGATCCTGGCACGGATGGAGGAAGAAGGCATACGGCTCGATACGGGGAAATTCCGGGAGCTTTCCGACGGACTCGGCAAAGAACTCAAGACGATCGAACACAAGATCTACGATCTGTCGGGCAAGGAATTCAATATCAATTCGCCGAAGCAACTCGCCGAAATCCTTTTCGTCGACCTTCACATACCGACGGCCGGTCTCAAACGGACGAAAACCGGCATTTCTACGGCGTCTCCCGAACTTGCAAAGCTGAAAAAATATCCGATCGTGGCGCTCGTGGAGGAAGAGCGGGAACTCTTCAAACTCAAGACGACCTACCTCGACGCGTTCCCGGCACAAGTCGATGCGCAGTCGCGGATCCATACGACGTATCAGCAGGCTGTGACGACGACCGGACGGCTTTCCTCGACCGAGCCGAATCTGCAGAATATTCCCGCGCGGGAGAAATGGAGCAAGGCCATCCGCGGCGCATTCGAGGCGGAGCCGGGGTATTCGCTGGTGGGCGCCGACTATTCGCAGATCGAACTTCGCGTGATGGCACACGTGAGCGGGGACGAATCGCTCGTTTCCGCATTCGAGAACGGGGAGGACGTGCATCGTACGACGGCTTCGGCCGTGTACGGCGTTTTACCTGTGGATGTGACGAGCGACATGCGGCGGCAGGCGAAGGTCTTCAATTTCGGACTCATGTACGGCATGAGCGCGTATGGACTCTCGCAGAGCCTCGGTATCACTCCTGCGGAAGCGGCTGAATTCATCGACACGTATTTCAAGAAATTTCCCGGAGTCGCGAAATATATGGAAGAAATGAAGGCGAGCGCGCACGAGAAAGGATATGTCGAGACAGAACTCGGACGACGCCGATATGTGCCGGAAATACTCAGTGACAATCGCAACCTCGCGCAATCCGGCGAGCGTATGGCGATCAACATGCCGATACAAGGACTCGAGGCGGACATCGTGAAACTCTCCATGCTTCGTGCAGCCGAACTGCTGCCTGCTTACGGCGATGCGGTACGGATGCTCCTGCAGGTACACGACGAACTCATTTTCGAGGTGAAGGACAACGTCGCCGAAGCGTTCTCAGAGGAACTGAAACAGGCGATGGAGTCCGCTTATACGCTTCGCGTGCCGCTTATCGTCGAGACCGCGATCGGGAAAGACTGGGGGAGCCTGAAATCATAGAACAGATAGCAGAGAACGGGAAACTTACAACCGACAACTTACAACTCACAACTCACAACTCACAACTCACAACGGGAACGAGAAGAAGATAAAATGTGAAGGGCGAAAGAATTATACGGTTAACGTGTTCACGAGTTGGGGAAGAGTACTCCATGAAGAACAGGGAATGCGAAAGTAACTTAGATGACGGATGACTCGGAGCAGTTCTAATAGACGTGAGGACTTGCGAAAGCGGGGCGATATGGGTACTATGAAGCACCCTCATTCTTTCAAGGAAGAAACACGGAAGAAAAGGGAAAGATTTTGAAAGGACTTTAACATTTCAACGGCCATAAACTCACGGAGGTTTCCATGAAAATATTGATGGTATATCCGGAATATCCGGAGACGACATTCTGGAGCTTCAAGGGTGCCTTGGAGTTTACCGGAGAGAGCGCAGCGCTTCCTCCACTCGGACTTCTGACGGTGGGCACCATGATTCCGAGAGAATGGGAAACCGTTTTGGTCGATGAGAACGTCTTGCGACTGACTTCCGCACACATCCTGTGGGCGGACATCGTGTTCGTAAGCGGAATGATCGTGCAGCAAGAGTCGGCGATCAAGGTGCTCGAACGTTGCCGGAATCTCGGGGTGCGGACGGCGCTCGGCGGTCCGATGGTGAAGGCCGACCCTGAACGGTTTTTGAACAAGGCGGACGTTCTCTTTTTCGGCGAGGCGGAGAATATTTTCACGTCGTTTGTCGAGGATTCGGACCAAGGAGTCGAATTCGTGAAGAAACAATACCCTTCGGATACGTTTTGCGACATTCGGAAGAGCCCGGTTCCACGCTTTGATCTATTGGGTGGGAACATGCGGAAATACACGTCGATGGCGATACAGGTCAGTCGCGGATGTCCGTATAATTGCGATTTTTGCAACGTCACGACTCTTTTTGGAAAAAAGATGAGATACAAGACGGCCGGTCAGGTACAGTCCGAACTGAAAGCGCTGTACGACCTCGGATGGCGGGGTACCGTTTTCATAGTCGATGATAACTTCATCGGAAATCCAGGGATGACCAGGGAAATTTTGAAGGGTATCACGGAGTTTCAGATCGCTCACGGGTATCCGTTCGGATTTTATACCCAGGTGGACATAGGATTGGCGGCAAATGAGACACTCATCGGCTTGATGATTCGGGCGGGATTCTTCCGTGTGTTCACTGGTATCGAGACGCCGGAAACCGAGAGTCTGGAAGGAGCGAACAAACATCACAACGTGGGCATCGATGTTGTCGAAGCGGTACGTCGACTCCTCCGTTCCGGCATCCAGGTCCAGGCCGGATTTGTGATCGGTTTCGATCAGGATACCGAAGAGACGCCGCAGCGTATGATCGATTTCATCCAGGAAACCGGCATCATGACGGCGATGGTCGGCACCCTGCAGGCCCTGCCGGGGACGGTGTTATTTCATCGTCTCGCGCAAGAGGGGAGGCTTCTGGAACACTCGACCGGAGACAATTCCGACGGCAGCGTCGGCTTCGCTCCGAAGGGAATGACGCGAGAACAACTGGAAGAAGGATTCAAACGAATCATTTCGGCAATCTATGCTTCCGAGTCGTATTACCTTAGACTCTGCAGATTCATCGATGACTATCATCCGAATTCGTTCCAGAAACATCATTTCTCCTGGGGAGGTCTTCGGGCGTTTGTCTTGAGTATCGTACGTATCGGCATCAAATCGTCGGCGCGCGCGAGATACTGGAAAAGTCTCCTGCGGGCGGCGAGCGTACGACCAAGCGTGATTCCGTCGGTGGTGGAACATTGGATCTTCTGGTTCCATTTCGATCTGATCACACGAGGACTCGTCGGCGACAAGGGCAAGCCGGCATCCTAACTGGGGTGTCGGCTTTTTCTATTCGTGTAAAATATGCTTTAGATAAGGTATAATATTATACGCCCCCGCTGTATATCGAGTGACATTGACTTTTTAATAGGAATAGTGTATTATTTCTGATAAGTTTTTTAAATCAATGAATGCTAAATACCAAACGGGAGATAGTGCTATGCCAGTTTTGATTTCGACTGATACATTCAGGACAACACAGGAAAAGAGAGTCTTTCTGCTGGCTGTCCGAAAATTGTTCGGGCTTCCTTTCTGGGAACGGCTGGATCAGGCAGATGACCTTGTGCAAGAAGAAGCTGTCCCGGTCGGAGGAGCCGTACGGTATGTGTATACGTCGGGCGCTATCACTATTCGAGGCTTTGTTTCTCGAATTTTGAGGAAAAGTCAGCCTGATGATGTGATACCGTTCAATGTATTTTTTTCCGAGATACGGCTTGCTGGTAATCGTCAACAGTTGGAGGAAGTGAGATTCTTCCAAGTAGACATGGAAAGGATCCAAGCGGATCGGCTCCTCATCGAAGACTCGATACTGGCTATGATGAGCGTGATATTGCTTCGATCGCTTCAGCCGTTCCGGTACGGGTTTGCGGTATGAAAATCGATGATAGGGCGGCGGGTTTCCAATGGAAACCCGCTATTTTTTTATTTCTCTCTTATGCTATACTTCTGGTGAACCAATCATTAGCTTTTCGATATGGATAAGCGGCAAAAAATCATCATCGCCGTCGTCGCGGTCGTGATCGCGCTCGGCATCGCGTACGTGTCGTTCGGACGGGATATGCTCCGTCGGATCCGGACGGAGAAGATCAGCGTGGAGAATGCCACGCCGGACGCGACGGTCAAACAGGGTCCGCTCAACGAGGGAAACGTCAGCCCGATCTCGGGACTCGCGTGCGACAACTGGAACCGTCGCGCGTTCGCGTTCATGCAGCCGGTGGACGTCCAGGCCCGACCGGTGGCGGGGTTCTCACAGGCCGACATGGTATTCGAGATGCCGAATCCGGCCGAGGGAATTTTCGTGACACGGCTCATGGGCGTGTATCTGTGCAATATGCCGACCGAGATCGGAGCGCTCCGGAGCGCGCGGCATGATTATATAAACGTCGCGAAGGGACTCGATGCGGTGTTCGTGGGTTGGGGCGGCTCGGCGTTCGCGATCCAGAAATTGAACGAAGGCGTCATCGACAATATCGACTGCAACGGCCAGGGTGGCAAGAAAGCCCCGCAGTGCTGTTTTCGCAAGGAACGTACCGGACTGATGCGGGTCGAGGACAGCGGATACGCGAAAGGGGATGCGATCCTTTCGTGCGCGAAGGAATTCGGCTACCGCTCCGAGGGGACATTTGCCGGGTATGCCCATCAGCCCGAGGCAGCGGAATCGGATCGGCCCAGCGGCGGGCACCTGCGCGTGGGGTATCCGGGTGTCATGGAGGCCGAGTACGACTATGACAAGGCGTCCAATTCGTATCTGCGCACCTGGGGAGGCTCGCCGGATACGGACCGCAATAACGGGCAGCGTATCGCCCCGAAGAATATCGTCGTCGTGACCGCCGAGAACGAGCAGATCATGGCCGATGTGGATTACAAGGCCCGCGGGGTACAGGATCCGTGGGAAGGTCTGCCTGCGGAGGAGAAGACCGGACCGACGAACATTTCCGGACGGTATAACAACCTGCAGCTCGGTGATCCGTGGTTCGATACCAATGACAGCGGTTCCGCGCGGTATTTCCTGAACGGTCAGGAGATAGACGGCACCTGGAAGAAATCCAGGACGAGCGCCGATTCCAAACTGTTCTTCTATGACGGGAACGGACAGGAAGTGAAATTCGTGCCCGGACAGATCTGGGTCGAAGTGGTCATCCCCGCGCAGAGCGTGGAGTGGAAGCCGGCGGTCTAAGTATCTCTCTCAAATCTCACCACAATAGTAAGTCGAAAAGGTTTGTCGTCTGAAATCCGTACATTTCGGCTACAAACCCTTCAAGTCTCGTCGGGTTACGATAGCGGGATTCTCGTCTTCTTCGGATACCCGTCCTCAATTTTCAGTGTTTTCGCTCGAAATTTCCGTATTTCAGTTCGACATGAGATTTGAGAGAGATACAAGTGCTTATCAGAACCCGGTCGTGTCTTCCCCGAATCAGGAACGGAACCGTATGATGTCATTGGAACAGATAAGGAAGATCGGTTGGTACAAACAGTCGGGCGCGGGTATCCCGCTTACCATCTCATCCCCGTTTTACAGTGTTTCGAAACGGTTTTATCCCCGTTCCGGATTCCTTTTCCCGAACGACGTCGCGTTTTCGTTCCGAGTCGGTTCCGGATTCCTTTTCTTTCATTTTTTCGACCGCGATCTGGCGGTCCAGGAGGCGAAGAAGATCCTGCGGCGGTCGGTTTCGGATCCCGAATTTTTTCCCGGTCTTGAGTATGATTTCCGGCGGGCCGCGCGATCGGTCGAAACGCTCGCGCTCGGATTCAGCGAAAGGGATTTTTCTATCGACTCTTTGCGGGAATCGTATGCGGAGTTTTGGGAACAGACGTGTCGCTTCTGGGAGAATTCGCTTTTCATCGATCTCCTCGACCCGGCGGAGGACGAAATCGTCTCGTTCGTTTTCGGAACCGACGCGGCTCGGATCACCTCGAAGCAGAAAGAAATCCTCTTTTCTCCCGATATCCCGACTCACTTTCAGAAAGAGCGCGAAGCCCTGTCGACCATCCTGGAGCGCGTGAAGGCGGAGGGCGATCAAACGGACGTTTCGGACGATCTTTCGACGCACGCATCGCGGTATTACTGGCTGAAGAACGATTACGAGAAAACGCCGTTCCTGGATGCTGAGTATTATCGGGCCGAACTCGCGCGGCTGTTTTCCGACGACGAGGAAGCGCAAAAAATCCGCGAGAGCGTCAGGAGGTTCCGAGAGACGCTCGCGGTGAAGGAAAAGTTGGGAGTCGAACTCTCGCTTTCCGATGATACTCTGAAGCGGCTGGCGTTCGTGAACTGGGTGACCGTGTTTCGCGACGAACGGAAGAAATTCAATCAGATCTCGAACTTCGTTTTGGTGCGGACGATCGGACGTATCGCCGAGACCTCCGATATAGACGTGGAGAGGCTGAAATTCCTGACGCCCGACGAGATCCCGGCGCTTCTTGACGGGAATACCGACATCGTCCCCGAGCTTTTCTTGCGACAGAAATCCGGTCTCATGTATTTCGCCCACCGGACCGAGCGGTTCGATCTCGTGCACGGTCCCAAGGTGATGGAATATTACGATATCATCGAGGAATCGCTCGGACAATCGGAGACGATCGAAGGCAGTGTCGCATCGCGCGGAACGGCCATCGGAAAAGCGAAGATCGTTTTGACGCAGGTCGATTTTTCGAAATTGGAACGCGGAGACGTGCTTGTGACGTCCATGACCCGTCCGGAATTCGTACCGATCATGGAGCGTGCGGCGGCTATCGTCACCGACGAGGGCGGCATCACCTGTCATGCGGCAATCGTTTCGCGCGAACTCGGAATCCCGTGCGTCATCGGAACGCAGGTCGCGACCAGGAAACTGCATGACGGAGATGTGATCGAAGTCGACGCGATCCACGGTATCGTCCGAAAAATTTCCTGACGCATCCATTTCTATGGTCGTACTCGTATACGGAAAAGACGGATATCGCGCGGTCCGACGGCGGACAGAGCTTCGCGATGCGTTCCGGAAAAAATACCCGGACGGGACCATCGTCGTTTTGCATGCTTCGGAACGTCCGGATACGCTCGTTTCGGAAATAACGAACGCCGCTGCGGACGACCTGTTCTCCTCGGCCCGGTTGCTCGATATACGCGGCGCTTGTTTGATTCCGGACGAGACACAGAAAGAGGTGGTCGCCGCCATGAAAGCGCTCGCCGGAACGGCATCGGTCATGTTTTCCGAGTCGGTCGCGCCGCTTGCGAAAAGCCCGCTCTTCTCGTATCTCAAGAAACATGCCGGAAAGGTCGAAGTATTCGATCCGTTCACGTCTGTCGACGCGTCGAAATTCTTCGTCGCCGAACTGAAACGGTTCGGAACGGATGCTGCTGCTACCCGTGAAGCGGTAGCGAAAGCGGCCGCCTCGGCCGGCCCCGATTCGGCGGCACTTTCCAGTCTGGCCGAGACACTCGCGTCCTTTTGTTCATCCGGAGAAATCACGGAAGATGACGTCTCGCACTTCGTGTCCGAGAATCCGCTCGAGAAGATATTCGACGCGCTTGACGCGCTCCTTGCCGGGAATCGGGGACGGGCCGTTTCCATGTTGCTTCGTGAAGCGCGAAACGGCGGCGGCGTGCCGAAGGTATTCGGACTCCTCGCCTGGCAGATGCGGGAACTTCTGAAAGTCCGTGGGGAATACGACCGAGGCAATACGCGAGCCGACGATGTCGCGCGCGTGACCGGGATGAAACCCTACGTTGTGGGAAAATTGCTTTCGCGGATGAATGTGTTCCCGCTCACGCGCCTCAAGTCGGGCTTTTCACTTCTCGCGTCGCTCGATGCCGATATGAAGATCGGCCGGATCGGCGACGAGCTCGCTCTGACGCTCTTCGTGGAGAAACTATGAGAGCATACCTCCTCCCCTTGGAAAGGGGACTTGTTCCGAAGAGGTCTGAGGAACAAGGGAGGGGTTGATGCACCCCTCTCCCTGGCAAGGCCAGGGAGCTCCCCTTTCCAAGGGGAGCAGGAAATCGGTTACTTTGTTATCGATGCGCCTTTCCAGGCGAGCGCGAAAATCGCGCGTTGGGAGTCGGAAAATTCTTTCGACTCGATGAGCATACCGAACATCTCAGTGCCATAGTTGGCGACGGCGACCTTGTTGCCATAGATGTTGATCTCGTTTCCGAGCGGGAACGTCGCTTCGGGCAAGACTACCCCGATGCGGAGCTGCTCTTGGTTGTGTTCCATGTATGTGTCGAGGTCTTCGTTGCTCTTATAGATGCCACGGAAGACGATACCTTTTTCTACGCGTCTTTTGATATAGTCTTCGGTGTAGTTTGGTAAGTGTCGAATAATCCCTTCGCCTACGTAGCCGAGAATCTCGTCGCCTTTCTTCAGTGAACGGAGACTGTCCTCGTACATCTCGGTGATTCCATCCTTTCCTTCGAAATAGCGGATAGCCGGCTTTATTTTCGGGCCGTTATAGAGTTCCTGCAGTTCCGGCATGACCGATTTGATGTCCCGTTCCTGCCGCCTTACGCGTTCGAGGAGCGCTTCCGGGTCCGCTGGGGAATAGAATCGCGTGCCCTTGGCGACGGACTTGAAGACAAGGCCCTCTTTCATGAGACGGTCGGCGATGTCGTATACCGTAGGCCGACGCAAGCCGGTCCGTTTCGCGATGGCATACGCGGTCGCTTTCCCCGTCTCGAGACAGGCGAGATAGACGTCGGCCTTTTTTCTGTCGATGCCGGCTTTCCGCAGGGCTTCACGTATGTTCATAGGGTAACCATTTTGTATGAGATGCTAAACATTTGTCATTCCGGCCTTGAGCCGGAATCCATGGCAGATGACCCATTGGATTGTTTCACTTCCTGCTGGTGGTTCGCAATGACGTAGTAGTCGTACAAAACTGACTACGGTTTTAGTATAGCAAAAAGTATAAGAAAGGTCAATATATAAGCCAAAAAAGTGTTAATTAAATAGAATAAATAATTACTTACTGTCGGTATCTGTTGAATATCCTTGCCGGAGGAGTATCCTATGAGGTCATTCTTTTACAACTCAAACGGAGCACTACGATGAAAGAGGAATCGCAAACAGTGATAAACAATGAAAACAGAAGGGTCTCTTTTGCTGAAATTGAAGGCATGATAATGGGACCGATGTTGTGCGATGAGATGCCTTCAGCCTGGAAAAAAGGCAGGAGAAAAAAATTCTTGGAGGAAAAGCAAAAAATCGTCGAACGTCTCGATTTGTGCTGCATATCACCGATTGCCTTCATGGACCGTTACACCTGGGAATGCATAAGAGAAAATGATGCCGGCAGGTGGTATGAATTCAAGACAGACAGTCAGTTTTGTTCCCTGCTCTATTCATGGGAACTAAAACGATGTCATAAGGACTATCTTGAACGTTTCGGCCATATACCCATTGTGCGTAACATTGTAGGACGATGTGTGGCCTGGCGATTGTCGCGGCCGGCAAATCTTGAATTGATTATTCCTAGGCATCATGCTTGGGATCGATACAGTCAATTAGAACAGGTTTTTCCAATACGGGTGGTATTGGCTTTACCGGACTCTGCAAAAGAGTTTGCAAGGTTGTGTGACAAACTGCCTATAGAAGCCCTCTGTGATTCGCACTCGTTTTCTTTGCGCGAAGGGCTTCTCAATTATTTCAATCCAAGATGGTTTACGTTGTTTTACACTCCATCTCCGTGGGATTGGAAATACCCGGCAATTGCGCGACAAAGGAAACTTACGCGTAGGGCATGCATGGCGGTCGCGTGGCTAGGAGAAGAGGCAATCGCTATCTTGGACGAGACCGCTTGGCCGACATTCGATTTGGAAACCGTTAAAAAAGCGATTGAACAGAGCTGGCCGTAAATCTATGATCCGATCCGGCAACCATCGGGTCGCGGCGAAACAATCAAACAAAGGAGAAATTTATGGAAATCACTGATGGACAAGAAAGATTCTGGCAAGGAATAAAGGAGGACCCGTTAAAAGTGCTCTACGCTACGATATGTACTTTGCTTCCTCTCGCTGTCTTCGATGGTAGTGGAGCAAAGCCTATAGGACCCGCCGATTTGCTTGTTACCGTCTGGATTTCATTATTCGCTTTAATCTTAGCGGTTGTCGGATGGTGTTTTATGGTGGAGTTATCATTCATCATTGCGAAACTTCTTATCATAAGAATACAAGCAATTTTATCATCCACAAGAACCCCGCCGCAGTGACGACGGGGCTTCAAATCAATTGCAAAATTAAAAACGGAGGAAATTATGGAATTCAAAGTTATAACAAGGTTAGCTGACTACGTTGTAGAAGATACCGATGGAGAGTATCTTCTTTATATAGAAATTCAGGACGTTCTTGATTCCTTTGGAGGATCTGAATTTTTTTGCAAAATGATAAATGCCAAAATAATCTTTGATGAAGAGCTAAAAAAGAAAACATTTAATATCCTCGATAAATACGCTTCTGGGTTACTATTGTCTCGGGTTTTTCCACCTATCCAGCCTCCTCGGATTGTTATCCATAAAGACCATATCGTCTTCTATATTTCTATCGGGATTAACTGGAGAAGCACCCTGTGGAGTTGCGACATGGATTTTAGGTGTGATGGTAAACTATCTACAAACTTCCAACCTAATGACCTGGAAAAACCGGAAAAACTTGCAAGGAGTTTTATCGAAAAAATTGAAAGGTATTGTGAAAAAGAATTAGTTGAGAACTTTGAAAAAGAACTGAGAGATTGTAACGTCCTTTATAAAACCTCGTCGCAGTGACGACGGATTTATTGGCCTGTGGAGCTGACGCGATTCAACGAATGAGGGGTCGCGTCGAAACTATGTAAACACAAAGAGGAGGCCTCTCCCACCCCTCACCTCGCAAAGCCGAGGAGCTCCCCTCGGAAGGGGAGCAGGGGATTCGGTCATCCGCGGCGTAATTTAAGAAAAAACAAAAACCCCGCCAAAATGACGGGGTTTTATTCTGTCTGAAATGAAGAGGTGCTCTCTACTTCGTCGCGGCTTTCTTGATGGCGGCGTTGAGGCGGGACTTCTTGCGGGCGGCGGTGTTCTTCTTGAGAATGCCCTTGGCGACGGCCTTATCGATCGCTTTCTGGGCCTTCTTGAAGGATTCCTTGGCGGCATCGAGCTTGTCGGTCGAGATCGCTTCGCGGGTGGCTTTTATAGCGCTCTTGAACACGCCCTTCACGACCTTGTTGCGTTCCGTCTTTCGTTCGGTCACGCGCATGTATTTCTTGGCATTGTCTTTGATAGGCATAGCTGTATCGTTGATGATGAAAAAATAGCCTCGTAAAGGCTTCTTCTTTTGTATCATGCGGGGCGGATTCTGGCAAGTCACGTCGCTCGCGTGTCAACGGGAAATAGAAATGTTTTCTTTTGGAGTCGGCAAAATATCTGACCGGCGTTAAGTATCTCTCTCAGTATCTATCTCAAATCTCAACTCGCATATAAGCCAAAAAATCCGATTGCCGGTTGAAATCGGTGCAGTTCGGCTACCCGTCCACAACGTTTTACGTAGTGATTCGGGCGGACCCTGACCGTCTCGCCAAGTGATCGACGCGGGCGGACAAACCATTCAAAACTCGTCAGGTTACGATAGGAGCCCCCTCTCCTTTTTCATCGTTTTCGCGCGAAATTTTTTGATGCACAGCCCGACATGAGATTTGAGATAGATACTAAGGCTTATATAAGTATATTTGCAAATGTATGAAAAAAGAGTATAATGAATACATATATTAGTACTATTATATGTATTTTAAATACAGATTTTTATGATTAAGCGACATTATAGCCCGATAGAGCCATTATTGGAGCCAAACAAGGTGTTGGTCATTTATGGACCACGGCGAGTTGGAAAAACGACTCTTTTAAAGGAACTTCTCGAAAAGACGTCCTTGAAATATCGGTTCGATAGCGGAGAAAATATCCGTGTTCAGGAAGTCCTTGGCTCCGGCGATTTTGATAAGATCAAGGACTATCTCGGAGACAACGAACTTATCGCTATCGACGAGGCGCAACAGATTCCAGGAGTCGGCGGGGGTCTGAAGATCGTGGTCGACCAGTTTCCCGGAATCCGGGTCGTCGTCACCGGTTCCTCGAGTTTCGATCTTTTCAATCAGGTCGGTGAGCCGCTGGTCGGGAGGAAGAAGGTGATAACACTCTATCCGTTCGCACAGTTCGAACTTGCGGAGACATATTCCGCTTTCGATCTTCAGGCTCGTTTGGAGGAATTTCTGGTATATGGTTCGTATCCGGACGTGCTTCTTGCGGACGCGAAGCAGGAAAAGATGACCCTCCTCAATGAGATCGTTGATTCGTACCTTCTGAGGGATGTCCTTGCGCTTGATGGCGTGAAGAAATCGCGTACATTGGTCGATCTGGTTCGATTGCTCGCCCTTCAGATCGGTAACGAAGTCTCATTGAACGAACTCGCTCGGCAGCTTGGTGCCAACGTGCGCACGATCGAGAAGTATCTCGATATCCTTGAGAAGGGATTCGTGATCGTCTCGCTTTCCACGTTGAAACGAAACATGAGAAACGAGGTGCGAGGAAAACGGAAATACTATTTCTATGATCTCGGGGTCCGGAACGCGCTTCTCTCCCAATGGAGCGACGTCGCATCACGTAACGATATAGGGGCCTTGTGGGAGAACTTTCTTTTCATCGAGCGATTGAAGCTCTGTTCTTATCGGTCGGTGTCTTCGCAACGATATTTCTGGAGAACGTATGAGCAAAGGGAAATCGACCTCGTGGAGGAGCGTGATGGGAAGTTTCTTGCGTCCGAATTCAAATGGAAGGAGAACAAGGTGAAAGAACCCCGTGAATTCCGATTGAACTATCCGAATTCGAACTTCCAGGTCGTCAACAAAGTTAACTACTGGGCATTTCTCACCGGAAGTGATATGAAGAAATGATATCGGAATACCGTCAGAAAAATAGCAGATTTCAGGGAATTCGGGTATCATGGAGGGGATAATTGATTATCCGCCACACACCCCTCACCTTCGAGGACTCAGGAGCTCCCCTTCGTAAGGGGAGCAGGAAAGAATAGCTGAAGCTGGGAAAATATGAATTCAACCGTTTTGATACGAACGATATGATCGCATGGCTTTCCGGGAAAAATCGCGGTATCCGAAACGGCTCCGTCATCGTGGAAACGGGCGGCATCGGCTACAAGGTGAGCGTTTCGGCATATGTGCTCGGAAAAGTCGCCGGTACGGAAGAAGTGTCGTTTCATATCCATACGCATGTTCGGGAGGATGTCCTCGCGCTTTATGGCTTTCTCTCCGAGGACGAACTGACCGTGTTCGAGGCGCTTATTTCCGTATCCGGTATCGGGCCCAAGGCCGCGCTCGGCATATTGTCTATCGCGGATACGGATACCATCCGTACCGCGATCGTGAACAAGGATCCGTCGCTTCTGACTCAGGTTTCGGGTGTCGGTAAGAAGACGGCGGAGCGCGTCATCGTCGAATTGCAGAATAAGGTGAGCGCACCGACGAATGCGGCCGGCCGTGCGACGACGGCTGATGGGGACGCGATCGATGCGCTCCTCTCGCTCGGGTACAAGGTGAGCGAAGCGCGAGATGCGCTCAAGGCCGTGCCGGACGGCGTGAAGGATGTCGGTGAGAAAGTGCGTGCGGCACTGAGGCTGTTGGGGAAGAAGAAATAGGATAGAGTCACAAGTCGAAAGTCAAGAGTGTCAACAACTTACAACTTACAACGGAGACGTGCAGTGATGATGCGGAATATGTGAAAGGTTGTATTGTTGACAGTCATAAAGTCTATAAGGTCGAAACGAAGGCAATTTCGAATCAATATCGAATGAATTCAATTCTGAAATCAGAAAATCGGAAAAGTGTGACGAACGAGTTGCTCCAATCAGAAGAATGGATGCGGTTTCAGGAAGCGACCGGGAGGCGGGTCGTCCGTCTTTGCGGTGAGGGGTGGTGTGCGAACGGGGTCGTGCACCGGTTGCCGATCGTCGGGAAATACTTGTACATTCCACGCGGGCCGAGGGGAAGAAGTGCGAAGTGCGAAGTGCGAAGTGAGGGAGAGGTGGCCGGGAATCGGGAATCGGGAATCAAGTGGGGAGAGAAAGTCCCTGCTCCACTGCCTGAGGGGAGCTCCCGAGTCTTCGAGGGTGAGGGGAGGGAGGGCATACAGGTAATAATTACGGAATTACTTGCGAAAGCGAAGGAGATGAATGTGGGGTGGGTGCGGATCGAGCCGGAAACGGAGGAAGTGCTCGCAGAAATTCGTGAGGCTGCGAAGGAGATGAAGGTTGTGAAGGCGCCGCATGATATGCAACCGCGCGAGACATTCGTCGTCGACCTGACGCTTTCTGAAGAAGAACTGCTTGCCGCGATGAAACCAAAAACGCGGTATAATATCCGTGTCGCGCAAAAGCGCGGCGTGAACATCGTCGCCTCGACCGAACCGCAATACAAAGAGGCGTTCATACGGCTCGTGACCGGGACCGCGGATCGCAAGGGAATCGTCCCGCATCCGAAAGCGTACTACGAGGCGATGTGTGCGTCGCTCCTCGGTGAGAACGGAAAAATCTTCGCAGCGGAAAAAGACGGAACGATCGTTGCTGCAAATATTGTCGTCTTTTACGGGGGAACGGCGACGTACCTGCACGGTGGATCGGATGAGCGGTTCCGGGCGGATATGGCGCCGTTTCTCCTGCAGTGGGAAGCGATGCTCGAGGCGAAGCGGCGCGGATGCGCGCGGTACGATCTCGGAGGAGTGAACATGGGCGAACTTTCGGCCGGCGAAGGAAAATGGCTCGGTATCACGCGGTTCAAATTCGGCTTCTCGCCTGCGACGGCGTCGGCCGTTTTTCCGGGAACGTATGACATCGTGCTTTCGTCCGTGCGATACGGGACATATCGATGGATTCAACGGGTCAGGACGATTCTTGGAATATAAACCTATGAAACGTCTCAAACATTTCATCTCGAAACTGGTTCCGCAGGGGACGAAGAATCTCGCGCATGTCGCCGAAGCGTGGTTTGCGGCCGCGTGGTTCGGATTCCCGTCAAAAGGGATGACCATCGTCGGCGTCACGGGAACGAACGGCAAGACGACGACCTCGAATATCCTTACGCGGATGCTCGAGGAAGACGGGAAACGGGTCGCGCTCGCCTCGACCGTGTCGTTTCGGATCGCAGGCAATGAGAAAGTGAACGCGTCGAAATTCACGACGCTCGGCGGGTACCATCTGCAGAAATTCCTGCATGACGCGAAGAATGCGGGCTGTACGTATGCCGTGCTCGAGGTATCGTCGCACGCGCTTGATCAGGGGCGCGTGTCGGGAGTGCGGTTCGATGTCGCGGTCATTACCAACGTGACGCGCGAGCATCTGGACTATCACAAGACGATGGAGGAATACCGTCGCGCCAAGGGGATACTGTTCGATCTGGCCGATATGGCAGTCGTGAACCTCGACATGTGGGAACCAGAATTCTTTCTGGAAAAGTCGAAACGCAAGGCGACGTTCTCGACAGTCGAGTCGTCCGCGGACCTGCTTGCGGAAGATCTGATCTTATCGCTCGACGGATCGAAATTTTCGGTCGGGGAAACCGGATTCACTCTCCGATTGCCTGGGAAATTCAATGTTGAAAACGCGCTTGCGGCCGCCGCCGCCGCCGGAGCTCTCGGTATATCGATGG
The DNA here is from genome assembly GCA_037133435.1 of Candidatus Moraniibacteriota bacterium. GTDB lineage: Bacteria > Patescibacteriota > Minisyncoccia > Moranbacterales > UBA1568 > JAAXTX01. The sequence goes on along the minus strand of JBAXOD010000002.1, from coordinate 87,630 downwards.
AAACCGCGGCAGCGGCCGCATCGGAAATCACGCTCGTGCCCGGACGGATGGAGTCCGTCCAAAACGGTCTCGGGGCGACCATTCTCATCGATTACGCGTTGACACCGGACTCGCTCGGGAAGCTGTATGAGCTGGTCGCCGCGATGAGAACGGACGGGGCGAAGATCGTTTCCGTCTTCGGGGCGTGCGGAGACCGGGATCGGGGTAAGCGCCCGATGATGGGCGAGATTGTGTCTTCGGTGGCGGACATCATCATCCTGACCGACGAGGACCCGTATTACGAAGACCCGGAGCGGATCCTCGACGAGGTGGAGGAAGGCATCCGGAACAAGGAATCGGGAACCACGCTTTTTCGCATCCGAAACCGGCGAGAGGCGATCCGTAAGGGGCTGTCGCTCCTTTCCGCCGGGGACATTCTCCTCGTTACCGGCAAGGGTGCCGAGGAATTCATGCAAGTCGGCGACAAGAAGATCCCGTGGAACGACAAGAAGGTCATAACAGAAGAGCTTGAGGCGAAAGGGAGATAGGACCTTTCGATTTTTCCGGCCAACGAAAGAGCTTTCCGATTAGGGAGACATTTTCACACATAAGGGGACTTTGATGAATCTCGAGCTATTCCGGAAAAATTATACTTGACTTTTGGATATAGATAGTGTATTTATAGGTAAACGAGATTTCTTTCAAACAAAGAAAAAAAGGAGGCAACATGCCGTCGAAAATCAAGATCGACAAACGGAAGCTGAAACATCGACTTCCGACGGAAATCGTGGATGTGCTTAAACACAAGGGAGGGCCACACTCGACGAAAAAGGGAAAACGCGGTTATGACCGCAAGCATGCGAAGAAGGAGCTTTGGGACCGGTTCAACGACCGAGACCAGGCTCCATTTTTTTATTCCCACATCGTGGCGCATGTTCGAAATTTACGTTCGGTTGCGGAAATATGAGGAAAGGAATAGGATGATATGACTATCGGATTCTCGCCTATGACGCATGACTGGAAAGAAAACCTCAGCAGGATGGTGCGATCGAATGCCGTTCGGGAAACGGCCGATATGGCGTTTCGGACCATGTTTTGGATCATCATCTGGTGGTCGGTTATCGCGGTCTTTTCCGACTTTTTTCACTATCTCGGCGGATCAAGCGGAATTTATTTTCCCATGAAAGAGTGGATATCGGATCGTTTCGAATCGTTCGGTATATCGCGCGGCTTCCAACACCTGCTCGCGGAATATGTGAGGATGATTCCGCAGAGGATCGGACAAAAGAAAGGACGGATTCTCAACGTTGTCCCTTTCATCATCATCGTCGTTATCGCATATCGGTCATGTCGTATCCCGAAAGCGGTCTGGCGTACGATTCGCAGCCTTCTGCAAAATGACGTAGCGGTGTTCGTGTTCTCGTCCAGCGTTCTTTTCGCGCTCGTTTCGTTCCGGTCCGGCAATCGGTTTGGTGCGATCGCGTACACCGTTCTCGCCATGATATTTTGGCTTGTTCTTTCCCTCGCTTTGCAAAATAAGACGACCATCGGTATGATCGGTCGACTTGTGAGGAAATCGATCGAGCGATCGGAAGATTGAGGATATGTCGCGGTACATGAGATATCAATACGATACGCATATTGTGATCATTCCAATAAATTCTTGGACATACCGGATTTTTTGTCGAATGAGTCATCCGAAATATGCCTATCGAAATTGAGAACATTCCGGTAACACTCGCATTGAGACATCTAGAAATGTAAGTGAAGCCCATTCATTGAGACATTCAGAAATGTAATCGAATCATCGGGGTTCCATAGTTAGATTTCTTGAAAGGTTTCCGATCGCCGACAACTTTTTCTCAATCGCATGCTTCAATAAAACAGGATTCAGACTTTCATAGCAGTCACGGAGCGATTTCTTCCGTTCTTCTGAAATATCATCCGATTCCATGAGCCACTGATACGGCGTCTTGATCTCATAGGTCCGTTTGGCGTGCTTTCCGGTGAATTCCTTCCTGACGCACTTCATGTGTGGTTGGAAGAAATTCAGGTACAGACGAAGTTCGTTCCGATAGAGGTCATTGAGTGCCGATACTTCCTCTTCCGACTCCAATCGACCATATCCGATAATCTTCCGGACATGCGTCCAATTCTTCTCCTCGATATGACAGCCATCATTGGAATGATACGGACGGGAACGGGTGAAGACGATTCCGTTCTCCTTGCAATACCGGAAGAGGAGTTCGTTGATGATCTCTCCGCCACTGTCTCCATCGACACCTCGCACCGAAAACGGAAAGTCTGGAATGAGTGTTCCTTTGAACCCAGTCTCAATCACAGCATACTGGCTCTTTCCGAGGCAGGCAACGCTCTCAGTCCATCCCGAGTATATATCCGTCGTATTAAGCGTATATATGAACAATCCGGAGGGGTCTCCGCCATTGTGTGCCACCGTATCGATTTCCAAAAACCCAGGGACATTTTCCTCCCACTCATGCCCTCTTCGCAGGGGAATCTTCGATTTCAACGTTCCCGGCTTCGTCGTACAGAATCCTTTCTTGTTTTTGACTTTCTGTATCTCCTTCTCCCGTTTCAATCTTCGGTCGATGGTACGTGAGGAGATCTTTAAAAGCACGGATTCCTCTTCATCGCTCAATTCAATCTCTTTGCATCGTCTGAGAACGCGTATCATCTCAGCAAGCATTGATTTCAACCTGAGTCCGCAGGGATAGTCGAGAAGCGTCCAGATCTTCGTCAAAACAACAATCAGCCTCGTGTCGTATCGCCATCGCCTCCCAGCCCGCTTTCCCGCCCGCTCACGCTTCACGAGATCCGTCTTCGGGGACAGGAGTCGGATGAGATAGCTTCGGTTATACGCAGTGAGTCGTACCGCCTCATCAAGCTTCTCGGTCTTTTCTCGTCTCAACGTCTTCAAGTATGCCGGTTTGATCTCCCTGATATACTCGATTCTTGCTTGTTTGCTCATCATATTGAATGTAACGTCCGATGATTAGGAACATTACATTCTGGATGTCTCATTGATGGGGTCAATAGTTACATTAATTGTGTCTCAATTCGGACATTTGACTCTTGCTGAAAAATGGAGTATACTTCCTAGGTAAGAGCGAAACGGGTGACCCAATATATGGGGTCCCCGTTTTCTTTTTACGCGTTAAATCGTAAGACAAAGATATGGAGGAGAAAACAATGATCGGGTCGGACGAGGTGCACAAGCACGCGGGATGCTCGCAGTGTATCGAATGTTCGAGACGGGCGGCGGATCAGGAAATCGCGTTCGCGTTTCTCCTGGCGCTCATGCCGGTGATCACACTCACCCTGTTCGGCAACATGGGTCTGTTGTAATCGATCGGTTTCGGAACCTAACTTGTAAATCAAATCGTATAGAGTTCGGATCCTTTGGAGAAAACCCCGTTTCTTCTGATGAGCTGCCTGTCGATGGTAAGAAGAAACTTTTTGAGGACGACGAGACGAATTTTTTTCTCGCAGCCGACGGCCCGAATGGGGTAGAAGGTGAAACCGAGATTGATCTCGCTCATGAATTCAATCCCCGACCTGGCGATGAAAACGGCGCCTATCTCGAAGAGGTTATCGAGAACTCGGCTTTTGAAAATTTCGATCGTCATCAGGCGGCCTGATTCGGTCGAAGATATTTCATACGAAAACGGACTCCATACGGAGTCCGTTTCGATTTCGGGAAATTTGAAAAACATGTCGCGTCACAGTATCCCCGCGAGGATGACGGTGGCGACGAGACCGATCACGCCGCCGACGATGACCTCGCTCACGCGGTGTCCCACACGTTCCTTGAGGCGGGGGAATTTGCTCCCGTCTATATTGAGCTGTTCGACGAGCATATTGAGGTAACGGCCCTGGTCACCGAGATACATGCGGATGCGGGCGGCGTCGTCCACGAGAATGAACGCAAGCGCGGCGGCGACGGCGAACGATCCGGACCCGACCCCCTCGTACCAGCCGACGCTCGTCGCGAGCGAGACCGCGAACGCGGTGTGTGCCGACGGCATGTGCCCGTGCGTGAACATGTACTCCGGTTTCCAACCGTGTTTGCCCGTGAAAATGAGAAATTTGACGGCCTGTGTCCCGACGCCCACCAGAAGCGGGATCAGGAAGACCAGATAGGGGTGAAACGGGTTCATACGTTTTGGTTTTACGGACGATATTCGTCGGGTTTTCTCAACGAAGGTCAAGACAACGAACGGAAGTTATGATTATCAGCATCATTATACCATGATGATGGAATTTTCCCGCTTCTGAGCCGCATGCTACACTGAAGTGATCGACGGACCGCTGGCAAAAGACATATACTATGAAATTTTGGGAAAAAGGGCTCAATCCGGAGCAGAAGAAAGCCGTTTTGCGTACCGAAGGGCCGGCACTCATCCTCGCCGGGGCGGGATCTGGCAAAACCAAGACACTCACGCATCGTATCGCCTATCTCATCGCCGAGAAGGGTATTTCGCCGCGCAATATCCTTGCGGTCACGTTCACGAACAAGGCCGCCGGCGAGATGCGCGACCGGGTCGAGGCGCTTTTGGCGACCGCGGCCGAGGAGAGCGCGGATCCGATCTCGTTTCGCGGCATGCCGCACATCGGTACCTTTCATGCCATCTCGGCGAAGATCTTGCGTAACGATATCGCGAAGATCGGCCGTGACCCGCGCTTCAACATCCTCGACGCGGATGATCAGATAAGCATCGTCAAGGCGGCGATGAAGGGACTCGAGATGAACGAGGAACAGATCAAACCGCGTTCCGTGCTCGAGGCGATCTCGCGAGCCAAGGGGGAGTCGCTCGACGCGGATGCCTATTCCAGCCGAACGGGCAGCTACTACGAGGAACTGGTCGCCCGGGTCTATCAGCGGTATGAGGCGGAACTCCTGAAGACGGAGAGCCTCGACTTCGATGACCTGTTGCGGCTGACCGTGAGACTTTTCGAGGAATCGCCGGAGACGCTCTCGCGGTATCAGGAGCTGTTCCGGTATATCCTCGTGGACGAATATCAGGACACCAACCCGCTGCAGTACCGGCTGATCAGCCTGCTCGCCAAGAAACATCACAACGTCTTCGTGATCGGCGACGATTACCAATCCATTTACCGGTGGCGACAGGCAGACATCCGCAATATCCTCGAGTTCGAGAAGGATTATCCGGACGCGGAAGTCATCACGCTCGAGCGGAACTACCGATCGACGCAGATCATTCTCGACGCGGCCGGCAGCGTCATCGCGAAGAATCGGAACCAGCGAGAGAAGAAACTCTGGACGGAAGAAAAGGAAGGGGAACTCATCGTGGCGAGAACGCTTTCCGACGAGACGGCCGAGGCCGAATTCGTCGCCCGCACGATCAAGCTTGCGGGTGAAGGCGAAGCGGTCCGTTTCGGGGATTTCGCCGCGCTCTATCGTACGAACGCGCAATCCCGCGCGCTCGAAGAGGCGTTTCTCCGATATTCCATCCCGTATCGTATCGTCGGAGGACTGAAGTTCTACCAGCGCAAGGAGGTGAAGGACGTCATCTCGTACGCGCGGCTGTTGCAGAATCCGCGCGACATGATCGCACTTTCGCGGATCATCAACGAACCGAAACGCGGTATCGGTTCCGTGACGCTTGCGAAATGGGCCGAAGCGGCGGACCGGGTCGGGACGGATCCCCTGGCCGCGGTTTCAGGAATCACCAATGACAGCGGTATCCCGGACAAGAAGATCCTTATCCTGAAGACGTTCGCGTCGCTTTTCTCGCATCTTCGGACCGAAGTCGTTTCCGATACACCGACGCTTACTTTCTCGGAAATCCTCAAGGAGCTCGCGACCGAGTCCGGGTACCTGCTGTCGCTTCGTGATGGGACCACCGAGGGCGAGGAACGTGAACAGAACGTGCGCGAGCTGTTCAGCGTCGCGAAAAAATACGAGGATCGTCCGCTCGCGGACGCACTTTCGGCGTTTCTCGAGGAAGTGGCGCTTTCGTCGGACACCGATTCCATCGACAGCAAGGCGGAAGCGGTGCACCTTATGACGCTGCATAGCGCCAAAGGACTCGAATTCCCGACCGTGTTTATCGTGGGCCTCGAGGAGGGCGTCTTCCCGCATTCGCGGAGCGCGTTTTCCGAGGAAGACCTGGAGGAGGAACGACGGCTCATGTACGTTGGTATCACGCGGGCCAAGAAACGGCTCTATCTGCTTTCCGCCGAGGCGCGGATGCTGTTCGGTTCGACGAACGTGAATCCGGCGTCGCGATTCGTCGGCGAGATTCCCGCACATCTGCTTCAGGAAGTCATCGAGGACGAGATGCCGTCGCTGTTGTCCGGATCCGGTCAGCGAAAAACGGGGAAATATGGGGCGTTTTCGGGCGGACAGAAGGCGTCGGTATTTCGGGCGGACGCTTCGCGGCGAAAGGATCAGAGTGTCGCCGCTTCCTCGAAGGATGCGCCGAAAGAGAAGAACCTGCGTCCCGGCGACGAGGTGGAACATCCGGAATTCGGTGGCGGCGTCGTCATCTCGATATCGGGAACGATCGCTACCATAGCGTTCAAGCGTGTCGGCGTGAAAAAACTCATGCTCGGCATGGCACCGCTCCGGAAGGTCTGACCGCCGTGAAAAATAAGAAAAGCGTCCCGATGGTTCTCGGAACGCTTTTTCGTTTCCCGTTTCAGGCATTCGCCCTTTCACGGATTTCCGCGAGCGAACATTCCCTGAGGATTCGGCCGTTCTCGAACACCGTGACGAGCTGATCCTCGCCGGGTATATTTTCGGACACGGTCCTGAACGTGCCGTTTTCACGGATGAGTTTCATCCTGCCCGACTTGGATTTCTTTCCGGGATCTGTGACCGGGTCTTTCATGATATCTTCCCTCCAGACGCCGTCGATCTTCGCCGCGGAACATTTGAACGCGAAACGGTTCGTGTCGCGGTTCACCTTTTGGAGAAGGCCGCCGCCCGAACCGAAGGCGACGTTGTCGGCGGACCACCCGTTTTTCTTCATGTGCGACAGGATCACGGGAAGCGAGCGGAGATCGATGCCGTCTCCCTGGATGACCCTGACGTGCGGGTCGAGCACCCTGTAGCCCTTACGATTCGTTTCCGTGCCGAAGGCTTCACCGAGGATGTTCAGTACCTCGACGACGACCGTGGCGGGGTCCCCGCTGTCGGGCCGTACGACGAGTGCGCCGTTCCTCTCGAGGACTTTCTCCCGGAGTTCTCCGCCCCAGAGTTCGCGGCAGGCTTTGAAGATATCGTAGCTGTCGGAGACGACCGCAACGAGCCCTTCGGGGAACTGCTCGAGCATGTTCCGGAACGCGTCCACTTCGTGATCTTTCCCCCACGACGTTATCGTACTGTGTTCCGCTGCAGGGATGGAGAATCCGGCCATCTGCTCGGCATAGAGACGTCGCAGCATGCGGATCGCCGGGAGGTTGTCGCTTCCCATGAAGTTCACCAGGTGTGCGGCACCCCCGATACCGGCGGATTCCGGGCTGGTCGAACCGCGGAACCCGAAGTCATGGAGTTTGAAGTCGATCAAAGCGGGGTCGCCGGTTTCCTCGAGGTATTCGAGGATGATGTTCTTCATCGCCTTGCTTTGGGTCGCGACGGTGCTGGGATACCACAGCTCTGTCAGGAGCGGATCGAGGTAGTTCGGGAGCCAGGCCATTTCCGGATCGGTACTTTCGACGGTCATGAGCACGTTCGAGTTCGGAACGGCCGTCCCTTCGGGCACCGCCTTGATCCGTACGGGCAGATGCCCGCCGTGACGTTCGACGATCCGTTTCCATCCGGCTTCGTTGAAGATCGCGCCGTTTCCGAAATGTGCCGCGAAGATTTCGCGGGCTTCAGCGATATCTTCTCCGGATACGACCGGACCGGCGAGGTATCTCTTCAGGAAATACTGGAGACCGAAGAAAAGGATCTCGGGAAACTCGCCGCCGCGGCTTTCGAGGAACCCGTAGATGTCCGTGGTCCCTTTGGGGTACTGTTTCCAATGCGACGGCTTGTAGCTGTCGGTCAGAAGGATTATGTTTTCAACGTTGTTCATGATCGTGCTCCGTTTTTCTTTTGATTGATGTACGCGACCAGTCGTTTCGCCAGCGGCAGATGATTCTCGACGATGAGCGATTCGATCTCCACGATCGGGATCCAGGCGACTTCGTCGAGATCGTCACCGGCCCTCGGTGCCCCGCCGAGGTGGTAGGTCGCGAAAAAGGCTGTCATGATCTGATCCTCCTCGCAGCGGTACCGGTAATCCGGAATACGGAACGATCCGAGATAGTCGATCTCGTGGCAGTCCACGTGACCCGCCTCCTCGTGCAGTTCGCGCATGGCGGCCGCTTCGAGCGAAACGTCCATCGGGTCAGCAAAACCGCCTATGAAGCGGAACCGGTCCCCGTCATGACGTTTCCTTCCGAGGAGGACCTCGTTCTGCGGATGTCTGATGACCGCTATGTCCACGGTCTGATAGGAGATCGGCAGACGAAGGGTCTGCGCGTGGATGATGCCGGCGCGGAAGTCCTGACCGTCACGGTTTACGGCGGATATGTCTGAGCGCAGTTCCGTTCCCGACGGCGCGACGGCCGGAGGGACGAGAACACACGGCAGGAAACCTTCGTAACATGGAATGAAACTGTCCCGGGAGCCGTACAGTCGGGCGGTATGATCGGGAAAATGCTCCGAGATCATCTCGTCTATACTTTCCGACCACAGGCGGTTGGACGGGTGATCCGGAAGTTCCTCGATGCGGACATCGGGATACGTTTCGTGGATCATAGCCTTTCTGATATGGATGGGAAGCGGATTGCGTGACGAGGGGAGTGCCGGGGTGCTTCCGAGAAGGATGAGCACCGAATCGGCTTCCGATCGCGCGGTTTCGATGAGATGCCGGTGTCCTTCGTGAAGAAGGGCGACCTGGAATCGGCCGATAATGACGGCAAGACGTTTCATAACGGTCTCCTGTTTTTTTGGTTGATTGTGAACGTACACATCGTGTTTTATATACACTAAGTAAGGACAAGCATACCGATGCCGAGGCACCGGCGGGAGAATGCGGGCGGGACGGTCATCGTTGGCAGCGAAGCCGGGAACTGAAATGGGTCCCGTCGGTTGCCGTACGACCGTCCCGCGCCGATTCTCGCGCGCGTCCTTCCTGTGAACCAACTAAGTGTATTATACACACTAACAAAATTGTGTCAAATGCCGTGAGCAGGGAGGTGTTGAGAAGGATTGCGTCGCCTGATTGACCTCGGTTCGAGTGTCGGGGTATGCTGTAGGCGGTACACTTCTTCTTTTTACGCTACCCATATGAAAAAAAATGTCACGCCGCCACTCGGCCAGTCGATACTGATCGCGGTCGACACCGCCATTTTTTCCGTCATCGACGGAGCGCTCAGGGTGTTGCTTATCCGGATCGGCAGCGGTCCCTACGAAGGGAAATGGGCGTTGCCCGGCGGATTGGTCCGTATGGATGAATCCCTCGATCAGGCCGCGGAACGAATCCTTTCGGAAAAGGCCGGTGTCGATGATATTTATCTGGAACAGTTATTCACGTTTGGAGGTGTGGATCGTGATGTTCGTGGGCGGAGTGTCTCGACGGCATATTTCGCGCTCGTGAACAGCGACCGGTGCCTTCCCTCGACCATCGAATATTATTCCGATATCGCCTGGCACGATACGGCGCATTTGCCGAAGATGGCGTTCGATCACGCGAAGATCGTCTCAGTCGGCGTCGATCGGCTCAGAAGCAAAATCGGATATTCCAATATCGCGTACGGACTCCTGCCCAAGGAATTCACCCTGACCGAACTGCAGACCGTCTACGAGATCATTCTCGGGCACGAGCTCGACAAGCGGAATTTTCGCAAGAAGATCTTGGATATCGAACTTGTCAAAGAAACAGGGAAAGTCCGCCAGTCGGGACAGAGTCGCCCGGCGCGGCTGTATTCTTTCACGGCGCGCAAACCGAAGACCGTGGAGGTGTTGTAGAAGAATTGACGACTGATAACCTATAACTGACAACTAACCACTGACAACTTACAACTAACTACTGACAACAGAGAACAGATAACATGAGACAGGGAACATGAGTCAGGGATCAGGGAGCAGATAACATTGAGCAGATAGCAGGGAACGGGAGCGTGATACCTTCGGTCTTTGCGAAGCCGCGGAGGCCGTGGCAAGTCAAGGATGCGGGGAATTTCTCCCAACCTTCAGTTTCGAAGACTCAACGGATCATTTTCCTTGTTGTCAGATAATCCTCCTCTGGCAGGGGAACAGGAAGAAAGTACGGGGCACTCACTCGCAACTTTTGAAAATAATGATTGCAAAAAAACCGCATGAAGCGGTTTTTTTGTGGGTGATATCGTATTGCCAGACTATCGTTCGGACTCCAGATATGAGAGCAGCCGCTTCGCGAGCGGCAGATGGCCTGCGACGAGGACTGACTCGAGATCGACCAGATTGATCCATTCTACCTCATCAAGATCGTCTCCTGCGACGGGTTCGCCTCCGTGATATTCGGCTACGAAAAGCGCGGTCATGACCTTGTCGTCGCCGTCGCGATAGCGGTGGTCGGGAATCCGGAACGAACCGACATAGCGAAGATCACCGCAGAGAACCGGGCCGGCTTCCTCGCGCAGTTCCCGCAGGGCCGTCGATTCGAGATCCTCATCTTGCGGGTCGACGAATCCACCGATGAAACATCGTTTTCCTTCGGCCGAACGTTTCATACCGAGCAAGACGGAAGCGTCTTCTTTCCGTATGACGGCGATATCGACGACCTGGTAGGAGAGCGGTGGACGGAGCGTCTGCGCGTGAATCATGCCCGATCGGAATATCGGGTCATCATGAAGCGGGTCGAGCGCGTTTCGGATTTCCGTGCCCGAGGGGGCGTCCGCGGGTGGGACGAAGACGCACGGAAGCGCACCTTCGTAATAGGGGATGAAACTGTCGCGCGAACCGTAGAGCGTCGCTTCGTGATCGGGGAAGCGTTCGGCGACGATGTGATCGATGTCTTCGGACCAGATACGGTTGGACGGATGATCTTTCGTTTCCAGGATCACCGCATCCGGATATGCTTCGGCGACGATGTGCTCACGGACGGCATAGGGAAGGGGATTGCGTGCCGACGGGAGTGCCGCCGTCGTGCCGATGAGGATCAGGAGCGCGTCGGCATGTGAGCGGGCGAAATCGATGATATGCCGGTGCCCCTCGTGGAGCGTGGGCACCTGGAACCGACCGATGATGACGGCGACCCTTTTTTTCATGCTAGTAGATGTATCCCTTGATGGAACGGCTCGACGCGGGTATGACACGGCGGTCCACCTTGCCCCACGCGTTGAAGTTCATTTCCGATACGGTGATCGACCCGCCGGATACGCTCTCAACGAGCGCCACATGGCCGTAGTAGGCGCTGTCGGTCGTCACGACGATCGCTCCCGCGGACGGGCTCTTGCCGGTCTGGTATCCCTGCGAGCGCGCATTGTAGAGCCAGGCTCCCGCGTTGCCGCCCCACGGTACGTACCGTTTCTGCGCGACGTACCAGGTACAGTATCCGAACGGGAACCGATGCCCGGCGCCGGCCCTGCCGTCGAGTTTGCGATATCCGCCGGAAATGTCCGTCACGGACCCGGCGCTCGTCGAGGATGCGTATTGGCGGAGCCCGACGACTTCCGGCGGCTTCGGTAATTCCTTGGAACCTCCCGGGATGACGACCGTGTCCCCGACGGTGATTTCGCCGTTGGCGGGAAGCCCGTTGAACGCGATGATGGCGCTGCGGTCGGCCTTGTATTTGTCCGCGATGGAATCGAGCGTTTCGCCTGTTGCGATCACATGAGAGAGTCCGGCGACCGGCAGGATGAAGATGTCGTCGCCAGGCTTGATCGCGTCCACGTTCTCGAGGTCGTTCGCCCAGAGGATGGTATTGACGGTGATGTTGTGGGCCGCCGCGATGCCGGAAATGGTGTCGCCTTCTTTGACAGTGTAGATCGTGACGCCGCCTTCCTCTTCCGGATCGCGAGCGATGGAGCTTTCGGTCTGTGCGGAAAGGAGTGCGCCGCTTTGGAAGACGGCGGATGTCGTTTCCTCGGTCTGCGCCGTCGTATCTATGCCGGAAAATGATTTTTCGAGCGGAACCTGGGAAAGTCCCGTTTTAGCCGGTTGTTCCGAGGTGACCCGTATCCTCGGTTGTTCGGCATCTTGTGCCATGGAAACACGGAAACTGCCGAGTATCGCGCTCTTGGATCCCTGTTCCTGCGTGAGATTCGTCATCGAGACCAGAAGGGCGCTCGTTATGACGAGGGAAAATGATCCATATGAACGGAACACTTCCGCGATCTTCTTGCCGAATCCGTTGCGAAGGACGGCGAACCATTCGCTTTGGACGTGATGGATGAACGTTTCGGTTATCGCATAACGCGCCGCGACATATTCGCGGATTCGCGCCCAACCTTTATGGATGCGGGAGAAGAATGCTATACGGGCGTTCCCTTCTACGAGGCGGGGCGGTAGATGGGCTCCTTTCGCTCGAAAGGGAGTCCGCATCATACGCCGGCGCCCTAAGGTGTTATATGGAATCGAGTATAGCTTCCGCAGGGGGGCAATGTCAACGAAAATTGATGGTGAAATAGGTAGCTTTACCCTTGAATAAGGGATAACTTCAGTTAACACTGAGCAGATAATAAGGAACAGGGTCTCAGCAATTTTGAATTTTGAATTTCGAATTTTGAAATGGGGACGGGAACGGGAGCGGGGAGTGGGGACAGGAATGAGGAGTGAGAAGTGAGGAGCGGGGATAAGGATGGGCAACTTCTCCCACCCCTCACCCGTGCAAAACCACGGGAGCTCCCCTCAGGCAGTGGAGCAGGAAGGGAGCGGGGAGCGGGGATGGGGAACCGACTTCTCGCACCTTACAAGTGACTTTTCATGTATACTTAATGGATATGAATGCAGGGACACCGAAATCAGAGACTCGGATCGAAGCGCTCGCGAAGCGGTTTCTCGAACATCTCGAGATAGAGCTGAACCGTTCTCCGCGGACGCTTGAGAGTTATACGCGTTCGTTGTGGAAGTTTTTCGAAATGAGCGGCATCAAGAGTCCGGCGGATATCACGGCAGAACGTGTCCGGGAATACCGTCTCTCGCTTAATCGTGTCACCAACGAGCGTGGCGAAACGCTCCGTAAGTCGACCCAGACATATCATATCGTGGTGCTTCGTTCGTTTCTCAAGTACCTGGCCCGCGAAGACGAATATACCGTACCGGCCGAGAAGATCGCGGTCGGCAAGGCGCCGACGCGCGAGGTAGGGTTTCTCGAGCTCGACGAGGTGGAACGGCTCCTTGCTGCCGCTTCGGGCGGGTCGCTTCGCGCTCTGCGTGACCGGGCGATCCTCGAACTGCTGTTTTCCGCAGGATTGCGCGTTTCCGAGCTCACTTCGCTTGATCGCGATTCGGTGAACCTGAAAAAGGGTGAATTCAGCGTGCGCGGCAAGGGATCCAAGCTCCGCGTAGTGTTCCTCTCCGATGACGCACGAGATTCGCTTATGCGATATTTGGAAAAGCGAAGCGATATGGACAAGGCGCTCTTTATCGCCATCCCCAAGTCGAAACGCGCGCCCAAGGAACGGCAGGGACACGCCGGAATGCGGCTTACCGAACGGAGTATACAGCGATTGGTGAAGAAATACGCCGCCAAGGCCGGCATCGTCAAGGATGTCCATCCACACACGCTGAGGCACTCCTTCGCGACCGATCTGTTGCAAAACGGGGCGGACATCCGTTCCGTGCAGGCGATGCTGGGCCATTCTTCCATTACCACTACCCAGGTGTATACCCATGTGACGAACGAACGGCTCCGCGAGATTCATGAGGAATTTCATGCGAAGAAACGGAAGAAATGAGGGACAGACTGACAACTTACCACTCACAACTTACTCCTAACAACTTACAACGGGAACGGGAGGGGATGTTATTCGGTTCACGGGTTAACGAGTTAACGTGTTGGGAACGAGGTCAAAGCAATTTTGAATTTTGAATTTCGAATTTTGAAAGGGGAACGGGAGGGGATGTTATTCGGTTCACGGGTTAACGAGTTAACGGGTTGGGGACGAGGTCAGGGCAATTTTGAATTTCGAATTTTGAAAGGGGAACGGGGATGGATTGGCAACCTGTAGCAGTATTATCAAATTTGAGATATTTTCGAAAAGTTACATTTGCTACGCTATCGCGTATCAGATGTAATTTTATTGCAGGAGCAGGGTTGCACCCTGCTTCGAAACATTCTTTCTCCCTTCCAGGCCGAAGCTAGAGCGGAGTCTGGCTTGCCAAGCCGAAGCTAGAGCGGAGGCTGGTTTGCCAAGACTTAGCCTCGGCAGGGTATAGTTTGACAAGTCGAAATCACATCATCGGCCGTAAACGATGTGGTTCAGGGTATAACCCTGAACCTGCGAAAAGGTTTAGAGTACAACCCCGTACCGTCTGGTACGAGGTACGACTCAGTACCGTACGGTGCTGGGCGCAGTCCTGAGCCCGCGAAATGACCTTACGGGCCGAAAATTTGATCGGGAAAATGTTTCGTTTGTGGCTTTTATAAGGGAAAAGTGAGAATTTATTTTCGTGACTCTTGACTCGTCTGAAAATACATGGTATAAGGGAGGTGTCTGATGCCGAGAATTTGTTCTTGGTCAATGGACAAAAGTCCGGCGGGAGGTGCTTCCGCCTTTGACAACAGAAGCAGGAAGAAAATCTATAAAAAAATAATGCAGTTATCTTTTAACTGGGTTCATTTTCGGCCCGACAACCTTTTAGGAGGGTAAAATGAAGAAATCTTTAGTATATTTAGTACAAGTTGCCTTTTTTTTGGGCATAGTCGGTCTCTGCGCTTGCAGTAGTAATAAAAACAATGGAAACAGTGCTGCAAATGACGGCACGCAGCCAATCGTTTCGGCAGGAATGAGCCAGGGGGGAGAGACTTTGGTTTCATCTGGTGGTGCGCCTCCTGGACAAAGGCTTCATTTAGGGAAGAACAACAAATTGACCGGAGGGGTGAAATATATTGAGTTGTCGCACAAACTGTTCGGAAACACATTACTTGTCTCATATCTTTCTGACGATAACGTCAATCCTGATCCAAGTATCGGCGATATACTTCATAAGGCAACTGGGGCGAGCGTAGAGAAAGTGAAATACGGGTACGTTGCCCGAATCACAAATAATACTATTGAGCAGTTGGTGATACCAGTCGAATTAAAAGCAGAGATAATTGTTTTTTACGGTGATGGAAGTTCTTCTCGATTTAGTGAAAATGGGACGGATTATGGTCCGGTCGAGGAAGAGTGGGAACGGAAATACTATTTTGATAATACTATTTTGGCATATGCGCGGCCTCAATAGGTATTGTGACAACGGTATCAATTCCAAGAGAGACCAATTGGCCTCTCTTTTTTTGTTTATTCGCATTATTTTTAAGTTGCTTTGCTTATCATGGTCAATAATTTTAGTTTTGTTGGAAAGATTTCCAATATCTACAATTTAGAGTCTGGTTCAATTTTTGTTTCAATATTGACAGTCCTCTTGTGGCGTACTTGTGAGATGTTCTCTTGCTTATTGCTGTTTCTCTCTTTCCAAAAATTATAGTATAATCATGTCGCGTATTGTTGCGCCCGGTTTCAAATATTTCGACTTCAGGATTTGCCTGTTGTGAAAAAAATCAAGAACATTTCTTTTTCGGTATCCTCAGCCATTTTTTTGGTGAGTTTTGTGTTTTCCGGCGCGATATTTTTCTCGTTTGCAAAAACAGCACATGCAGCCGGAGAATCATGCTTTTGCCGCAGTGGCGCGGTACTTCATCCAGTTCAAGAAACAATCAGTCCTCCGGCGGCACCGACAGCGAGCGGTGAGGCTTGCCGGGCGTATTGTAAGAGCAAGAATTACGCGAACTATACGTACGATACTGCGCCGCTTGGTTTGTTTGCTGCGGCTCTTTCTACGGATCCTGTTATAAACGCGGCGGAAACACTCTCCGTGAAACCGTTGGCAGAGGCTGCTTCAGCGGTTGGGAATTTGTCAGCAAATATTTTTCTGGGCGCTTTGAACATCATTTTATATGCGGTCCTTGCCTTTATCAGCCTGCTCTATGGTCTCGCCGCGGTAATTTTCGCGTGGGCGGTGGATGCGAAAGTATGGCTGGAACTGTTCAATATGTCGGCCACCTATACGATGTGGGGAATGGTTCGGGATTTTTTCAACCTGTTCTTCATACTGACGCTTTTGTTCGTTGCATTCGGGACGATATTTCAGATTCAGGCATACAATTATAGAAAATGGCTCTTACAGCTCGTCTTGATGGCTCTCTTAGTGAACTTCAGTTTCCCGGTGTCCCGATTTATCGTGGACGCGACGAATGTGCCGATGTACTTTTTCATCGACAGTATTTTGGGGCCAAGCAATCAGAGTGCTACTAATATCTTCGAACAACTGATGGGGAATAGCGGGTATTCGAAATTTCTCTTGCCATCGACGGCAAAATCATCTCTTTGGGAGGGGAAAACGACCGGGTTTCTTATTCAGGCAATCGTGTTCACTTTTCTATTGGCTGCGTCACTATTGATGCTCGCCGCATTGTTTCTGGTCCGTTTGGTGGCCCTTTTGCTTTTGGTGATATTTTCGCCGATTGGATTTGCGGCGTCCGCCATCCCCGGATTGGAGAGATTTTCTAAACAATGGTGGGACTATTTCATGAAATATGCGTTTTTTGGTCCAGCCGCAATGCTCATGATCCTTGTAGCTGTTACGTTTCTGAAGAACTTTAAGAATGGTTCGGCTGCTACGACAATTACGACGATAACTTCCGGAATCAGGACATCAGCGGACAATACATCCCTTATTACCTCGATGGTGATAACAATCATCCCTGTTATCATGATATGGGCGGCGATGAGTGTCGGAAACATGATGGGTATTTATGGAGCGGATGCGGTGAAGAAATATGCGATGGGAGCGATGAAATTCGTGACCGGTATCACAGCTGGCAAGAAGCGCGTGGATGCCTATCGGAGCGAGAGGAAGAAACTCAAGGATGACCGATTCAGTAGGAACAATGTCGGGACGCGGTTCGGCCAGCATCGCAACTTGGTTTCCGAGAGGAACGCGGCGCAGTCAAGATTCAGAACCGAGGCGGGCAGGAAAATGGCCGCTACGGGCGCGCTTACGCGTGAACAGGAACTCGTAAAGGAAGAGGCGAAACGAAGGGCTATCAATTCCAATACGTCGATTTCAGAGCTTGAGAAGCAGCATGCCGAAGCGAAGAGCAGAAAAGACGGCCTTCATATGACGGCGGTATTGGATGAGATGCGGAAACGTCCCGAACTGCAGGGCAAGATGGAGAATGCCGATATGAAGTTAGTCGAGGATCACTTCAAGGATCGCGGCGGTATGGACAATGCTGTCGTGAAGGAGACGAGGGCGAATGTTGCCGAGGTGAACCTAAAGGCGGCGTACGGTACTGATGTCAAAGAAATGACAAAGGTGCTCAAGAGTGGCAGGGTTAAGTTCGAAAGTCAGACTGCGAACGCATTGACCTCAGAGGTGCTTGCGGCCGGTCTTACTGCGAATAAGATCAATCAGACTGTCCTCGACGAACTGAGTAAGGATGGGGAAAAGTCGGTGAAGATTTCCGAGAATCTTGATACTGCTGTTGCGCAATTTGATCCGGATATTAAGGCGAAAATAGATGCCGCTGGTTCGCCACAAGAAAAGAAAATTCTCGAGAAGCAACGTACTGCGGCACACCAGGCATACTTCTCTCGAGAAGGTGAATTCCATAATAGTGTCAAAACCAATATAGCTGTACAAGATTCCGTGTACAAGAAAGCCGATGCTTTGACGCTCGACGCAGTCAGTAAGAATCCGGACAATTTGGCTGCCATTATGCCGATGCTTTTAGCGAATGGAGGAGCCAGTAAAACTGTGAGTAATCTTGCGAAACTAGCTGAGGATGGAGCGAAAATAAATAAATCGACTGATAAGATCATAGAGCTCGCGGCTGCTGAAGTAGATAAAACTAACCTTGCTGCAGTCGCCCTAAAAAAAGAAGCGGAATCGGCACATAAGTCAATGGGAAGAGATCATCGGTTCGGTTTGGTAGATAGAGTGCCAGAGAATAATTGAGATGGGAATACAGGTGGAAACTTGGGCGGAGAAAAAAATTCCGGCGGGCAGGGTCCCATAAGGGGAGATGGTTCGAATTATTTCTAAAAAGGTTGAAAAGATTGGAACGCAAATGTGATTATGCAGGAGGATTTTTTCAAAAAACTGAAGCAGCTGCCGGCGCCTGTGCATGACTTTTTCATGCTGGACGATCCGCGTATCCTCTGCGAGGAGGTCTGCATGCTCTACGGACTCCCGGAAGAGGCTATTCCGGCCGTGACCGGGCCGCTTGGGGGAATATTCGTGCGCGAGATATCACTTGCGGATTATCCGGCGACAGTCGGATGGGAGGCGGGCATCGAGCGGAGCGTGGCATACGGCATCGCATACGAGGTGAATCAGCGGATATTTTCGCGCTTCCCGGAGTACTTCACCGATGCTGCCGCACTCGGGGCCGAATGGGCGACCAAAAAATCCGCACCGGTCATCGGACTCGAGGAAGCGCGAAAAAAAGTGTTCGAACTCGAACCGTGGCTTCTGGAAAAGGATGAGGACGAGGATGAAGACCTGTCCGAGGCGGCACTGCGGGCGACCGTATCACTCCCGCTTTTACAGGCGGTGAGCCAGTATCCGAAACTCAGCGAACAGATACTCTCGACGGAGCGTATCCATATCCACGGTCAGTTGGAAACGGTCCGGCCGAGTTTGGGTAATTGGATCCGCGCGTATCGCAACGATCTCGGCGTGGGATATCACGATCCGATGCTTCGCGCCAAATTCCTGTTCGATTCGGAGAACGGCAAGAAACTCTCTTCGGAAGAACGGGAGAGGATCAACCTGATTGTCCGGTCCGTGGAGGACAATGTCGCGCTCGACGTCGATACAGAAACCATGGAGATCGTCTTCCCGACCTTCCAAGAGTCCGGGCGCGGTACGGCATCGCTTCCAGCGCGACCGGCAGCAGTCGCACAAAGACCGGAACCGCGTCCGTACGTGCCTCCGGCACGACCGGTCCCGCCGACGCCTGCACAACATACTGCAGCGCCAGCTCCCGCGTCGCGATATGTGGAACCAACTCCCGCGCAGTATCAAGTGCCACAAGCTCCGGCTCCGTATGTACCACCGGTACGACCGGTTTCGCTACCCTCGTCAGCTCCGGCTTCCGCATCTCAATATGTGATACCCAAAGAAGAATTGGTTCATATATCGAATCAAGAATTTCAGACCGAGGCACCTCATTTTGCATCGGCGTTACACTCTGCCGAACCCATTCAAGCACCGGCACCGGCTCCGTATGTACCGCCTGCACGACCGGTCGCGCCGCCTTCACAGGCTCCCGCTCCGCGATATGTGGAACCTGTTCAGGAGCCGGTCTCACGGCCATATGTGTCACCCGCACGACCGGTAGCACCGGCTCTTGCACCTCGACCGACTGCCGCCCCTCCGCGCGATCTGCCGATCGGTCCCGCTCCGGTGCAGCCCGCACCGCTCCGCGCGTCCGGTGCGATCCCGTCCTTCCAACCGGATACGTCGAAGGTGGCATTTTGGAAAAATGACGGTATCCGCGATGTCGCATCCAAGGATATCGACACATCCGCTCCTGCTCCGATCGGTACGCGCGCGCATGATGATGTCGTGGAACCGATCACGCATTCCCCGCATGTGTCCGAAAGGAGTGGCGGCATGTCGTTTTCTTCCGGT
Source organism: Candidatus Moraniibacteriota bacterium (assembly GCA_037133435.1). Classification (GTDB taxonomy): domain Bacteria; phylum Patescibacteriota; class Minisyncoccia; order Moranbacterales; family UBA1568; genus JAAXTX01. Next base: position 67,790 of record JBAXOD010000002.1, on the reverse strand, counting down.
CATTCGTTGCCTGGCGAAATCGATTATTCGAAACGAAATTCCATCCGTGACGACATCGAAACGACCCGGCCCGTGGCGTTGCCGTCCGCGACGTCATTCGCGCAGGGTCGAGCGACCGAGCCGTACCACACCGAAATCGTCCGGACCCCCGTATCGGATCGGCAGATGCCGCAGGATGTCCCGCGTCCGAATCAGGCACCGAAAGCGGGCCCGTACTATATCCGTCCCGTCGATACGGAAGACGGGTTCGTGGCTTCGGAAGACGACGACCCGGGTCGCGTCGTGGATCTTCGGAACTGATATGGTATCCTTGAGTGAGTCGAAGTTTTTGAATGTGATAATCTCCGAATCCGTGCTATGATATTCAACGTACCGCAATTTGTCGACGTGGAAGACAAGATCGCCGGACCGCTCACCGGGAAGCAACTTTTGTGGATGATCGGGATGGGGACGACCATCCTGGTCGCCAAGTTCATCATCGGTGACGGCATCGCGATCTACCTGGTTTCCATACCGATCATCATCATTTTCTGTCTCCTCGCGTTTTACAGGCCGAACGGTCAGCCACTCCTCCTTTTCGTGATCTACGGATTCTTTTTTCTCTTCAATCCGAAGGTCATGATGTGGCGAAGGCCGCTCGGGAAGCCAGTACAGAAGACTCTTCCGAAAAAGATCGATACCGGATCGGTCGCGCCCGAGCGGAGGATCACGGAAGCGGAGATACGCCGCATAGCGGAGGCGGTGGACCGGAAATAGCGGAGGAAAAACACACAACCACGGAAAACTATGGAACGCATCACCGACAACAAAAAGGAATCGGACGCCGCGAGCACACAAAAGTACGTGGACGTCGAGGAAGTCCGCGACGGCGTCATGATACTGCGCAACGGCTCCATCCGGGCGGTGCTGCTCGCGTCTTCCATCAACTTCGACCTCAAATCGACCGACGAGCAGGATGCGATCATCATACAGTATCAGAATTTCCTCAACTCGCTTGATTTTCCGCTCCAGATTATCGTGCACTCGCGCCGTTTCCGCATCGAGCCGTATCTCGAGAAGCTCAAGCAACAGGAAAAGACCCAGGAGAATGACCTTTTGCGGTTCCAGATTTCGGAATACGCGAATTTCATCAAGAGTCTGACCGATGTCTCGAATATCATGTCGAAATCGTTCTTTGTCGTGGTACCGTTCGCCCCTTCCGAGACGAAAGAGGGCGGTTTTTTCACGAAGATGGGCGGCATATTCAATCCGGTCAAGCAGACGTTCATCGGCGGAGAGGTGTTCGAGACGTACAAGAACCAGCTGTTCCAGCGCGCCGATCTGGTCGCGTCGGCACTCATGGGTACCGGCGTCCGGACCACGCTTTTGGGTACCGAAGAGGTCATCGAGCTTTTGTATAATTCGTACAACCCTTCGTTGTTCACGTCGTCGGTGGTCAAGAATATCGAGTCGGTGGAACTGACCGGAAGATAAACATATGCCTACACCAGCACAATTGGATCCGGAACAGCGCAAAGCGCTCATCATGGAACTGCTCGGATTAAGTGATGCCGGCGGCGGTACAGCATCTCCTTCGGGACCGGCACCCGTTCCGGCCGCACCCGCGCCAGCACCGATCCCGACTCCCGCTTCCGCGCCGGAGCCGAAGTATTTCGACGCTCCGGTCGTGTCGACGCCCCCGGTCGCGGCCACTCCCGCAGTGCAACCGACTCCGGTACCCGCACCGATCCCGGTGGCGGAATCGGCGGCGCCCGCGTATGCCTCGTGGTCGTCGCAACCGGCATCATCCGAACCCGCGCCGGCGCGTTCTTTTGATACGCCGCCGGTTACGGTAGAGCCTCTTCCTTCCGCTGTCGAAGCGGAATCGTCCCGTATTCCCGCACCTGGTTCGGAATCAGCCGCACCTTACTCACGCCCGTCCGGTTTCGAGGAGGAGGTCATTCCGTATTCGGCGGAGGTCGAACGGCCTTCCTCCAAGCAGAAATCGGCCGGCGGCGGCAAGGGCGGATTTTTGACCTCCGTATTTTCTTCACATGGCAGCACCGAATCGGAAGAGCTCTATCGCAAGGGCGTCGCGAGTCTCAAGGATCTCATCGCACCGCCGGCGATACGCATGTCACCGAGCTTTTTCCATGTCGGCAGCGTGTTCGCGCGGACGCATTTCGTCATCGCGTATCCGAAATACCTCGGGACGAACTGGTTTTCCCCGATCGTGAATATCGACGCCCCGATGGACGTCGGCTTCCTTATTCATCCGGTCGACACGCGTGAGATCATGCGTGAGTTGCGTGCGTCCGAGACGCACGTCCGTTCGCAGATCGGCATCGAGGCCGAAGGCGGCAAGGTCCGCGATCCTATGCTCGAAGCCGCACTCGAGAACATCCAGGATCTTCGCGACCGTCTGCAGCAGGGGACGGAGAAATTCTTCCGATTCGGACTCTACATGACCGTCTATGCGGCCGATGAGAAGGCACTCAACGACATTTCCAGAAACATCGAGTCCATACTCGAGGCGCAGCTCGTCTTCACGAAGCAGGCCGTGCTGCGGATGGATCAGGGATTCATCTCCACGAGGCCTTTGGGCATGGACCTGCTCGATATCGCGAACAATCTGAACACCTCGCCCTTGTCCACCACGTTTCCGTTCGTGTCTTCCGATTTGTCCTCGAACGAGGGGATACTCTACGGGATCAACCGGCACAACAATTCGCTCGTCCTGTTCGACCGGTTCCGCATGGAAAACGCCAACATGGTCGTCTTCGCGAAATCCGGCGCCGGAAAAAGCTATACCATCAAACTCGAGATACTGCGTTCCATGATGTTCGGGACGAGCGTCGTCATCATCGATCCGGAACAGGAATACAAGCACCTGTGCGACACGGTCGGCGGGACGTTCCTCGACATTTCGCTCGCCTCCGACGCGCATCTGAACCCGTTCGACCTTCCGAAAATCGCCGCGACGGAAGATGAACAGGGCGTGTTCCGCAGTCATGTCGCGAACCTGATCGGATTGCTACACCTCATGCTCGGCGCGGTGACGCCGGAAGAGGACTCCGTCCTTGACCGTGCGATCCGCGAGACATATGCCATCCGCGACATCACCGAATCGTCGGACTTCCGCTCTCTCGACGCGGCATCGTTCCCGACCATGACGGATCTCTATGCCGTGCTTCGCAATGTCGAAGGTGCCGAATCGCTCGCGGCGCGGCTCGAACAGTATACCGAGGGCGTCTTCAGCGGGTTCCTCAATCACCAGACAAACGTGTCGTTGAATCGGCAGATGATCGTCTTCAATATCCGGGACCTCGAGAGCGAGCTTCGGCCGATCGCGATGTACGTCATCTTGCAGTACATCTGGAACGAGATCCGCGTGGAAATGAAACAGCGGCTGATCGTCGTGGACGAGGCGTGGATCATGATGCAAAACGAGGATGCCGCCGCATTCATGTTCGGTATCGCGAAACGGTGCCGCAAGTACTTCGCGGGACTGACGACCATCACCCAGGACGTGGGCGATTTCATGGCGTCACGCTACGGTAAACCGATCGTCACAAACTCCTCTATCCAGCTTCTCCTCAAACAGTCGCCGGCTTCGATTGATCTCATTGCGGATCTCTTTTACCTGACCGATCACGAGAAGTTCTTGTTGCTCGAATCGAACGTGGGAGAGGGAATCTTTTTCGCCGGGACGAAACACGTCGCGATCAAGGTTATCGCTTCGTACAGCGAGGATCAGGTCATTACGACGGATCCGCGGCAGTTGCTTGAGATCGAACAGGCCAAACGCGATTTCGACGCGGGTGCGGGATATTGATCCCATTTCCCAATTTATATTTCGTTCCAGTTTGGCGGATGAGAGCTCGATTCTTTACTGGAGCAATGTTGTACCCTGCTCCGAAATGTTTCTCTCCCTGTGTCAGAACCTTACCGGAGGTCGGTTCTCCATATCAGAGCTTCGGTATCGGTTGTAAACCCCGTGGTTCAGGGTACAACCCTGAACCTGCGTAAAGACGGTCTTCCGTCACGGGAGGTCGTCTTTTTGATTCTATCGCTCCTTTCGGTCTCTCTCATAATGATTCGTGATACGTAGTCAGTACCTATGAGTACTTCGAATCCAAATACAGGAGCTCCCGACGGTCGTGCCCGCTTGCCGGCTTCGGATCGGACCGTGATTTCGCCTAACGCACGGAATGCGGCACGTATGTCGGGCATGCTTGCGGGCCTGCGTGCACGGAGGATGAATGAGGCCGCGGGAGCACGACAAAATATCGCCCGTACGGTCGTAGCGGCCGACGCTCTTTTGACAGCGGACGCGATCGACAGTGACCGGGAATCAGCCGCTGTTCAGCGTGCGATGCTCGAGAAACGAGCGACTGAGAGTACTCGTCTGCAGCGCCGTATCGCCACTTCGGAAACGCCCGCGGAATTGACTGCGAACCGGCCTGAGAATATGAATGTACAATCTTTTGGTGCACTTTTAAGGGATGAGCTTGAACTCGAACAAGATCGAAATCCGGACGCGACACGGCTTGCGATCGAAACGAAACGAGCACGTGAGAATTACAGTTTGCAGCTCTCGAACTCCGCTTCGGGGAAACCAGCCGCATCGACGACAGCCCGGCCGAAACAGCGGAATGTCCGATATAGCGAATCTCCAAATAATCTGCGTTTTGTTCCGAATTCGGTGACTACTGAATCGGATGAGGAGGATGCGGAAGAATCATCGGAAGCCATGGGAGGACGGCCGACCCGATACCCGTCCTGGGAAGAGCAACGCAAATCGGGGCAGACGGGGAACGTGACCGTGCAGGGGAGTGGAACAGCACAGCATGATCCGAACGCCTCAGATTTGTCGTTTACATCAAAATTATTGATTTACATGCTCGGCGGCATCGACGACCTGACCGATTTTTTCGATTTCTTTCTTCCGGGGGTGACCACACTCATTTCGGGACCGTTCGTTATCGGACAGATCATCATCATAGCACTTGACAAGAATACGAGGAAACTGCCGCCGAAAGAGAAAATCATATTACTAGCAAAGCGTATCGGTGTCATTGTGATCGTGGCGGTAATCGAGAGCATCCCGATCATCGCCGTCTTCCCGCTTCAGTCATTTCTGGTCGCGTTTCTTCTGAGTCGCATCAAGAACAAGATCAAGAACGCCTAAATTTTGTCAGAAATTTTCAAGATTGAAAAAAAACGTTATAATGGAAGCAATGCTATGAGTGAGACTCCTATTCTGGCTTTCGATATGAAGCGGTTCCTCTCGACGGGACTGTTTGTCGTGGCGACGCTTCTCGCATTTCGCTTGTTTCCGGCCGACGCGAATATGGACGAATCCCTGCAGGCCGGCGTGTTGGGGATCGTCTTTCTCCTGTGTCTCCCTATCCTCTACGTGATTTTCGTTGAGAAAGAGCCGCTTTCATCGATCGGTTTTCAGGGGAGCGTGAAAAAATACGGTTTTCTGACCGCCGTGGTCGCGGTCATCCCGTTTCTCGTCGTCTGGTACTCGGTGATTGCTATCGGAGGGACCGATGTGACGTATTCGCTGCCAAACTTCATTCAGGATTCGTTCCTCTATTTCGTTTTGTATGAGGTGGTACTGGTCGGTATCGTCTCCGTTCTCTTTGAGGTGTTTTTCCGCGGCCTCATCATGCTTTCGTGGTTGTCCAAGACCGGCATCCTCGCGGTTTTTCTGCAAGGAGGAATTTTCGTCGCGTTTTTGGCGGCATTCGGCGGTATCGGTTGGAACAGCACGCCGATGATTCTTGCGGCATTCGCGTCCGGGTTCGTCGCGCATCGTACCCGCTCGATCTATTATTCCTGGTTTTCCGGCTGGCTGACGCTGTTTCTTGCCGACGTGGCGTTTCTCGTTTTTGGCAGGTGACGTCTTCAGTTTCACGTGCCATCGGAATCATTATCATACGGACGATGAAAAATAAATTCAACGCTATGCATCCAATGAGGAAACAATCGGGAAGACGAATGATTCCCGTCGCTTTCGTGATTTTCTTGTCCGGTTTCATCATTTCCGAAAAGGTGGTCGCTTTGGATTTCCCGAGTGCCGATTCGATAGCGTCGGCCATTGAACAGCGGTATCATCTCGACCCCGCGGTCATACGCAGATACGGGGAGTCGTTCAACGTGTCCGAAAACAAGGGCAACGCGCCCGAGGTGACGATTGCGTTCAGCCCTTCGGATCCCAAGGACGGGCAGAAACTCAGCGCGAAGGCGTTCCCGACCTATTTTTCCAATGCCAGCGAGTCACAGCTTTATTACACCTGGTATCTGAAGCGGAACGGATGCGAACTCGGCGGTTCTTCCGGTCAGGCGAGTTACTGTGATTCGGACAACGACGGGTCGGTGACCGTCAATGATTGGAAAGTCGCCGCTTCGCGAATCCTCGCTACGGACAATGCCGACAGTAACGGATTCAAATACGACACTGACGATGATAACGACGGATACAAGGCTCATTTCGGAGGGGAGCTCGTCGTCGATACGAAGAAGGATTGGTGCTACATGCACGATCCGGTCAGCGGACATTTTTATGAGTTGCCGGCATGCGTCCACTTGTTCCCGGAATTGAACGGGAGTCAGGTCGGCGGAACGGACGGAACATTCGGACTGTCGGACGAGAAGGCATGGGGGACCAACCCGCACGATCCGGATACGAGCGGTAACGGCAACAAGGACGAGGCGAACGCGGTCGGCCTGGGTCGGGATACCTTCAAGTGGAACTATCAGACCGGAGACAAAGTCGGGGTGCTCGTGGAGGGATCGTCGATGGTCGCGACGAAGCATGATGACGCGACGATGATGGTCCAGTGGGGATTCTCGAAGAACAAGAAGTGCCCCATCAAGAATCCTGGGAGCTATATAGAGACGGTACACGGGTATCCGGTCACGTTTTTGACGACCAGCCTGACGAAAGGGGATATCGATGACTGTCTCGAGATGAACCTGGTCGATCCGATGGATTCTGAATCCGGTTCTTCCAAGAAACTCGAGCTCTCCGTTTCCGCGACGCCGGATAATCCGGTGAACGACAAGACGGAAGGAATCGGCGGGGACATGGTCACTGCTACGGCTTCGGTCGACAATTCATCCAAAAGTCCCGAAGAAATCACCTATTCGTGGACCGTCGAGCTGAGCAATAATCCGGTCGACGGCTGGAAGGACGTCACGGCCCAGCTTGAGGCGGCGGGTTTACTCACGGCTGGAAAGCTCATCACGCTCCCGAATTCCACCACCCAGGCGATCTCGCAGAACGGCCTGACTTCCATCAAAGTGCTGCTTGATATGAAGCCGGAGATTCTTGGTACGTTCGCGAATACCGATCCGGTCTACATGCGTATCACGACCCGGGCGGGAGAGAATTATTCCGCGACCACCTATACCGCGACGGCGTCGGGCGGCAGTACGGTTGCGCAGAACATGATCGCCCGACCCGAAGGGAAAAGCGACGTGGTCGTGAAAGTCACCAATACGGACAAGAAGATCTCCACGTATACGACCACCGCGACCGCGTCCACATCCGGCGCGGCACAGGTGGCGCTTGACACCTCGATTGATCCGATCTGTGACATGTACTATCCGACGCCTTCCACCGCGGCCGAAGCGAAGGAGAACCTGAACCGTATCTCGTGTCGCGTCATGAAAAACGAGATTCTCGGGGTCACGCTCCGCAACGCGACTTCTACCGAGTGGAAGAATTTCAGATGGACCATAAACGGTGCCGCACTGAACTGTTCCTCGACCGTCTCGTCCGTCGACTGTCCTTCGGGAGGGCTCGGGAACACCGCGTTTTTCGCGGTAACGGGCGAGCCGGGAGAAACGTACACCGTACGGATGGAAGCGGTGAATGTAGCGACGGGAAAGGCGTTGTCCCTTTCGCGGAACTATCAGGTCGTCGATCCGGAAATCCTGCTCGAATCGAACGACACGAGTGCCGTCTGGCCGCGATACGTCGGCACGTTTACGGAACTTGACGGTACCAAGAACGACGAGCATAGTGACGAAATTTTCGAACGGTTCGCGAGCGGCACCGTCATACCGATGAAGGCGTCGATCATTCCGGGATACGCGAAGAAGTATCTGCTGTCGCATGTCTGGACGGTGGACGGCAAAACAGTGGACGAGTCCGCGGATATGCAGATAGCGTATACGCTTCCGAAACCCGGCACGATCGGTGACGCGAACTTCGTCAACTTTACGGGGAAAATCGTCCAAGCGAACGAGAAACGTGTGGCACTCCGAGATCTGTGGGGAGTCAACGTCATCGATTCCTCGGAAACGAAGGTCGTAAGTGACGTACGTGTTCAAGCGATAGCGAACGAGGATCTGACCGTCGCCTCGTCCGGATCGAACCGATTTTTCGCAGCGGTGTCGAAATACGTGCCCCCGTTCGTCGTCTTCGCCGTCAGGATGATCCTGACCTCGGCATTCCTCCTGTTCTCGGTCGGTTTCGTTTCTTCCCTGATTCCCGCTTCCGAGCCTGATGATCGGAGGTCGGCGTATAGGCGATAGGTAACATGTAAGTTCTTCAGTTAACGAGTTCACGTGTTAACGAGTTGGGAATCCGCCTGCGCCAAGGATACGGTATGGCGAAGCGGAAGACGGAGAAAGATGAATCGAAACACCCTGCACCGTACGGTGCAGGGTGGTTTCGTATGGTGCCGAAGGGGAGACTCGAACTCCCAAGGGATTGCTCCCGCCAGGACCTAAACCTGGTGCGTCTACCAATTTCGCCACCTCGGCAATATACGTTTCTTGCTCCCGCCAGGACCTAAACCTGGTGCGTCTACCAGTTTCCTGCCCGCATCGCTACGCGAAGCGTTGCGGGCGGGCGCCACCTCGGCATCGGCGTTTATTTCACCACGGACGCCCTTTCGCCGAAAAGTTTCAAGAGCCGTTTCGCCTCTTCCGCGAGAGGACCGTCATCTTCGTATTCACCGTGGTGCCGCGTCGATTCACCGTAGGTCTCGCGTTTCGCATCGAGATGGAAATTGACCGTTATAGTGACCGTTTCGGTCCTGACATACGCGTGAAACCGGGGGAAACCCGACCGGGCGAACTCTCGGACGAAACTCATCTCGTCGCCTTCCTTGCGTTGAAAGACGTATCCCGCCCTCCGCATGAGTGTGAGCGCGTTTTCGGACGGGTTATTGACGAGAATCCTCATAGGCGAGGTATGTTTATGCGTTTTTTGTACCACCTGATTCGTCGGAGTACCGGGAAACCACGGTATGCTTGTCGCGTGGATATGAGGTAGCCGGATAGAAATCTATAATCGTCCGGCATGCGCCGGATACTTCGTAAACCCGTAGAACCGTATATTTCCGGTGCTATTTTGTCGGAGTGCCGGGAATCGAACCCGGATTACACGAACCCGAATCGTGCGTAATACCACTATACCACACTCCGTTTTTCCCTCAGTTTCGGGAAATATCCGTCTTTATCACAACAGGTTCCATTCTAGCAGGTTATCGGAAAAAGGAAAGGGGCGATCAGATAACGGAAAGCAGTTAACAGGGAACGGAGAACTAGGAACAAGGGAACCGGGAATGGTCGGTCATTTGCAGGAATGTATACATGATGAGAACAGGGTGATTGAGTATCGAGTGCTGTTCTCCTCTGGTATCAGCCGGTTCTCGATGTATCCCCCCGTTTCCTGATATATGTTTATCTGTTACCTGTTCACTGATCTTTTTCTACGCCACCTTGTGACGGTTTTTGATTCCCTTATCGTCTTGTTCGCGTTTTTCCTCGATGACGTCTTTCGCGCGGTCGCGAAGGGAAGAAAGATCCTCTTCGAAGAGTTCTTTCGCGCGTACCAGGAGTGACTCGCGGATGTTACGTGACGGATCTTCGATCACTTCGGAAAGGAGGACATCGAGCACGGCGCCGATCTTCGGTCCGGGCGTCATTTTGAGGTCGTTCATGAGATCCGTGCCGTTTATCTTGAGCATTTTGACGGAGACCGGGTCGTTTGAGACCTTCTCGATCATGTATTCCAAGTGACGCAACTTATACGGTTTGGCTTTGGGGACGCCCGACCCGAGCCGATCCGCGATCCGGACGGACATAAGATCGCGCATGTTCCCGAGGCCGACGCGTCGGATGAGCCGACGAACCGAGGCTTCGGTCACTTCGCCAACATTGTAATAGAAGAGATGGTTGTCCACGAGCAGGGTGACCCGGTCGATGACGGCCACGGGGTAGCGAAGCCTTTGGAGTATCACCTTGGTCATCCGGGCCCCGATATGGTCGTGATTGTAGAACGTCGACTTGTAGCCGTCGCCGCGCTTCGATCGGGGTTTGCCGACATCGTGCAGCAGCGCCGCAAGCCTGACTTCGAGCACGCGCGACGGGCAGTATCGCAGCGCACCGAGATTGTGCTCGTATACGGTAAGGGCATGATGGAGGTTTTGTCCGATACCCACGCCTTCCTCGAGTTCTGGAATGATATATCTCAGCAACCCGACACTCCGGAGCAGCTCGACCCCTTCAGCCGGACGCTCCGAGAGGATAATCCGCGATAATTCGTCGCGGATGCGTTCCTGCGAGACGTGAGCGATCAGTTCCGAGTGTTTTCCTATCGCCGCAAGCGTCGGTTCCTCGATCGTCCATCCGCTTTCTTCCGTAGCCGGTGAGCCCAGTTCGGAGGAGAAACGTATCGCCCGCATCATGCGCAGTGCATCCTCGCCGAAGCGTTGTTCGGCGTTGCCGACCGTCCGGATGATCTTTCGGTTGATGTCTTCCTGGCCATGGAACGGATCGATGACGTCGATGGTCCGGTCCGTATGCGACGGGGACGGATCGTTGACCTGAAGCGCGATCGCGTTCATCGTGAAATCGCGCCGGGAAAGGTCTTCGGACAGCGATAGGACGAATTCGACCTGATCAGGCCGACGCATGTCCGAATAGCCGGATTCGGTCCGATAGGTCGTCACTTCTATCACGTCGTGTTCGCGGTCCGGACGGCCTTCCTTGTGGAACGGCTCGACTTTTACGCCGACCGTCCCGAAATCGTTCTCATAGAAACTGTCCGGGAAGACGGAAAGCGTCTCCTCCGGTTTCGCATCGGTCGTGATATCCCAGTCCTTCGGTTCGCGTCCGAGAAACAGGTCGCGCGCGCATCCGCCGACGATCTGCCCCTGATACCCGGCATATTTCAGGGCATCGAGGACGGAGAGGACCGGTGCGGGGATGACGGAAGAATCCATAGGAAAGCAAGACTAACGACTTACCACTGATAACCTACAACAGATAATCCGCGACATCTCCGTGCGCGGACCCGCTTGCAAGGACGAGCGGGAAGAAAGCATTGAACAAGAAGCGTACAACTAACAATTTACCACGGATTATACGGTGCAGATAGCATGTGTCAGAAAAAAATGCAAAATTGACCGAGAAGCAATCGTGGTATGCTTATATGTAAGAGCCTATCCGTTAGGAACATACCTCCTGCGCCTATGATCTTCGGCGTACACGCGCGTACCCCTTGTCGCCTTATCTCGATAGGGCTCCGCAAGTTACCCGCCTTTTCGCTCGAAGCTCGTACGGCTCGTGACGGAGACCCTGACGGATAGGCTCTAAGTCTAGAGCGTCCGGCGCTTCGTTTCCTCGCGATAGACGAGAAGCGTATCCCCATCCGCGATTTTCGCATTGCCTTCGAAGACGACGCCACATTCGTTTCCCTGCCCGACCTCCTCGACGTTCTGTTTGTTCTGCTGGAGATTGACGATGATACCGGTGCCGACGACCTCGTCCTTGCGGCGGATGTCGACTTTCGTACCTTTGAAGAGTTTTCCATTACCGACGCGTCCGCCGACGATCTGGTCGCGTTTGCCGGTCTTGAAGACCGCGAGGACGGACAGGGTGCCGAGATCGGTGCGTATCGTTTCCGGCGGCAATAACTCGGACAGCCGCTCCTTCGCCCGGTCGACGAGTTTATAAATGATTCCGAAGCTCTCGATCGCCGTGCCGCTCTTTTCGGCCATGCGTCGGGCGACCGCGGTCGGTTCCACGTTGAATCCGAAGATGACCGCCCCCGCGCTCTCCGCCATCTTCACGTCGGATTCGGTGATGGCTCCGACCCCGGAGGAAATCTCCTCGAGCGCGACTTCGTCGTGGACGATGGTACCGAGAATCTGTTCGATCGCCTCGAGCGAGCCTTCCACATCCGCCTTGAGGACGAAGGAAAGCCGCTTCGGACCTTCGACACCTTCTTCCTCGGATTTGGCCCTGATAAGGGTCTTAGCGGTCGTCTGGGCCCGTTCGGAACGGACCCGTGCCGATGCCTTGCCGCTGGCGACCGAAACGACGTCGTTCACCTTCGGAGTATCGCTGAAGCCGTAGATGATGACCGGCGTCGAGGGACCGGCGGATTCGACGGTCTTGCCGGCGTAGTTTTCCATATGACGGATACGGCCGAAGACCGATCCGGCGATCACGTCCTGACCGACCTTGAGGGTGCCGGTCCGGACCAGGCTCGTGGCGACTGGGCCCTTCTGCTTGTCGAGGTGCGATTCGAGGATGACCGCGAGTCCGCTGCGCTTCGCGTCGGCGGAAAATTCTTCCACCTCGTTGACGAGGAGGATGTTTTCGAGCAGTGAATCGATGCCGACGTTCTGTTTCGCGCTGATCTCGGAGCACAGGATTTTCCCGCCCCATTCTTCGATGAGGATGTCATTCTCGGCAAGATCCTGCTTGATGCGCATGATATTCGCGTCCGGCTTGTCGATCTTGTTGATGGCCACGATGATGGGGAGTCCGCGCTCCTTGAGGTACGTGATGACTTCCTTGGTCTGCTTCTGGACGCCGTCATCGGCCGCGACGACGAGGATGGCGATGTCGGCGATAGAGACGCCGCGCTTGCGCATCGCGGAAAACGCCTCGTGTCCGGGGGTGTCGATGAACGTGATGAGTTTGCCGCGCTTCTTGACCTGATAGGTGCCGAGATGTTGTGTGATGCCACCCGCTTCCCCGGTCGCGACGCTCGCCTTGCGGATCGTGTCGAGGAGCGTGGTCTTGCCGTGGTCGACATGTCCGAGAATCGTGACGATCGGTGCGCGTGGCTCGAGGCGCTTGTCCGAGTTCTTTTCTTTCGCGCAGATGTCAAGCATGTCCTCGAGCGAGAGCGGCTTATCAGCATCGCCGGATTCGATGGCCGGGACCGCCTCCATGCCGAGGTCGGTCGCGATGATGCTCGCGGTATCGAAATCGATCTCCTCGTTGATGGTCGCGAAGATGCCGTTTTTCATGAGTTCCGTCATTACCTGCGCGACGGGCAGTCCGAGGGTATCGGAAAACGCCTTCACGGTGATGGTCGGCGGAATGGCCACTTTCGGTACGGTTTCCGATTCGTTCTCGTTCATACGGTCGTATTCAGTGCTTTGTTAGACGGAAGCGGTTTCTTCCCCGACTGTTCGGTCGACTCCTTGCCGATACGTTTCTTGGCGGCCAGTCCGATGGCGTACTTTTCTTCCTTCGAGAGAGGATGTCCCTCGGTCTCGGCACCGCTCACCACGGGTTTCGCGTAGACCCGTGTCCCTTCGCGCGTGTGGAGCGAGGAGAGGACGAATCCGGTGTTGCGACCGTTGAGGAACGCGATGACGAAGCTCTGGTTGCCGCCGACTTCCTTGAAAGGATTGAAACGGACGACCTCGGTCCGATGGATGCTTTCCTGACCGAGCAGATAGAGCTCCTCGGCGGCATCGTAGAGATTCTTGATTTCGCCATTGATCGCCGTGATCTCCTTTCCCTGTCCGAGGACGAGCTCTTCGAGATCCTTGCCGTCCTTGCCGGAAAGGAAGGATGAGAGGTCGCGTTTCATCCGGCGGATCCGCAGGAAGAGCGACAGCGACAGCGCGAATGAAAAAACGGCGAACCCTGCGGCGCCGAGCGCGAACAAAACGGCGGATGAGGGGGAAAACAGTCCTTCCATATGGGAAAAATAGGCATTCCAAGCCTAGCACGCGAAACGCCCGCTGTAAAGGAAAAGTGACTGATATAAGAAGAAAGGGAACCATTGGTTCCCTTTCGGTTGATAAGGTCTAATCGATAATCGTGGTCATGCGGTCGATACGGTTCATGATAACCGGCAATACCGTCATTCTTTCATATAGATCTTTCGCTCCTTTTTTGATGGTCTTATCCACGAATCGTGCGAAGCGAAGCGTTTCTTCGGCTGCCCATGGCCAGTCATCCGGATTGTCGAACATGGTTGAGGTCGAAAGGATGAATCCGTTTTCGTGCTTAATTCGACCGGCATCGAAAACTTTTCTGATCAACCGAGCTCCTTTGATGAGCTCCAGTTTCTTATCGAGGGGAAACGGCGGGATGATGAGAACACGCCCAGCCGGAAACGCGAAGAGTCCCGTTCCCATACCGAGTACGAACTGATGTTGTCTTTGCAGGACTTCATTCGTTTCGGTATGATCTTCCGAAATGTAACGCACATTTCCTTTGATGAGTCGCTCCAGGATATAGTATTTTAGTTTCTCCGGTAAAGACTTGTTGAACGTCGTATCCCGAAACATGGTATAAAGACGAGTATAGATCGCATCGTCTGACATTGATCCGATTTCCGAGCTTCTGAGCATCGAACCGTCGTACCCGTGAATGATCGCTTCACCAAGATCGGTTTCGATTCCGATTAGGATCGGATAGACGAACCTTTTGAAGCGATAGATTCTTCGCGCCGTTTCCGTTTCGAATTCTCCCGAAAGCCTTGCTTTGTCAGCATCATATTTCTGGCCAGCACAGCATTTTTGACCGTCGCTTTTGGAGAAGTGATACGTCTGGATATATAAGTGATCCAAATGTCTCACTTCGTGTTTGTCGAGCAGTCGTGAGAATGTAGCCCGGAACAAAGGATCCGCATCGTTCACGATGCTTCCGATACCTCGTTTATACCAGGATTCTCCCGGAACGAGATTGAAAAAAATGTCGCGAAGTCTCGGATCGCTACAAAATACGAATGTAACGGCGATATTATACTTCTCCCGTATCATTTTCCGTGTCGGTTCATGGCTCACGTATTCTTCCGAGTATTTTTGGAAAACCTCCGAATGAAGCAGATTAATTCTTGCTTCATTCGTCATGTCGCCCCATGGATATTTTTCTCCTTCCCAAAACATATGACAGCCCTCCCGAGCCGTGTGGTTTACTGATTTTTAAAAAACAAAAACAGGCTTGTGCTACCTGTTTTTGTACTCCTTCGGGAGTTCCGTGTCAAGGGACTCGAACGCTATTCGTCGACCAATTCCATACGCATCGTTTCGGAGTCCATGATGACGGCCATCGAATGCATCAGATCCGCGATTTCCGGATAATTTTTCCGGATGATGTCCTGGGAGAGCCGGTTCAGGTAGAGGGAGCGTTCCTTCGTCCGGTTCCGTTCCGCGGGGTCGGCATAGACGGCCGACGACAGCAGTACGAATCCTCCGGCCGCCCTTCCCGCATTCACGTTGGACCGGATGATGCCGGCCGCGGTCGTGATCGGTTCGCCGAGGTTCGGGTCGTACGGCCCGACGATGAGCGCCATGTTCGGGGTATGCAGCCAGTCGAAGCCCTTGCCGATCGCCAGTATCCATTCGCCGTGGACGAGGTCCTCCACCGGCTTGCCGCTTTTCGTCTCGTTCACGTGCGCCAGGTTTCCGGAAACGAGCGGAATGAGGTCGGCGAGGATGCGATCGGGCATCGAGGGGTAGAGCGCGCGGAACAGTTGGTGCAGGTTGTCCTCGGACCCGTCCGTGATCGTCGAGACGTCGATGATGTCGCCCTGTTCCCCGTGAAAGATGAGCGCGTCCTTGTCCGTCTCGAGTCCGACGAGGATAGGGAACACGACCCCGTTGTTCTCGCCGTAGACGCGCAGAATCTGTTTGCGGAACTGTTCCGTCGAACGCTTTGATTCTTCGCAGTCGTACTTGAAGCCGGCGCATCCACGGTGCGTATCGCCCGCGGAAAAATGATAGGTGACGAGAACCAGAACACGGTTTCCCTTTGTGACCGCGCGCGTGACGCTCCGGTCGAACGATTCGTTCAGAAGCGGCCAGCCGAGGTCGAATTTGCCGCCGATATTCCGGTAGGGGCGCATGACGCCGAGCGGGGTGTGGGTGACGGTCGGCATATGGACACGTCCGTCCATGCATTTGAACGCGATGATCTTGGTCGGGTGATTCGCGAGATACAGATCGCGTTCCAGACGCTGACTCATGAACATGTCGGAATGCTTCCGATTGAGCTCTATGAGCATCTTTTTCTTGTTTTCCATATCGGTAGGTTCTTTCGGAAAGGTGGAATGCCGCACTTTGAAGAAAACACAACAAGAATGCATATATACAATACGCTGTCATCCCGGGCCTGACCCGGGATCCAAGGCATAGATTCCGGCTCGTAGGCCGGAATGACATTTCTGTGAGGGACTTTTCAACAAGTAGGGATATCCCGGTTTCCGATCCTTTCGGTCAATGATTATGTATGGGTATACCTCGTAGAGTATAATCCGTTTTCATTTTCAGGCAAGATGCCGTGAAACGAACGTCAACGCAAAACGAAACCGGACCGGAAACGATCCGGTCCGGCAGTATGCTTTTTTGCCCCGACCTTACGCGATGAGCGAGCCGCCGTCGGCGACGACGATCGATCCGGTCATATAGTTCGCCGCGTCGCTCGCGAGGAAGAGGGCGACCGTCGCCATCTCGTCGGGCTCCGCATAACGTCCCATCGGGATGGCGTTGAGGAAGGCCTTCATCTGTTCGTCCGTCATGGCCGGCACGCCTGAGCTCATGGCGGCGACGCCTTCGGTGGCCACGCCCCCGGGAGCGATCGCGTTCACGCGGATCTTGTGCGGAGCGAGCTCGAGCGCGAAGTTCTTGGTAAAGCCCCAGACGCCGTGCTTGGATGCGTCATAGGCCGCGAGTCCCACCATGCTCGGATGCAAGGCGTCGATCGAGGCGATGTTGATGATTGAGCCGCCGCCCTGTCCGATCATGACCTTGGCGGCTTCACGGCAACCGAGGAACACGCCGCGACCGTTCACGGCCTGCACCTTGTCCCAGAAACCGACTTCCATATCGAGGACCGGCGAGGTGGGGAAGATACCCGCGTTGTTCACCATGACATCGAGGCTGCCGAACGTTTCTTTCGTCTTGGCGACGAGCGCCTTCACGTCTTCTTCCGAAGAGACATCGGTCTTCACGAACAGGGTCTTGCCACCGAATTCCGCACCGAGCGACTCGGCCTTGGCGACGCCGACCTCCTCGTTGATATCCGAAATGACCACGTTCGCACCCGCTTCCGCGAATCGTCGCGCGATGCCGTAGCCGATACCGTTGGCGCCACCGGTGACGACGACCGTCTTTCCCGTGAAATCGAACAGCTCGCTTATCTTCTTTGCGGACATATGATCTGTCTTACTATTTATTTCGGCTTTATGCAGCCAATTACTCATCCAGTATAGCATGAAAACGGTTCGCTGGGAAGTCCGATTCATCCGAAAAAATGCTGTGGCGTTGCTCACAGCACCTTTCATTTTTATGTCGGAGCCGGATGTCAGCGCTGCATCTGATGTGTACGGCCGTAGCTATTCTATCGAATACAGTTCGAACGACCCCTCCTTTTTCACAAGTGTGCCGTGCGTCGAGATGAAATCCCGGAAACCGAAGTAGGCGCGACAGGTGAGGAACACGTCGTTTTGAAGACAGCCGGACGGTGCGGCCGCATCGAACAGGACGTGCGTCACACCGAGTTTCTTCAGCCCGTCTCCGATGTCGCCGTTTTTCGATATGCAGGTATAGAGGTATCCGAAGAAGTCCGGAATGAAATGACGGAAAGAGTCCTTGATGAAATATCCCTGAGGGTCCATGAACCCGTAGACGACTGTGCTTTCACCGTCGCGCTTGGAGATGAGATCATTCACATCCTGCCATGCCAGATATGCGTCGCGGCGTCTCTGGTCGCCACATATTTTCCCGATTTCCTGCAGCGCGTATCCGAGACCTGATCCGCTTCTGGCATATTTGGCCAGTTCCACGGTTCCTGAACTGAATATGTTGACCGTGAGAAGGAAGAAAATCCACAGGAATATGAGGGAACGGCTCATGGCATTGATGATGGTTCCTTCCGACTCTTTCCACGCGTAGGCGAGCGCGAGCATGAAAGGGAACATCATCGGCAGAAGATACCAGGTCTGTCCGGTGAAGAAATAGACGCCAAGCGCGAGGAATATCGCCGAGAATGATATGAGGAAGCGGAGAAATGGATCTTTGGTTCGGAAAAGAAGCCACCATAAAAGCGGTAGGAAGAGCATGAAGAACGGTCCGGTCGAAGTGATATCAGAACCGTCTCCCATTATGAACGGTCGCGTCGTGAGGAAGGCACTTGAAAGATGAACGGAATCTTTTTGAAACATTTCCGGGCGACGGTTCACAAAATTGTCCTCGTTACAGATCTGTATAAAAGAAGCCTGACAGTTTGTTCCCAGCTTTTCCGAAACAGGATCATTTCCCTGGAGCGCGGGGTAGAGTGGGTTTCCATAATAGAGCTGGTCTTTTATGAGCCACGGGGAGAGGAAAATCATCGAGATGCCCGCGACAAGGACTGCCTTTTTCCAATCGAAGTCGAAGGATCGGTGGAAGAGAATAAGCGAGGCAGCCAATGCCGCACCGATGAAGAAGGATGTGTATTTTACGGACAGCATCAGTCCGAGCATGATGGCGACGAGTACCCACGGGCCGAATTTTCCGTCGCTGGACTCCTTCCGTCTTGCGATCTTCCAAAGGAGCATGAAGAGCGCCGCGACGAACAGGAAGAGGATCGATTCGACTTTCAGGTATCCGGACCAGAACCGGAGCAGAAGGGGAACCGACGCGAATGCGGCGAGCGGCCATACGAAGGATTTTCCGGCGATTTTTTTCGCGGTTACGGCAAAGCCGATGAAGCCGAGCGTGATGAACGCGAAGTTGAGGAGAAACGGCGTCCGTGTGTCGCCGAGGAGGAGTCCTTCCTCGAATATCATTTCCGACAGCTGGGGGAATCCCCAATGGGGATGGAAGGGGAACGGTACGAGCGTATGATATTTCGCGTATGTTTCCGGGAAGACGAGATATTGATGGAACGTATCCCATCCTCCGACGGCGAGGCCGGCGTATGACAGGAAAAAGGAGAGAAACGTCAGCATGATAAGGATAACGGCTATGACGTTCTCGGTCCGTAATCCCGGTTTGATGATCAACTTCTTGGTCATGAAGGAATTGAGGAGTTCTTTTGCTCGCTTCCGGAACAGGGTAATGATAGCGATCGCGGACAAGAAGACGGTCAAGGGGTAGGCGATGCCGAACAAATCGATGAGGAGGATAAAGTACCCGGAGACTCCGACTCCGATCGCGACGGATATCGGACCGCCTTCCCCTTTGCCGAACACGCGGGGCATGAAATATTCCAGGAGCGCATCGCCGACAAGATACGCGGAGAGGAGAAACAATGTGACGACCGAGACCGATTTCAGGAAGTCGAGGGCGAAACCGGGAATGGCGCTGAGTCCGGTCGGGTCCATGGAGACGATCCGGTCGATGTTGAAGACGGTCATGACGATGACTATGATCGCTATGGAAAGGGCAGGGATTCCTATCGATACGTCGCTATTTCCGTGTAAGACGATGAAGAGCCGGTAGGCGATGAGAATGACTAGTCCCAAAAGGGAAGAAAGCGCCAAAGCGATCAGGTACGCCGGGATGAAGCTGTTCTCGGTGAGTTGCCACGTGTTCGCAGTATGCAAGACGAAGAAAAAGACCATCCATACCAGGAACAGGTACGAGAAGATCCTTTCTCGCGGTGTCGTCGGAATTTTTCCGAAACGGTGTTTCATATGTCCAGCGCCTCGTCGGCCGTTATCGAAGTAACGTCGGAATATCGTTTCGCATCCCAAAGATCGAATCTTTTTTCGGGTATGTTCTTGGCCGCCAGGATTCCCGTCAGGACCGAATGATCCATATTGTTGTAGCGGAACATCCCGTTTCTCCCGATCGTCTGCAGGTTCCGAAACCCTTCGAGGTACGTTCGTAAGATGGCGACGTTCTCTCGGTAGGCACCGTGATAGACGGGGTAGGCCTTCGGTATACGCGTCACGAACCCGTCGATAAAGCCGTCATATCCCGCTATGCCGATCTTTCTCATCTCATCGAGTCCGAGCGCGATGAGAGCGGTATCGTCCGTATTCCAGAAGTCGTCCCCTTCGTCGCAGAAGTATTCCAATCCGAGGGCGACCCGTCCAACGGGCTCGACCATGGAAGGGCTCCAATTGCCGAAGTTCTGTATGCGGCCCAATCGTACTTCCGGCGTGTGTACGTAGATCCAATTGTCCGGGAAGGGGTTCGGGCAATCGAGGACGAGGCTGACCGAGACAAGACTTCGATAACGGAGTCCGTTTGCGGCGGCGATGACGGCCTCGGGCGCAACAGGCCGGATCATAGTCACGAGTTCGTCGATCGGCATGCTTGAGATGAGGAAGTCTGCCGGATACTCGGCGCCGTTCCCATCCGCGTCTTCCGTGAGAATGTTGCGAATCCTGTTCCCGTCGGCATGCAATCCTATGACGCGCGTACCGGTCTCGATCTGTCCACCACGCTCGCGTATGCGGCGCATCATCTCGTCGTAGAGCATGCCTGGTCCGAGTTTCGGGTAACGGAATTCGTCGATCAACGTCTTCACCTTACCATTTCGTTCCGGGAACAGGGCTTGTCGGATCGCGACGGACAAGGAAAGACCGTCGATTCTCTGTGCGGCCCATTCGGCACTGAGTTCATCGCAGGGGATTCCCCAGACCTTTTCCGTGTAGGACTTGAAAAAAATTTCGAACAGTCGTTTCCCGAAACGGTTCGATACCCATTGTTCAAACGTCCTCTCTTCCTTGGAGGGGAACATGCGGGCGGCCAGATAACTCCAAAGGATACCGATGGAATCGATCATGCCGAGTCCGAAGACGGCATTCATCGGCGTGAGCGGATAATCGAAAAATTTCCCCCGGTAGCGGATCCTGGAAAGTCTCGGTCGGGTCAGGAAGTCGTCGCCCAGAAGGCTTTCCCAGAGCCGTGAAACTTCGGAAATATCGGTATGGAATCGGTGTCCACCGAGGTCGAAAAGGCATTCTTTGAAGGAGACGGTCTTGCTGATGCCTCCGACCGATCGGTCCGCCTCGAGTACGACTATGTCGCTGCCGCTCCCATTCATTTCGTACGCGGCCGATAATCCCGCCGGACCGGCGCCGAGGATGACCGTCTGTGTTCGTTTCGACATAGGTTCTGTCTGTGGTTTTTTGCCGTTCGGTATATGATTTTTTGTCTTGTTCCGATATCCGGTTACCGGTATTCCTATCCCACTGATGATACCATGGAATGCTCCCGGAGCCTCTCGACGCAGACAATCACGATATCGGAATGAAACCGGAGTGACAAGATGGATCGCGAATCGATTGACTCGGGGGTTTGTTATCATCTACTGAGAGCCTATCCGTTAGGAACATACCTCCTGCGCCTATGATCTTCGGCGTACACGCGCGTACCCCTTGTCGCCGTATCTACGGAGAGGGATCCGCTGGTTACCCGCCTTTCCGCTCGAAGATCGTACGGCTCGTGACGGAGACCCTAACGGATAGGCTCTTGGTCGGCTCTTCGATAGCGTTCGACGCACAGGATTTTCGCTGAAGCCGGGAAACAGGTTGTATCGATCCGGATGAAACGACTTGCTAAAGCCGTATCGAAGCGTTTGTCCACATCGCTCAAATCTAAGGCGATAACGTCTTTGACGACCAGAATTTCTCGAAACCCGATACTCTTGCCGATCAACGCATCGGTCAGCTCTTGATTTATGAACGAGACACCGATTTCATTGTTCTCTATGAGGGTATTTCGTGATTTTTCCTTGTAATCATCCATAGTGATGATCGGAGTCGTTCCATGATAATAATGGGTGAATATCCCTTTCAGATAGGGGACTGCCACGATGACCGCTTTTTCCGGTCCGGCGTTTCGTTCGACGAAATCGGCGACCGACCCCCATTGTCTCCCCGGATCGGCTTTCTCGGCTTTCTGCGAAATCAGTGAAAGATATGCGAGGGACAGAATGAAGAATCCGTACACGCAAAAAATGACCACCTTTGGAACCCTGCGAACTTTTGAAAGGTTGTAGAGGGATATTCCGAGAAAGAGTGAAAAAAGAGGGGTCAATATGAACGCGTGTCTCGGAATGAAGTCATGCATCGACAGCCCGATGCAGATCCGGAGAATCGTTATTCCAAAGAGGGCGTTTACGATCGTGGCGCGTCGTATGAAAGAATGGCAAATGCCGATGGATGCTCCGATCAGAATGAGCGCAAGGAGGAATACCAGCAGGCTCTCCTTTGGCTTCTCCGGGATGAGTCCCGTTGAGATATTCTGGATGAAAACGATCACATCGGCGAAAGAGCGTCCGCTGTTTGAATAGACGGTAATGTAATTCCGGTCCGAAACGATAAATCCGAGTTTTGTAAGGATGTCACGATAGAACCAGGCGAAGAACGCGAACATCGGGAACAAACAAGCGAGATAATATTTGAAGACGTCCGTCGGCCACCGTTTTTCGATGATCGTTATGAACGAAAGGACGATCATTTCGGAGACGAGGAATAATACCGATGACAGGTGGATGAACAGGATCAGCAGGGTAAGGACGGAGAGGTGCATGAATCGGATATTTTTCACCCGCTTACCTTCGGAGACGGACTGCAATATTTCCAGAAAGAAAAATAGTTGGCACAGGGAAAGGAAAAGGAGCATGGAATATGGCCGTACTTCCTGACCGAGCGATATGCCTAAGGGAGTAAGCAGAAAGATACAGGATGAGATGAGCCCGACGCGTTCGTGAAAATATTTTTTTCCGATCAGGAAAAGGATGAATGCCGACGCAAGACCGAACAGGACGGAAATGATCCGTACGGCGGTCTCGTCGGTACCGAAGAGGTATGCGACCAGACGGAGGCCGACGTAATAAGGGTTGAGACCGACCGTGTCAGTATGATTGAAAAACGTCAGTTTCTGTGCGGTTTCGATGGTGAGATACTCGTCGATCCAGAAACCTTTTCTGAGATTGCCGATTCTCAGGAGAAATCCCTCAAGAAACATGAAAGGAAGGATGACGCGATAGAAAATACTTTCCAAAGATATCCTCATATGAGAGCGTTTGGCTGTCTGATTCTTCGAATGGTACTGTTCGGTATCTTCCGAATTATCCGAAAACATCCTTACTGTATCATCCGTACCTTTGACACGCAATCCATTTCGGTGGAAAGACAGACGCTATGCGACAAATGAAATGCCGGATTTCCTGAGATGCCTGCAATTTCGAATCCATCCATTAACACAACACACAAAAATCAAAAGACCCCATTCAGGAGTCTTTTGATTTCCGTTGAGGAAAGGGAGGGATTCCCCTGCGGGCCGGGGACATGGAAACGTGAAATCGTTCACATTTCCATATCCCTTCGAATCCCTCTTCCATCTCACAAGAAACGAATAACCGCCCCAATATGATCGGGACGGTCATTCGCTTTTGAGGAAAGGGAGGGACTCGGTCACAACTCTCGAGCGTCCGGCCTCCGAAGGCCGTGCTCGAGGTCGCGACCCCGCCTCCTGCCTGCTAGCAGTCCGGCTTTCGAATCCCTTTTTCCCATTCAAACCGAAAAAAATCAGGACCCCAAAATGGGATCCTGATTTTCTTTCAGTGAGGAGAGAGAGGGATTCGAACCCTCGAGGCCCTTTCGGGCCTGCCGCTTTTCGAGAGCGGTACCTTCAACCACTCGGTCATCTCTCCGTACTTATTTTTCCTTTTTTTCCAAACTGCGAGTCAATCGTTTCCGTAAATCTTTCTTTCCGTCACTGCTTTTTAGAAAACGCTCTCTCGCTTGAGCTTCTTCTTTATAGTTGTACGCTTCATAGCATAGGAGTTCAAGAGGTCGTCTGTGTCTTGTTGATTCCACTACTCCGCGATTATGTTCTTTCATTCTTCTTTTTAAATCTCCGGTTGACCCGATATAGAAGTCATTGTCTTTCTTGCTTCTGAGGATATAGACATAGAACATATGCAGCCTTCTCCTTAAATGTGGGATTCGCCCCGCATGCGCGGGGCGTCCGGCGTATGCCGGACGAACCCTCGAGGCCCTTTCGGGCCTGCCGCTTTTCGAGAGCGGTACCTTCAACCACTCGGTCATCTCTCCGTATTTGATTGATAACTAACCACTGACAACTGACAACAATGAACAGTAAACAGTAAACAGTAAACAGGGAACACTCGGAGGAGAATAAGAGCCTATCCGTCAGGGTCTCCGTCACGAGCCGTATAAGCTTCGAGTGGAAAGGCGGGTAACCCGCGGAGCCCTATCTGGATAAGACGACAAGGGGTACGCGCGTGTACGCCGAAGATTTTAGGCGCAGGAGGTATGTTCCTAACGGATAGGCTCCAAGTGCCATTGAACGGGAACGGCTCCTCATTTTAACCGTGTTCCCGACCTCTTGCCAAGGTTCTCGAAGCTTCTCTTTCGAAGCTTTGGAGGCTAATGAAGCTCGAACGGCTCCAGAAGCTTTCCGGAACTTCTTTCTTTTCGCCTTCAATTGTTGTACTATATTTATTGGAATCAGGCAAATATAATACCGATATAGAAACGAGTATGTTCTCTTCTCCGACATTCGTGGATCCGAAGGCTGTCGTGGCGGCGTTACCGGTCGCACCGAAAGGGACCGTGGCCGATTTCGGGTGCGGCGCAGGATATTTTTCCGTGGAATTTTCGAGAGCGGTCGGCGAAGAAGGGCAGGTTATCGCGCTCGACGTCCTGCCGGCCGCGCTCGAGGCGATGGAGAGTCAGGCCAAGCTCTTGGGTCTCAGGAATATCACGACGAAGCGGGCCAACCTGGAACGGGAGAACGGTTCGGGGCTTGCTCCGGCGAGCGTGGATTGGGTCATCGTCAAGGACATGCTCTTTCAGAACGATATGAAGGATGTGATCTTGCGAGAGGTCTCGCGGGTGCTTCATCCCGGCGGACACGGACTGATCATGGAATGGAATCCGGAAACGGAGGGGAAGGTCGGACCGGAAACGGGGAAACGGATTTCCGCGGGGGATATGAAACAGATTTTGGAAAAGATCGGCTTTACGGAAATCCGCGATATCCCGGTCGGGGCGTATCATTACGCGTTTCTCGTGACAAAATAGAAAATATTATGCGAAAGATACAAAAAGGAGCCGTTTTCATATCCGTATTGCTGGCCGCCGTCTCCCTCTCCGGGTGCTCGAAGGTGGTGCCGCCGGCCTATCAGATCGATCTCGAGATGTGGGGGATTTTCGACGATGCCCAGGCGTACAAGGACGCCATCGCGCCTTATGAAAGATTGAATCAGACGCATATCGGGCGCATCGAATACAAGAAGAAAGTGGAGGAGAACTATCGGCGGGACCTTCTTGCGGCATTCGCCGAGGGGAACGGGCCGGACGTGTTTCTGGTTCGCAATGCGTGGCTTCCGCTCGTCAAGAACCTGATCGAACCGGCACCGGATTCCATGGTGACCGAGAAGGAGTTCCGGGATACGTTCGCGGATGCCGCGATCAACGACTGCGTCATCGACGGCAAGGTGTACTGTATGCCGCTTGCCATGGATTCGCTCGCGCTCTATTACAACAAAGATCTCCTCAATGCCGCCGGAATCTCCGCGCCGCCCGCGACCTGGGAAGAATTCCTGAAGGACGTCCGGTTGTTGAGTGCGGTCGACGCGTACGGAAATATCACGGAGTCGGCGGTTTCGCTGGGGACGGCCAAGAATATCAACCGTTCGACCGACGTGCTGTTGGCGATCGCCATGCAACAGGGGCTGAAGAGTACCCGGGACGGTTTCTACGACAACCTCGCGTTCTCGAGCGCCGAGATGGCGCGAGCCACGGATTTTTATGCGCAGTTCGCCAGGACGAGCTCGCCGTATTATTCCTGGAACGCGGATCAGCATTATTCCATCGACACGTTCTACGAGGGCAAGCTCGCGATGATGATCAATTATTCATGGAATCTCAGTACCATCAGGAATAAGAACGCGAAACTCAACTTCGGCGTCGCGCCGCTTCCGCAGTTCACCGGACTCGCTCCCTCGAATGTCGCGAACTATTGGGTGCTCGTGGTCGCGAAGAATCGGAACGCCCCGGTCGTCGCGGGCAAGTCCACGACCTTTCCGGTGGATCGGTATAACGATCTGCGCGTGCACGAATCCTGGCAGTTCCTGCGGTTTCTCACGCTTCCGCATCCGGAGCAGAAGATCACGCTCCGCAATTATCTCGATACGCAGTATTCCGTCAATGCCGATATCAAGACCGATCCGGCCAAGGCGTATCTCCAGGCGACCGGGCAACCGGCGGCCCGTCGCGATCTGTTGGAAGAGGAAAAGAACGATGCGTGGCTCGCACCGTTCGCGTACGGGAACCTCATCGCCAGGACGTGGCGGGTCGGCGAGGTCGATCAGGCGGAAGGCGCCCTGGCCGACGTGATCGAATCCGTGTACCGCGGTGAGAAGACGACTCAGCAGGCTCTCGGCGCGGCGGCGAATCAGATTTCACTCCTCGTGCGGGGCGGAGCATCGTTATGAACCTTATCCCCGTAGCGAAAGCGTCCGGCGTGATAGATGATGCCCCGCCGCTTCAGCTCGTCGGTATGCGTGCCCTCGAACTCGTGTTGTCGCTCTTCGGTCTCGTCGCGCTTGTCGCGCTGATCGCGGCCGGTGTGATGTATATGATGGCCGGCGGTGACGAGGAGCAATC
This sequence comes from Candidatus Moraniibacteriota bacterium, assembly GCA_037133435.1. Taxonomy (GTDB): domain Bacteria; phylum Patescibacteriota; class Minisyncoccia; order Moranbacterales; family UBA1568; genus JAAXTX01. The sequence goes on along the minus strand of JBAXOD010000002.1, from coordinate 40,951 downwards.
GAAATCGGCGAAACGGATGCTCGGCTATTCCATCCTCGGTCTCTCGGTCGTCCTCCTGATGCTGATCGCTATCCGACAGCTGGCGGCTATGGTATAATCGGGACAGTGGAAAACGGAAATAAAAAATAACGGAAAGGAGGTGAACATATGAAATTTTTGAAACAGATACTCATGTTCTCGATCGTCGCCGCGTTGGTCGCACCGGTCGCCGTGTTCGCGGCCGTACCGACCTCGGGATTCGGAAAATATGATACCGGCGGTACGGCGTACACGACCGTATCTCAGAACGCCGGAATGACGAAGAGCTCCATCGGACAGATGCTCGTCAACGTCATGAACTGGCTTATGATGCTTCTCGGTATCGGCGCCATCATCTCGTTCGTGATCGCGGGTATCCTGTACCTCGTCGCCGGAGGGGACGAGGCGAAGACCGACAACGCGAAGAAGATGATGGTCTACGCGATCATCGCGATCGTCGTGGCACTCGTCGGATATGTCGCCGTCAACACCATCACGAACCTTACGGGTTCGAACGCTGGGGACAATATCAGCTACTAGTCGTCACGCGATGACAAGAACGGCTCCGCCACAGGGCGGAGTTGTTTTTTTGTGAAAATTGGAGTAGCATCTGAAGTGTCACTGAATGTTTCATCGGAAAAAAATAACACAGGAGGTAAACATATGAAGATATCCAAACGGTCGGTCGCATTCCTGGTCGCCGCACTGCTCTTGGTTCCGTCGGTCACTGGTGCTCTCGGTTTCGGGACCATCGACAGTGCCGGTACCACGTATCAGACCGTTTCCACCACGGCCGGGATGACGGAAAGTTCGGCCGGACAGATCCTCGTCAACGTCATGAACTGGCTCATGATGCTTCTCGGTATCGGCGCCATCATCTCGTTCGTGATAGCGGGTGTCATGTACCTCATCGCCGCGGGGGACGAGACGAAGACCGAGAGCGCGAAGAAGATGATGGTATACGCGAGCATCGCGATCGTCGTCGCGCTCGTCGGATATGTCGCCGTGAATACGGTTGCGAGCCTTACCGGTTCGGACGCGGCGGACAGCATCTCGTACTGAGTACACATCCTTCGTTTCGGAACGACTCCGCCGTGTGGCGGAGTTGTTTTTTTTCAAAAATCGGAGTACTATCGAAAGTGATGATAGGTGAAAAAAAGTTTTGCTTTTCCTATGAACGTCCCAACACGGTTCCTCAAGTCGGCACTCGCGACCGCTCTGGTCCTTCTTACGTTCGCCCCGCAACTGGTCGGGGCGGTGGCCAGCTGCTCGGACGGAAAAACCGTACTCATGAGCGGGGTCTGCGTGCCGACATCCTCCGCGACGGGTCTTTCCGATCGTGAGCCGGGTCCGGTCATCGCGACCGTCATCTATTGGCTCATGGGCATCCTCGGCATCCTCGCGATACTTCTCTTCGTGGTGGCCGGCATACAGTACCTGCTCGCAGGCGGCGACGAGAAGAAGACCGAAAGCGCGAAGAACATGATGCAATACGCCGCGACCGGCGTGGCGGTCGGACTCCTCGCGTATATGATCGTGTATACGGTGCAGCAGCTCGTCTCGGGCGGGTCTGGGTCGGGAAGTGGCGGTTCGGCTGCATATTGAAACGAACACTATGAAAACGAAATCATTCCGTTTTTTCGCTAGATCGCTCATCGTCCTGATTTTCGCGCTTTTCCAAACGGTACCAGTTCATGCGGCGACCAAGTATCGTCTGGCGAATTCGAACGGCTCGATCTATACGAACAGTTCGGGGACGTCTTTTCAGAATTATACGTATACCGACTGTAATTCGATGAAATCCCAGTTGGCGGCAACCGGAATTACTGTTATCTGTCAGTCATATAACGACGCGATCACGTGTCAGAATCTCGGAGGGGCATGTCAGGCCGGAAGCTGTCCGGGAGAAGAATTTACCGGCGCGACGGATTGCGGTACCGGTAGCTCATATTGTTGTGGAAATACCGCTACCACCGGTTGTCTTGGGCTTACATCTCATGCGTCGGGAGCGTGTCTGGCCGGAGGGGCGACGGCGACATGTGCGACTGGAAAGACCTGGGACGGAAATTGCTCCGGGACCACTAACAAGTGCTGCGTGGGGAGCGGTGCCGTGGTCACTACCGGAACCTGTTCATCGCAGTCCGGAACGTGTGCCGATATCAGTGCAGGATGTCCGAGTGGAACCAGTGAAATCGCGGGTGACTGTGGTAGCGCTACTCAGAAGTGTTGTTCGTCAAGTACAACGAGTCCAACCGGATCATCCGGATCTTCGACGGCCGGCGGGAGTACGATCCAGTTCATCAATCCGCTCAAATACGACACCGTCCAGGAAGTGCTCGGAGTGTTCCTTGCCTATACACAAGGGGTCATCGTGACGATCGCGCTCGTGTTCCTGGTTCTTGGCGGGATATTCTATATCTTCTCGGCCGGGAACGAGAAGAACATCGGTACCGCGAAAAAGATGATCACGGCCGCGATGATCGGTCTTGCCATCGGTATTGCCGCCCCGTCTTTCCTCAAGGAGATCGCGGCGATCCTCAATTGGGGCAACGGCACGAACAATATCCCGGCCGAGGTCAACGCGGCCCCGTCGCTCATGACGATCGCGTCGAATCTGCTGAACTTCCTCCTTGCCATGGTCGGCATCCTGGCGATGCTCATGATCGTCGTCGGCGGGCTCATGTACTTCGCGGCCGGTGGCGACGAGAAGAAGACGGATGTCGCCAAGAACATCGTGAAGTTCGCCATCATCGGTACGGCGGTCGCGCTCGTCTCGCTTATTATCGTACGCACCATCGCCACGTTCTTCGCGACGACCTGACGATTGAATTATTTTAGAAAAGAAAAGGCGGCCTCAAGTTCATGAGAGCCGCTTTTGGTTTGTGGGGGCCGTCGATTCAATAATTCGACTTTTGGAATGCCAGTACGGCAACCACGTCGCCGAGAATATATTTTTTTGAATCGATTTTTTTCTGCAGCCATGGCGCGATGACGAGGCGCACTTTGACCGTTCCTCCTTGGATGGTGATGTTTCCGCCGTCCCTGACTTCGTTCCCGTCTTCCGCCATCGCGACAATCGTATTCTCACCACCCTTTTGGAGTTCGTACGAATTGAATAGGATCTGCACGTCGCGTCCCTCAAAATCTTTCGTCATGGTATAGACGGGAAGGAGCGGACGACCGTTCGGACCATCCTTGATGACGAAGATGTGTTCTCCATCCTGAAGACCGGACTCTTTCTTCTCCTTGGTGCCATCGAGTTGGACCGTGAAGAGCCTTTCACGGACTTCCTGGTTTCCGCTGACGTTTTCCTTCGTCTGTTTGGCCGCTGACACGATATCGTACTTCTTCCCCTCACGAATGAGTTCGTGATAGAGTCGTACTCCGGCAGGAGAGAGTCTCTTTCCGGATTCCACGACAGCATAGAGCGAGTCGGCGGATTTTTTTCTCGCCGCGATCCGGTTTTCTTCTATCTGTTTCCCGATTCTCGCGGTCACGTCGTTAAGTTGCCCGTGATCCGCAAGGGACCATGCCGGTAAACCAATACTGGTCCACGTGCCAGGCTTGATGAGACTTACCGCTGCGACGATACCGATGAGACTCGGGACGACAATATAGAGGATCTTTTTGCCGAAGCTGGGCCGTCCACCGAATTTGATATCGAGGGTGATGAATATCGCTACGATCAATATCGCTACGACCGCCCATGGGTTTTCCTTGATGTCGACGAATCCCAGATAGAAAAGGATCGTTTCGAGGACCAATAGGCAGCCGCCTATCAATCGGATGCTCCCTTTCACGTAGGCTTCGCCTCCGGCGAGAAATCGTTGCCGGCTCGCATCGGAAAGCGAGCACATCGCTCCGCCGAACAGAAACATGAAGACGACGTTTGCCGGTGTGAAGAACGCGATTCCCACACAGGGGAGCAACAAGACGAAGAGGGTGAGATTCACCCAATTCCATCCGTTTGCTCCGCAGAAAATCGCGACGGGCACCAACATGATGATTGCCAGGACCCACAGTACCAAGGTCTGATAGAGCCGTGTGACTCCGTTTACAAGCAGGGATCGCATCTCTTGGGTCAGCTTGATCCCTATGAGACCGAGTAAATCAATGATTTGTTGCATCGTTAGTTGCTTTTTGTTTTTAATAAAATTATGGATGATGCTGTTTGTACCAACCGATCACATATTTACCTACCAGCACGAGGCCGATCACTCCGAAGAAAACCTTCCAGCCGAGTCCGGTGCCGAGAGCCAGTATCGCAACGAGTGCGATCATGCCCAAGAGAATCCGTCCCGGTAGGGATGTCGTCAACAGATGAATCCACGAGTTATTCCTCGCTTCGCTCAGGATTTCATTTTCCCTGGAAGCTATGATTGTCTGCTGTTCCGTGATGAATGCATCCGGTGTCGCGGTGGGATCTGTAACCCTATTCAAACGGTTTAAGATGCCTTTCAGGAAATCCTGCGTTTTCGGAATTGCCGTAGCGTCTATCCATTCTTTGGCCTTTTTCTTGCCCTCATTTACCTTATCGAAGAGGGTTTCATAAATCGCCTTCTCCAGGATAACGTCGAATGCGAGAAGTTGATCTTTTACAGCAGCAGGTCCACCAGGTTTTATGAGTTCTTTTGCCATATTCATTATGAACTGAACCCTTGGGTCATCCGCGGTATATTCATAATCAACCTGGCGCCGGTCCTGTTTTTCAGTCTTGGCTCCGTCTTTGTCGGTTTTCGTTTCGACGACGACGTTTTCATGCCGTTCAGTCAAAACGAGTTTCGCGATGGTTCGACGTAGCCGAATGCGTTGATGATTATTCAACGATTTTAGGAAAGCATCGAGCTTACTGAACGCCTTGTCGGCGGATGCTTCCGGAGTGTAGAGCTTTTTGGCTGCTGTCCGTAGACCGACGCCTACGATGGCCTCATCGCTCAAATCTCCGATTCCGAAGAGTTCGAATCCGAGTTGCTGTTGGGCAAGTTTCTCCATGTACTCCTTGCCTGTTTTTGTGATGTTGGCGACGTTTGAAATGATGTTGCCTACATCAGTAAGCGCATCCAATGTTGGTAGTTTCCATGCCATGGTCGTAAGTTGTTTTGATGGTTGTAAAAAAGCTTGTTATGGCAGTCTGTCCGTCGGTGATGAACACTTCCGGGCACGACTCTCCATAACAGGGAAATATAGCACAAACGACAAAAAAAGTCAATCAAAAATGTGGCTGCGCGTATTCGTGGAAGAACCATCTTATTTATGGCTTTTATAAGGGAGAATTTATAACAGGCATGTTCCCGCAGGTTCAGGGTTGTACCCTGAACCACATGGTTTATCATCGGTAAAGTTGCGGTTAGATCGAAGATAGTGACAGTTAGGTTTACGGTTGTACCATGAACCTGCAAAGGTATGTGAAGGCTCATAGTCATTTGACAGCCGGGTCGTTCGGGAGTATACTGGCACTATCTGATACGGGTGTGGAAGTTCGCTTGAAGCGGACTTTTTTCTTTAGATGCCGTGTTCCGGGCCGAGCTGTTTCGGTATCGGCGCACCGCGAAAAAGGAAGACGTACCCGTCGATCGGAAATGTAATTCGTATCATGACCGATAATTAATCAAGAATACTATGCCGAAGAAAAAAGTTGTCGCGGCGGAGCCGGAAAACTTCGCGGGACGCATCAGCGAGTTCGGAAGCGCGATCATGCAGATCGTCGACGAGAAGGGACTCCCGAAGGAGAAAGTCATCGAGGTGGTGGAAGCCGCGCTCGCGGTCGCGTACAAGCGTGACTATGGAAAGAAGAGTCAGGTCATCCGGGCGAAGTTCGACGAGGTCACGAAGGCCTCGAGCTACTTCCTCGTGAAAGAGGTCGTCGACGAGACGACCCGCGAGTTCGTGGAGACCGAGATAGACGAGGAGACCGGTGAGGTGAAAATCGTCGAAGAGGTTCCCGAGACGGAGACGCCGGGAGAGGAGGAAGACCGTCTGCCACGATACAATCCGGAACGCGATCTGACACTCGACGAAGCGAAGCTTCTTGAGAAGGGTGCGAAGGTCGGGGACGTCATCGAGATTCCCCTTCCGCCGCACGAGGACTTCGGCCGGGTCGCGGCACAGACCGCCAAGCAGGTCATCATCCAGCGGTTGCGTGAGGCCGAACGGCAGACCATGTACGAGGAGTACAAGGACCACGAGGGCGAGGTGATGAACGGGACCGTCCAGCGGATCGAGGGACGAAATATCTATATCGACCTCGGCAAATCCGTCGGCATCCTGTTCCCATCCGAGCAGATCGAAGGGGAAAACTATCGCATGAACCAGCATCTGAAGGTGTATCTGCTCCGTGTGGAGGCGGATACCAAGGGACCCGGTATCGTACTCTCCCGGAGTCATCCGGGATTGGTGCGTCACCTGTTCTCGCTCGAGGTGCCGGAAATCTTCGCCGGGACGGTGGAGATCAAGGCGATCGCCCGAGAGGCCGGCTCCCGCACCAAGATCGCGGTATCCGCGAACCAGGAAGGGGTCGACCCGATCGGGTCGTGCGTGGGTCAACGCGGGACGCGCGTTCAGGGCGTGATCGACGAGCTCGGTGGCGAGAAGATAGATATCATCGAGTGGAACGACGATATCGAGGCATTCATCTCCGCGGCGATGAGTCCGGCGAAGGTGCTCTCGGTGGAGATCGCCGAGGAGGCGGAGGGTCGGCGAGCCCGCGTCCTGGTGCCTGATGACCAGTTGTCGCTTGCTATCGGTAAGCGCGGGCAGAACGTGCGGCTCGCGGCGAAGCTCGTGGGATGCCGGATCGACGTGACGAGCGCGGAAGCAGAGGCGGCGCACGGAGGAGTCGCACCGATCGCGAAACCGGAGGCCGGTGAACCGGTCGAGATCGCGGAGACCGTCGCTGAAGAGACTGATACCGTGCCGGAAACCGAATCGGAAGACGTATCGGCGTAAAGTCGGAAAAAAATTATCCATTCCTTATCGTATAGATCACTATGGACGTACAGGTGAAAAAACTCCCGCATTCGAGAGTGGAGATTTCCGTCTCGATCCCGTGGGATGAATGGAAAGGCGAGATCGATCATGCCGTCGCGCATCTTTCGAAAGACATGAAGGTTCAGGGATTCCGTCCCGGTCACGCCCCGCGCGAGGTCATCGAGAAAAAGCTCGGTAAGGCGACCGTCCTCATCGAGGGGGCGGAACACGCGATCGATCACCTGTTTCCGAACGTGCTTGCCGCAGCCAAAGTGGAGGGCATCGGCAAGCCGGAGATACGGCTCGACGACGTGAAGTCCGAAGGCCCGCTCGTCTTCGTCGTGACGACCTCGGTCATGCCCGAGATCGTTCTCGGCTCGTGGGAAAAGTCCGTGAAGGCACTCAATGCCGCTTTTGCGAAAGAAAATATCGTCGTGGCCGAAGCCGATATCGACGAGGAACTCCGGAAGATCGCGGAGAGCCGGGCGAAGTTCATCACCGTCGATCGGGAAGCCCGCGACGGGGATATGGTGGAGACGGATTTCGAAGTGACGATGAACGGCGTGCCGATCGAGGGGGGCACCGGCAAGAAACATCCGGTCGTGCTCGGCAAGGGCGCGTTCATTCCGGGTTTTGAGGAAGGGATTCTCGGCATGCATCAAGGCGAGGAGAAGACGCTCGAACTGCGTTTCCCCGAGTCGTATCATGTGGAGACGCTTGCGGGGAAACCGGCGAATTTCCATATCGCCGCGAATCTTATCCAGGAACGTCAGATCCCGGAACTGAACGACGCGTTCGCGCAGTCGCTCGGAAAATTCGAGAGTCTCGACAAGCTGCGGGAGAGCGTGTCCGACGGCCTTTCGGACGAGCACAAGGCGAAAGCCAAGGAGACACTCCGTACGGGGATTTTGGAAGCGATCGTCGCGGTCGCCAAGGCCGAACTGCCGGAGGTGCTCGTGGAGAACGAAGTCCGTCGCATGATCGCCGAATTCGGAAACCAGGCCTCGATGATGGGAATGAACCTTTCGGACTATCTGGCCCGTCTGAAAAAGACCGAGGAAGAACTCGCGACCGAGTGGCGGCCTCAGGCGGAAAAACGGATCCTTTCGGAACTGTCGATCGACAAGATCGGAACCGAACAGGAGATCGATCCGTCTTCGGAGGAAGTCGAGGAGGAAATGAACCGTATCCTGGCGTACGCGAAAAGCGTGAATCAGGCGGAGCGCGATTTCGACCTGCCAGCCATGTATGCCGCGTCACGCAATCGGCTCCGAAACGAGAAAGTCTTTACGTGGTTGGAAACCCTTTGATCACCGACAATGTTATGAGCGATATCACGAACGATTATCTCGTGCCGACGGTCATAGAGAAATCCGGATACGGGGAGCGCGCGTACGACATCTATTCGCGCCTGCTCAAGGACCGGATCGTCTTTCTCGGTTCGCCGATCGACGACGGGGTCGCGAATACGGTCATCGCGCAGCTTCTGTTCCTCGAGTCGCAGAATCCCAAGGAGGAGATCCGTATGTACATCAATTCGCCGGGAGGCTCGGTGACGGCGGCACTCGCGATCTACGATACGATGCAGCATATCAAGCCGGCGGTCTCGACGATCTGCGTAGGAATGGCGGCGTCCGCCGCGGCGATACTGCTTGCTGCCGGTGCGAAGGGGCGGCGTATGGCGCTGCCGAACAGTGAGATCATGATCCATCAGGTGCTCGGCGGGGCGCAGGGTCAGGCGACCGAGGTGGAGATCCACGCCCGTCACATCCTCCGTACCCGGGAGAGACTGAATCAGATACTTGCCAAACACACGAAACAGAAGATCGCGAAGATCGCGAACGATACCGAGCGTGATTACTTCCTGTCTGCCGACGAGGCGAAGAAATACGGGATCGTGGACAAGGTGATGGCGTGATGGTCCGTCAGGTCAGAAGTCCATCAAGTCCATAAAGTCGAAAGTCAGATAAATAGATTCCAAAAAGCTCCGGCATATGCCGGAGTTTTTTGTGACTCTCTTGATTTTCCAACGCCAGTCTCATTTCAGTGTCTGAAGGAGGCTTGAACCGTTCATTTCCGGCGGTTGCGGCAACTTCATAACATCGAGTATGGTCGGCGCGATATCGGAGAGCAGACCGCGAACCTCGTTCTGTTCCTTTGTCTGCGTCTCCTGGTCCTTTTCGCGATGATTGTCCGGCGTGATGAACCACAGTGGGACGGGATTGATGGAGTGTTCCGTGTCCACTTCCCCGGTAGCGGATTTCTTCAGCTCCTCGGCGTTCCCATGATCGGCGGTGATAAAGAGCGCTCCACCGGCCTTGAGGATGGCGGGGACCAGAATCGAGAGGTTGTGATCGATCGATTCGACGGCTCGGATGGTCGCCTCTTCGTTGCCGGTATGCGCGACCATGTCCGGACTCGCGTAGTTGGCCAGGATGAAATCATACGTCTCATCCTCGATCGCCTTGAGCAGGGTGTCCGTCACCTCGTCCGAGCTCATTTCTGGGACCTCGTCGAAACGCGATACGTTCGGCGACGGGATGAGTATGCGGTCTTCTTCGGGGTAGGCGCGCTCTTTTCCTCCGTTGAAGAAATAGGTCACGTGCGCGTACTTTTCCGTTTCCGCGACACGGAGCTGCTTCTTTCCCGAAGCCGAAAGTATTTCCCCGAGATCGTTGACGACTTTTTCGGGAGGAAAGGCGATGCCGGAAACGGGCAGATCCCGCTCGTATTCCGTCATGGTGACGAAATAGATGTCCGGGAACTTCGATCGTTTGAAATTGGAGAATCCCGGAAGGGTGAACGCCTTGGTGATTTCCCGGGCACGATCTTCGCGGAAGTTGAAGAACATGATGGAATCGCCCTTGCCGACGAGGCCGATTGGCGCGCCCTGTTCGTCGCACAGCACCGCCGGTTCGACATATTCATCCGTCACGTCTCGCGCGTAGGACTGTTCGAGATACAGTGACGGGTCGGTGATGTGTTCGCCCTTGCCTTCGGTCATCATGAGATACGCCTTTTCGATGCGGTCCCAGTTGTTGTTTCGGTCCATCGCCCAGTTCCGTCCGATAATGGAGGCGATCTTCCCGGTGCCGAGAAGTTTCATATGCCGTTCGAGCTCACGGATCTGAATCACCCCTTCAGTCGGGGAGGAATCGCGTCCGTCGGTAAAGACATGGACGAATGTCCGGTCGCCGAGACCCGCTTCCTGGGCGAACTTGAGGATGGCGAACAGGTGTTCCTTGCTTGAGTGGACGGATCCGGAACTGACGAGACCCATGACATGGAAGTTGCCCCCGTTGCGCGTGGCGTTCTCGGCCGCCGCGAGCAATGCCGGGTTCTTGGAAAAACTGCCGTCCTGTATGGAGAGCGCAATCCGGGGAAGATTCTGGTAGATGACTCGGCCGGCACCTATGGTCATGTGGCCGACCTCGCTGTTGCCGACCACGTTCCAGGGGAGACCCACCGAAATGCCGGACGCTTGCAATGCGGCGAGCGGATAAAATTCGTTGAACTTCTTTATCGTCGGAAGATTCGCTTCGCGGATGGGATTTCCCTGCGTGACATTGCTGAGTCCCCAGCCGTCCAAGACGACGAGCACGATTGGTCGGTACACAAGCTTATTCTTAGTTTTGTTTCTTATGCGTGACGGTCCATGATGCCTTTTCACACGGAAATCCCGGGAATCGTCGGGAACCGCCCGTCGCTATCCGGTCAGATCAGTGGTCAAGCGTTCATTTCATTCATGGACATCTGTCGGTACGGTCATGACGGTGCCGAGGATCTTTCCTCGCCCTATTTTCCGTGTCACGTCCGTGTTCGTATTCCGAGCGGTCTCCATACAGTATACCCCGCTTTTCCGCTTTGACAAAATACCTCCCGTGGGCTATTCTGTCTTTACGAAGATAACCATTTTATTTCCCTTCGTCTGGTAGCGGAAACGGAAAGTTATGCAAGGAATCCGTATTGAACCATCGCCATTTTTCCTGCGGGTATCGGCCACGTCGGATATGGCCTCCTTCTTCTTTTCACTTTTCAGGGTAAGACGCTGAGATTCGTCGTATCCGTCCGTGGCGTTTTACGCGCACGGAAGCTGTCGGTCCGGGGCTCCCATCAATATGCAAGTGATCACGCTTCTCATCGGCACCGGCATAGCCGCCGTCGGGGCCGTATTGGGGTATGTCGCACGCCAGACCATGGCGAAGCGCGAGTTGACGACGGCCGAGGGTCAGGTAGAAAAGATACTTACGGAAGCGGAAAAGAAAGCCGCGGACGTCACGCTCGAGGCCAAGAATAAGGCGGTCGGGATTCTTGATGAGTCCAAGAAGGAAACGAAGATCCAGGAGGAGGAGATCCGCGAGCAGAAGCGGCGGCTCGAGAAGCGGGAAGAGCAGCTCGAGAACCGGATCGGTGAGATCGAGCAGGACAAGCAGAAACTGATCCGAAAGGCCGACGAAATCCGCGCGATCCAGGCGGAAACCGAAAAATTGCGTGAAGAGGAGCTCGAGAAACTCGAGAAGATTGCCCAATTGTCCCGCGAGGAGGCCGAGAAGGAAGTGTACCGTCTCATCGAACAGGAACACGGGGAGACCGTTTCCCGACGGATCGCGAAGCTCGAGAAGGAAGGCGGGGAGCAGATAGAGGAACGGGCGCTCGAACTGATGGCGACGGTGTTGCAGAAGTATTCGCGTTCGCACGTTTCGGAATTCACGACGACGACCGTCGCGATACCGTCCGACGACATCAAAGGGAAGATTATCGGCAAGGAGGGTCGCAATATCCGCGCGCTCGAGAAGGAGACCGGCGTGGAACTCATCGTGGACGATACGCCGGAATCAGTCGTGATTTCCGGGTTCGATCCGGTCCGTCGCGAGGTTGCAAGGATCGCGCTCGAGAAACTCATCTCGGACGGACGCATCCATCCGGCCCGCATCGAGGAAACCGTCGAGGAGGCCAGAAAGACGATCGATACGAAGATCAAGGAAGCCGGTGAAGCGGCGGCGTACGAGGCCGGCGTGGCAGGACTGCACCCAAAACTCCTGTATATCCTCGGCCGACTCCGATACCGGTATAGCTATAAGCAGAACGTCCTCCTGCATTCGCTCGAGGTGTCCTATATCGCGGGTGCCTTGGCGGCCGAACTCGGTGCCAATGTCGCGATCGCCAAGAAGGCCGGACTCCTGCACGACATCGGCAAGGCGGTGGACCATGAGATCGAGGGTACGCACGTCAATATAGGTATCCGCATCCTTGAGAAGTTCAACGTGCAAAAGGAGGTCATCGACGCGATGAAGAGTCATCACGACGATTATCCGCACGCGTCGGTCGAGTCGTATATCGTCACCGCGGCGGACATCATTTCTGCGGCGCGTCCGGGAGCCCGCAAGGAGACCGCGGAGAAATACATCAAGCGGCTCGAAGAGCTTGAGGCGCTCATCAACTCATTCCCTTCCGTCGAGAAGTCGTATGCGATCCAGGCGGGACGCGAAGTCCGTGTCTTCGTGAATCCCGAGAAGACGGACGATCTCGCGGCGATCAAACTCGCGCAGGATATCGCGAACCGCATTCAGGAAGAACTGAAGTACCCGGGCGAGATCCGCGTGGTGGTCATGCGTGAGACCCGTTCAGTCGCGGTGGCCCGATAGGGTTCGGGTTGACATTCCCCGGATTTGCTTTTTTTCAGCGAAAAGTTAGAATGGAGGGCAGGAGGTAATCCTGATCCAGTCTCCGGATCCTTTCCGGAGCGCAAACCTAGAAAGGCAGGTGAACACAATGGCAAACGTAAACAAGGACGCGCTGGTCGCGTCGATCGTTGCGAAACTCGACCTTTCCAAGAAGGACGTCGAGGCGGTCATCGAGACGGCCGTCGAGGAGATTACGAACGCGCTCCGCAGGGGCGATAAGGTGACCATCACCGGATTCGGTACGTTCCGCGTATCGAACCGTGCGGCCCGTGAGGGAATCAACCCCCAGACCAAGGCCAAGATCACCATTCCGGCCATGACCGTTCCGAAATTCACCGCCGGAAAGACGCTCAAAGAGGCAGTCAAATAGTACGCGAGTATTCGCGGGATTCCGTCGGAGGGACGGTTTTCCATTGGCGGGTTCCGTACTGCACGAAATAAAAGATAGGGCCGTCCCGCCTCTTTCAGGAGGCGGGATTGCTTTTTCCCGGAGAGTCCGTAGACTGGGAAGAGATATGAATGTCAGTAGTACGCCTGCTTCGGGGACGAGTTCATTGTCGGGTCGCCCATCAGGGCGAGCCTCGTCCGTAAAGAGAAAATTGAAATTATTTGGCGGGGCATAGTATAGTGGTAGTACGTCTGCTTTGGGGATAGCGTTATTGTCGGGGTAATAGTCGGGGCATAGTATAGTGGTAGTACGTCTGCTTTGGGAGCAGGTAGTCCCGGTCCGATTCCGGGTGCCCCGACAAGAACGTTATCCGACCGTCCCGATGGACGGTCGTGGCCCCGAAGGGGAGGTAGTCCCGGTCCGATTCCGGGTGCCCCGACAAGATTCGTGTCCGACCATCCAGTGGACGGTCGTGGCTCCGCAGGGGAGGTAGACCCGCCCTGGTTCGTCCGACATACGCCGGACGCCCAGCGAATGCCTGAGCGATTCCGAGCGCCTCGACAATCGTTAGATGATGAATAAAGAATAAAGAATTAGGAGTATGGAATTCTATCCCATCACGTTGATTCGGGTCGAGGAGACCGCCGATCGCACGCTCGCATTCTTTTTTTCCAAGCCGGAAGGGTACTCGTATCGTGCCGGGCAGTATGTGATGCTTCGGGTGCCGGCTGAGCGGCTTGTCGAGCCGGACGTCCGTGCCGGGATGCGCCCGCTTTCGCTTGCGTCCGCGCCAAGCGAGGCCGAGCTGGTATTCGTGATGCGCGAGGGCATGACGGGTTTCAAGAAGACCATGTGGGACCTCAGGGCGGGCGAGGAAATCTCGGTAAGTGCTCCGCTCGGAAACGCGACCGTTCCGGAAGGGGATTCACGACCGATAGCGATCCTGTCGGGAGGCGTCGGTATGGCCCCGGCACGGTCGATGCTTCTGGAAGCGGTCGCGAAAAACGACACGAGAAAATACGTCCTGATATCGTCGAACCGTTTTCAAAAGGACGTGCCATTCCATTCGGAAATCCGGGCGATCATTCTTCCGGACTTCACCTACGTGTACACCTTGTCGGCCGAGACCGGACCTTCAACCGAGCCGGGCGAGGAACGAGGCCGTATCAGTGCGGAAATGATAGGGAAATACTTGCCAGAATGGCGGGAATCGCTCTATTATGTGATAGGCGCACCGGCATTCGCGGATGCCATGAAAGCGCTTCTCCTCGGTATCGGTATCGCGGCGGAGAACATCCATATCGATCCGTTCGCGGGACTGACCGGGTCGGGAACGGTTTCGGAGAACAGATAGCAGATACCATTGAACGGTAGACCGATGGCAGGGAGTAACGGTTTGAGGATTTCTGCAAAAGCTATTGAAGCTTTAGCAGTTTTCGAAGCTTATAATGCTGTCGAAAGAAAGCGGGTGTCGTATAGTGGCTTATTATGCGACCCTTCCAAGGTCGAGAGGTGGGTTCGATTCCCATCACCCGCTCATAGGCAAGTAAAAAGGACTCATATGAGTCCTTTTTGCTTGCTTGTGGTGATGGGAATCGAACGGGCAGAAGCGAGACGCAATCCGCCAGTTGGCGGAGAGCAGTTGAGTGTCAATGAATGCGACGAATAGGAGCATTCAGCGCTGCCCTGGACTACGAGACGCCAACAGGCGTCGAGGACGAAATTTCCATCACCCGCGGTCCATGTGGGAATCGAAGGGCGCGAGTCGAATGCGAGTAAGCGAGCATTCTGTGTGTAGCGCCCTGGCTCCGAGTCGGAGCGAGGAGGATTTCCATCACCTGCTCAAATTTTCGGAGAAAATTGGGTGATGGGAATCGAACGGGCAGAAGCGAGACGTGAGCGAAGGCGAATAGTCGAGCGTCGATGAATGCGACCGAATTAGGAAGCATTCAGCGCTGCCCTGGACTACGAGATGCCCGCAGGCATCGAGGACGAAATTTCCATCACCCGCTCCCCTTGCTTCCTTTAGTGTCTCTCTCAAATCTCAACGCACATATAAGCCAAAAAATCCGCTTGCCGGCTGAAATCCGAAAATTTCGGCTACCCGCCTGCAATGCTTTGCCTAGCAATGCGGGCAGGCCCGTCCGCAACGATTGCGTAGCGATTCGGGCGGACCCCGACCGTCTCGCCAAGCGATCGTCGAGGGCGGGCAAACCATTCAAAACTCGTCAGGTTAGTTAGTAGCCTTCTCTCCTTTTTCATGGTTTTTTACTGAGAGGGTGACCAACCTCTGGTTGGCGCTCCTATCGAAATTTTCGAATGTACAGCTCGACATGAGATTTGAGAGAGATACTGAGAATTGAGTACCACCGTTATGTACGTTCATTCAACATCAAAAAATTCCTCTTTTGAGTTGAAGATCCGGTCGTTTTACCGCCCAGTCTTAACCGTGTATAATAGCAAATACGCCAAATTGACGGATAACGATATGGAAAAACAGAATTATCTTTCTTCACTCACCTCTCTTCGCGGTCTGGCCGCGCTTTTGGTTGTTCTTCTGCATTTTAACGTCTTTTGCTTCGCGCTGGCACCCTGGGACGGTCCCTTTGATCATTTCATCCAGAAAGGTTACCTGTGGGTGGATTTCTTTTTCCTGCTTTCAGGTTTCATCATGATGCACGTGTATTCCGAATCATTCAATAAAAGCATTTCGGAAAACTTCTTTACCTTCATGCGTTCGCGCTTCGCTCGCATCTACCCGCTCCATCTGTTTTCTTTTTTGTGCATGGTAGTCTTCTATTTTTGGTATAGGGCCAACTTCACGCTCTCCGCGGCAGATTATGTCTATACGTTCAACATGCATACCATTTGGGCCAATCTCTTCCTTCTCCAATCCATGGGTTTGTATAAAATTCTTACCTGGAACAGCCCTTCCTGGTCTATCAGCGTCGAATGGTGGATGTATGTGGTTTTTCCTTTTCTTCTCGTCCCTTTCCGGAAAATCACCGGCTGGAAAAGGATTTATATTTTTTTCGGGATCGTTGCCGGCTATCTGTTCATTATATATTTCCTTTATCCGATTTCAGCTCTCACGAACGGCGCGCTCGATCCCGGAATAAAGTATTCCCTGGATGTTACCTATGACTTCGGCTTCATCCGTTGTTTCTTCGGTTTTCTTTTCGGGATGCTCCTCTATGAATTGTATCGCGTCGACTGGGGCCGGAAATATCTCAGTAAAAACAGCGTCTGGCTTCTGATTACGATCATTGTCGTAATGGTCATGACTTTTTCCACGCCAGACATCGTTCCCATCATCGCCTTTGCCGCCATCATACTGGCGAGCGTCTATGCCGAAGGATTCTGTGAACTTCTTCTCAGTCTCAAGCCGCTCGTTTACCTGGGCACCATTTCCTACTCGGTTTATATTATGCACTTCCTCCTCATGACTTTTCTTTTTGATTATCTCAAGAAATTTTCCCGGATAAAAATGGAAGGTCTCGATTGGCCGACCGCCTGGCTCTACGCCCTGGCCTATTTAGCCATCGTTATTCTCATCTCCTCCCTGACGTATCGTTTCGTTGAAGTTCCTCTGAGACAAAAAATAAATCGGGCGGAAAATAAAAAGTAAAAAAAGACTCAAGACTGAGTATTTTTTCCGTGATACGGTAAATATTCGGTGCCATTCTCATTTTATGTACCGGCTGATTATTTTTTTCCAAACCGCGTAGCCATGAGCATTGGGGTGCAATCCGTCCGGTGCGTATGCGAAATAGAGCTTATTGTCCGCTCCGCAAAAATCAGGATATAAATCGACGAAGAAAATCTTTTTTTCATCAGTCATCGATTCGAGGCGGCTGTTTATGTCGATGATGCTCCGGCTATCGACGGTCCCGTACGTTAAGACATCGTTATTCACCGGCAACACGCTCTGAACGAATATTTCCGTTCCCGGCGATTGTGATCTTATCTCGCTCAGTATCTTTTCATAGTTGATCAACACATGAGAAACGTCGTTTCCTCTCAAGAGATCGTTGATACCGATCATCAGGAACAGTTTTTGTGGCTTGGCAATGATGACCGAATCCAGCCTGGTCAGGACATCGTCCGTCGTATTGCCGGAAACGCCGGCGTTCGCGATATTCGTTACCCCAAAAAGTACGTTCCAGTCTTCGCGAAACGTGATGCTGTCTCCCAGAAATACGATCTTGCTTGGGGCGTTCGTATCCGGTCGGCCGTATCCGACGCGGGACAAGAAATCCTGCCAAACGGTTTGTGGCTTTTCATATCCGAACCATATTGATCCGCCAGCGATCAGCGAAAAGATACCAATCGCGATCAAAATCATTTTTCTTATTTTTTTGCTCATCATTAATGGCATGGTGATTGTATATTTCAATCCTATCACAAAAAGCCCTCATTTTCTATCGCTTCAATACAAAAAAATGGCTAACGTAAGACATTTTCAGTGAGCGCATCATGCGCTGAGCCGATCATAAATGGCCAATGACGGGCGCGAGGATACATTGATCGCCACCGTGGACAACGAGACGCCAATAGGCGTCGAGGACGAAATGCTTATCAAACCATAGGGTACGCGGTGTTGACAACGCCCGATGCACCTGTATACTGTACTCAATTTGGCTGTTTAATAAACCCAGCTCCCCGGACGTCCGGCGGAGCTTTTTTAAAAGGAGGCGGTATATGGGAGAAGGACAGGTCGAAAAACGGTACTGGCTGGCAAAGATGCCGGCATGCAAAAAAGGGCGTGGCACCAAGATCCGTTACTCTTATCTGGATGTGACCGAAAAGAAGTTTCAGCTGTTTATGGAAGGTAGAGGACATTTTATCGGAAGGAGATATTGCGCTGAAGACGGCTCAGTCACGATTGAGGCGAAAATCAAAATCGGTGCAGACGCATACGAATTGCTTACTCTTGCAATGAAAAACAAATATGCGCAGGAAATAAGGTATTCCGTCACGGATGAACATCAGCGGTTTGTTATGGACGAGGATTCCATTCCGGAAGGAGCGTATCGTGGCAAACCGATTCTTGGTGGGAGTTTGTATACGGCCGATCAGGGAATAGAGATTCGGGATAAGGGCGGCTATTATTTCATGGCCCGCCGTCTTGCGGCACGACCAGTCTGGATCAGGGGTGACGTCGAGATTGATCGGGATGTTTTCAATTTTTTCTGGGAGAGCGGCGGTTCCCATATCGAGAAGGTCCGCTATGTTATTACCGTGAAAGACGATAACGTCGGTAAGCATGCTTGGTATGTAGATCGGTATGTCGGCCCGCTTCTCGGTCTGGTCCAGGCGAAAGTCGTTCTGTTGAAAGCCGATGAAATCGGTATTCTTCCTGCGCCGGTCGCCGTTGAAAGAATCAAGGATGTCACGAATGATCCTCGCTTCCGCGGCGGGAATCTCGCGAAGGACGGTCTTCATCTCTTCTGGGAGGAAAGTCTGGAATTCCGGAGGAATAGAAGGCGATAATTATCAAAGGCATGCTCCCACATGCCTTTTTTTAATTCTCGTGCTATACTGTCTTTCGTGATTACATGAGTCGAAATCATATGAATAAGCTGTTTCTCGGGTTGGGGGTGGTGGCGTTCGTGCTGGTGGCATGGTTTTTGGTGGGGACTCCGGGAATGGGAAGACTGTTCCCCGATCAGTCGAAAGGGGACAAGACGTCCATCGAGGTGAAGACGGACGGCAAGGCGGCAAAATCGCTCTCGGCAGCCTCGGGGAATGCCGGAGTGACCGGGGTGGCGGATGTCGGGCAGGACAGTCGGGTGCCCGCTGACAGCAAGAGTGGGTCGGGAGGACAATCGTCGCGGCAGTCGTCCGGAAACGATTCGTCGGGGGCGGGAACAGCGGGAAAGGATACGACATCATCAACGAACGACACGAATGCTATGGCGACAGAACTGAAAATCGAGAAGACGGCCGAGGGAACGGGGGACCAGGTGACGAAGAAGGGTGATACGATCACGGTGAATTATACCGGGACGCTCACGGACGGCACGAAATTCGATTCGAGTCTCAACCCCGGACGGACGCCGTTCTCGTTTACGGTCGGAGCCGGACAGGTCATCAAAGGATGGGATCAGGGCCTCCTGGATATGAAGGTCGGCGAGAAGCGGAAACTGACGATACCGGCTTCTTTGGGATATGGAGAACGTGGTCAGGGCCCAATCCCGGCGAACGCGACGCTTATATTTGACGTCGAATTGCTGTCGATCAAATAGGTTCCGCTTTTGTTGATTTCCAAGATCCGGACCGGGGATTTACCGATCCGGATTTATTCGCGCGCGGGCGTATTTTTTGTCACGAATACGTGCTATACTTTCCTTATCATATGCGCTTTACCGTGCGCCTTATGGCGAAAAGAATTTTCGCGATATTTGTCGCAATCCTGATAAGTTTTCCATATCAGGCGCTTTCGGTTTCCGCCGCGTCCGATCATGTCTGGGACACCCGTTCCGATTTTTCCGGCGGAACGTCGAACAATGTCTCCTTCTCACGATCTGGAGGAGACCTTACACTTGAAGATCTTCCCGGTTCCGTCTCTGATACGAGTGAGGAGGATTTCAACAAGGGATCGACTTCTTCTTCGGGAAAGATTTCCGAGACCGCCGTGGTCAATCAAGACGGCGGGGAGGTGAGTCTCGGTCGGGGATGGACGTATTCGCTTGCCTCGACCCCGGCGATTTCGGACAATTCCGTGCGCCATTCGTTTTTCGATTCCGGGATGCATGCGCTCTTTGTAGCCACGAGCAGCGGCCTTTCCGTCATCGACACCAAAGGGACCGTCGATCCGGCCGATGATACGCTCGTGACGACGTATACGACCACCTCGACCCCGGCGATCGCCCACAACTACGTCTTACAATCGGTTGTCGATCCGTCTACCCATTTCCTGTACGTGAGTACGGACAGAGGATTATCCGTCATCGACACCAAGGGGACCATAACCGCGGCAGACGATACGCTCGTGATGACGTATAAGACCTCCTCGACCCCGGCGATCGCCGATAATTACGTTTACCAGGTCGTCATCGATCCTGTCCAAAATCTCCTGTATGTGGGAACGAACAACGGTCTTTCCATCATCGATACCAAGGGGACCGTCGATCCGGCAGACGACACACTCGTGACGACGTATACGACTTCTTCGACCCCGGCGATCGCCGATAATTGTATCCTTCATACCGACTATGTGAGTTCCACTCATCTTCTTTATACGGGTACCTGCAGCGGCCTTTCCGTTATCGATACCAAAGGGACTCTCGACCCGGTAGACGATACGCTTGTGATTACGTATTCGCAGACATCGACTCCCGTCGCGCTCGCGGTGGATGGCGTCAAAGATTCCTTCTTCGATCCTTCCACCGGTTTGCTGTATATCGGCACCGAAGGCGGAGGACTGTCCGTCGTCGATACCAAGGGGACCGTTACCGCGGCAGACGACACGCTCGTGACGACCTACTCGACTTCTTCAAGCCCGTCGATCGCGGAGGATTACGTCTATCAATCGGTCATCGATCCATCCACTCATTTCCTGTACGTAGCTACGGACAGCGGGCTGTCCGTCATCGACACCAAAGGGACCGTCGATCCGGCAGACGACACGCTCGTGACGACCTACTTGACTTCTTCAAGCCCGTCGATCGCCAGTAACGACGTGTATGCCGTCTCGCTCGATGCTTCCGCACATCTGCTCTACGTGAGCGCGTACGGCGGAGGGTTCTCGGTCATCAGTCTCGAAGGATACGTTTTCGATGCCTACTATCGTGGTGTCGTCCGAAAGATCACCGATATCCCGACAAAAATCGTTTCTTTCGATCGGACGCAGGACGCGAGCCAGACGACGACGCTTTCGTATCGTACGGCGAAAAAAGAAGCTCCTGGCATCGGTGAACCGACGGAGACGTTCGCTGTCGGCGGCTTTCAGTCCGGTGGTGTCGCTCAGGGGTGGCGAGGAGACGAGAGAACGTGGCTATATAATCTCCCGTTCCCGTTCACTCTCTATGGTCAGACCTACAATTCGGTCCGCGTCGGTGAGAACGGGATGATTTCTTTCGGGCACGGATCCGCGAACGATTTTGAAAACAAATCCATTTCTTTCAGCGGAGAACCGTTCATCGCGCCTTTGCACGCCGACCTCCAGACCGACGTCAATCCCGGCGACGATATCTATATCACCGTGTCCGTTCATGAAGTACGTTTCCGCTGGCAGGCCGTCGAATATGATACGAATAATCCGGTCAATTTCGAGGCTGTACTCGGCGATGACAGTTCCGTCACTTTCACGTACGGCGATCAGACGACACCCTTCGCGTATGTCGCCCCCGCCGTCGTCGGAATCGGAAAAGGTGATGGGGAGAATTATGCGGCTTCCGCGTACAATGGCCGGACGAAATTCGATCGCCTGGATTCTTCGCTGTGGAAAGACACCATCAGCTGGGATCCCTGGTCCACCCCCTGTGTCGATAATATCTCGTGCGTCATCGATCAGAGTGCGCTGGTCGGCAGACTGTCTCTCCAGTACCGTCTCGATCTGACCACCGGTGATCCGAAAGCCACCCCCACCGTCAACTCCGTCACATACTCGGACGGTTTCGTCTCTTCCGGCACCTATGTCTCGGACGATCTTTCCTTCCCGGATACCAATGACCTTCTTTCCTTTCAGGCGGTGACCGATATTTCGGACGGCACCGCCATCGCGTTCGAGTATTCGATCGATCAGGGGATATCGTGGAGCCCTATCGACCGGACCTTCTCGTTTCCTTCGGACTTCAAGGCGAAGAATTTCGAGTGGAGAGCCACCCTTACTTCCACCGATCCGACCAAGACTCCGGTCATCCGCTCGGTCACCCTTACTTCCACCCAATCCGATCTGAATGCCTTCGATAATCAGACCAAGGCACTCGACATGGAAGGGAATACCGTTTCGTTCACCGTCAACAATATCGTCTCGAATGCGAGACCGGAACTTTCCGCTACCAACCCAAAGGCGAGAAACGGCTCTGTCACCATCTATACCAAAACGGATAACGGCGGTACCAAGCGGGTCCGGGAAACCGGTCTTGACGCGGACGGCCACTGGAAGATGACGCTTCCCGGTGAAAAGGAAGGAAAGCGTGACTATACGCTCCGCTATACCGACCAGGCCGGCAATCGGACCGGTATGTCCAAACCATTCACCGTTTTCCGTGATCTCTCCGATCCGATATTCATGAAAGCCCTTCCCGCATCCCGCACGCTTATCCATGCCGGACGCATCGACTTTCCAGCCATGGACGCGCTTTCCGGTATCCATTCCTATGCGGTACGCATTTTCGACCAACGCGGGCGCATCGTCCGCGGCTGGAAACGGTCGCATGACCCCTTCTATGTCGTCCCGGCCTCTCTCCCATCCGGTGCATACCGCTTCGAGATCGAATCCGCCGACCGGGGCGGCAATACCGCGATCCAGTCGGTTTCTGTGAAGGTACGGTGATTATCTTGCTAGCGGGACCGGTAAGGTTCGGATTTTTAGTTACCGGAAGGAAAGCATGTGGACCGACGCCGCCCTTTGTCATGCTATACTGGTACGGTAACATCAGAATCAACTTCCGATGCGCCGGGGACTCGTCATTGCATATCTCGTTTTCGTCCATCTGTTCGCCGTCGCGGGTCTTGTCCTGGTCGGCGGTTTTTTCGCGATCCGTCTGCACCTGACGGACGTGAAAGGCGGAGTCGATTCACGGAGTGCGGAATATGGGAAAGCCGTTTTGGGAGTGGCGACGGACAAGAAAGCGCCTCCTGTCACGGCGCGCGCCGATTCCTTTTCCGAGCTCGATAGGAAACTCGCCGATCTGTCGCGTGCCAGGGAGGCGCGCGCGGAGAATGTCTGCGCGATCGGTGTCGTCTCGCGATACTCGCCGGTGAACGCGAAACAAATTCTGTCGGTCATGACGTCGTCCGGATCGGACGTGTTGGTCGCCAAGATGCTTCTGGCCGCGAAGATCCGGCTCGAAAGTGCGGGCCACACCGATCCGTTTCATGAGTGTCAGGGTGCTTCCGTAAAGGCGCCGGATGAGACCGCGCTTCGTGCTTCTCTCGAAGCCGCGACAAGCGCGAATCTCTTCCCCTGGATGAACGACGAGGAATGGGTCGCGATCCGCTCCGCCATCGTGAAGGACAAGGACTCGATCGATCGGGCGGCCACGCTTGCGGGCATCGAACCGCGACTACTCGTCTCGTGTGCGATCGTGGAACAGGTCCGCCTCTTTCATTCGCAGCGCGAACTGTTCAAGAAGGTTTTCGAGCCCTTGAAGATTCTCGGGAACGCGAACAAAATATCGCTCGGGGTCATGGGAGTGAAGGAAACGACCGCCATCGATACGGAAACACATCTGTCCGATCCGAATTCGCCGTATTACCTGGGGCCGGATCTCGCCCATACGCTTGATTTTCCCGAAGGTGTCGATGTGGCGGCGGAGCGATACAAGCGGCTGACGGATGAAAGCGGAAATCACTACTATTCCTATTTATACGGAGGACTCTACTTGAGGCAGATGCTCTCACAGTGGGAACATGCGGGGTATGATATCAAGTACCGACCGGAAATCGCGACGACGCTTTTCAATGTGGGATTTCCGCAGTCCAAACCGAATGCTGATCCAAAGGTCGGTGGCAGCGGTATCAAGGTCGGTGACGCCGAGTACAGTTTCGGCTCGCTCGGCTACGAGTTCTATTATTCCGGCGAGCTCCTCGACGCATTCCCGTTCGTGACGGGGAACAAGTAACTTACAACTCACAACTGATAACTTACAATAGGGAACAGGGAATCTACTGTACTTTGCGCAGAAGACGGACTTTCCTGAAATGACAGGTGAACAGAGAGTGTGTGGTGCATGGTCGCTTCGGATGAGGAGGATATAAGATTGAATACGAACATACTTTCTGTTCTTTGAGGCGGTAATCGGGTGTGATACTATTCGCGTAAGAAGATGAAAATATTTGAAAGATAAACAGTCAACATTCCTATGATCAGTGACAACAGAAAAGTACTCGTAGCCGTATTGGTAGTCATGGTCTTCATAATTATAGGCGTAGCTATCGGATTGAAAATATCGGAAAGGATCGCCGTGACTGATCTTCAGACACCCGTTGTTCCAATCGTCGCGACACCGATAAATGAACAGACGAAAGTCGATCCGTGCGGCGGTGTCTCATCGATAGAGGGCGTTGGAGGCATAGCGTATAACACCGTCGTCGGTCCCGATGATCGCTGCTGGTTGGATCGAAATCTTGGCGCACCGCAAGCAGCCACTTTCTCCGCTGACAAGTATGCTTTCGGATATCTCTACCAGTGGGGCAGGGGGAATGACGGCCATCAGATGGTAACGAACCCCGCAAAAGACGGACAAAGTTCCTTGACTGCCCCTGGTTCAGCATTCCTGTTTCATTACGGCAGCGGGAATTGGTATGCCGGAGACAATCTGAATCTCAATGCGCTCTGGCAAGGAATATCTGGGATAAATAATCCGTGCCCGACCGGATTCCGCGTGCCGACACAGTCGGAATGGGCGAGTTTTGCCGCTTCCCTTTCGCCACAGACGAATGAAGGTGCGTTCACTTCCGCCTTAAAGCTCCCGCTTGGTGGCAGCCGGGGACAATCGGACGGTTTGCCTGGCAGCCAGGGTAGTTTGGGATTCTATTGGTCGAGTACCGTCAAGGAAACCGATACCTCGTATACGTTTTCCCTTATTTCGAATGGTGGAATAAACGCAAGAGACAATGGATATCGATCCACCGGTTTCTCCGTCCGGTGTATAAAGGATTGATCTGGTGTTGAGTCAGTTAAAGGCAAAAAGAAAACTCGCTCGGCGTATGTCGAGCGAGTTTAAGTTGCTTGAGAAAAACCTGAAGGAAAACTCAGCATCCAGGGATATTCTCTTGTGCGAAACGGGCGAGGGTGTCGTCGTGGGAGAGTTCGCCGATCTTGCCGTCGGTGCGGCTCTCGAGGGTAACGGTTTGGTTCGCGATGTCCATGTTGTATACCTGAAGCGCATGTTTTCAAAAGCATTCTTTTCATGAAAGATGTAAACAAACGCTTGATAATGCGATTATTGACAGAGAGTCAAGAATACTATATACTGATATTAACGCTAAAAAAGAAAGTATAGAGTAATAAATAGCACTAATATAATATGGTAGAAATGATTGAAAGAGCTCTTTTGGAGCCAATTATAAGCAAAATGACGACGAGCGACAAAATCGTTATTATTTATGGTGCCAGGCAGGTAGGAAAAACGACTCTGGCCAATCAGATTATTGATCGACTCGGCCTGAAAACATTGCGTATCAACGCGGATGAGAAAAAATATACCGACGTGCTTGGTGGCCGGGATCTCGATAAGATGAAATCTCTCGTGAGTGGATATGAACTGTTGTTCATCGATGAGGCGCAACGCATCGAGAATATCGGTATCAATTTGAAGATATTGGCAGATGGAATGAAAGGTTTAAAAATTATCGTGACCGGATCATCATCTTTCGAATTGGCGAATAAGATCAAGGAACCGTTGACCGGCAGGACGTGGACCTATACGCTCTATCCTTTGTCATTCCTGGAACTTTCCGAGAGTAGGAACGATTTCGAATTGAACGGACTCCTGGAATCCTCACTGGTTCAAGGGGCGTATCCGGAAGTGTTTTCCACTGAGAATGTGAATGACAAACGGAAACTGTTGGAAGAGATTGCTACCTCGTATCTCTACAAGGACATACTGGAGCTTGATTCGGTCCGGAAGTCGGAAAAGATATATAAGTTGCTCAAGCTGCTTGCTTTCCAGATCGGTCAGGAAGTTTCCATCAACGAATTAGCCAATACGTTGGATATGGGGAGCGCGACCGTGCGACGATATCTCGATCTGTTGGAGCAATCATTCGTCATTTTCCGCTTGTCTGCACTCGCGAAAAATCCACGGGCGGAAATTGCCAAGAAAGACAAGATATATTTCTGCGATCTCGGTATTCGGAACGTGCTGATCGATAATCTCAATCCGCTCGAGAATCGGAATGATCAAGGTGCGTTGTTCGAGAATTTCCTGGTACTGGAACGGACGAAAAAGATCCGTTATAAGGAGATACTGGCGACAAGTTATTTTTGGCGTGCCTATACGGGCAGCGAGATCGACTATATCGAGGATGACGGCGGATCATATCGCGCCTATGAGTTCAAGTATGGAAAAGGCTCGGCAAGACGCCCCTTGAAGTTTTTCGAGACCTATGGCGAATCGGAATTCTTGGTGATCAATCGGGAAAACTTCATCGAGTTCGTGACCGGGGATAAATAATCGGTATCGTCTTTCCGATTTTTCGTTATCCTAAGTTACACTTACATCTGAAATGAATAATTCATGTATACTAACTTAATCGCTCATTCCAGTAATGGTTTCCATTTCTAAGGAATTACTTCCCTCTGTCTCCGCGAGGCCCCATGAACCGGTCCAGGGCTCTGGATTGCCACACCCAAGGACGGGCTCGCGAAGACACAGACGTATTTGATATGGTTTCAGTTTCTAAAGTGACTGAGTATATATATGACATAAAGACGAGGCATGCCTCGTCTTTATGTCATCTTTTGGTATGTGTGGATGTCAGGCTCCTGGGATATTCTCTTGTACGAAACGGGCGAGGGTGTCATCGTGGGAGAGCTCGCCGATCTTGCCGTCGGCGCGGCTCTCGAGGGTGACGGTCCGGTTCGTGACTTCCGCGTCACCTATGACGATGAAGTATGGGACTTTGCCGACTTTGGAATTGCGGATGCGCTTGCCGAGGGACTCGTTCTCGGCATGGAGTTCTGCGCGGATGCCGGCCTTCTTGAGGAATGTGGCGACTTCGGCGCCGTATTTCTGATGAGCCTCACCGATAGGCAAGACATCGACTTGGACGGGGGAAAGCCAGAAAGGGAACGCGCCGGCATAGTGTTCGATCATGATACCCATGAACCGCTCGAGCGAACCCGAGATGGCACGATGTATCACGACCGGTCGTTCAGCTACGCCCTCCTCGTTCGTGAACGAGAGGTCGAAGCGCTCGGGAAGGTTGAAGTCGCACTGGATGGTGGCAAGCTGCCACTCGCGTCCGATGGCGTCCTTGAACATGAAGTCGAGCTTGGGTCCGTAGAAGGCGGCCTCGCCCTCGACTCGTCGATAATTGAGATCGTTTTCTTTGGCGGCGTTTTCGAGTGCGCCTTCTGCCTCGTTCCAGGCGTCGTCTTCTCCCAGATACTTTGACTTGTCTTCGCCTCGGACCGAGAGCGAGACCCAATACCCGTCCATGAGTCCGAAGATCGTGTAGAATTCCCGGATGATCGAAACGATGGTCGAGACCTCTTCCTTTATCTGTGAGACACGGCAGAAAAGATGGCCATCGTCTTGGGTTATGGCACGCACACGCGTGAGGCCGCCGAGCTGGCCGGACTTCTCGTCGCGATATACGGTCGCCGGCTCGAAATAGCGGACCGGCATGTCGCGGTACGAGAACCGATTGTCCGCGAAGATCTGCATGTGGTGCGGGCAGTTCATCGGCTTCATGATGAATTGTTCCTCCTTGCCCGAGACACGGAAGAGCTCGTCGCCGAATTTGGCCGCGTGCCCGGACGTGACATAAAGTTCCTCCTTCGCGATATGCGGGGTCCAGACGCGCGAGTATCCCTTGTCCTCATGCAGTTTCCAGAGGAGGTCTTCGATTTTCTGGCGGATGATCATGCCCTTGGGCTGCATGAGCGGAAGTCCCGCACCCACGAGCGGCGAGACGGTGAACAGATTGAGTTCCTTTCCGAGTTTGCGATGGTCGCGCTTCTTGGCTTCTTCGAGTAAGGCGAGATGCGCGACGAGGGCGGCCTTGTTCTCGAAGGCGAATCCCGAGACGCGGACGAGCATGGGATTCTTCTCGTCGCCGCGCCAGTACGCGCCGGCGAGACCCTTGAGCGAGAAGGAAAGAAGATCGATATCGCCCGTATTGTCGACGTGCGGGCCGGCACACAGATCGACGAAGTCGCCCGTCTCGAAAACGGTGATTTCTTCGCCGCGCGCTTCGGCTTCGCCGATGATTTCGAGCTTGAACGGGTTGTCGGAGAAACGTTCGCGAGCCTCGTCCGGTGACAAGGTTCTTTTTACGAAGGGGAGTTTCTTCTTCACGATCGATCGCATATCGTCGACGATCGATTTGAAATCGTCGGGAGAGACGCCCCGGCCCTCGGAAAAGAGGATATCATAAAAGAACCCGTCCTCGGTCGCAGGGCCGGTGCCGAGCACCGCCTCCGGGTCGCGCTTCAGGATGGCCATCGCGAGGACATGCGCGAGGGAATGGCGGACGGTCGAGAGATTGTGAGACATACTTTTGACTTACAACTAACAACCAACAACTAATGGCTACACCGTATAGCGAATCAGGCTTTGGGGCAGAAACAAAAGACAGACGCGCTATGGTCTGAGCGTATCATTTCTTGGGCCAAGCATCAACCCCGAGAGCCGGATTTAGGCCCTTTTATCCGTTTCTGACTTTTGACCACGACTTCTCAGACTTTCACCGAATTTACTATTTCTTGTTCGTCGTCTGGAACGAGAAATGGAGGTCTTTTATGAGGTCGGCGGTCTGAGTATATTCCTTATCTTTGGTCTTTACGGTCACCTTGACGGGGATGGTGCCGGTACCGGACTGTTTCTGGATGAGGAGCTCATAGTTGTCCGCGGTGATGGTCGAGGGAAGCGTATAGGTGATGCCGGTCGGGAGCGTGGTGTTCATGATCGTGTCCACCTTGTAGCCGAAGACGGTCTTATTCCACTCCGTCGAATCCGCAGAGGATACCCCGCCGGTCTTCACGCGCGAGCCCTCTACATAGACCGATCCCTTCGGCGCGATCACTCGTGTGTACGTATGATAGTCGCTCGTGCGCCAGTCCCCGTAGGTCGCCGTATGATTGTACGTGTATGTTACGGTCGCGGTCGGCTTCTCGGCCGTGAAATCGATGACATAATCGAGCGAGCGCTTCACATAATAGTCGCTCTTGAGCGCTCCCATATTCGCGTCGACGACCATGAGATAGTCCTTCGTCCAATCCTTTTCGACCTTGCCATCCCAATGGACGGCCTCGACCTGACTTTGGAGTGTCGCATCGGTGAAATAGAGCTGGACGTTCTTGTCGCGAAGTTCCGCAAGACCGAGATCGGAAAGCTTCTTCAAGTCACCGAGACTTGAAATGCTGCTGACAATTTCCGTAGCAAGCCGTTTCATGACCCCCTTTCGGGCTTGTTTGAGTTCGGCCGGGACATTGTCACCGAGATAGGCCTTCTCAACATCCTCTTCGAGATCCATGGCCGCATTGTCGCTCGTGTAGGTGCCGAAGCCGGGAATGGTGATGGGCCCGGTGATCCCGAGTATGTGGTTGAGTACGTCGGCATTGACCGCGATGGCGCCCTCGAACTGTTCGCGACCGCCTGCGAGTTTATAGAAATATTCCGCTTTCGTCACGTTTTCCGGAAAACTCGGGCTCCAGTTGGAGTCGCGGAACTTCCATCGTTTGATTTGCATGTAGCGGGTAAGCGGGTATGGCGGGGTGATGCTTGCCGTGATCCTCTGGTCGAGCAAATTCGCGTCTTCCACGAAAAACGAGACAATCTGCCCGTCCTTCACCTTGAGGATGCCGTATTGGCCGAGGAATCCTCCGCCGGGTCTGAGTTCATAGTTGTTCTGCAACAGTACGAGAAAGGTGTGGGTCTGCCCGTCCGTTTTGGTGAAAGTGGATACGAGTGAATTGACGGTATCGATCTCCTTTTTCGTGTCCGGAGCGATCGGGAGCAGGTTTGTGACCTTGGAAAGCAGGGAAAGTCCGCCGACCGCGAATTCCTGTTTGTGATTCATCGCGTACGAAAAAAGGAACCATCCTCCCACGACGAGCACGACAGCAACGCCAAGCGCGATGATTCTGCCGCGCGTAAAAAATGAATTCATGTGATTTCGGGAGGGATATTATGGAGCTATCTTATCATGCCGATATCGGTTTGAAAAGCGGACAATCGGCATATATGCGGAAAGAACCGCTCTTTACAATACGTTTCCGCATGCTACAATGTTGCAGTCACGTCGTCTCGTCACGTCGTTCGCGAACGACGTGATAAACGAGCGGGATAAGTGACGAATGGGAGGGCATTGCCATATCGGAAGCAATAGTGAATGGCGGGCGTTGCCACGCCGAAGCGTAGCGTAGGCGGGTAGAGGAGTTGGTAGCACCGAGCTCCCAGCAGAACACTGCGGGTATGGTAGTTGGTAGTACACTAGCTTCCCTCGGCACGTCGCTCGCGAGCGACGTTGCCAAGCTAGGGGCACGGGTTCGCCCCGGCATTCGCGGGGTACTTCGCGAGTAAGACGAGCGGT
Organism: Candidatus Moraniibacteriota bacterium; assembly: GCA_037133435.1. Classification (GTDB taxonomy): domain Bacteria; phylum Patescibacteriota; class Minisyncoccia; order Moranbacterales; family UBA1568; genus JAAXTX01. Next base: position 10,462 of record JBAXOD010000002.1, on the reverse strand, counting down.
GTAGCGTATGCCGGATGATTCTCAAGGCAAATTATCTCGAGGCGGGTATAGTACAATGGTAGTACACTAGCTTCCCAAGCTAGGGACACGGGTTCGATTCCCGTTACCCGCTCTAGGAAAAACCTAAGATCTCCCTTCGCAAGGTCTCTGGTTTTGACGGTAGAAATCGTGGTATGATACGAGGGCAACATTGAAAGAACCATCCCGAAGATGAGAACGTTCATTGCCCGAATCGCAAGGAAGAAAACGATAGCCGCCTTCGTGTGCGGCATATCGTTGTTTGTGGTGCAGCCGCCTTTAGTGCGAGCGGATACGATACCCGGGATCACGACGACCTCAATCTCGACGGGCTTCACCGAAAACGGGACGGGGCTATTCGTCGGCCCCGACGGATTTTCGCGTCTCCTATTCCTGGATAATAATAACAATCTTACCTATGCACGATGTACCGACGCGGATTGTACGCACCGGGTCACGAACGTGGTCGACAGCGACGTGAGTTGGGATATGAGACCGGGCAGTTCTCTTCTCACCTCGGGATCGGATGGATTCGCTCGTATCGTCTACGCCAAACCGGACAACTCTCTCTGGGTGTATACATGCCTGGACAATGACTGCTCCGCGACGACGTCGTATCAGATTGCCGATGGGGCAAACGGGCCCGGCAGATACGGAGTGGAAATAGCGAAGGGACCCAAGGGATTCCCCCGCGTCGCTTATTTCGATGGTTGGGGCGGTAATGCGAATCACTTCGTTAGATGTCTTGACGCGGATTGTGCAGGTGTCGTCGATACGGTCTTCGGAGGGCAGCATTTATTTGGAACGGCCAATATCAGCCTGAGCATGGGGACTGACGGATTTGCGCGGATCGTCTATCCGCAAAGCACCGATATTTTGGAATATGCCCGGTGTACCGATGCCGACTGTACGACTCCGGTCATTACGACGATCGTAAGCGATCCCGGGAACCAAAATTATCCGTACATTTATCCGGGAAACTATGGCGTCGTCGTGCGAATGGGGAGTGACGGTTTCGCGCGTATCGCATACCTGAATCAAGATAATGCACTGCACTATGTGACCTGTTCCGATCCGGACTGTACGGCGAAAAGCGAGGCGAAAAGCGATGTGACGGTCACGACCGATGCGCTTGGATCAATCAACGGTTTCGGCTTGGCGATCCGCGGTGGCAATCTCGCAAGTATCGCGTATTCCGGTATTTCCGACGGGTACCTTCATCTCATCAATTGCACCAATGTCACATGTTCGACGTCGGACAATATCATGGTAGATAGCACTGATCCCAGCGGAGATTTTTGGAATTTTTGGAAAGGTATCTCTCTCGTCGTCGACAGCAATAACCTCCCGAGAATGTTGTATGTCGATGCTGGCACGATCGGCGCGCAATACGTCCGCTTCGCATCGGTAAACGGTGCGGATATTTCCGCTCCCGTCATCCCTACCATCGTCACCGATCCCGCGACCGGCATCGCCTCGGTCTCCGCTACGCTGAAAGCCACCCTCACGAGTGACGGAGGCGAGGCACCGAGCGGCGTTGAAATCAAGTGGGGCACCCAGTCGGGCATCTATCCCAACACGTGCAGCCCGGTGACCAATGCGGGCAGCGCCTATTCCTGTGACCTATCCGGGCTTGTGGCCGATACGACCTACTACGTCCGTGCGTCCGCTACCAACAGTGCCGGTACGGGCAGCGGGAGCGAGGTGAGCTTTCGGACGGCTGCCGAGGGCGTAGTCACGCCCCCTGTCGATTCGGGCGACGACGAAAAGCCGGTGAATATCAAAGACAAGGCGTGCAGGCCCTTGGATCTTGCGGCAAATATCCAGCCGGACGGTGACGTGAAACTTTCCTGGAGAAACCCATGCCGTGCCATCGATGAGATTGAGATTGAACGCGCATTCGGAAACGGTCCATTCGAGAATATCGCGACGGTGGACAGGGACAAGCATACCTATGTCGATGACGGATCGAAGTTGTCTTCCGGCACGTACACCTATCGTATCCGCGGATACCGGAAGAAGAGCGGAAAACATTCGGAGTACTCCAAAGAGCGATCAGTAACCATTACGCATCCCGTTGGCTCAGGCTCTACGGTGCCGCCTGCTCCCATCTCGACACCCCCGAACGCGCCGGTGGTCGGGCAAGCACCTTCCGGCGAACCGACGCATTCTCCGTCGGCGGTCGTGACGCAACCGGCATCTTCGGAACCGTCTGACCTGGAAGAAACGGTAACGGCGGCGAAACGGTTTCTTCATACGATCGCGACAACGCTCGTCGCAACCGTTCTGGCCGGATTGGCGGCCGGAATCGTCCTGATCGGTTCTCCGACTCGGATTCCGCTGTTCGCGACGTCATCCGAACCGTTCGGCGAATTCTCGTCCAGGGTTTTCGGCGTAGTCGGATTTTTCGGGAACAAGAAACGGGAAGACGGCTGGGGGACCGTGTTCGACAGCGAAACGAAACAGCCGTTGAGCGGAGTCGCGGTCTCGATCGTCAAGGAGGACGGAAGCGTCGGCGAGACGTCGGTATCCGATTCGTTCGGACACTACGGATTTTTGCCGAACCCCGGGACGTATACCCTGAGAGTCTCGAGAAAGGACTACGAGCTAGAAAAGGCGAATCAACAGGACATCCTCTATGGCGGGCTCTACGTCGGCCAGGCGATCACCATCAAGGAAAATGACGCGGTGAAAGTCAGCATCGCGCTCAGGACGACTTCCATAGACTGGCAGGATTTCGCCAGAAGAAAGGTCGCCGCTTATACCTCGTTGTTTTCGATCGTGAAACGTGATGCGTTTCTCATACTCTTTTACGCCGGATTCGTGATCAATTCCGGTATCGTCTACCTGTTTCCGACGGTGCTGAATATGGTCCTGTTCGCGGTCTATCTGGCAATGCTCGTGTATCTCGTCTTCTTCAAAAAGAAAGCCTTTGGTCTGATAACCAGCGCTCAGACCGGACAGCCGGTTCCGTTTACCATGCTCTCGATCTACGACGTCGCGGAGCCGCAACGGAGAACGGCGTTCGCAGTGTCCGACGTACTCGGTCGCTATTTCATGCTTGTTGAAAACGGAAGTTATATTCTCAAGGCGTCCGGGCGCTTCCTCGGCGGGGAAAGCTTCGGGAAGACGGAACACGTGAAGATCACGGACGGTATCGTCCGCAGCGATGTCGGCGTGTGAGGCGATGGGGAAAGGAATCGAAAACAGACCGGACTCGTTTCCGGTCAAAGTTGGTTTGTACTCGAAAATATGTTAATATCAGTACAAGGTAGGGTGAGTCGTATCTTATATTTTTTGAAAAAGAATATGAAAAGGAATTTCAGAAGTATCGTATCGGTCGGCGTCGTGGCGGTTCTCGTCGGTGTTTCGTTGGCCGGGGTAGCGAGCGCCAAGAGCAGTGTCGTTCACGGGAAGAGCACAGAGGCGCATGGCAACAGTGTGGCGGCACAGGCGAAAAACGTGACCAGGGTGAAGGGGAACCAGAAGACGCACAACCGGACAATTCCGGGGAAAATCGCCTCCCTCGGTTCGAATAGTTTCACCATGGCCAAGGGGAACAAGGTGTACAGCATCAGTACGTCGTCGGCCTCTTTCGTCAATAATCATGGTGTCGCGATCACATTCGCTGATCTGAAAGTGGGGGACAAGGTCAATGTGAAGGGAACAGTGACGGGGACGAGTGTCGTGGCGACGACCGTCCGAGATATCACTCAGAACGTAAAGAAGGTTATTACCACAAGCACCTCGACCGGCTTGTAATAGACGCTGGACGAAGTCCAAAAAACGGGGCCATCCGGCCCCGTTTTTTCGTATGGAAAAGGCGATGTCTTTTTCGCGCGAAAGCCGGGCTTAGAGTCAGTCAGGAATGCATGTGAGTGGGGAAGAACGCATGCTATTGACGGGCAGATACATTGGCGTAATTTAATATCTCTTTGTATCTCTCTCAAATCTCAACGCACATATAAGCCAAAAAATCCGCTTGCCGGCTGAAATCCGAAAATTTCGGCTACCCGCCTGCAATGCTTTGCCTAGCAATGCGGGCAGGCCCGTCCGCAACGATTGCGTAGCGATTCGGGCGGACCCCGACCGTCTCGCCAAGCGATCGTCGAGGGCGGGCAAACCATTCAAAACTCGTCAGGTTAGTTAGTAGCCTTCTCTCCTTTTTCATGGTTTTTTACTGAGAGGGTGACCAACCTCTGGTTGGCGCTCCTATCGAAATTTTCGAATGTACAGCTCGACATGAGATTTGAGAGAGATACTTAGACCCTAACGGATAGGCTCTGAGTCTGCTGATACCCCGTCTGCTCTACTGCGGGGTAGTTCATTGTCTGACACGAATAAGGAAATCGCGCTTCGCTTCGGAGAGCTGGGAAAAATTCATGGTTCCATCCAATAGACTGGTGTCTATATCAGGATATCGATCGGAAGCGAGACGACCGTCGGGGAAGTGAAACAATCCGCGATCCGGATTGCCGAGAGTTTTGAACGGAAATAAACCGGTGATTCGAGACTGGCGATGGTGTTTGATATACATGTTGGAACCGACTCCCACGCGGGAGTTTTTTTGTTCCCGATTTCAGGATTTGTATGGTGAACGGTCGAAACAACAACATGTAGTATGGTACGGATGTCATGGATACACAAGTCATATTTTCGCTCCACAAGCGGATAGTTGAACGAGTCGCGGAAATGAGGTATCATGTACGGGCTCTTCGCGTCTTTCGGTTCCGACCGGGTCGGACGAGCGTAACACTAACAGCGTTTCGACGCGAAACCATATGAACATCGCGGACATAAAATTGAGAAACGGTGAAATCGTTCCCTTCGACCGGTCGAAGATAGAGCGCGCGATCGAGCTTGCGTGCGACGCGACGGGCGAGACGGACAAATCCTTCATAGCCGGCATGACCGACGAGATCGTGGCCGACCTGGCGCACGTGCACGGCGAGCAGGGCGAGGGGCACATCACGGAAGTGGAAGCTGTGCAGGACCTGGTGGAGCAGCACCTCATGAAGGGGAGCCGGTTTGAAATCGCCAAGGCGTACATCCTCTATCGGGAAAAACGGAGCGAGGAACGCGATGAGTTGCGGGACCGGTTGCAAGAGCAGTTCGAGCGGCAAACGCTCCAGGTCGTGAAGCAAGACGGTACGAAAGAACTCTTCGATATCGCGAAGATTCGCGCCGTGTTCGATCGGGCGGTCGTGGGCTACGGGGAGTGGTGCCGGTTCGAGGACCTCGTCGAGGCGTTCAAGAAGAACATCATCGACGCGATCAAGACGTCGGACATCAACAAACTTCTGGTAAAGACCTGCATCGACCTCGTGACGGTGGAGAATATCCACTGGCAGGAGGTGGCCGGCCGCATCGCGCTCTTCAACCTCTACAAGGAAGCGTGCCGGAACCGGGGCATCACGCATGACGAGGTGTACGCGCCGGAATCGGTGCTTGCGCACTACCGTGACTATATCGACAAGGGACTCTATGCCAAGCAATTCCGCGAGGCGTATACCGACGAGGATATCCTCGCCGCCGCCGCGCGAATCGACGCGACACTCGACCTGTCCTACGGCTATACGACGGTGCTCTCGCTTCAGAAACGGTATCTTTTGAATCCGAACAAGATCATCCGCGAACTTCCGCAGGAAATGTATTTCTTCGTGGGACTGTTCTTGGCCATTCCGGAACCCAAGGAGACGCGGATTGATACGGCGGTAGCCATGTACCTCGCGTGCGCAAGGCAGCAGGTGTCGCTTGCGACGCCGTCCCTGTTGAACGCGCGGACGACCTTTCATCAGCTCTCGAGCTGCTTCAAGCTCAACGTGGACGACGACTTGCGTGCGATCTATCATGCAGTGGAGAATATCGCACAAATCTCGAAATTCGGCGGAGGGGTGGGTGTATATCTGGGCAATATCCGCGCGCGCGGCAGCGCCATCCGCGGGGTCATGGGCATGTCGGGCGGGGTGAACCCGTGGATCAAGGTGATCAACGATACGGCGATCGCGGTGAACCAGCTCGGGAGCCGTCTCGGGGCGATCTCGGTGACGCTTGATATCTGGCATCACGACGTGTACGACTTCCTCGACCTGCAGACGGAGACGGGCGACGTGCGTTCCAAAGCATACGATATCTTCCCGGCACTCTCCATTCCGGACCTTTTCATGAAACGGCTCGCGGAGAACGGGGATATTACGCTGTTCGATCCGCACGAGGTGTGGCGCGTCTATGGCAAGAACCTGCAGGATCATTTCGGTGACGCGTTCGAGGCGTTCTATCTGGAGGCGGAAGCCGACGACCGGCTGACGATGAAGAAGACCGTGCCGGCCAAGGAGCTTTTTAAGAAATTCCTGAAAACGGTGGTGGAGACCGGCATGCCGTACGTGTTCTTCCGCGATACCGTGAACCGGCTCAATCCGAACCGGCACGCGGGCAATATCTACTCGTCGCAGCTCTGTACCGAGATCTGCCAGAACACGTCCGCCTCGAAATTCGTGGAGGAGACGCTCGAGGACGGGAAGGTGCTCATCAAATATGAGCCTGGCGACACGGTCGTGTGTAACCTCGCGTCCATTAATGTGGCGAAGGTGAACGACCAAGAGATGATCGAAGCGATCATTCCGATCGCGATGCGGATGCTCGACAATGTGATCACACTCAACTATTACCCGATCCAGGAAGCGAAACGCACCGCGATGCGGTACCGGAGCGTGGGACTCGGCTATTTGGGACTCGCGGAATACCTCGCGACGCGCAAGCTCGCGTACGACAGTCCCGAGGCGCGGGAAAACACGGACAAACTTTTCGCGAAGTATGCGCTCGCGACCTATCGCGCGTCCGTCGACCTGGCGAAGGAGCGCGGCAAATACCCGCTCTACGAGGGGAGCGACTACGACCACGGAAAGATTCTCGGCCGTGATGTGGACTGGTTCGAAAAAAATACCGAGGACGGGGCGGCATGGAAAAAACTGTTCGTGGATATGAAACAACACGGAGTGCGGTTCGCCTACCATACCGCTCCGGCACCGAATACGTCGACCGCCGGTGTGGTCGGCACGACCGCGGCACTGTTGCCGATCTACAAGAAATTCTTCGTGGAGACGAATCTCTCGGCGCCGACGGTGCGTGTGGCACCCAAACTCAGCAAGGAGAATTTCTGGCACTACAAGGAATACATCCACATGGATATGGACGATGTCATCGACATGATGGCGGTGCTCTACAAGTGGATCGATCAGTCGATCTCGTTCGAGTGGATGATCGACCCGTCGAGAACGAGCCCGGCCCAGCTGTATGAATACTATGTCCGGTCGTGGTCCGAGGGCATAAAGACGGTTTACTATGTGCGGAGTCTTTCCGGCGAGGTGAAGGAGGATTGCGTGAGTTGTAGCGGATAAGAATCAACTGACAACTGACAACTGACAACTTACAACGAACAACTGACGACGAATAACTTACAACTTATAACTGACAACGGAGAATCGGGAAATTCGGGAGAAAAGATTCAACTACCAACTCACAACCGACAACGGAGAACGAAGAACGGGGAGACACAATGCGGGCAATCCAGTCGAATTCCTTATTCCACATTCTTAATTCTCACTTCTCACTTCTCAATTCTTTCTTCTTCATTCATCATTCTTTATTCAAAGCCTATGGCACAGAAAATGACGGCAAACCCGATGTTCAATCCCGAAGGGAATGATGACGTGGCGGTACGGAAGATCATCAAGGGCGAGACGACGGGGCTCTTCAACCTGAACGCCACGAAGTATCCCTGGGCCAAGTCGCTCTATCAGGTGATGATCGGGAACTTCTGGGTGCCGGAGAAGGTCTCGGGCCTCAAGGATGACGCGCGGATGTTCGGGTCCGACCTTTCTCCCGAAGAACAGCGCGCGTACAAGGGCATACTGTCCTTTTTGATCTTTCTTGATTCCATACAGACGGTGAATCTGCCGCACCTGTCGGACTATGTGACATCGCCCGAGGTGAAACTGATCCTGGCCATCCAGACCTATCAGGAGGCGATCCATTCGCAGTCGTATGCGACGATCCTCGAGTCGGTGGTGGAGAGCAAGGAGCGTGACGAGATCTATTATTTCTGGCGTACCGACGAGGTGCTGCTCGCGCGGAACCGCTATATCGGGCAGATATACGAGGACTTTCTCCGGGAGCCGTCCGATACGAATTTTTTCCGTTCCGTCGTGGCGAACTTCCTCCTCGAGTCCGTCTATTTCTACAACGGCTTCGCGTTTTTCGACACGCTGGTCGACAAGATGAAGATGCTCGCGACCGGGCGGGTGATCGCCTACATCCGTCGTGACGAGCTGACGCATATCACGCTCTTTGGCAATATCTTAAAGGAGATCCGGCTCGAGTTTCCGGACATCTGGAATGAAAAGATTCTCCGCGAGATGATGGATACCGCCGTCACGCAGGAGATCGAGTGGAGCAATCATATCCTGGGCAGCCGCATACCCGGCATGAACCGGCAGACGACCGAGGACTATACGAAGTGGCTCGCCAACGGCCGGCTGGCGATGATCGGCCTCGGGCCGCTCTATCCCGATGCCGTCACGAATCCCTACAAGCACCTCGACCGGCTGCAGGATACGAACGGGGATCGGAGTAATTTCTTCGAGAGCACGGTCGTAAACTATACCCAGTCGAGCAGTATGAACGGCAGCTGGGATTTCTAGGATGATTCGTGCGGCGGGTTGGACACGGTCTGAAAATCATGCTATACTGCAAGAGTCGTGAAAGACGGGTGCCCCATACGAGCACCCGTCTTTTCGTTTATTGGCGGCATAATTTTTGAGGAGAACCGTATGATACAGGCGAGTATTTTTCCTGGGAAGTATATCCAGGGAGCGGGAGCGTTGTCGCGTCTCGGCAAGGAATCGGCGAAATTCGGAAAGAAGGCGTTCGCGATCTGCGACCCGTACGTGTTCGAGTCGGTGATCCCGGGATACCAAGAAGAGATCAAGAAGGAGATCGAGATAACCTTCGAGAAGTTCAACGGGGAATGCAGCGACAAGGAGATAAGCCGCGTCACGGAGCTCGTGAAGGCGGACGGGAGTGCGGTCGTCATCGCCATCGGCGGAGGCAAGACGATCGATACCGCCAAGGCCGTCGCGCACGCGCTGTCCCTGCCGGTCATCATCGCGCCGACCATCGCGTCGACCGACGCGCCGTGCAGCGCGCTTTCGGTCATCTATACCGACGAGGGAGCGGTCGACCGGTATCTTTTCCTGCCGTCGAACCCGAACGTCGTCTTGGTGGATACGTCGGTCATCGCGAAGGCGCCGGTGCGGTTCCTGGTTTCCGGTATGGGCGACGCGCTCTCGACCTGGCTCGAGGCACGGTCGTGCCAGACGAAATACGCGAACAATTTCGCCGGCGAGAAGGGAAGTATGACGGCCTATGCGCTCGCGGAGCTCTGTTATGACACACTTCTTGAGTTCGGTGTCGCTGCGAAGGTGTCGAACGAGACGGGTGTCGTCACGCCGGCCTTCGAGAAAGTCGTCGAGGCGAACACGCTTCTTTCCGGACTCGGATTCGAAAGCGGAGGTATCGCGTCGTGCCATGCCGTGCACAACGGTCTGACGGTGCTCGGGCCGACACACCACTACTATCACGGCGAGAAAGTCGCGATCGGCGTCGTCACGTCGGTCTTCCTGACCGACAAGCCGGCCGAGATTATCGACGAGGTGTACACCTTCTGCGAATCGGTCGGACTGCCGACGACGCTTGCCCAGGTGGGACTCGAGAACGTGTCCGACGAGGACCTTATGAAGGTGGCCGTCCGCGCCTGTGCGGAAGGGGAGACCATCTACAACGAACTCGTGCCGATCACGCCGGAGTCGGTATTCGCCGCCATCAAGGCCGCCGATGCCTACGGCAGGATGCGCAAGGAAGCGTGATTCTTTCGCCAAAAAGGACAGGAAAACGGGACCCGAGAGGGTCCCGTTTTTTCTTACGACTCACTCACTTGACGTGATGATGCTTTTCTGTAAGTATTTCATGAAGTTTGTGCCTTACAATAATTCCAATTATTGAATACATGAGAGGAATCGAGTGATGGAAAAATTTGAGAAAGATGACAGGAAAGAGTTGTTGGAAGAGAGTAGCGATGGATTCTGGGCAGACTCCAAAAATGACCTGAACTTGATATTGAAAATTATTGGAATCTTGTTCGTGATAAGCTGCCCTGTGTTCTTTCTTTGGTACCGTCTTCCAGAAGAGATTCGATCACTGTTGATTGCCTGGTTGGACGGATGTCGTATTCCGGAAAAGCTTCAGTTCATTCATCAGAACACGTTCAGGATAGTTTTTGCCATCGTGCTTTTTGGGATATATCACGTTATGATTTTTATCACCAGCTTATTGATGGCGGTTTCCAACTTCTAACGCAACGGGGTACACTGGTTCATCTCTAACCATC
>JBAXOD010000001.1:0-112469 GCA_037133435.1 Candidatus Moraniibacteriota bacterium | reverse complement strand
AAAAACTCATGCCATGGATACCGATGAACGATCCGGTTCCGGCATCGACCGGAAACACCAATGAGCGCGGTGAGGTGAAAAGCGCCTGATCGTAAAAAAGCGCATACCCCAGGCGACCGCCGAGAAGCACGCCGAGAAACGTCACGGTCGCCGCGTCCCAGACGGTCTCCCGGTCGAAAGCCGATCCGGATCTTCCCGATCGGAAGAGCAGGAATCCGGTCATCACGAGAAATCCGAGGATAAAGCAGAGCGCGTACCACCGTACAAAAAAAGGCCCGGCTGTGAATGCGACGGGATCGATCCGTTCCGGAAGATACTGCCACCATTCGATCATAACAAGGCATGTTCGGACTTAGAGCCAATCCCAATAGGGTCTCCGTCACGAGCCGTATAAGCTTTGAGCGGAAAGGCGGGTAACCCGCGGAGCCTTATCTGGATAAGGCGACAAGGGGTACGCGCGTGTACGCCGAAGATCGTAGGCGCAGTAGGTATGTTCCTATTGAGATAGGCTCTTAGCCCCGTATTCCGATGCGTAAATCTCCTCAAGTGCGAAGAAAAGCGAAACGGTGATCGGACCGATCAGAAGCCCGGGAAGCCCGAAGAGGGTGATGCCGCCGAGCGTCGCGAAAAAGACGAGCAAGGGATGCATCTCCGTGTCCCGACCGACGAGTTTCGGACGCAGGACGTTATCGATCATTGAAACGATACCCAGACCGAACGCCAGGACGAACACGCCTTGCCAGACGTCTCCGGAGGCGATCAGGATGACTCCGGTCGGAAACCAGACAAGGGCCGTTCCGACTCCGGGTATGAGTGACGCGAGCGCGACGACGATTCCGAGCATGACCGGCGAAGGGACTCCGGCGACCATGAATGCCAGACACGCCAGCACGCCCTGTACCGCGCCTACGACGAGCGTCCCCTTGATCATGGCGCGGCTGATGGAATGGAATTTCTGGAAGAGATGCGTATCCTGATCGTCTTGCAGGGGTGAGAACCGTTTCGCGTATCGCATGATGTTTTCCCCGTCCGCGAGAAAGTAAAACAAGGCGAAGAACATCACGAACAGCCACAAGACGAACTGTGCCAATCCCTGATAGGCCGCGCCGATGATACCGACGAGCCCCGAGGAAACCGTGCGGAACGATTCCGCGAATCGGGTCGAGAGATCGCTTCCCGGAAACACCTTATGCAAAAGGGACGACTGCTCCAATAAGACGATACCTTTGTCGATGACATCCCCGCTCTGCCCCGAATGATAGAAAGAGGCCGTTTCATTGATCGCGAAACCGACGACGATGGATACCGGCGTCACGATGACGATCGCGACCAGAACACAGATGACCGCGGACGCTGCGGCCCGACTTCCAAAGAAGATTTTCCGAAGTGTCCGATTCACATTCCGGAACTGCACCGCGAAAATAGCCGCGACGATAATAGAGGTAAGGAACGGCTCGAAAATGAAGAATACCGCCGCTCCGGCGGACACGATTAGGAAAAGAAACAGGTATTTGTTCAAATCCGATTTTTTCATAGCGGAATCAAGCCATTTACACGCCAAGCATACAGGAATTTGGCCATAAATACAAGAAAAGATCGGGTTGAACGAGTGGGAGAAAATGAGAGAACGGACCTTGTATTATTGCCCTTCGTGTCCGATATCTTCTTTCCTAAATATCAAGAAGTCGGGCTTGCCGAGAAGAATCTGAGCATTTACCAACAGTGTTGGCTTTCCATCTGTTACTATTTTGCCGTGCGGGGGTCGGACGGAAAGTTCGAGCCCGTACCGATCGCGGAACCAGTCCTTGATGCCCGCTCTCGTATTGTGAGAAGACGGCACGATGAACGGTGAATACCCCCGTTTCTTCGAAGAATAGTATTTCCTATGCCCCTCATGCAGTGTCAGCATCACCCGCGCATCCTTAAAGCTTAATTTCGAATTTTGCCCGCCTGCAACGTTATGCGTAGCATTGCGGGCAGGAATTTCGAATTTCGAATTCGTCTCTGTTTTTGTTTTCTTCGTTCCTGTTCCATCTCTCCCTTTCGTAAAGGGAGTACCGAGTCTCCGAGGGGTGGGATTTGATCTTGTTTCCCTTTCTAATACGTCTTTCGCATTTCGCATTTCATCTTTTCCGTGATTCCTAAAATATTTGCATCTGTCTCGGAGAGGGCACGCCCCGCACTTCGGCCGCGACACGCAGATCGCGCTTCCGAAATCCATGAGTGCCCCGTTCAGTTCCTTGGCCGGCGATCGAAACGTTTCCTCGAATTCGATAAACGGGATATCGGCCTTTTTCGATCCGAAGAAAAACCGCCCTACCACGCGACGAAGGTTCGTGTCCCATGCGATCGTGTTTTTCCCGTATGCGAAGCTCGCGATCGCCGCCGCGGTATACGGACCGACTCCGGGTAATGTTTCAAGATTCTTCACATCCTTCGGAAACGATCCATCGAACGTTTCGACCACGGTTTTCGCCGCCTTGAGCATATTCTTGCCGCGAGCATAGTAGCCAAGACCCGCATAGTACGGCAGGAATTCTTCCCACGTTGCGTTCGCCAGATCGTTCACCGTTGGGAACCGCTCCAGGAACCGCTCATAATATCCGATCACTCGCGACACCTGCGTCTGCTGCAGCATGATTTCCGACACCCAGACCTCGTACGCGGTAATACGCGCTTTCCTCCACGGCAAATGCTCCCGTCCGGCCTTTCGAAAAAAGTCGTGCAGTTTCTCTTCAAAGAATTTCAGTTTTTCAATCCGTCGTTTGTTCATATCATTACATATAAGCTATCCTGATTCCCTGCTACCTGCTCCCCTTTCCGAGGGGAGCTGTCGAGTCTTCGAGACTGAGGGGTGCAAATTCAGACAATTGATACAAATCCGATTTTCTGTATAAAAACTCCCACCCCTCACCCTGTAAAACCAGGGAGCTCCCCTCAGGCAGGGGAGCAGGAATCTTAAAAGCTACTGCTATCTATTAACTGATTATCGCCTTCGGCGATAATCCCGCTCCCCAGGCATTCATCTCCCCGATAGAACACCGCGATCTGCCCCGCCGCGATACCGGTATCCCCGTGCTTCAGTATGACATGGCCGTGACCATTCGACTGGGTCAAGAGCGTACACGGATATTCCTGTGCCCCGTGACGAAGCTTCACCGTCAGTGTATCATCAGAAGTCGGCACGTCCGCGATCCACGAGAGTCCCTCGACATCAAACTCCGTTCTCGCCGTCTCCGCGCTCCGATACGCGTTCGATATGAATATGATATTTTTCGCGACATCCTTGCCGGTCACGTACCAAGGTCCGCCGGAAAGCCCGATACCGCGCCGCTGTCCGATCGTATAAAACCAATAGCCGTCGTGCTTGGCGAGCACGGCTCCGGTCTTGGCATCCACGATGTCCCCTTCTTTCGTGCCAAGTGTCTCCTTGAGAAACTGGTCGAACGGGATCGTACCGAGGAAACAGATTCCCTGACTGTCCTTGCGTGCCGCATTCGAAAGTCCATACGTTCGCGCGAGCTCACGTACCTCGTCCTTGCGATAGCCGCCGATCGGAAATACCGCCTTCGCCAGCTGATCCTGCCGGAGCCGGGAAAGAAAGTAGGTCTGGTCCTTGTGTTCGTCAGCCGAACGTAAGAGTCGCGCCTGCCCGCCATGCATACAGTTTTGTTGCAGGCGGGCCTTCCCATCGCGGATTTCCGTTTTCGCATAATGCCCCGTCGCAACCCGGTCGAACTCGGCCCCATATGCCTCGACGAACGCGCCGAACTTGATGAGCGTATTGCAAAACACGTCCGGATTCGGCGTCCGTCCCGCTTTCGCCTCGGCGATCACGTATGACACGATCCTCTCGTGGTATTCCTTCTGAAACGGCACAACCCGAAGCGGCACCCCCGCCCCCTCGCAGACCGACCGGACGAATCCCAAATCCTCCTCCCATGGGCATTCCCCCAAGAACGACAACTCGTCCTCAAGCCATATCTTGAGGTAAAACGCGGTAATATCGTGCCCCGCGTCCTTGAGCAACCGGAGCGACACCGAGCTGTCCACCCCGCCGGAAATAAGCATCGCAACTTTCATTGGGTTTATCAAAATCTTATACTTCCCATGCGTTCAAGACGGTGTATCCGTCCAAATCAGCCTGTTTCTTATCGATAGTCACGAGCGAAAAATTGATTTTCGGATAGCTTCCCAAAAAACTCACGTATTTCTTTTTGTTGAATTTCGTCACATCGGATTTCACTTCAAATGCATCGGCGCCATTCACGATAAAATCAACTTCATTTTTCTGAGTCGTCCTCCAAAAATTGATATCTTCCGCATTGTTTTTTACAAGCAACTGTCGGAACACGGCATTTTCCAACAATTCCCCTTTGTCATCGCGGGTCTCAAAAGCATCAAAGCTTCCAACGAAGAAATTCCGAAGTCCCAAGTCATGAAAATACACCTTCGGCATCTTCGTCAATTCTTTCCTGATATTCCGAAAAAACGGCCTGACAAGAGAGATATGAAATGACAGTCGCATCACATAGAGATATCGGTCGATAGCCGTTTTCGAAACATCCAACGTCGAAGCGAGCTCTGCGGCATTCGTCAGACTCCCGACCTGATTCGCCAAGATCCTGAACAGTTTATAAAACGAATCGTCATTCCTGATCCGCGCCTCAAACACGTCCTTTTTTATGTACGAAAAGGCGATTTCCCGCAAAAGATCCTCTTTTTCGGAAAGAGCCGCAAGCACGACTCTCGGATATCCCCCATAAACCATATATTCACGGAAATACCCCGATACCTTTTCCGTATCCTGAAGCGACAAATCCCCAAGTCGCGATTTCGACAATTTCTCCTCCCCCTTGAAAAGCAGGAATTCAGGGAAAGACAACGTCAATACATTGAATATCTTTTTTCTCCCCGCCATCGAGTCCTTGAATTTCTCGTCCAGATAGAATGCCGATGATCCCGACGCCACGACTTTCACTTTTCCGGCATATTCATCATACAGGTACTTCAGGAAATTCGACGGATTTTTCAGATACTGGATCTCATCAATGAAAAGAGTGGTCTTTTGATCAAGGTCTATCGATACTATTTTGAACAGATTTTTCGGGGACTTGTTCAACAGTTCAAGGTATTCGGAATCTTCAAGATTGATGAGATACGAAACATCTCCTCGTTGATCTAGGATGTCTTTCAATTGCCTCAGGATGGTCGTCTTTCCGGCCTGTCTCGGACCGATAAAAAGCAATATTTCCGGAGTATCGAGATATAGACTCGCCTGCCTCGTAATGTCCCTAAGAATGCTCATATTCGGGATATTATTCGACTTAATATTTCATAAATCCATAATATCAGATAATATGATTTTGTCAAGTACATTTTATCCATACATACTCAATCATCGCTTTAGTATCTATCTCAAATCTCATGTCGCGCTGTAAATCCGAAAATTTCGTTTGAGCGCCAACCAGAGGTTGGTCACCCTCTAGGTGAAAAACCATGAAAAAGGAGAGAAGGCTACTAACTAACCTGACGAGTTTTGAATGGTTTGCCCGCCCTCGACGATCGCTTGGCGAGACGGTCGGGGTCCGCCCGAATCGCTACGCAATCGTTGCGGACGGGCCTGCCCGCATTGCTAGGCAAAGCATTGCAGGCGGGTAGCCGAAATTTTCGGATTTCAGACGGCAAGCGTATTTTTTGGCTTACATGTGCGTTGAGATTTGAGAGAGATACTTAGATCGCCATAACAAGATCGGAACGACACCGAGCTGTCCACCCCGCCGGAAATAAGCATCGCTATCTTCATGGGATTCGTTTGTCGAATGGGAATGATACCACGCATTTAAAAAAAGAAAAACGAACCAGGAATTACCTCCCGGTTCGTTATCAAGTATCCATCAACTAACGGAAAAATGTCTCCTAAACAAGCCGGCTGAATGAATAGATTGCCATAAAGGAACGCTCTTGTCCGTCCTGCTGACGACATGTCTGCATCATACAATCCAAAGCTTTCCAATGTTTCGTAAACGGTCGCATGCCGTTATGCCGAAGACTGTTGCCCCCCTGAACAGACCATGCTGCCGTGTTCTTCGCCCACCGGCCGACAAGGTCGGGACCAACAAAGTTTCGAGCAATAACAACAAATTGTGCCCATTTTTTCTGCTCGAACGACTCAATTTCCTCGTAAGTTTCAGCAATCTTTAGACAAATTCGTCCACAGAAAACATTTGAAAACTCTGCCTGACATGCCAATATTCTACTCACACTTCTTGCCTCACTTTTCGTTTCGAAAAAAGAAAGATCACTTAGTCGGATATCCGAATATGCCTCATGAACCGAGGCGCCTTTGCCAAAAAAGACATTGTCCCCGTCATCCAGCGAAGCGACACAAATATATCCCCGCTTAATAAGCATTTTGACCCTCCATAGCGGTTTTTTTGTTAATAATGCCAGCTTAAATACACCTCATACTAGCAAAAAATGGGAATCCGTCAAAAGGCGGGCGGCCGATGAAGCATATTGAAAACGAACAAAGAGCACGGAATGCCAAAAACATTGTCATTTGGATTTCCCATTTGTGAAGCGACGGCTGAGTTGCTCCTGAACGCATCGGAAGTCATTTACGAGGCCGGGGCAGAATTTTTCCGGCTCCCGCGCAAGCGCTTCGACAAGCTGTGTATATGAAAGCTTCTTCCATTCTGAAAGTTCATCATTGAGTACCGGTTCCTCATCGGAACAACCAAGAAAGATCCCGCAGAAATGCCGCATCATGACGCCGCCTTCGACGGCTTCCTGATAATGGACGTCGAGGAGCGTCAGGTCGCAGGTAATGCCGACTTCCTCAAAGAGTTCGCGTCGGGCGGCTTCTTCATACGTTTCTCCTGCACAGACGCTTCCAACCGCTGCCAAGTCATACGAGTTTGGAGAGAACTTCTTGTGTGGGGCACGCTTGCATACCACGATATTCCCCTCGGAATCGTGCAAGAAAACGGCCGATGCGCGGGATATGAACCCGAGTTCTGCTTTTCGGCTTTTGAGATCCGAGCCGACAACCTCGTCACGCTCATTCACGATGTCCACCAGATGATCGGCCATATACATGTATCGTCGTTTACTTTGTTATTGAATAATACCATTTTAAAACAGATATTGCGTATGATCCCAGATATTCCCTGCAATGACGTCTTTGCGAGGGCGTATTCGCCCGTGGCAATCCAGGATCTAAAACTTCATTCTGGACCGCCACGAATTTCTGAGTACAGAAATCCTCGCGGAGACAGAAATGAAATCAGTTTTTGGAAATGGTATTTAAAAAAATTAGTGAATTTTTGCTACTATATCGCTATTTTCACTAAACTTTTATCCTTTCCCACAGTTCCAATATTTCCAACCCTTCACGCCACTGCCCCTACCGACAAGAGAAACTCCGAAACAATCCGTTCCGTGTCGGCGGCGTTTTTGGATTCCATGAGCGTGATGCGGAGCGGTCTGGCACCGTTAAAACCGTTCACGTACGCCTTGTAGTGTTTGCGCATGATTTCGAAACGGTGGCCTTCGCCGTAGAACTGCTCAAAAAGTTTGGTGTGCTCGACGAGTGCCGTTAGCTTCTCCTCGACGGTGATATCCCTTTTGTGTGAATCGAATACCCATGGATTGCCAAGCGTAGCCCGGCCCAGCATGATGCCGTCCGCTCCGGTTTCTTTCGCCTTCGCTCTTCCATCGGCCAGATCCATAACATCGCCGTTCCCGATGATGAGCACCCCGGTTCCTTTAGCAATCTCGACCGCGCGGGCGATACGGTCCCAGCGTGCCGGCACGAGCGACATTTCCTTGCGCGTCCGCGCATGCACCGTAATAGCAGCAGGCGATACGGAAAGAAGTTCAGGGATCCAGGTCTCGAGCTCGTCTCGGTTCCAGCCGATCCGCGTTTTCACTGAAACCGGAATCGGACGACGATGTGAAGCCACACCTTCCTTCGCCGCGATGATGATTTCTTTGGCAAGCGTCGGATCCTGAATAAGAGCCGCGCCGGCTCCCTGTTTATTGATCGCCTTGTCGGGACACCCCATATTGATGTCCACCCCGTCGAATCCGAGGTCCGCGATCAGGTACGCCGCCTGACGTATCTTTTCAGGCGACGAGGAAAAGAGCTGCGCCACGATAGGCCGTTCCGTTTCCCCGTCGTATTCGAGCTTCGGCAGAAGCGCCCTGAGGCCGTCCGGGTGCACAAGCCCGTCCGCGGACACGAATTCGGTCCACATCACGTCCGGCTTCCCGTGCCGCGTAAGCATCGTCCGGAACGGAAAATCCGTCACGTCGTCCATCGGCGCCAAAGCGAAAAAAGGTTTTTTCAGTTGTTTCCAGAATCCAATATCCATAATGTTTCATGCTCACTCAGATATTGTCTCCCCATCTGAAATACTCTTCCTTCTGATTTTAAGATAGGCCTCACGCTCACGTTCATTTAATATTTCCAAAGCGGTTTTTTCACGCTCGCCATCGTCCTCAGCTTTAAAAAACGCAAAGAGCTTGTCAATTTTTTCACCATTCGGTTCGTTTCCATCCACCCACGAATCGGCCGCGGCAAGCACCCGAAGCGAACCCGGACCATATATGTGTTCGATATCCCGAAGATGTGTCATATCTCCAGTCAAGGCGCCTCTTTTGAATCGTTTTCGAGTCTCATCACTCGTTTCATTCCGAAATTCCGATATTTTCTCGATGATTCCCTCCAAGAGCTCAACGTAGACCGAATAGTTCAACTGAAAACCGGAAGCCTCATTTTCCGTGATCTGTAAACAATCCGCGATTTCTCCCTTATGTCTGGTAAAAAAATCAATGACAAACATATCCGTTACAGCCTCATTCAATCCCCTGAAATGCTCATGATTACCCTCATATCGATCCTCTACGTAAATGAAGTTCGCATAACCGGTACGACTTGTGTCAATGAAGTCGTGCAATTCGTCGCTCTCCAGGGTATATATCTCGGTTTTCTCACAGCTACATAAATGTACCGACTCATGCAACATCGCCACATACGTATCCAGCCTATGTTCCGGGTTGTCACGACATATGTAAGCCGCTCCTTTCATAATGCGAGATGTACCCCTACCGGTCTTTCTTGCATTCAAGCTATTATAATAGCCGTCGTGATCCAATAAGTGGACCTGTTCCGGCTCTATCTGGGAGAATCCATCCACTCCAAGTTCTTCGAATTCCTCAGCGATATATTTATTGACAAGATTGATAAACCGAAGTTCCATTACGGTTTTTTTATATTCCCCGGCCATTTTCTCTTTTCCTTCCGCTTTGATGCGCGCGATTTCCTTTACCGCCTCTTTTCGGAGTTCCGGAAGAAGGTCTTTCCCTGAAATATTCGGCTCCTTTTCCATATACGTATCGTTATATATCCGTCACGTCGTCCACCATCGCCAAAGCGAAAAACGGTTTTTTCAGTTGTTTCCGGAAGTTCATCGTCATGCTCTCATTTCCTGCTCTCGTTCAAAGTCCATCACCGCGTCCGCAATCGTTTTCTTGACGACTTCCCACGAAATATCGCGTAGCATCATCGGCATCGGCTCTCCTTCGGCGTCTTCGAAAAAGACCAGGCTTTTCAGGATATGAAGCGTATTGAATCCGATGCCCTCGAATTTGTGTTCAAAAAAACCGAGGATCTCTTGAAACGTGTATTTTTCCAAAAGGACGAAAAGATCGACGAAGTCCTTCCGACTCCCGCGGGAAGCGATCGCGTCGATTTTCATCGCGGCAATATCCCGTTCATCAGCGAGTTTCACTCCCTCGAAACCGACCGCATCAAAAAGCATCCGATACCGATATCGAAGAAAACTCACTTTCACGCCGTCAAACGTGATATGAAGCGTCCCGACATCCTCCCCGACGACGACCAGTTCACCCGCTTTCGAAAGCACCAGACGGATATCCGACGGTCGAAAATCCTCCGATGAGAAAAAGTCGAGGTCGATAGATCGGCGATGACCAAGTTCTATCGCGAGCGCCGTTCCACCGGCGAGATAGAATGAATCAAGAAATCCGGGAACGACCCCCGCCACACCGGAGCCTTGGCGAAGGCTGGTTAGCGTGTCGAGAACGCGCTTTGTCCCTGGGTCGATCGTTTCGGGGTACATAGTTCTTCGTCTGAAAGATGAAAATATTTTTTCCAAAAGTTGCGCGATTTCGCATCAAGTCCGTCCGCGGAAAGCAGGAACAGGTTCTTGAGAACGTCGGCCCCATATTCCTTCCGTGACCAGGCAAGATCTTCCAGATCACCCATGCCGAAAATCCGCTTCATAATAAAATCGCGATGTTTTTGAACATCCAATTCTTGCACGTCGACATCCCAGAACAATGATTTTTTTTCCAGCGTTTCCATGTCTGTATTGTAGCATAATAAAGCCAAAAACACAAGTAAAATATCCGGTAACTTTTT
Organism: Candidatus Moraniibacteriota bacterium; assembly: GCA_037133435.1. Lineage (GTDB taxonomy): Bacteria > Patescibacteriota > Minisyncoccia > Moranbacterales > UBA1568 > JAAXTX01. Next base: position 102,019 of record JBAXOD010000001.1, on the reverse strand, counting down.
CTAAAAATCTGTCGGGCTTGGAACGGATAATCCGTCACGTCGTCCATCGGCGCCAGCGCAAAAAATGGCCTTTTCAATTGTTCCCAGAAGTTCTCTTCCATGAGGGAATGGTATCGTCCAAAAGGAAAAGAATCAACCGCATGTCATTCCGAGCGAGTCCGCGAGTCGAGGAATCTGCGCAATATTAATAACAGATCCCTCGACTACGCTCGGGATGACAGACGTAACCGCACACCAATCTACACTCGTTTCCAAATATATTTCAGGAATTGACGTTGAATATCGGCAATCGCGTGATCTGTGATGATGACCGCGACGAGGTTCTCGAACGACACGAGAAACAGACGATCCCCTGTCACTAAGAGATCGGATTCGAACCGGAGCTCCTCGGGAAGCACCTTCTGCTTCACGAATGATTCATATTTCTTCATCCACCTCCGGTCCGTTTCCACTTCCGGCCGCTCGATGAGATCATAGAGCGTCACGCCGCTCGCCTTCAGCTGAATCAGGAGCTCATGATTTTCTTCCTTGGTGAAGACGGTAAAGAAATGATCAAGCGAGAACATCGTATAGACGTCCTGATTGGTATCGACCATCTCCCGATATGCTTCCAGAATTCGCTCCTTGCCCTCATAGAACGTCACCTGCGGCTTACGGAACGATTTCGAATAGAGCGCCTCGAGTTCGGGAATTACAGCTTCCACGCTGGCCCGTTTCCGATCCAGCTCGCGCTTCTCCTTCTCGAACGAGGACAGGAGTTTCTTTGGGCTTGCCGCCGCATACTCCACACGCTTTCCTTTCACGGTCTGATAGAGGAAGTCCCGCTGCAACAGTTCGTCGAGGTATTGATAGAGACTCGTCCGTTTGAGTCCGGACTTGCGCGCGATCGCCGATACGTTCCCCTTTCCGATCGCCAAAATCGCGAGATAGACAGTAATCGCCTTCTCGCTTAGTCCGGTCTTCAGGAGTTTTTTCTCAAGATTTTCCATGTTTCTAGCATACAAGAATGTTCATAATATGTCAACTAATTCCGTCATATTTATCAATAAATTTCTAACATTTACTTAATATAAAGCCCTTTTCATAATATCATAATAACACTATTGACATATTTTGTAACGGATATAGACTCACGGAAAATCAAAGCAACCACTAACCTCAAACAAAGGACGGCCATAATGAAAAAGTTCATTAAGAATCATCTCGGACAAGCAACTGCTTTGTCTCGTTTATGGGCACGGATAAGAAAAAACCTGGCAGGATATTTCATACTCTTCCTTATTCTCAGCGGGATGGCAGTTCTCATATTCACTGACGATAAGGATTTGGAAAGGATTATCCCGCCTCATCCCCCTCAACCGGTCGGGCCCTACCACATGCCCTTGCCACAGCCACATCAAGATCCAAAGGAGCAAAAATGAAAAAGACTTTTAAAAAAATAGCCGGGAAGATGCAATTCATATTCGGCGAAGAAGGCGGAACGCTGATAACAACTGTAATGATTATGCCTGTATGGGTTGCTGTCATATTACATCTCATCACTCATTTCAACTTCATAATGATAGATGCGAATATAGACGGATTTATATTTACAGGCATTCTCTTTGGACCAATGATCTGTATCATATGGGTATGGAAGAAATATGTCGTACCACTGGAAAAGGAACTTCCCGCATACTGGCTAAGAGAGACGGAGGCTATCATTCGTGAATCACCCGAACTGGCAGATATTCTCAGATCACTCATGGACGGACCGATAGACTCATTGAAAAAACGGGTGTTGGAAATCCAGACAAGCGGATACACGATACTTAATCAGTCCGTCACTGATGCAAAGCAATCCCTGGGATGGCACTCGAAATGCGTTTCCAAACTGACCAAAGAACTCCCGGGTCTTGAAACCCGGCTTGAGGAAGCAAAAGCACGACTCGGCCTACGATAATGGCCGATATGAAAACCACAAGGACGCATGGCAACATGCGCCCTTTTTCTACATATTGAAAATGTCATAAAATCGTACCCCTATACCCACGATGTACCGTAAGATGTCATGAAATGACGGCCGTCCTCTCGTGTCACCTCTCGACTATTTATGCGCCGCTTTACAAATTTTCACCTTTCTGCTTAAATAGGACCGAAATGGTCCATATTAGAGAAACGGAGATGAAAATCTCAAAAAAGGCTTATTACGGCCTCAGGGCGGCAGTCAGTCTCGCGGAAGCGGACGGACCGGTTTCGGCGCGTGAGCTCGCGGAACGCGAACATATCCCCGAGGACTTCCTCGAGAAGATCTTGCAAAAACTCCGCAAGGTCGACATTATCGAGTCCACCAAAGGCGTCGAGGGTGGGTATGCCCTCACGCGGAAGGAAGTCTCCGTCTGGGACATTCTCAAATCGCTCGACGGTCCCGTGCGAACCTTCTCGTCCCCGGGCGGCAAAGGCACCCTTCCCTGTGACTTCCCCTCCCACTGCCGGACAAACGATGTGCTGCGTAGGCTCGAGATTGAAATCGAAAAGACATTATCAGGAATGACGATCAGTCAGCTCAACTCACAACTCACAACTCACTACTCACCACAAGGAATCAGAGAAAATATGAATGGATTGCCACACCCCGCCCTTCGCGAAGAGCGGGACTCGCAATGACAAGTATTTGTTGTTTGTTATCAGTTGCCCTCTCGTCATAGCGAGCGGGTCCGCTCACTCCGTGGCGGAGATGTAGCGGATAAGTTGTTAGTTGTAAGTTGTCAGTCATACCATACCCTATGCTTTCCATAAAGAATCTCACCACCACTATCGGCGACAAGGAAATACTCCACGACATCTCGCTTCGTTTCGAACCGGGAAAGACGTACGTCGTCCTCGGGCCGAACGGCTCCGGCAAGTCGACCTTGTCGGCAGCAATCATGGGACGGCCGGACATTTTCCTTTCAGACGATTCCGAGCTTACGTGGAACGGTGTGGATTTGAAGCCGTTGTCCGCGGACAAACGCGCAAAGCTCGGCATGTTCCTTTCCTTCCAGTCCCCACTCCCGATTCCGGGCGTCTCGGTCGAAGAGCTCCTCCGTGTCGCGCTCGACGGAAAGAAGGATCCCGTCACCCTTCATCATGAACTACGCTCGCTCGCCAAAGAAATCGGTCTCGCCGAGGAATTTCTCACGCGTTCCATTCACGACGGATTCTCCGGAGGCGAGCGCAAGAAGATCGAGGCTATCCAAGCCGCTATTCTCGCACCATCACTCGTGATATTCGACGAGATCGATACCGGTACCGATACGGACGCTATGAAGCGCATCGCGGAATTCCTGCACACACACCTCCCAAAAAACGCGACAAAAATCTATATCACCCACTCACCTCGACTCATTGAGCTCATCAAACCTGACTCCGTCATCATTCTCAAGGATGGCCGAGTCGCGGCTATCGGTGGACACGATCTCGCAACGAAGACGATCGATGAGGGATTCGAAGGGATAGGAGTGGGAAGTGAGAAGTGAGAAGTGAGAAAATCCCCCTCTTATCCCCCTTTTTCAAAGGGGGAGGTGTAATAACTAAGACTCGCGTTAAAAGAAGCTTTCTCCCTTTTGAAAAAGGGAGTACCGAGTCTTCGAGTCCGCCTGCAACGCTGTAGCAACTGCGGGCAGGGGGAGGGATTTGTTCCAACAGCTATTCAACCTGCTCATACTATCTCAGTGGATATTCGATAGAATTGACTTTCGACTTTACGGGACTTATGGACGACAAGAAAGACGATCTCGAGTTCGACTACAAGTACGGATTTTCCGTACCGGAACACACGGTCAAAAAAACCGGGCGCGGTCTTTCGGCGTCCGTCGTCCGGCAGATCTCGGAAATCAAAGGCGAGCCGAAATGGATGCTCGAATTCCGCCTCAAGGCCTTCGAGCTTTTTGAGACATCGTCGCGACCGAAGTGGGGTCCCGACCTCTCGGCACTCGACTACGATTCGATCACATACTACAAAAAATCGACCGAACAGGCTGTGAAAAGCTGGGACGACCTGCCGCCGGAAATTCGCGAAACGTACGACCGTATCGGCGTGCCCGAGGCGGAACGAGACTTCCTGGCCGGTGTCTCCGCGCAGTATGAAAGCGAAGTCGTCTACGAGAGCGTACAGAAGGAACTGACCAAGCAGGGCGTCATCTTCTGTGACATGGACACCGCCGTGAAGAAATATCCTGACATCGTCCGGGAATATTTCGGCACGCTTGTCCCGGCAGCCGACAATTTTTCTTCGGCGCTCAATTCCGCCGCGTGGTCTGGCGGATCGTTCGTCCATATTCCGAAAGGCGTGAAGGTCACCCTTCCACTTCAGGCCTATTTCCGTATCAATTCCGAGGCGTTCGGCCAGTTCGAACGGACACTCATCATCGCCGAGGAAGGAAGTTCCGTCCACTACCTCGAAGGCTGCACCGCGCCGATCTACCGGACCGATTCACTCCACTCCGCCGTCGTCGAGATCTTCGTCAAAAAGGGCGCCCGGGTCCGCTACACGACCGTTCAGAACTGGAGCGGCAACATCTACAACCTCGTCACCAAACGCGCCAAAGCCGAAGAAGACGCCGTCATGGAATGGGTGGACTGCAACCTTGGCTCCAAGGTCACGATGAAATACCCGGCCGTCATCCTTGCGGGCCGTGGCGCACGCGGAGAGATGCTTTCGCTCGCGCTCGCAGGCAAAGGACAACATCAGGATACCGGCGCGCGCATGATCCACCTCGCTCCCGACACACACTCGCGCATCGTTTCCAAATCGATTTCCAAAGACGGCGGACGATCATCCTTTCGGGGAGATATCCGTGTCGCCAAGCACGCAACCGGCTGTTCCTCCTCGAGCGTCTGCGACGCGCTCATCCTCGACAAAGACTCGCGATCGGACACGTATCCGTCGCTCTCGTCGCATGCTTCGGACGCCAGACTCACGCACGAGGCGACGGTCGAAAAAATCGGTGAGGAAAAGCTCTTCTATCTCGCCTCGCGCGGACTTTCACCACAAGAAGCGGGCGGACTCCTCGTCAACGGATTCATCGAACCGGTGGTAAAGGAAGTCCCGATGGAATACTCCCTCGAGCTCAACCGATTGATCAACCTGGAGATGGAAGGAAACGTAGGATAAGGAAACGAACGACGAGGAAGCGGAGCATCCTGCTCCCCTGCCTGAGGGGAGCTCCCGAGTCTTCGAGGGTGAGGGGTGGGAGGATTACATCAAGAATACCTATGATTTTCAGAGACATCACAAATGACCCGAAAAAGACGTACCGGCTCGGTGAAAACGAGCACGTCGTGTTTCTGATGGAAAACCGGGGTGGCGAGGTCGTATTCGAACTTACCGGAGAACATGCGGTAGCACATATCTTTGCATTCTATACTGGAGTTGATAACGAACATTTCTTGCCAATCATCATTCAAAAACATCTTGCACCGAACACCGTTTCTTCCGCTACCGTTCGCGCACGGCTCGACGGATCGTCCTCGCTCCGATTCCGCGGGCTGGTCGAAATTGCAAAAGGCGCCGACGGTTCCGATGCGAAACAGGACTGCCGAGCACTCCTCCTCTCCCCCGAAGCGAGCGCCTCGGCTGTCCCCGAGCTCGAGATCGATACCGACGACGTGACCTGCTCGCATGCCGCGGCCATCTCGGCACCCGATACCGACCAGATCAACTACCTTGCGACCCGAGGCGTCTCCCCAGACCAGGCTGTCGCACTCATCGCCGACGGATTTTTCAAAGACGCGAAAGAGATGATGAGTAAACTTATAACCAACAACTCACCACTGACATCAGAAAACCACCGGACACGGAAAAAATATACTCAAAATATCTCCTCCCCTCACCACGCAGAGCGTGGATTTTCCCTCCATAAGGGGAGCAGGTAGACGCTCAGTCTCCTGATTCATAATTCAAGATTTTTTATTCCATATCCTATATAGGATATCCGCTCATAATTCTCTATCGCACTCTTTCGTTCTCTCCCCTTGTCTCAAGGGGAGGACAGGAGGGGTTGAAACAAGATGAAATACGATACACATATTCAGCGTATATTTTCCCAATCCCCCTTGTTCCCCCTTTGGGACAAAGAGGGAGACTTATATACATAATTTGCTTTCTACACAACGCCCTACTACGCCAATCAAATCATGGAACCTATGCAAGATATCAAATCACAATTCCCAGTCTTCACCGCGAGACCTGGTCTCGTCTACCTCGACTCGGCGGCGACATCGCTTACGCCGACGCCGGTCATCGATGCTATATCATCGTATTACGAGACACTCTCGGCCAATGTCGGTCGTGGACTTTATACAACCGCCGAAGAGACAACTGCTCGATTTGAATCAGTACGCGATCAGACAGCCCAATTTCTCGGCGCACAGGTCGACGAAATCGTCTTTACTCGAAATACGACTGAGAGCATCAATCTCCTTGCTTACGTCCTCGAAGACCAGATCAAACAAGAAGACAATATCGTCGTGACCGCACTCGAACACCATTCGAATTTCCTCCCGTGGAAACGGCTTGCCGCAAAGAAAGGAGTGGAACTTCGCATCGTCCCCTTCGAGGAGGACGGATCTATACGTCCGGAAACGGCGAAATCCTTCATCGACTCCAAAACGAAGGTCTTCGCCTTCTCTGCCATATCGAACGTGTTCGGAACCCCGAATCCAGTAGCAGAACTTGTCCGTGCGGCACTGGATGCGAATCCCGATATCCTGACTGTCATTGATGCTGCCCAAGCCGTCGGTCACTTGCGGGTCGATGTCACAAATTGGAATTGCGACTTCCTCACTTTCTCCGGCCACAAATGTTTCGGGCCTACCGGGGTCGGTATCCTTTTCGGAAAACACGACATACTCTCATCGCTTCCGCCCTATCAGGTCGGCGGAGGCATGGTACTTGATTCGACTGCGGACGAACCGGCCTATATGGACGTCCCGCACCGCTTCGAGGCAGGCACACCGGATATCGCTTCCGTCTTCGGACTCGGTGCCGCGCTCGACTTTGTCGATTCGATCGGTGTCGATGCCATACATGCATACGAATCCGGGCTCGCGACGAAGGCGGTGTCAATACTCGAAAAAGCATTCGGTGATTCGATTCATATTCTCGGTTTGAATGATCGGCGCGAAAGCGGCATCGTCTCCTTTACCGTGGAAGGCATCCACCCGCACGACATAGCGCAGGTGCTCGGTGAACGCGATATCTGCATCCGTGCCGGTGAACACTGCGCTGCCCCGATGCATCGTGCCCTCTCCCTCCCCGCCACGGCACGTATCAGCTTCTCGGTGTATAATACCGAAGCGGACATTGAAAAGTTGATTGAAGGATTAAAAGATACAGTTAGGCTGTTCAGGCCGTAGCCCCTATCAAGAAACAGAAAATCCCTGCGCCACCGCTAAATGTAATTCTTCTCGTCTCACTTCATAGTTCTCTTCATCCCCGCACACTCCTTTCTCTGTCCCTCCCTCACTTCTCACTACTGTCTACTCACTACTGTCCTATGTCCTCCCTCTACCAAGCCGTCATCCTCGACCATTCCCGGCATCCGCGCAATTGCGGGATCATCGATTACCCGACACATCACGGGGAAGCCAAAAATCCCACCTGCGGCGATTCACTTTCGATTGATCTGCTTGTTGAAGACGGGTGTATTTCCAAAATCCGATTTACCGGCCAAGGATGTGCCATCTCACAGGCATCTGCCTCGATTCTTTCCGAATCCATCAAAGGAAAACCGATCGAAGCGGCGCTCGCCCTCGGAACAGACGATATCCTCGCCCTGCTCGGCGTCGAACTTTCCCCGAATCGGCTCAAGTGTGCCCTTCTTTCCCTCGAAACGTTGAAAAAGGCCCTTGCTCAAGACTCTACGAATACGGTATAATTACTCTATAAGTTTGTAAGAATAATGCTATGGCATTCAAAGATGAAACAGCGCCAAGCGGACCAGTAACCCTCGCAAACGGCGCGACGGTCGAGGTGAATCGCGATGTCTGCATCGGGTGCGGCGGCTGCACGGCCATCGCAGGCAACACGTTCGGACTCGACGGTGATGGCAAGTCGGCCATCCTCTCGACCGCCGATGCGGATTCCAAGGAGACGATCGAGAGCGCGAGGAACGGCTGCCCCGTCGGCGCCATCAGCGTGAACTAGTCATCCGAACCGTCTATACGAGCGGATCCCCGCCGGGGGTCCGTTTTCGTTTTCTGACTGATTGCATCCGGCGCGGCTCCATGATACAAATCGTATGAAGATCGTAAAGAAACAGCTCCCTCCGTCTCCGCGAGTCCCGCCCTTCGCGAACGGCGGAACGTGGCGGTCCAGGGCCGAATCCGAAATACTGGTCACCGTCGCTTGCGAACGACGTGATTGAATTGCCACCCCAGTATACGCGGGACAGGCTACTCGAGTACGGGCTCGCAAAGACAATCTTATGGATGGTGTGATTTGGGAAATGATATAATACAGTACGAATAAGGAATGAACATATGGACAACCAAACCGATACCTCGATTAACGTCATTATCGCTTCATTGGAATCAAAAATCCGTCATCTCTTTCACAAAGAAGGAAGCGGGCACGATATCTATCATCTGAAACGGGTCCTGAACCTCGCCCTTGCCATACAGGAGCGAGAAGGCGGCGACCGACTCGTGTTAGCCGTCGCGGCGTTCCTGCACGACCTGCACCGGATCATGGAAAAAGAATCCGGGGTGTTTTGTCCGCCGACAGCATCACTCCCACAAATTCGCGAACTGCTGGAAGAAACCGGGCTTACGGACAAGCAGAAAGAACGGGTCTGCCACTGCGTGGAATTCCACGAAGAATACGATTTCTCGGAAACGGGAAAAACCGCTCAGGATATCGAGACGCTCATCCTCCAGGATGCCGACAATCTCGACGCCATCGGGGCAATCGGCATCGGTCGGACTTTCACATATAACGGTGCTCATGGGACGCCTATGTGGGAACCGGATATGCCTTTCAATCAACCCAACTACGACGAATCGACGGCGGCCGACCCTTCCACGATACATCATTTCCACAGCAAACTCCTGAAGCTGAAAGACAACATGAACACCGGAGCTGGGAAACGTATGGCCGAGCATCGGCATGAGTTCATGGAACGATTCGAACAGGAATTCATGGAAGAGTGGAACGGGCGATCATAATTCACGCTTCGAAACATCCTTCTTTGCCAAAAGGGTGATTTTTTTATACCATGGAGGTCCGAAAGGAATGACCATACCATTTTATCTTCCTGCTCCCCTGCCTGAGGGGAGCTGTCACGTATTCGTGACTGAGGGGTGGGAGAATGGCAGCGCATCACACGCATCACCACATTATGAAAAACGTTATTGAAATCAAGGAACAGACAATGGGAAAACTCCGTGCCGTGCTCGACCCCGAGCTCGGCGTGTCCATCGTGGATCTGGGCCTGGTCTACGGCATAGAGATCACCCCGGAAGGCAGCGCCACGGTTTCCATGACCCTCACGACGATCGGCTGTCCGCTCTTCCCCGTCATCCAAAAAGACATCGAGGACCGACTGCTCGAACTTCCGGATATCGAAGACGTGAACATCGACCTCACCTTCGACCCACCCTGGTCCCCCGATCGCATGACCGAGGAGACCAAGATCCGTCTCGGGTTCGCATAAACATCAAAACCTCCCCGATTTTTCCGGGGAGGTTTCTGTCATACGGATACCGTGCGACCGCAGAGACTGCAGCCGCTGGCATAGTCTTCATCCCATTCCGCGAATTCGGGACAACAACAAATTTCTTTGCTGATTTGTCCTTCTTCGCGCACGATCCTTCTGAGTTCCACGTCGGCGGCATGCGTACTACATTATACATACGGCATCGGAACAGATACAAAAAAGAGGCTTATAGGTAAAAACGCGGGTCTTCGCCAGGAACATAGATATTTCCGAGTCCTCGAAGAGTAAAGAGCTCGCTTAAACCAAGCGATACGATTCAATCTCCTCGTCCCATAAAAAAACAAGGGGGACGATGTCGTCTCCCTTGTCATAGATCCCTATCCCCTGTTCGCGATGAGACCGATATACGGGCAGTCTTCTTCATACCCCGCCCAATAGTCGACTCCGTATCGTTCGATACCTGCCGGGTCTATCTTCAACGGCTCCCAACACACGTCCGTGAAGCCAGCTCCCCGCGCGGCACATTCCACGTCCTGCTTGGAAAAATCGGCATCGACGATGGACAGGTACGTCCGACCGTTCTCATTGAGAAAATCGATGTCGATCCTACCATCGGGTCTTTTGAAAAATTGTCTGCAGTTCACGACCGTTCCGAACCGTCTAAAATCCGGATTCAGTGTTAGGGCGACGAACACTCCGTCTTCTGCAAGAAACCTTCCAGCATGACCGAAGAGTTCCTCCAGCTGTTCCGGTTCCACCGCGGGTATGACCATGATCGCGGTCACGATATCGAATCGTTTTCCGACAGACAATTCCGAATAATCAGTGATATATTCGATACCCTGAGGATTTTGCGACTCTTCGTACCGGGCATCATCCAGCTCCCTGCGCGACGGATCATACCCTGTCACTTCGCTTGCCCCGGCCCGCTTCATCATCCGCGTGAACATGCCATTGGCGCAACCGACATCGAATACGCTTTTCCCGCGGATATCGCCGATCAATCGGAGTGATTCGGGATACTGTACGTACCGCTTATTCGGATCGATCGCGGTCGCTTTTGCGTATTCGGCACTGATAGCATCATATGTCTGCTTCATTTTGTCGTTCATGTCTCACTCCTCGTCTTTTCCGCCACTATGGCGATTTGAAATATTGGAAGCGGGAAACGATGTTCCCGCCCTTCGTTTGAAACAACTTTACAGCAGGAGTTTCATACCCACGCTGCCGTAGATCAGGTCGTCTTTCTTGTGTAGGAGGCCGTGCTGGATATTCCCCTGCGCGATGAACGAGATATTTCCGCTCACAGGGTACTCCGCCCGCACTCTTCCCGTCACATGTGCCCACCCGTTGGTCGCGTAGAAACCGTCGAGATACGCGATCGCTATCGATGGTGTCACAGTCAGCCCTTCGAAGACAGCCTGCTTGCCAAGTTCGACATACAGTCGGTTCTTTCCGGAAGCTATCCCGGTCGTGACCTGCTTGGTCCATATCACGGAACCGCATACGGGGCCATTTTGTTTCAGGACCAGTTCGAGCATATTCTCGGATGATCCCGCTACGCACCAGCGTTGGATGCTTAGGTCGGCGAAAAATCTGCCGTACGTATGGTCGACGGTTACCCGTTTTCCGATAACATAGTCAGTTTCGCTGACGACCCGTTTCTCAAGATCGATATTGTTCCAGATGCAACCGTAATATCCGTTCGCATCGAGACTAACCATCGACTGTTCGATAGGGACGCCGCTATGACTTCCCGACTTGTTGACGTAATCGGACAGTACCGCCTGACTGACGGTGACTTCGGCCGCCTGACATTCAATCGCCAGTCCCATCAACAACGCTATCGCCATAACTATGTATTTCATGATTTTCCCTTTGTTTTGATTTGGTTGGTATTGAATTATGAAGGAACGTTCCTATTGCGTTTAGACTTGTCAACGCATCGTAACGGAATAGTATAACGCCGAATCAATTTTTTGTCACTAGTAATGCCAATAATTTCATTATGAAGAATGCATATATCAATAATTATGCTTTATTATTGCCATTAAAATGAATATATGCTATACTTATTTTGTCGCCATTTCTGATGACAAGACATGATAATCTTTCTTTATGCTCCATAAACAACTCCAAAGCGCCGGGCTAAACGAGAACGAGGCGAAGATCTACCTCGCCACGCTTGAGCTTGGTCAAACATCGGTCAGTCGCATCGCGCTCAAATCAGGCATTAAACGCACCACGGTCTATCTCTCACTGGAAAACCTGATGAAAAAGGGCCTTGTCAGCGCCATAAAGAAAGGCGGAAAGACCCTTTACTTTGCAGAAGATCCGAGAGACCTTGAGAGGATTATGGAAGAACGAAAAAAGGAAATATCGGACATCATCCCACAACTTCTCGCATTCACGAATCTCATCGACAACAAACCGGAAATCCGCTATTTCGAGGGCGAGGAAGGAATCAAGGAAGTCCTCATGAAATCACTCGAACAACCGGGCAAAGAGATCCTGATGATGTTTTCCGAATCATACTTTTCGGACTTCGGCGACGAGTTCTTCGAAAAAACGTATCGGCCGGAACGGATCAGGCAGAAAATCCTTTCTCGGACGCTGATGCCGGACAACGAACAGATGCGCGCGTTCTCGGGAAAAAGCGTCCAACACTTACGCCAGGCGAAATTCCTTCCGCCGGGACTGTTCAAGATCGACATCGAGATGCTGATGTACGAAAAGAACAAGATAGCCATAATTTCCTACAAGGAAAAGTTCGCTTTCATCATCGATAGTCCGGCAATCCATACCAGCTTCAAAAGCATCTTCGAGACGCTGTGGGCAGTGGCGAAATAGCGGCATATACCCAAGGTCGGACCTTGAAATCAAAGGTCTGACCTTGGGCAAATCCGTAGACCAAAAAAGACCCCGCAAGAGGTCTTTTTAATGATAACCGAACCTATCGATACCCTGCCAAGATCTGTTGGAAAGCGGCCTCATTGAACGTGCGCTCGTAAAGCGGCGAATCAGCGATGCCCAATCTCGCGCACTACAAAAACAGCTCTTTCAGAAAATTCTCCGCACGGACGATTTCGATATTCCCTTTCGTTTGTTCCTGCTTCAACTCCTTGACCACCTGTATACCCTTACGGTCGAGCATATCGGTAAAATAGAGAAGATTCTTGCTGAGCGTGGCATCGGACACTTTCGCCTCGACCAGTCGGGCTATATGACCATCCTCCACCATCACGAAATCGGTTTCCCTTCCGTCTTTGGTACGGATATATTGGAGAAAATACTCCTTGCCGGTCGCATCGGTTTTTCCGAGTGAATGCTTCAGGAGGCTTATAGCGATGAAATTCTCATATTTCGCCCCCGCATCACCCATGACAAGTCCCGTATCGAAAAAATACAGCTTCGGTTCCTTCAATATCGACCGGGCGATATTTTTGGAATACGGAGACACCCGGAAAACGATATAGAGACTTTCGAAGATTCCTATATATTTTTTTACCGTGACGGGAGAAATCTGGACATCGTTCGCGATGGACGCGAATGATACCGGAGAGCCGACCTTCTGTCGAAGCAGGTCCAATACCATCCGCATCGCCTGATAGTTGTGAATCTTCTCGAAATCAAGCACATCGGTCCGAATCAACCCTTCAGAATATTGCTGTCTCCAACGATCGGCATCTTCGACCGGTTCCGCCAAAAACGGCTCTGGAAATCCACCGCGTTCCAGGAAGCGATCAATTTTCCCAGCATACGTTTTCGACTCCTTGATTTCAGAAATGGAAAATGGGAGCAATCGATGCAAGAAAAATCTTCCCACAAGTGAATCGCCAGCCTGACGAAACGTATTCAATCGCGCACTTCCCGTCACCAGGATTTTCAACTCCGATCGTCTCGTATCAAATACACCTTTCAGGTAATTCTTCCATCCCTTCATCTTGTGCAGTTCGTCCAAAATGAGCAAGTCCGTCTTTTCCGGCCATGATTCGTGCTTGATAATATTCCGATCTTCCGCACTGTCATAATTGAGATACACGGGATAATCATAGTCTTTACTGACCTGCTTCGCCAGCCATGTCTTCCCGACTTGGCGTGGCCCGACCAAAAACACCATCTTCTTCTCCAGATCCTTCTGTATCTGCTCAATTTGTCGTCGATACATACTCTCTATGTCTTTTATAAGCCGATATTACCATTTTTTTCCTCTATTTCACGTACGACCATTATATAGTAAAATATCGAATAGTCAAGACTATTCGATATTATAATATTCTTTGGTCGGATATTCAAAGACGTCTTTCTTGGTTTATCGATATCCGGCTACGACTTCCTGAAAGGCCTGCTCGTCGAATTCGCGCTGGTAGAGCGGGATTTCGGTGATGCCGAGACGGTCCTCATAGAGCTCGCGGGAGTCGTTCTGATACAGAATGCCGAGCGGGAGCTTGTCGGTCTCGAGCGCGAACCGAAACGCCGCGGCCCGATCGGACGGATCATGAGATGGCGGGATAGGATACGTATGTTCCTTGAACCACTGGTAGGTATTCGTCTTGTTGAAGACCACGCACGGCACGAACAGATCGACGACCGAAAATCCCTTGAAGTCGATCGCGGCCTTGATGATCTCCTTGGCATGATTCGGATCGCCCACGTTCGCGCGCGCCACGAACGGCGCGTCCACCGAAATGGCGACCGCCATCGGATTGAACGGCTCGATGACGACGCCGTCCGGCTGAATCGGATTCTTCATCCCCTTCTCCGAAGTCGGCGAGGCCTGGCCCTTCGTGAGGCCGTACACCATGTTGTTGTGCACGAGGACGGTGATATCCGGATTGCGACGTGCGACGTGCAACAGATGGTTCCCGCCCTCGCCGTAAATGTCGCCATCACCGGATTCCGCGATCACGGTCAGATTGCGATTCGCGAGCTTGATGCCCATCGCCACCGGAATCGAACGGCCGTGCAGACCGTTGAACATATGCACATCCACATACTGCGGCATTTTGGCGGCCTGGCCGATACCGGACGCGATCACGGTCTCTTCCGGCTGTTTGCCGAGTTCGCGAAGCGCGTTCTTGAGGATGGTGAGGAGCGGGAAGTTCCCGCAGCCGGGACACCAGGCGACATCGGTGTCTTGGGGCATATCGAAGGAAAACATAGGATTGTGAGTCAAAAGTGAAAAAGTCGAAAGTTTATCAAGTCCGTACGTTCGAAAGTCCGAATAAGCGGAGCCTTACTGCGTTCTACTGCCTACTTGCTACCACTCTTAGGCTTCGGACTTCAGTTCTTCCATGAGTTCCTCTACACAGAACGGTTCGCCGGTCGATTTGAGAATACGCCGGTCAACCTTCACTCCGAGTTCGCGGACCAGGAGATCGGCGAATTGTCCGGTATGATTGTTCTCGACGACGACGATCCGTTTCCCTTTCAGAAGGTGTTTCACTTCCGGATTGATCGGGAATACCTGGGCAAAATGAATCCCGCCGAGCTTTTTGCTTGCAAGTTTCACAAGCGACTCCTCGACGACGCCGGCATTGGATCCCCACGAGACGACCGCCGTTTCCGATTCCTTGAAATTATCGAATTCATGCGGCATCATCGCCTTTTCACGAAGCGTTTCGAGTCTCCTGAACCGCTTGTCCATCATCGCTCGGCGCACCTCGAAGCTTTCCGTGATATGTCCGCTCTCATCGTGTTCGTCCGAATCGACGCACACGAGTCCCTCGCCGTATCCCGGCACGCCACGCGGTGACAGTCCGTCCGTCGTCAATGCATAACGGAGATATCCCTCACTGGTCTTCCGGATATGCTTTGCGAGCGGCAAGCGCGGAATATCGCCCGCATCGATCGGAGCGATGGCATCGAGGAAATACTGATCGGAGAGCACGAAAGTCGGGATCTGATATTCATCGGCGACATCGAACGCGTGTTCCATGACCGCGATCGCCTCGGCAGGCGTTCCCGGCGCGTAGATGGCCCGCACGAACTCCCCGTGTCCGGCATACAGCGCGAGATTCAGGTCGCCCTGCTCGGTGCGTGTCGGGAGTCCGGTCGCCGGTCCCGGCCGCTGGCCGATATGGATCACGATCGGCGTCTCGATCATGCCCGAAAGGCTCACGCCTTCCTGCATCAGGTCGAATCCGCCGCCCGATGTGGTCACCAAGGCACGGGCGCCGGCATATGAAGCTCCGAGTCCGGCGTTTATGGCTGAAATCTCGTCTTCCGCCTGATCGACGACGACCCCGCACCGTTTCGCGTGCTGCGCCAAAAAAGCGAGCACGCCGGTTCCGGGAGACATCGGGTACGAGGAAATGAAATCACAACCGGCAGCCAAAGCCCCGATACCGAGCGCGGTCGTCCCGTCGAGCAGCAAGTCGTCCTTTTTTTCCTCATCCGGGGAAAGCGGGACCTCGATACCTTCGGCATACGCCGAGTGCTTCCCGAAGAGGTATCCTTTCTCGAGTGCCTCAAGATTCTTCGCCACGATATCGTCCCCTTTTCTGGAAAACGTCTTCGTGAGATATGATTGCGCGCCCTCGGACGGGATTCCGAGTACACCGAGAATCACTCCGAGCGCGACGGAATTCGCATAGAGTGGACTGCCGCCCGCCTCGTTCGCGAATCGCAGTATCGGAGTATCGACGAGTCGCAAAATCCCGCTCACATCCGCTCCGGCTTTCTCGGCGAAAACGGTCGTCCCCTCACCGATCCGCCACCTCGCATGTTCGAGCGCCAGCGCGTCGAGCGCGAACAGGAAATCGATCCGCCGCACGTAAGCCTTGCGCGGCTTTTTCGTCGAAGAAAGCCGTATTTCTACGGAGTTGCTCCCGCCACGGACGCGCGACATGTATTCCTTGCACGCGAAGATACCGTATCCGGCCTCCTTGAGGATCCGGACGAGCGCGGCTTCGACGGTCTGGATGCCCTGCCCGGCCGCCCCGCCGACGACAATAGAAATATCTTTTGAAAAATGTGACATATCTTTTTTCTTTCGATGTTCGCCTCCAGTATAGCATAAGGCGACATCGAATCACCCTCTTGCCCCGTATTCCCACGCCTTCGCCACCGACTCCGCGATACGGACGGACGTGAACGATTCGGGAATGTCGGTCTCGATGACGAACGAGGAGACCCATGCCGGTTCGAGATCCGATTCCTTCAAGAGAGCGTCGATCGCCTCGAACAGCTGATGACCCATATCCCGCGCCTCGGGCCATTCCCGCGACGAAACCTGCTCGTCCCCTTCCAAAAGCGAAAGCCTCGACCCTTCCCTTCCTATTTCAAGCCTGAACGAATATTTCATACCTGGGGAAAAAACGAACGACTTACAGCTGACCACTGACAACAAACAAGATCGAGGAGCTATCGTAATGAAAATCCATAAAGAACTGAGATGCTCCCTGTTATCTGTTATCTGTTCTTATTTCATCTCTTTCCAATCGAATCCCCACGGATCGCTCTTGCGGCCGGGTGCGATATCGGAATGACCGAGGACGGATTTGATGGGATATTTCCCCTTCAATGAAGCGATAAGCGACCGAAGACTCGTATACTGAGCGGAGGTCGGCGAATCCGTATCCTTCCCGATGGCCTCTATACCGATCGAGAATTCGTTCACACCCGTACGACCATCCGGCATCTTCGACACTCCCGCATGATACGCCACATCACGGTCCTCGACCAGACGATAAATCGTGCCTTTCCTGTCGACGAGATAGTGCGGTGAAACGCCGGCCTGTTTGTATTCCGCGATCACGCCCTGTACCGAATACGGATCACTCCCGAGCGCGTCGTATGATGAATGGATGACGATCGTATCGATATCGCGTGACGACCGACTCTCGTATCCGAACGATACGAGCCGATCGACAATCGTCGGACCGGAAATGGATTTCGTATCCGCTACCGGTGAATCAGATCGTATCGGCGCGCTTTTTTTCGTATCCGTTATCGTTTCCTTCGGAATATCGGACTCCGTACCCTTAGCGACGGTTTCATCCGAAGCCGGAGCGACCATATCGGAAGCGGAATCAACCACGGTCACGGGTGCTGCCGTCGTATCGTCTTGCGGCACGATTTCCGAACGACCAGTGAACACCCGGCTCCGGTTGCCGGACATCACGAACCACGCCGCTAAGACGGCAATTCCTACGACACCCGCCAAAACAACGATTTTCTGTCTTGTGCTCATGAATCAAGTATATCACGAGGACGATCAACGAAAACCGCCCTGTACCGTATGGTATGGGGCGGTCCGAATTCGAAATGTTCCGAATTATTTCTTTGTCCTCTTGCCGTGCGTGGCGATGAGTGCCGCCGCCGCGCCGAGTGCCGCCGCGATACCGGATGCGATGGCCACCGCCTTCTCCGGATTCTTCCGAATATACGCATCAGCCTGCTTCACGGACGAATCGACGGCCTTCTTGATCTTCGCGGCCTCGCGCTCCACGAGCTTTCGGCTCTTCTCGAGTTCCTTCTCGACCTTCTCCATACCCAGCTTTATTCCGCTTGCCATAATACGCTTCCTTATGAATTATCTACTTAGAGAAAATAATTCTTCCAGCTATCGTTTCCTCGCCGCGGTCGCCGACACGATAAGCGCAGCTAGGAACACCACCCCGCCGACGATGATACCGCCGATTCCCGGTATCCCATACAGGTAATCCATCAAGTCCGCGAATCCACCGAGAAGGAAGAAAAGTCCTATCAATCCGATCGCAAGGGCGAACAGCCGGCGAATCGTCCCGGATACGGCCGCTTCCACGCCGGAAACGACGATATCGAACACCTTTTCAACCAGCGCCCCAACACCCCCGAACACCGTATCCAACAGAAGCGACAAATTCCAGTCGTCACCGCTTCCAGGCTTCTTCATCTTGTTCCCTTCCGGGACGATATCTATTCTCATATGTTTGGATTGATCTTTATTCTAAAGTAATAATACCATAAAACGGGACTTGTATCAAAGCGGGTTCCTGTACTATGATAACCGGAATACCTTTTGAGACATTCGCGTATGATTTCCGGGCGTACCGTTCTCATTCCGACCCTCGTCGCCTTCTCGCTCTTGGTTTCCTCGTGCCCTTCCCTGGCCGATACCACGGATATAACCGCGGGCAATTCGACAAATATTTCGATAAACACCGATCCGAATCCCGACGTTCTTCAGGTGAAAAACGACTCGCCCGAAACGAAACCGCCTCTCGAAACGGATTCGGATGCTCCGACCGATACGATCGAGAAGACCGTCATCAAAAAATCCGACCTCCCAAGTGCACCTCTGGAAAATGACCCCGGTGATATTCCCGTGGAACCCGAAACGGCGCCTCCGTCTCCCGATAATCCGACAGAAGTTCCCGTGACCGCGGAATCGGATGCTCCGGTCTCGACCGGCCTCCTCATGATGACGTCGTCAATCGTGGCACAAGATAAAGAAACGGTTGTGGATACGTCGACGCCTGATCTTCCGGATATCCTCTTGAGTGAAATCCAGGTTTCTGGAGGTACAGGAAAAGCAAACAATGATTTTATTGAGATATTTAATCGCACGGATAAAAATATCATTCTTAATGGTATTTGGAGTCTCCGAAAACAAACTGGGTCAAAAAACAGTGCGACGGGAATAATAACAACAAAAGAAGAAGTGATCGCGGAATTTCCCGAAGGTACGTGCATACCATCAGGAGCATCCTTGCTGTGGATAAATTCAGGGGCTGAATCTTCCTATTTAGCCATAAAAGGATCATCCGACATATCAAATTCGAAATATATCACCGCGTCGAATGGAATCGCCCTGTTTCATGACGGGAAGCCGATTGATTCCATCCAATTCCCGAATGCTATTTCCGAGCCGTTCTCCGGAAGCAAAACCGTAGAAGACCCTGGATATACAAGTATAGAAAGAAACCGTTCCGACTTTTCCTGGAACGTCAGCCAAAATCCTTCTCCGATCGGAAGTCGAGCTGCCTCTTGTACGATCAGCATCAATCCCGTTCCGCCTCCCGGAACGATCATCATCAATGAGTTTTTTCCCTACCCGGAAAACGGAAAAGAAGAATGGATTGAGCTCCGAAATACAGGCGATACGGAAATATCGCTCGCCGGTTGGACGGTGAAAGACGCTTCTTCCGGTGCAGGCTATACGTTTCCAGCGAAGACGGTCATAGGCGCGAACGGATTCCTGATTCTCGATGCGGGAACCTCGCATATAGCATTGAACAATTCAGGGGCTGAATCCGTCACGCTCTTGTTCCCCGACCGAAGCATTGCGGACACTACCTCATACGAAGACGCGCGACAAGGAATATCGTTCGCACGAAACGATACCGGACAGTTCATTCCGACCCATACTCCGACTCCCGGGAACGCAAACGTCTTCGATCTGGAAGAACGACCGCCTCTTACTCCGCCTTCCGGGACGATCGTCATCAATGAGTTTCTCCCCTATCCGGAAACCGGCAATGAAGAGTGGATCGAACTCCGAAATACGGGAGAAGAAGAGATTTCGCTTGCGGGATGGACATTGAAAGACGCTTCGACCGGTCCAGGCTACCTGTTTCCGACGGGTACTGTCATCGGTCCGGACGGATTTCTCGTCATCGGAAATGCGCTCTCAAAAATCGCCCTCAACAACACCGGATTTGAATCCGTTACCTTGCTCTTCCCAGATAGGACGATTGCCGACACGACCTCGTACGGAAAAACAGAGAGGAGTGCTTCATATGCGCGATCGGAAACGGGACTATTTTTTCTCACCCATTCACCTACCCCTGGAACGGGCAATGTCTTTGATCCGGAGAAAATATTGGCTCCCTTTCCGGTTATCGGGACGATCCTCATCAACGAGCTCTTCCCGAATCCCAAGGAAAAGGGCGAAGGAAACGAATGGATCGAACTCCGGAACTCAAGCGATACGCCGATTTCTCTCGTCGGTTGGATGCTCCGATCCGGATCGGGTATGTTCGTCTGGAAGGACACGCTCGCGTCGGAATACCGCGAGATTCCGGCCGGCGGATTTCTCGTCCTTCCACGATCGCTCTCAAAGCTCTCCTTGCGCAACAGCAACGGCTCCGTAACACTCTTCGCACCGGACGGTACGACCGTCATGGATACCGTTTCATACGGCGCAACCATTGAAGAGGCGTCGTACGGACGATTCGAGGCCGACCGGTTCCGATGGAGCAAGTCCCTGACACCGGGCGTAGAAAACGTTTTCGGCAAGGAACCGTCCCTCAAAAAATCTTCCATTCCGAAAAGGGGATATGTACGTACGCTCATCCCCTTTTCCGCGTCGGGAAACAGGAAGAACGTGAAGTTCACCTGGGATTTCGGCGATACCCACAAAAGTTACCTTCCCGTGACGAGTCACCGGTACGCGAAATCCGGAACCTACCAAGGCACACTCACCGCGACGGACGGCACAGAGGAAGTCATACGCCCATTCACGATCGATGTCGGGAAATATCCGAAACGGGATCTTCACCTCGTGGAACTGTGTCCGAACCCGGCCGGGAAAGACACCGGAAATGAATGGATCAGACTTCGAAATGATGACAAGAAATCGATCAACCTTTCTGGCTGGATCATCGCCACCGCGACGGACAAGACGAAGCTTGTGAACCACGTCGTCCTCTCCGACCGTTCCGTCGGCCCGGGAGAAGAGATCGTCCTCACGAACGCGGATTCACGATTCACACTCCCCAATGAACGTGCGACGATCGAACTTCGCCGTCCAGACGGAAAGACTGCCCAAACAATTTCCTATATGCAAGACGGTGGCGCTACGGAAAACGCGGTCTATACGGAATACGGGGATTCGGTCTGGGCATGGTCGGTACCGGAAACGAAAGACGCGGATGTCGCTTCGGTCAAAATGACGGATGAAACTCAGGATCCGACCACGGAGCCATCCGAGGAGCCAGGCCTGTCCATCGATCCCGAAACGGACGGGCTTTCCTTCGGCGAATTCATCACCCTCGGCACGCCGTACGAGATCACGCTTCCCGATTCCGCCCCGAAAGTCCTCGGTGCGTCCGACGAACGGCTCCGAAACGATACGCACACCGACGAACCTTCTTTCTTTGAGGGACTGTTCCGGTTTCTGAACACGGCCATCATATCCGTTTCGATCTGAACGACATTAAGAATGCTCCTCTCCGGGATATTCGCTCCTCAAATATCGACGGGGGGCTTGTTTTGATTTCATCATTCGCAAAAGGTCCGTGCTCGGACAAAGATTATTCTCGAACGACCAGGAAAGAAATCACCCTTCTCTCGCGTATTATTCATGAAAAACGATGGTTCGGCTCATTCGGCACATCATAAACGCAACAATATGGATACGCGGGAAAGTCGAATCGGGGTCATCGGACTCTCGGTGATGGGTGGCAATCTGGCGATGAATATCGCGGATAAAGGGTTTTCCGTATCGGTCTATAACCGGTCACGGGAGCGGACCGATACCCTGATCACGTCATACGGCGCAGATGCTTCGATGCGACCCTTTTACGATCTGAAATCGTTCGTCGAGAGTCTGGAAAAGCCGCGGAAAATCATTCTCATGGTTCAGGCCGGGCAGGCGGTCGACGACGTCCTCGATCTGCTGACGCCCCTTCTTGATCAGGGCGACATCGTCATCGACGCCGGTAATTCCTTTTTCAAGGACACCATACGAAGGGCCGCGTCGCTTCGTGAACAAGGAATATCCTTTGTAGGTATGGGCGTATCGGGCGGTGAGGAAGGCGCACGCACAGGACCGTCCATCATGCCCGGAGGCGATCGGCAATCCTGGATTGAACTGCAACCGATACTCGAGAAGATAGCGGCCAGGGACTTCGACAGGAAGCCGTGCGTCTCTCATATCGGTGAAGATGGGGCGGGACATTACGTGAAGATGGTCCATAACGCCATCGAGTACGTCGACATGCAGCTGATCGCGGAAGCGTACTTCATCATGAAGGAAGGACTTTCACTGTCGAACGAGAATATCGCTCGGATGTTCTCGGAGTGGAACGGGGGCCGTCTCAACTCCTTTCTCATCGAAATAACGGCAACCATCCTGAGAACGAAAAACGACGAAGGGGCCTATGTCCTCGACACCATACTCGACAGTGCCGGCAGCAAGGGAACCGGGAAATGGACTTCGGAGGAAGCGTTGGAATTGGGAACGCCGTCTTTCGGAATCGTTGCCGCGGTACTGGCGCGCTACGCATCGGCACACAAAAAGCGCCGACTCGGACTTTCCAAACTCTATCCGAGCGATATGCCGGTCACGGTCGATATATCAATTTCCGAAATCGAAAGTGCGCTCTACGTATCGAAGATTCTCGCGTATGCCCAAGGATATGATCTCTTGACGGAGGCGGCCGATCGATATGGCTGGCAACTTGATCAAAGCGAGATATCGCGGATTTGGCAGGGCGGATGTATCATCCGGGCGAAGTTTCTCGAAACCCTGGCGCAAGAATTCGGAACCGAAGAAGCATCGCGTGGAATACTTGAACTCCCATACTTCATCAAAACGATCCGCGCGGAACAGGGAAATCTCCGAAAAGTATCCGCGGCAAGTATCGCGGAACGAATCGCCATACCGGCAATGCTTTCGGGTCTTTCGTATTTCGACACCATGACGACCGACACGTTGCCGGCAAATCTCATCCAGGCACAACGGGATTTTTTCGGGGCACACACCTTCCAGACCCAAGTAGACGGGCCCTTCTCACATTTCGAGTGGAACGCGTAATACGAATTCCGGAGCGTTTCACAGAAGCGGAAACGCCGTATCCGAAACCGAAACGACCCTATGGGAAATATCCGATGGACCACCGTCGATGACCGGCAAGAGGCGGCACGACATATCGGCGATTCGATCACGAAACTCCTTTCCGACCGGGGAGACAAAAACGCGCTGCTTCTGGTATCCGGAGGAAGTGCCCTGTGCGTACTCGATCATATCCTCCTCGGAAACGGATCCGGCATCACGATCGGCGCGCTTGATGAACGGTTCGACCCGGACAATCGGGATAGTAATTTTGCCGCACTCGAAATGACCGATTGGTTCCGCTCGGCCGTACGACGGAGCATCGCCGTCATCGATACGAAAAGCCGGCCGGGCGACACGCGCGAAACCCTGCGTGACCGATTTCAAAACGCCCTTACGGAATGGACGGACGCGAATCCGGACGGTCTGACCGTCGCGATATTCGGAATGGGAGGCGACGGGCATACGGCGGGCATTTTCCCCTATCCGGAAGATCCGGACTTTTTCGAGAAAACCTTCCGGATAAACGGGTGGGTCGCCTCGTACGATGCGACCGGGAAAAACGTGTTCCGCGAGCGGGTCACCACGACGTTTCCTTTCCACGAGACGATCGATCACGCATTCGCCTACGTATGCGGGGCAGAAAAGCGTGAGACGCTTATCGCGTTGAAAAACCGGTCACAAACGCTATCCGAAATGCCGGCGATGATATTCTATGAGATGCCGGATATCGAAATCGTTACCGATCAATCATTCAGCGAACCATCCCTATGAAAATACGTCTCACGGACGAATTCGTCCTCTTCGGGGCGAGCGGGGACCTGGCCAGAAACAAGCTTATCCCAGCGCTTTTCACGGTCTTCTCGACCGGCAAGCGGGCACGCTATATCGGCTACGGAAGGACGGCCCTCACGACGGAATCGTTCCGAGACATCGTGCGGACATCAGTCCTGGCGGAGCGCCCCGATGCCGATCTTCACACGCTCGATAAATTCATCGCGAGTTGGGACTATTGTTGCGGCGGTTACGACGAAGACGGAATTTCCACGCTTCCCAAGGCCGACAAGAACGCGTTTCGATACTATTACCTGTCCATCCCGTCGGACACCTCGCTCATCAGGAATATCTGTGATGGCCTGAAGCGGCACGGACACATCACCCGTCACTCCGTGATCGTCCTCGAAAAGCCGTTCGGCTCCGATTTCGCTTCCGCTGAAGCCTTGAACGGGATACTCCTTGATCATTTTACCGAAAAACAGCTGTATCGCATCGATCACTATCTGGCGCGCGACCTGGTCCAGGATCTTCTGGCGCTACGATTCGCCAATCCGATCTTCGAACAGATCTGGAATGGGAAATACATCGAATCGATCTCGATCGAGATCAAGGAAGAGGAAGGGATACGCAATCGTGGAGAGTATTACGACCGGTCCGGGGCGATACGCGACATGATCCAGAACCATGCGTTGCAACTGTTGGCATTCTCGGTCATGCGGCAGCCGAAAGATCTCACCCCCGAATCGATCCATCGGGAAAAGATACGGGTCATGGAGCATATCAGGCTTTTCGACACGGGAGAGGAAAAATCCATCCGGGTCGGCCAATACAAAGGCTACACCGACGAGCCTCACGTCGCGAAGGATTCCCTCACCGAGACTTCCGCTTCGCTCCAAGTCGGGATCGACCTGCCGAAATGGCGCGACGTCCCGATTCGCATCCTGACCGGCAAGAAACTGAATGAGAAGACGACCGATATCATCGTGGAATTCAGGAACGTCGGCCATTCGCTCTGGACCAAGGACGGATGCGAGATTATGAACAACCAGATCAGAATCAACGTGCAGCCGAGAAACGAGATCAGCCTTCGCCTGAATTCGGAATTCGATTCGAAACTGAAATGCGCGTATCCTACGGAGCTGCGGTTCGGATTCGCCGACAACGCGTTCATCCTGAACAAACCGTACGAGAACGCGCTGCGCGACCTGTTCGAGCGTGACCGATCCATGTATATCGGTTCGAAGGAAATCCTCGCCGCCTGGAGATTCATCGACGGCGTCATCAAAAAAATCGACGAGAACCGGGCGGGTATGATTGAGCGATATTGAATCGCATCGGATACGACAGCAGTCAAACGACGCCCCGTTCACGAAAAACCGGACCTCGATTCATGCCTGGTTTTTTAAATCTTCTTGTATCTGTCCCCTCACAACCGACTACTCCTGTCTACTCATCACTACTCCCCATCCCCCTCCAATTCCTTCTTCACGATCTCGAACTCGTTCTCGGCTTCCTTGAGCTTCTCACGGCTCTCCTTCACGAGTATAGCTCCCTCCTTCACCTTCGCGAGCCCCTCCTCGACGTCGACTTCCTCCTGGCTCTCGAACCAAGCGACAATCTCTTCCAGTTTCTTCAGCGACTCCCCGAGAGACTGCTTCTTTTCCTGCGGCATATGATTGTTGGTTACATGGTTATATTGATACATTGTTTCATTGTCTACTGCTCACTGACTTCACTTCCGCCGTAACGATCCCATCCGACAACCGTATATCCAACTCCTCGCCGAGCGACACGTCACCGACCTTCGAAAGCACCTTCCCTCCGGCCCGGACGATGGCGTACCCGAGCGACAATAACCGATTCGGGTCATACTGACGAAGAGCCCCTTCAGCTCTGGAAAGCCGGTCCCGGACGTCCTTGGCAGCATTCTTCCAACCCTCACCGATCCTTCGGGTCATGCCTTCAAGCTGAGTCGAAGATTCTCGTAACCGATATTCAAGCATCGAGAGTTTCGACCCAAGCGCGGACTTCGCCCGTTCGAACCGATCGGAAACGCCCAGAAGAAAGCCAAGAAAAGTCGCGACACTTTTTCCGAGCCGGTCGGACGATTCGGAAAGCGCGCCCTCGAAAAAAGAAATGATCGTCCGTTCGCTTTGAACGAGCGTCTGACGGGCCCTGTCCCATGGCTCGCGGATAGTGCGCGCGACCGCGGTCGGCGTGGATACCATTCTGTCGGCCGCAAGCGCGGAAAGCGTCACATCCTTCTCGTGTCCGATACCGGCGATGACCGGAATCTCGCACTCGTTGATCTCGCGGACAAGCGCCTCGGTATTGAAAGCCTGCAGACTCTCGATGCTTCCCCCGCCCCGGATCACGACCAACAGGTCATATAAAGAGGCGCGCGACCGGAAATACCGTACGGCCTTCAATAGTTCCAGTACGGCCCGCTTTCCTTCCACACTCGAAGGATAGAGGTCGACCCTGACCCCGAGTCTGCCGAGGTTCGTCAGGAAGTCGCCGATCGCGGCACCTTGTTCGGACGTGATGAGCGCGATACGCTCGGGAAATTCGGGAAGTGGCCGCTTCCGTTCCGGCGCAAAGGCGCCTTCGGATTCGAGCTTGCGATACAATTCATCGTATTCCTTCTTGAGCGCGCCCTCGCCTGCCACTTCGATAGTACCCACCTTGAACGAAAGTTTGCCCATCGGCTTCCATATTTCCGGCACACCCTCGACGATGATCTCGTCCCCTTCACGAAGTCGCACCCCGGATACGTCGTACTGCCACCGAAAAATAAGGCAATTCAGCATACCGTCGTCCGTCGAGTCCTTGATCGAAAAATAGACCACCCGCTCACGCTCGTCCACCGACGATACTTCGCCGCGAACCCGCGCCGCCATTCCGGACAGCTCCACGTTCAGCCCGTCAAGAAATTGACCGACGGAAAGCGGTTCATCCCCGGCGAGACTCTCCTGTTCCGAGGTCGGTTCAGGCGTTTCGTCTCCGTCACGCCCGGCCGCCACCCCACCGGAAAAGGAAAGGGTACCCGGGCCGGAACGCGCGACGATATCGAGGATCTCCTTTCCGTATTGCCGACACTTCGCGTCCTTGATTCCCTTCACTTCCATCAACTGGTCCGGCGTCGTCGGCCTGCGCGCCGCGATACCGTCGAGCGCGGCGTTCGTCAGCACGCGAAACGGTTCGACACCCTCTTGGGACGCCCGTTTCGCCCGCCAAATACGAAGCAATGAGGAGAGTTCGGCCATAGGAACATCAAGTACGATTCCGAACGGGAAAAATACCCGATTCGTCTCGCTCGCAGAAATCACGCACTTCATTGTACCCCGGAAGGGTCAAAATCCAAATAGTATGATAAAATGGACACAAAGAAATATATATGTCCATTGAACCGCTTATCACGATCGACAAACTCCGGATCATCTACAACCAGGGGAAGTCGAACGAATCGCGAGCCCTTGAAGAGACGAATCTCCAGATTTTTCCGAGTGAATACGTCATCATCTACGGACCGTCAGGTTGCGGAAAATCGACACTGCTCTATTCGATCGCCGGACTCCAAAAACCGACCTACGGAGACATCACGATAAGTGGAAAAGCATTTTCGAAGATGACGAAAAAGGAGGAACTCGAGCTTCACCAGACCGGAATCGGCTTGGTGTTTCAGGCCTTTTATCTCATTCCGTCCCTGACCATTCTCGACAATGTCTGTCTTCCGCGGGTGTTCCGCGGGGAGCGGCATTCCGAACGGGAAAAAGACGGGATTCAGGCTCTTCGGCGATTCGGTATCGTCGAACAGGCGGACAAATATCCGAGCCAGCTTTCGGGTGGTCAGAAACAGCGCGTCGCGATCGCCCGAGCCCTGATCAACCGGCCTCAGATCGTGCTCGCTGACGAACCCGTCGGAAACCTCGACAGCGAATCGGCCCGCAACGTGCTGCAGATCCTCAAGGACTTGAACGAGATAGACCAACAGACCATCATCATGGTCACGCACAATCCGGAACATCTCGCCTACGCCGACCGCGTCATCCATATGCGCGACGGACGCATCATCAAGGAAGAGGTCAACAGGGAAAAACGCCCGATCGAGGCGGCCGTGGAACTCGGAACCGGCGGGACGGACCTAGCCGCGTAAACGCAGGAATTGAATGTCCTCCGCTCGTCCTTCAAGAGCCTGCTCCCGCAACAGGTGGACGTGCTGCTCGTCCCATTCAAGGCCAAGCAGCTTTTGAGCCACCTGCTTTCCGAATTGAACGAGGAGCAGGTTTCCATGGCCGAGACTCTCATCAGGGAAGTCCTCTTTCGGAATATCGATACGAATGAGATGCGGAGTCGCCTGGACATGCCCTATGAAAAAGGAGGGGGCGGGTGGAACAAGATCCGTGCGGAACATATTTCGGAACGCGTCGATCGCATGCTCGAACAGGTCAAGAACCTCAAGGAAGCCCCGGAAACCGCCGTTCCCCCGCTCGCCTCATATCTCGAAAACAACTTTCACCTCACCCTCGACGAACATCAAAGAATCCGGCTGCGGGAACTGCTCGAATTGCGCGTCCAAAGCAAGATCGGCCAGGTCGAGACCCAGAAACGACTCGACCTTTCGGTCTCCAAGGGCGGGGTCGGTCTCCATCGGCAGACGGCGGAAAAGATGTCGCGCGAGATCGAGATACTCATGCTTCTCAAATACTCGTAAAACCGGTCGCTTCCGGATCGATTTCCTTATGCTGTTCTCTGATCTCCTCAAACTCTCGCTTCGAATGTTCAAGGCCCGCACCCTTCGGACCGTCCTTACCATTCTCGGTATGGGTGTTGGTATCGCGGCGATCGTATTCCTCGTTTCCCTCGGATACGGACTGCAGGACGCCCTGCTCAAGAAGATCACGACTTCGGACGCGCTTTCCACGCTCGATATCACCAAGACCGACCCGTCGTCGCCCGCTCTCGACGAATCGACGATCGGCCGGCTTTCCTCGATTGCAAACGTGGAAACCGTTCTTCCCGTCTTCGAAACCCGCGCGCAGGTCAGGATCATCGGCGTGACGCTCGACTCCGGCGCCGTCATCGCGCCGGCACGTTTCATGAAGCTTGAAGGCGTCCCGTTCGCGGCCGGAGAGACCTATTCGGACAAGGCGCACGAGGCCGTCATCACCATGGGCGTCGTCAGGGCATTCCAAAAGAATCCCGAGGATCTCCTCGGACAATCGGCGTCACTGTCGCTCTTCATGCCGAAAGAGACCGGGGGGCAGAAGAATTCCGGCGATGTCTCCGTCCCGCTCGACGGGACCTACCTCATTTCCGGCATAACGACCGGGGAAGAGAATCAGATATACCTGTCTCCGGAATCGATCAGGTCCGTATCGATACCGGCAGCCACGAAGCTCAAGCTCAAGGCGGTATCGTCCGGCACTCTTTCGGGAATCCGATCCGAAGTGGAAGCGATTCCACTCACGGCGTCTTCCATCTCTGAAACCATAGATCAGGCGAACAAGGTGTTCCAGGTGTTGCAGATCATCCTCATGTCGTTCGGCGTGATCGCGCTCGTCGTATCGGCGATCGGCATGTTCAACACGATGACCATCACGTTGCTCGAACGCACCGAGGAGATCGGTATCATGAAATCCATCGGCGCGGCTCCCTCGTCCGTCTCACTGATGTTCGTCATGGAAGCGACACTCATGGGACTTCTCGGCAGTCTGGTCGGCATCGCGCTCGGCATACTCGGCGGACAGAGCATCAACCTCATTTTCAATCTTCTCGCAACGAACTTCGGTGGGGAAAAGACCGATCTCTTCAAGACGCCGCTGTGGTTTCTCGCGGCAATCATCGCCTTCGGTGCGTTCGTCGGCTTCCTGACCGGCGTCCTTCCCGCCCGCAAGGCCGCGAAAACCGACGCCCTCGAGGCATTGCGGTACAAATAGGACAGGATCTTCAAAAACTGTCAAAGCTCCATGATAATGATTTTCTAGGACAGTGACACGCGCTTATCTTCGACAGATGAAGCGCGTTTTTGTTCGCGGATCTGCAGGAAACCCCACGATTTCGACACACGAATCCTTCCGTTTTCAAAAATTGTCTTTCTTTCCTTCAGTTTAACCTCGAAGCGTATTTCTTCTGCTTTTGAAGGATCATTTCCAAGAAAGCCTCCGGCAATCCCGACGGTTCCAATTCGGCACTCTTTGCGAACGCACCGAAATCAAAACTGGAAAATGAAATGGATCCTTTGGAAAAGGGAACCGTTATATCCCGTTTGAACGCCGCATCTACATCGATGGAGACGCGCACGTTGCATCGTTCATCGTCCAAATCGCAATATATGGCAGGTTCCGTCTCGGAGTGTTTATCTAAAACGATGGAAACCAGAAATCCATCCGTAACCGGTCCGTGCTGATCGTAGTCGAAGTCCTGAACCGTCACGAACATCTTGGCATCGCCGATCATTTTCAAATATACCTTGTTGAATACGTTCGAATTTCCGGAGCGTTTCGGATCTATCCGGAACGAGATATGCGACCCGCGACCCCGTTCATCGTTCACGTCCGTAAAATCGATATCATGAACATACGGCAATTGTGACAACGACCGCATAAGCATCAGCCGCGCTCCGACGGTTCTCATCGAATTCCCGCACATATGCGCTTCGGCCCGATGCAATATTTCCGTCTCATCGTATTGATGATGAACCGTACGATCCCATTCACTCACGAAGCGACCACCGAACTCTTGTTGCGTCCGCAACCCCTGAACGAGCAGTTTCGCATACAGTGTCTGAATGGCGATGGACGTTTCCTCATCGAGATCCGTTTTTTCCATGAGTCGCCCGAGGTTTTGTGCAACCTTGAAAATAGTCTTCGCGTCTTTTTCATTTTTGCCGTTCTTCGTCGTGATTATCTCACTGACATCGTATGCCGATGTCGCGATATCTCCCAACAACGTCTCCATTTCCGCATACGCTTCCGTTTCTTGAAGCTCCGTATCCGAAAGATTCCGTATCGCTGTCATGAGCGTTTCAGTATTGATCACGGGAACCGTATCTTTCAGGGTATCAGGATCCAGATGCATAGCGGTATATCTCATTTTCTGACGCTGTTCCGGAGTCTGCTCGTCATTCAGGAATGTAACGACATGGTCGGACGTAATCACACTCGCGATCAGTTCTTCTTCCGGCTGTTCGGCAGGCAGTATGGCCTCTTTCAACAGCCTCCCGAGCACCTTCCATTCTTCCCGATTCCGTTCGGCAGCCGCCTCGGCGCTTTCCGTGACCGCATCGGCACACTCAGGTCGCTTACCACGGATCTGTTCCGGTCTCTTCGTAATAAATGATGAATCGCTTATCATATGTGGTGTTTACGGCTTATACTCATCAGTATACTACCACGGTTCGATCTCATAAACGTCGTAGTTACCCGGTATGGCATTTTCATGGTATACGAGCCTCGTTTTTCCGCTTATTGATACTCTTTCTTTCAATTCTACAAAAAATTTGATCAGCCGCGTTCAGTATCCGTATTCTTCGACAGACAAACACTATGTCGCACCACTCGTGTTTCTCTTCGGACATGCTCCCATTTTCCGCTCAATCGTTTTGTGTGTTTGAAATCCCCCTTATACATCCCGTTTTGAAAATCACCCCAATCGGTGTACAATATCATTGTCATCGATTCGTCGATGCCATAAACCACAGTCGGCGTAACACGTAATAGAAAACATATGAAAAACATCGGTTTTTCGAAGTTGATTCCGAAAGGTTCCGTGCTCGTCTTCTCGCTCATCATCTTGTCATTGATGCTGGTGACGGCACTCACGTTGTTGGCGTCTTCCGTATCGCTCGAGAAATCAGCCCTTTCGTCCGGAGATTCTACCAAGGCCTTTCAGGTGGCCAATACGGGAAATGAGAAGGTGCTCTACCAGCTGTATAAGATACGGCCCGCCACGATCGACTTGGTCGCGACCAATAGCGGTGCGACCTGTAACGGAGGGGTGATCACCTCGTCGGAGGGATGGACAGTCCGGTTGTTCGACACAAGTGACACGCGAATCAC
This sequence comes from Candidatus Moraniibacteriota bacterium, assembly GCA_037133435.1. Lineage (GTDB taxonomy): Bacteria > Patescibacteriota > Minisyncoccia > Moranbacterales > UBA1568 > JAAXTX01. The sequence goes on along the minus strand of JBAXOD010000001.1, from coordinate 69,743 downwards.
CGATTGTGCCGGCGATCCCGGCACGATAGCGTCGATCAAGTCGGACGGCGCGTCGCAGGGTACGACTCGGGCGGTGCAGATAGCGGTGGCGGCGGCGGCGACGGGAGGAAACCTGAGCTGTTTCAGTGTTAGTCCTTTTGAGTTCATCTGTTGTGCATTACAAAGCAACGGTGCAGTCAAATGTAGGCAAACAAGTGACAGTAGTGCAGGCCTCATCGTTTCCGGAGATATGGTATTACAATAAATTCGAATCTTTCGATATCAGAACCTGATACGTTCCGTTTCGGATTTGACAACATACTGTTAGTCGATGGGATTTAAAAAATTTATTTTTGATTTAGTGTGATGAGACTCGGATGACACATCAATTCGTTCTTTACCTCAGATTACAAAGCGTGAAGATATCAAAAAATCGGCACATGCCGATTTTTTGGTATTCATTATTTCCTTTTCTTTCACCTTTGCGGGTGATACGTTGTCAGTCCATCTTTTCGAACCTATCCAATACTTCCGCTCAGCGGTGTTGTGTCGGATTTTTTGTAAGTTGTAAGTTGTGAGTTGTGAGTTGTAAGTTGTAAGTTATGAGTTGTAAGTTGTAAGTTGTAAATTGTACGTTCATCCTTACTTCTTCCGTCCCACCCGGACGCGTTCGGTCTCGTTCAATACCTGTTTGCGCAGTCGTACGCTCTCGGGCGTCACCTCCAGGTATTCGTCATTGGACATGATCTCGAGTCCACGCTCGATCGTCAGTTCCCACGGCGGGGAAAGCTTGAGTGCCTCGTCTGCACCCGATGAACGCATGTTCGTCAGGTTCTTGCCCTTTACCGGATTCACCGCCATGTCGGAACCCTTGGAAGTGTTGCCCACGACCAATCCCTCGTATATCTCGACCCCTGGGCCGATATAGAGCGTTCCACGCGTCTGCAGATTGTCGAGTGCGAATGCGGCCGTCTTGCCCGCGATCATGGAGATCATCGAACCTACGTCGCGATGCGAGATTTCGCCCACGTACGTTCGGAAGCCGATGAACCGGCTCGAGAATATCCCCTCTCCGCGCGTATCAATGATGAACTCGTTGCGATAGCCCAAGAGTCCGCGCGTCGGCGCTTCGAACAGCAATCGCTGGTATCCGCCGCTTCCCTCTTTCATCTCGATCATGAATCCCTTGCGGCGGCCGAGCTTCTCGATGACCGTGCCCGACGATGCCGCCGGACATTCTATCGTCACCTCCTCGAACGGTTCTTGTTTCACGCCGTCCACTTCCTTGATGATGACCTGCGGCTGCGAGACCTGTGTCTCGTACCCTTCCCGGCGCATGTTCTCAAGCAGAATCGCGATGTGAAGCTCCCCGCGGCCATAGACCTTGTACCGGTCATTCTCGGAAAAGTCGATCTTGAGTCCCACATTGATCTCGAGTTCCTTCTCCAGACGCTCGCGAAGCTGCTGATTCGTCACGTACTTGCCCTCGCGTCCGGCGAACGGGCTATCATTGACGAGGAAGAAGAGCGAGATGGTCGGTTCGTCGATGTCGATGGCCGGCAACAGTTCTTGTTCGGCCGTCGTGGAAATCGTATCGCCGATCTCGACGTTCGGAAGCCCCGCCAAGAGGACGATATCCCCCGCGTTCGCGACCGGGATCTCCTCACGGTCGAGTCCTTTGAACGTGAAGATTTTCACGATACGTCCGCTTTCGGACTTTCCCTGCGCATTGCGGATGAGGATCTGCTCCCCGGTCTTCACCTTACCCTCGTACACGCGGGCCACGGCGATGCGTCCGAGGAAGTTGTCATAGCCGAGATTGAACGGCTGGATACGAAGCGGGGCCTCCGAGTCGTGGAGCGCCTCCGGAACGCGCTCAAGGATCGTATCGAGGATCGGAGACAGGTCGATACCGGTCTCTTCAAGCGAGCGCTTCGCGATGCCCTCGCGGGCGATGGCATACAGGATCGGGAAATCGAGCTGTTCGTCGGTTGCCCCGAGATCCAAGAAGAGCTCGTACACCAGCTCGGCGACGATTTCCGGTCGTGCGGCCGGCTTGTCGATCTTGTTGAGCACCACGATCGGACGGAGACCGAGCTCGAGCGACTTCTTCAAGACGAAGCGTGTCTGCGGCATAGGGCCTTCCTGCGCGTCCACCACCAACACCACGTCGTCGATCGAACGAAGCACCCGTTCCACCTCGCTGCCGAAGTCGGCATGCCCCGGGGTGTCCACGATGTTGATCTTCGTATCCTTGTAATACAGCGAGGCATTCTTCGCGTAGATGGTGATGCCCCGTTCCTTCTCGAGTGCGTTCGTGTCCATGGAGAAGCCCTCCTGGGCGTACCCGGTCTGCTTGAGCAACCCGTCGGTCAAAGTCGTCTTGCCGTGGTCGACGTGCGCGATGATGGCGATGTTTCGTATATGCATAGTCGTGAATCAAATGGGATGAAATAGGTGAAATGGGACGAAAGGGGATAAAATCGCTCGAAAAATAAAAATAAAGAATTCCTGCTCCCCTTTTCAAGGGGAGCTCCTGAGTCCTCGAAGGTGAGGGGTGGAGGAGCGGTGAAAATGTCGAAAAATAAAAAGGCGCCATCGCCCTTTTCTTCGCGTACCCATTATGCCGCATCGCCAGAAAAATGTCAAAGAAATACGCTACATATTCGACTTGACGGATAAAATACAACAAACTACACTACGAATCACTCATTTATTGCATTTTAACAACCTAACCTACAAGGAGTCATCACATGACCGAACAAACTCTTATCGCAATTATCAACGGGCCGCTCGCCGACGAGGAACTCGCAACGGCATTCAGGAACACCGCGCGATTCAATAAGCATAAATGGCGCGTGCCAGTAAGTCCGGAGTCGATCACTATCAATTCTCCTCGTTTCTACTCCATTGAGTTCGATGGAAGAACACGGAACAGTTGCCATCAGCCAAAATCATCGAGACAGTCTCGTTATCTTGCATCGAAGCTTCTCCGGAAAAACGGTTCCACATACCGCTTGACGATTGAACTTTACCTTTGCCCACCTACCCTCAGTGAAGAATTGCCCGATTATCGGGTAAAAGTCGAGATGCGCTTCGAGGCCAGAATTCAGTGCACAAGCGGAATCAACAATAAGAATTCGATGTATTCGTATTTTGACGATTTTGTCTTTTCTTATATAAAGTACGCAGAATCTCTACGGAAGGAACGCGAACCGATCCTCGAGGAGAAATCCGGATTAGGAATAGACGCGCTCCGCCTATCGACAAGAGCGGGTAGATGTCTGTATTCATCTGAAATCTTTACGGTCGGGGATCTGATATGTATGACCGATACTGAATTACTCAAGATCAATAACTTCGGCACCAGAACGTTGGCTGAAGTGAAATCACGATTATCTGAAATCGGTCTTTCGCTCAAGGAGACTCTTTTGCCTTCCGAAGAATAATCATCGAAAGACAATTTATAATGACGGAAATCATAGGAGCGTGATCCAAATGACACGCTTCTTTTTTTAATCTATCCTTATGCTTCGTCGTTTCTTCTTGAAATATTTTCCCACTCCCAACATTCGTATCATTTTCTGGCTTCCGTTGTCAGTTGTGGGTCGTTAGTTGTAAGTTTCATTTGACTCCGACCGATAAAGAGTGTATACTGTCTGTAGAAGTGAAACGGGTGCCCCTCAGGGGGAATCCGTTTTTCTTTTTTGAAGAGCCTAATAAGTAACACAAACCTATGGAGACCAACCAGGTTTCTTCCGGTGAGGTTCACGGCGGAAGCGCGGGGTGCACGAACTGCCCCGAATGCTCCAAGCGGGCGGCGAACGAGGAACTCGCGTTCGCGTTCCTCCTGGCGCTCATGCCGGTGATCACCCTCACCCTCTTCGGGAACATGGGACTCTTATAAGTCCTCCCTCCCAGAAAAAACACCCCAATCGGGGTGTTTTTTATTCGCTTGCCGTAAAAACTGGATATGTCCCGTCTATACGACACACGCACACTATCATTGTTCCCTGTTCCCAGTTCCCTGTTCCCCGTTCCCTGTTATCTGTTATACCGAATCAACGTAATCAATAGGGCGATTAACACACTGTCATTCCCGCGAAGGCGGGAATCTGAGCGGGATAAAAAAAGTAATAGTGTACGTTCATCTGGTATTATCTGTTATCTGTTATCTGCCTCACCTCCGGATCCCGACATGCTTCACGGACTTTTTCATCCTTTCCGCTATCTTATCGAGATCGATCGTCTTTCCCTTCATCCGTTCCTTCAAAGTCGGATCGAGGATGATCGCGTCCCGATATTCCTGCAGATAGTACGCGCGCGCACCCCTGATGAGCGCGGCGATACCGTCGAAGTCCTCCTCCGTATGGATACCGGGCACGACCGTCGTCCGGAACTCGTAGTCGATGCCGCTTTCCATAACGAGCCGTACGCTCTTCGCGATCCGATCCGTATCCACCGGCACCCCCGCCGTCTCCGAATACCGGTCCGGATTATTCTTGATGTCCATGGCGACAAAGTCGGCAAGTCCCTCGTGAAAGATTTTCTCGAGAATTTCCGGGTTTGTCCCGTTCGAATCAAGCTTGACCAGAAAACCCATCTTCTTGATACGACGAATGAACGGCATGATATCGCGCTGGACGGTCGGTTCCCCTCCGGTGATGCAGACCCCGTCGAGCATCCCTTTCCGCTTCGCGAGAAACGCGAAGAATTCCCCTTCCCGACCGACAAACGACCGGAGTGACTCGGGCGATGGTATGACGGTCTCCGGATTATGGCAGAACGGGCAACGGAAATTACACCCGACCGTAAACACGGTCGTGGCGATCTTCCCCGGATAATCGATCAGGGTCATTTTTTGGAATCCGGCGATCAACATACCGTTACGAAGACGGACAACCCGCGTTCGTTTCACAAACGCGGGCCCTCCTCATTTCAAAAATACCGATTACGACGAGCAGTCGCAGACCGAAGCGGATGCGAACGTCATGCGGTCCTGGAACTCCTGGCGCTTCGCCTTGTTCCACTGCTTGATGGGGCGGATATACCCCACGATGCGGGAATAAACTTCGGCTTCCTGGAAATTCCGCAACACCGGGTCGGCATTGTGGCACGTCTCGCACTTCACGAACGACGAGCCGGCCGCCTCGTACGGCATGAATTTCCCACCCTTTCCGATTTCCTTCTTGCAGTCATGGCAGATGTGTTTCTGCATATGTTTGTGTTACCGACTTATTATTATATTATTACTTAACATTTCGAATCAATTCCGCAGTTCCCTGTTCACTGTTATCCACTATCTGAAAACGGTCACTCCGCAATCACGTATTCCTTCACGGCGGATTCCGCGACGCACTGCGGACACACATGGTGCTCGCCTGCGATATATCCGTGCACCGGACAGACACTGAAGGTCGGGGTCAGGGTGAAATATGGCAGCTTGTACTTCTCGGCGATGCGTCGGACCAGGTTCTTCGTCGCGTCCACGTCCCAGATACGCTCCCCGAGGAAGCCGTGCAGCACCGTTCCGCCCGTGTATTTCGTCTGCAGCTTGTCCTGAAGGTTGAGGGCCTCGAAGATATCGTCGGTATATCCGACCGGCAATTGGGACGAGTTGGTGTAATACGGCTGCGCTCCGTGCTTCCGGACCGCCTCGTCGTTCGCGAACACGATATCCTTGTATCGCTCCCGGTCGATCGCGGCCAGACGGTGGGACGTCCCTTCTCCCGGCGTCGCCTCGAGGTTGTAGAGGTTTCCGGTCTCCTTCTGATAACCGATGATCCTCTTCCGCATCCGTTCGAGCGTCTTCTCGGCGAACGACTGCCCTTTCTTCGTCGTGATATCGGTACCGAGAAGATTCAGAATCGCCTCGTTCATGCCGATAAGTCCGATGGTGGAGAAATGGTTCGCCCAGTACTCCCCTCGACGCTGTTTGATCGGTGCCAGATAGAATTTGGTGTAGGGGTACAGCCCGCGGTCGGTCATCTGTTCGACGAGCTTGCGCTTTATCTCGAGACTCGCCTTGGCGATATCCATGTTCTTCTCAAGCCGCTCGAAAAAATCCTTCTCATCCTTCGCGAGATATCCGATACGGGGCAGGTTGACGGTCGCCACGCCGACGGACCCGGTCAACGGGGCCGCACCGAACAGTCCTCCGCCGCGCTTATGCAGTTCTCGGTTGTCGAGCCGGAGTCTGCAGCACATCGAGCGCGCATCCTCGGGATCCATATCCGAGTTCACGAAATTCGCGAAGTACGGGATACCGTATTTGGCCGTCATTTCCCATATCGGTCGGAAACGGTCGTCCTCCCAGTCGAATTCCTTGGTGATGTTGTAGGTCGGGATCGGAAACGTGAACACTCGACCGCTCGAATCCCCTTCCATCATGACTTCCGCGAACGCGCGATTGATCATGTTCATCTCGTCTTGGAACTCACCGTAGGTCTCTTTTCTCGGTTCCGCGCCGATGATGACTGACTGGCTCGCGAGCGCCTTCGGGGCGGTGATGTCGAGCGTGATGTTCGAGAACGGGGTCTGGAACCCGACCCGGGTCGAGACGTTCATGTTGAAGACGAACGACTGCATCTCCTGTTTGACCTGCTTGTAGGACAGTTTGTCGTAGCGTACGAAAGGCGCCAACAGCGTATCGAAGTTCGAGAATGCCTGCGCACCGGCGACCTCTCCTTGGAGCGTATAGATGAAGTTCACCATCTGTCCGAGCACGGCACCGAAATGCTTCGCCGGACCCGAGGAGATCTTTCCCGGAACACCCGTAAACCCGCGCCGGATCAGATCATGCAGGTCCCAACCGCAGCAATACGCCGAAATCTGCTGCAGGTCGTGAAGATGCACGTCCCCGCCCTCGTGCGCCTTGCGGATCTCCGCGGGATAGACACGATTCATCCAATAGCGCGAACTGACGATGGACGCGAGATAATTGTTCAGTCCCTGAAGCGAGTACGCCATGTTCGCGTTTTCCTTGACCCGCCAGTCCATTTCCATCAGATACTTGTCCACGAGGTCGGACGAGTCGTCGAGGGACTTCTCGATTTCGCGCAGCTTGCGCCGCTCCTCACGATAGAGAATGTACGATTTCGCGGTCTCCTCGAAATCAAGAATCATGAGCACCCGCTCGACCACGTCCTGCACGTCCTCGACCGACGGCATGATCCCGTTCTTGAAATCCTTTCGGAGAAGATGCACCGTCTTCGCAGCGACCTTCTTCGCCTCGGAAACACTTCCTTCGCCGGTCGCCTCGAGCGCTTTGCCGATGGCGGTAACGATTTTCGCTTCCTCGAACGGTACCGTGCGTCCGTCACGCTTGACGATCTTCCCGATACCCGCCGTCCGAACGGCCTTTTTTACGGCTTTCGAATCGGTTTTTTTCGACGTTTTTTTCGCTCCTTTCCCCCGTTTCGGCGCGACCGTTCCCGTTCGGATTTTTTTCCCCGTTGCCATACCCGTGTTTGTGTTTAATCGTTATGATTTCAACTATATATAGTGGTTGCAAGAGTCATTATAGCACAAGTCAAAATCCCGTCAAATATCGCTCTGGAAAGCCTATCCGGGCAACCCGACCACCTCCTCGACGAAGAAAAACTCCGAATCAAATCGGGGTTTTTTCAACCTGCCTATCCTACCCTCGGATTATCTGGTCACAGTGGAATCCGCAAGGCGAGCCGATTCGACTTTTTTCGAGTAATAATCCACGTTATCGATCCAATTCCTGACGCCCGTACTGCTATGACCCGCACAGGTCTTTCCGCACTTCCACACGATAAGCTTCTCTGGCGTATTGAGCCGAAGATCCCAGATAAGATAATCAAGCCGTTTGCCCACGACAGCGATCGCCTCTTTCGGACTTTCAAAGCACGAGTATCCGCTTTCGGTGACACGATCACCCGCGCCACGATATCCCCAATAATTGAAACACGTCTGTCCGTCGGCATCCTTCGGAGACAACGTTCCCCAATTGGATTCATGCTTCGCTATGGAAACAAGGTACTTCGCCGTTTCCGGATCCTGACTGGAAATATACGGAATCATGGCCGCGATCGGATGTCCATCGACCATTTTCTCGAGTTCACGCTCCATCGGACTCCTGTATCGGACGTATGGTTTCGTATTCATCGTGGCGATATCGGCTTCTATCCCGGTATCGATCGCTTCACCGTTCGCGAACGCGAGCAAACCGAAAAACGATGCTGAAACGAGCAATAACAGCAGGAAATACGAAGACTCGTTCCGGACGGCATTCTCCGTAACGGGATCCGGTTCATGCTGATCAGTCAGATTGTGTTTGTCGATGGTCATATTCCTATTTTTGCTTTTAACAAGCTTCTTTTCTCGAATTTCCATATAAAAAGACCGGGACACCCGGTCTTGTAATCTCTATTCAGCTACCTACAGTATAGCATGCCATGATCGAAATGGCAAGGGAACGACACCAAGTCCATACGTGAAATTCCGCTCCGGATTTCCGATGACACCCGCATCGTTCATCCACCTTTCAAATCACGTGAACATCGGTCCAAAAAAAATTCGGATGCGAACATTACCAAGCCGAAAAAGAGAACACGATCATTGCATCGTCATAGGTCGCGCACTCACTTGAAAGAACGGTGCCGATGTCATACAGTATCACTATGCGACCACAACCGATACAACAGATCCGGAGACTTTTTTTCCTGTTCGCCCTCGGATTTTTTTCCGTCGGAACGGCATTATCCGTTTCGTCGAATATTTTTCATCTTCCCGAAAGCCGACCGGGTTGCGATACCCCGATCTATTGGAAGCTCGGCGCGGTAGACAGTCGGTTTCCTCTCGATCGAAAGGCTTTCCTTCGTACGGCGATGGAGGCGGAATCCGTCTGGGAACGTCCTTTGCGAAAGGACCTTTTCGTGTACGACCCGACCGCGTCGTTCGTAGTGACGACCGTATTCGACGATCGCCAGAAAATGACCTATGACAAGCAGTCGCTCGACGAAAGCATCGAACGGTACAATGAGACGGCAACCGCGCTTAAGGGCGCCTATGACGGGCTGAGGGCCGGTTTCGAGCGCGACAAGGGCGCCCTGGATCTTCGGATACGGACGTATGAGAAAGATCTCGCCTCATACAACGAAGACGTACGCAAGGCGAACGCCGCGGGCGGCGCCACACCGGATAAGATCGCCTCGTTCGAAAAAAGACAGAACTCGCTCCAAGGGGAACAGTCCGCCATCAGCAAGGAATCGGAACGACTCTCCGCGACCGCGAACAAGATAAACGCGACCACGGGAACGCTTAACCAGAAAACGGACTCGGTAAAAAAGAACCTGGCCGATTTTCGCTCCATGTACGGGGAACCGCAACCGTTCGTCGAGGGACTCTACGAATCCCCGCTGCGTTCCATCACCGTCTATCAGTTCGAAAACGCCGACGATCTCCGCCTTGTCCTGGCGCACGAATTCGGACACGCACTCGGTATAGAGGAACACGTGGCGGAAGACCAGAGCTCGGTCATGTACCCCATGATGGGCGGTCAGGATCTGAACCACCCGACACTGACAGAGGCGGATATCGCGGCCTACGAGGCCGCCTGTCCGATCAAGACGGAATCACCCCGCGATGCCTACGTGCGATATCTCGTCACGACACCGTTTTCACAGATGTCTCTCAACGGGTTTCTCGGCGTCGTTCACCGGTAATTTCACGCTTTCGATACTTGTCCGACGACGCCATGAGGTGTACAGTGAAGTCCGGTCTTATGCGCAATTCTTTTATGGATACGAACCAAAAACATCCTATCGCCCTCATTATCCTCGATGGATGGGGCTATCGTGAAGAAACAAAAGACAACGCCATCGCGGCCGCGGATACGCCTTTTTTCGATTCGCTTCTCGCCGAATTCCCGCATTCCCTGCTTGAGGCAAGCGAAGGAGGCGTCGGATTGCCGGACGGACAGATGGGCAACAGCGAAGTCGGTCACATCACCATCGGTGCCGGTGCCATCATGGATACGGACCTGGTACGCATCTCCAAAGCTGCGGCCGGAAATGAATTCCTTCAAAACAAGGCGTTCGGGACCCTGTTTTCACACGTCCTGAAACACGATTCCGTTCTCCATGTAAAAGGTCTCCTCTCGGACGGAGGGATTCATAGTCACATCGATCATCTTTCGGCATTCCTCGAAGCCGCGAAAGCCGCCGGAATCACGAAAGTCGCGATCCATGCCTTCACCGACGGTCGCGATACCGGACCACAAACCGCATCGGAATATCTCCGTGGTCTCGAGGAGGTCATCGACGATCTCGGCATCGGTTTCATCGCCACCGCCTCGGGACGCTTCTACGCCATGGATCGCGACAAGAACTGGGACAGGATAGAGAAAGCCGAGCGGGCCATCTTTCACGGCGACGCGGCACGGATCGTCCGGGATCGCCGACCCTCGGAGCTCCTTTCGGAACTCTATTCGGAAGGGGTGCTCGACGAGCATCTCGAACCGGTCGTTTTTCTCGATGAGAACGGAGAGTCTTATCCGATCCGAGAGAACGATGGCGTCCTGTTCTTCAATTTCCGCTCCGACCGATCACGGCAGCTTTCCGCCCGGATCGTCGAACACGCCCGGGAAAGAAACCTCTGTTTCGTCACCCTCACGCAATACGACGAGACCCTCCCCGCCATCGTCGCCTTCCCGCCGGCACTTCCCGAAACGACCCTCGGCCGCGAGATCGCGAAGGCGGGTCTTTGTCAGACCCATGTCGCCGAGACCGAGAAATACGCCCACTCGACGTATTTCTTGAACGGCGGGCGCGAACTCCCCGAGGACGGAGAAGAGGACATACTCGTCGAAAGCCGAAAAGATGTCCGAACGCACGACGAGGCGCCAAAGATGCGCGCGCACGAAGTCGCCGACAAGGCGATCGAGACGATCGATCGCGGCACGGATTTCCTGTTCATGAATTTCGCGAACGCTGACATGGTAGGACACACCGGGAACGTCCCGAAGATCATCGAGGCGATAGAATGTCTCGACTCGGAACTGAGACGCGTCGTCACGAAAATCTCGGAAGCGGGAGGGATCGCCATCGTCACCGCCGACCATGGGAACGCCGAACTCAATGTCGATCCGATCACCAAGGCGACGCACACGGCCCATACGACGAACCCCGTTCCCTTCATCGTGACCGCGCACGGAACCGTAAACGGCGGCGGGCTTTCGGATATCGCCCCGACCATTCTTACCCTGCTCGGTCTCCCGATCCCGGATACGATGACCGGAAAGAACCTTTTTTCCCGCGGATAGGGGCTTGTTGAAAACATTTCCGAAAGAATCACGTATGAATGCGACAGACGCTCATATGAACCAGGCTCTTTCCGAGAAACATACAACGGACATGAACGGACCTGGAAACCACGAGCAAACCGACATCGAGGTCATAGAGCTCGCGAAACAAAACGCCGATTTTTTCGGGGTACTCATGGAACGATACGAGTCCCCGCTTCTGCGCTACATCCATCGCATCTCCTCGTTCGACCAAGACGATGCCGAGGATATCCTGCAGGAATCGTTCATCAAGGCGTACCGGAATCTGAACGACTTCGATCATGATTCGAAATTCTCGAGCTGGATGTATCGGATCGTACATAATCAGACGATCGACACCGCGCGAAAACGGAAACTGAGAACGGTCGTCTCCATAGACGAGCATGACCTCACGCACATCCTGCGTGCCACGACGGACATCGAGAACGAGACGGCACAGAAAAACGAACTTGCGATCATCGACGAAGCGGTCCGGTCCCTGCCGGAAACGTATCGGGAAGCCCTGATATTGCGGTTTCTCGAGGAAAAATCATACGAGGAGATCATGGATATCCTCCATCTTCCCAAGGGAACCGTGGCGACATTGATCAGCCGGGGTAAAAAGATACTCAATGACAGGCTCAAGAAGGCCGGAATCGGCCACTAACCGCAACACTATGGACAACCGTCAGCCGGATTCCGTTTCGGACAAGATACTCGGAAAAATAAAACAGGAAGGCATCCGCCCGGAAGCTTCGTGGAAATTCACGGCGCGCAAGACGCTCGTCTGGACGGGTATCGTCTTCGCCGGCATCCTTGCCGGGATTTCCCTTTCGCTTATCATGTTTTCGATCTTTTCCATAGATCAGGAAATACTTCACTTCACGCCGAAACGGCTTTTTTCTCCGGCTGTTTTCCGCTCGCTTCCCTTCCTGTGGATAGGATTTCTCCTTATATTCGTGGCGCTTGCGGTCAGGGAGTATCACGAAACCGGTCACGGGTACCGCCATCGGACGCTGTTCGTAGCCCTCTCGACGCTTGGTGTCGTCGTCATGATCGGAACCGCCCTTCATCTGCTCCGGATCGGTGAACGTTCGGATACCGCGCTTAGAAACGCCCTTCCCCCGTACGCGGAAATCATCCGTCCACGGGAAGAATTCTGGAGACATCCCGAAGACGGATTCGCGACCGGAACGATATCCGAAGTGGTGGATTCGGGTTTCCTTCTTGAAAGTCCGGATGGCGATGCGCTCGACGTCCGCATCGAGAACGACACCGTCGTCAAACCGTCGGTCACGATAGAGAAAGGCCGGACCGTCCATGTCATCGGCGTACAGGAAGCGCCGGGATGGATAGACGCGGAAGAGATCCTTCCCGCAGCCCCGCAGCGGCTTGGAGGCGAGGAGATCGAACACGGATTCAACGACGATCGTCCGCTCCCGATCCACCTGGACGGCCCGGGCGCCCGATTCCAGAATTAAGAACGGGGCAAATTTAAAAGTCCGGACAAGATGTTCGGACTTTTTTTAGTCTCATCATACGGCAAGAGAATCTCTCCTACGCACCGAACTCCAACAGAAGATACGCGTCATAGCCACATGATCTTCCCCATCCGATAGATTTTTTTATCAGCTCTTCCGGAAATTTCACGCTTTCCATCCGAAGGAGCGACATTCCGGCATGCAACCCGCAATTCACATAATCATCGATCGTATGGCTGTAGACATCGAGAACCGTACTGTTTCCGTCGATGTCGAAATATTCCTGCGTAAACACTTCGGTCCCTTCCGGTGATATCCCGTGGAGCTTGAGCTTCAGCCAGGAATCTTCCTCATCCCGTGCCACGCTTCCCGAAAGATAGAGGTTCGGATGCGGTACGGAAACAACGACCCGGCCATCGGGTTTCGTCACCTTCCATGCCTGCGCATACGCCTCCTTCATGACTTCCGCATCATTGTACATAAGTACGCTCGTCAAGCTGACGACGTCGAAGGAACCATCATCATACGGCAGCCGTTCGATATTTCCCGGCTGATACCGTATTCCGAAGGCGTTTGAACGTTCCGCCTCGCACAAAATGTTCGTATCCTTATCGATACCACACACGATCCCTCCTTTTCGTGCCAGCAATGACGCGAAATATCCGCTCCCGCATCCCGCCTCAAGGATACTTTTTCCATTCACATCGCCTATCATGCGGATTACCGCCGGACGGTTGATGAAATCCCCTACCAGTCTCGGATTTTCACGATGACCCCAAAAATCCAATTGATTACCGAATGTCGTCATAACACACCTCCGATTGCTTCGTACTTGAATATGATATTCCTTTAAACAACTGCCGGTATCATATTCTCTTTGTCTGATATTTCGTATAATTTAATTTGTTTTTTAATCAATCGATATGTTGAATGTAATATATTTGCTTAATAGATTGATTATTTATGATAAATATGCTATCATTATTTTGTCGACTTTTGACGACAGAATATCAGTATGATTCCGCAGCTGAAAAAACTCGGGTTCTCGACCAACGAAGCGCAGGTCTATCTTGCCGCGCTCGAACTCGGCGAGGCATCCGTCCAACGGATCTCGCAGAAAGCGAAGCTCAAGCGGACCACCGTCTACGGCATCATCGAGTCCCTCCGGGAACGGGGTCTTATCAAGACGACCAAGAACCGAAAAAAGGTCCTCTACCTCGCAGAAGACCCGAGACGACTCAAGGAACTCGCTTTGGAAGCCGAGCGGACGGCGGAATCAATCCTTCCCTCGCTTCTCGCCATATCAAACCTGATCGACCGAAAACCGAAGATTTTATATTTCGAGGGTCTCGAGGGAATGAAGGATCTCTATAAGGAAACACTCCTGTATACAAACACGCCTATTCGGGGCTGGCTGTCCGCCGGATCGTTCCGTACGGAAGAGTCGTGGTTCGACGAGTACTATCGACCGCGGCGGAAGGAGAAACATATCTATACCGACGTCATCATTCCCGATCTGCCTGAAACCAGACGCTATCATCTGAAAGATCGCGAGGATTTCCACCGCACCAAGATAGACGCTTCGGGAGGGAAGACCATCGAATCCGATATTCTCCTCTTCGGCACCCGTCACGTTGCCATCCTCTCCTGGGAGGAGATGACAGGCGTCGTCATCGAGAGTAACAAGATCCACACCACACTCACGAGCATATTCATGTCGCATTGGAATAGTCTGCGATGACCTGTAAAAGTCGGAATAAAAACCGATCACATTCACCATCGCAGGAAATACTGCACGAAAAGTCCTGCGGAGACGCTCGAGGCGAAAAGAATGGCGACAATTTTCACGGCGTCCCATTTGTTTTTCTCTTCCTTGAAAAGCACCAGGATGCCCAGTCCCCCGCTGGCACAGAGTCCCGCGATCGTCGAACCGTACGTCAGGATACCTCGCAGATAGAGTTCGGTGATACCGACCGAAACCGCACAGTTCGGAATGAGTCCGAACAGCGCCGCCACGAACGGCTGAAACGGGCCGCTTTGCCGGAGCATTTCCGACAAGGCGGCGTCTCCGAACAGGAAAAAAGCCGCGTTTATGGCAAAAGTGACGAGAAAGATGTAGAAAAATATCTTCAGGGCGTGATTCAACGGATGAAAAAATATCGTCTTTGCGTCGAATCCCCGTTTCGGTTCTTCCACATGATGACCGCAACAGGCGTGTTCCTGCAAGACGTCGCGGTGCGTATGCAGGGGATCGTCATGCCCGTGATCATAGGCCTCGGCATGGGTGAGGATCCGTTTCCGGTCTTTCCGATACACCAGATCGAGCGAGTACCCGAATATGAGCGCGATCACTATTTTGGTCGCGATGAACGGCACGATGATTCCGATCCGCTCCGGATGAGAAAGAATGACCGGCAAAGCCTCGTCGGACGTCGACAGATACACTGCCATCAATGTCCCGATGGTCACGAGTCGTTGCACGTACAAGGCCGACGCGAAAACGGAAAAACCGCACTGTGGGACGATGCCGGCGAGAGCGCCGACCGCCGGACCGGCCGGACCGGACCGTTCGATCTTTTCCACGATTTTCCGCGTGAACGCACCTTCCGCGAGTTCGATACCGATATAGACGATCAGGAGCAATGGGATCGTTTTCGCGCTTTCGAAAAGGGCGTTCAGGAACAGGTCGTACATAATGGAACGTTACGGTTTTACGCACTTCTCACACAGCCCATAAAACTCAAGCGAATGATCGAGCACCCGGAACCGCTCATCTCGGAGTAATCGCTTTTCCTCGTCGTCGAGATGCTCATCGAACGGGATGGACTTCACGGTGTCACATGAAAGACAGATCAGGTGGTGCCGGTGCCCGTCTTTCAGTTCGAAAGACCGTCCCCGGCCGGTGATATGCACTTCCCGAGTGATGCCGACTTCGTTCAGGAAGGCGAGTTCCCGATAGATCGTCGTCCGGTTGGCCGTAATCCGACGTTTGGAAAGCGTTTCCATGATGCGAGACGCCGTCATCGGATCCTTGGCCAGACGAAAAATCTCCAAAATCGCCTTTCTGACCCTGGTCATTCGCCCATTTCGCTCACGTATTTTTTGTTCCAGTTCCGATATGGCCATACCGGCATACTAAACCGCATCGGAAGTTATTGCAACATGGTGGCGTTACCATATCCATCATCATTTTGATGCCGCTCAACAGTACTCTTCTTTGCTTTCCGTACGGAGCGTCCTATAATGACCACAAGGAGCATTATTCGAATAATCACCGACATATGAAAAGTCGCGTACTTTTCGGGATAGCGGGAGCGGTCGTCGTCGCGGGGATCATCGGATGGTTTTTCTTCTTCAAGTCGAAACCTGTAAATTCCCCGGGAGAAGTGAGAAAGGCGGATTTGACGGCCTGGAAGTACGACAAGACCATCGCCGAACCGATATCCGGCACGAGTGGCGCGGACAAGGATCTTGTCTTGGGAGATCTTGATACGAACAAGGCTTCCGTTTTGGTTCCCAAAGGCTCATTCGATGCCGACCGCGATCTCTCCATCGTCACGCCGGGATCCGTCCCGGGATATGTGGGGAGTGAGATCGATACCATAGGCGCACCCGTAGAAATCTCGGCCGGGCAACCGTCTCGTCTCAACGAGCAGGCGACCGTCTCGTTTCATTTCGACCCATCGGCCCTTCCGGTCGACCAGGATATGTCCGAACTCCGTGTCGCGTACTACGACGGGACGACGTGGGAATATGTCAAACCGATCTCGATAGACAAGGACAAGGGTCTCGTCACGTTCGGCACGTATCATTTCTCGCTGTTCGGACTGACCAAGATCAAGGACGATACCGTCATCACCGAGAAATGGATCCATTCACAGACCGTCGACAGTCAGATCCGTGACGGGCTCAACAACGTTTCCGACGAGGTTTCCGGCAAGATCGTCGATCTGATGCTCCAAAAGATGGGCATCTCCGACGAATCCGTGAAGGGAAAAGTCCTCGCCGAGATGCTCAAGAACGACGCCTACAAGGAAATCCATGACTCGTATACCTCCGGTGACATGACCGACATGAGCCAGAAGATCGCGGTCCTCGCGGGATCGAAGATCGCCGAACTCGTCCCGGCATCCGCCTGGCAGGAAGGTCTCAAGAATCTGACCGAAGGGACCGATACGGTCGAGGCCGTCTCCAAGGCCGCCGGATACGCCGCGGAAGGACAGTATAAGGATGCGGCGAAGATCATCGGCGAGAAAATAGCGGACCAATTCCTCATCACGACCGCCGGCAAGATCGCCGTGGAGGTCGTACAGGGAAAGATCGACAGTTGGAAGAACGACGAGGTCGAAGCGGCCTACTACGCCTATCAGAAAGGAGCGAACGCGACCTTCTACGGGTACAATGTCGATCCGGGCGACTTCAACTCGGTCTGGGACCAGATGCGCGGCATACGTCGACAGCTGGAACTCGAGGCCGTGAATCGGGAGAACGCCGTACGCTCCGAGGCCGGCTTAACGCCGCTCTCCGACCGTCAGGCCGACGCGATCCGGGACAGTGTCAAGGAATCATACCGAAAACAGTTTACGCTCCGTGCAGAGAAGGAGAAGGCCTTCGAGGATGAAGCCGCGCGGCTTCGACTGCTCGTCGACGCGTACAAGAAGGCCGACTTCTTCGACTCGACGCTCGGACCGACCGGGCTCGACAAGGGACTCGACTACGAGAACAAGCTCGACGTACTCTATCACTTCGCGCAGAAGATGATGAAGGACACGGGTCGTTTCCAACTTTCCGACAAGAACGGCCTCTTGATGGACAAGGCCGTGGCGGTCGATGACGTCGTACAGGGCGCACGGATGTGGTTCTCGGGTCCGGAAGGACGGAAAAAGTACGCTGCTTTCCTGAAGGACCGTTTCGGCATCGATCTCTTCCCGGCGCTTTCGAACCTGTCCGGCTCCTGGCCGAACGGGAAGATGAAGATCGACAACGTCATCGTCCCCGAGACGATGAAGGAAAAACCGAAAGAGGGAGGGTCTTCGGAAAACGATCCGGGCTGCGACTTCTCGATGGATCTCTCACAGTTGATCGGCAAGGAAATGCCGATGGTCCTCTCCATCAAGCCGTCCGGAGATACCGGCGGCACCATGACCTTCGGATCATCGGACAGCACCCCGAAGGAGGTACCGTTCACCTACGCCGACGGCGTCATCACTTCCACGTTCAACGAAAAGGGCGCCAACGGTACCTTGACGCTCACCGTCTCCGAGGAAAACGGCTCTTACGTAGCCGTGGGTCCGCTCGTCATCACCTTCAAAAACGACAAAGGGGAAGCCAAGATCATGGCGACCGTCAACGCTTCCAAACCCGTTCCGAAGCCCGGAAAAAACGCTCCCGTGGAACAGCAATAGCGAACCCATGCATCCGATTCTCTTCCATCTCCCTTCCGGAGCGGCGATATCATCCTATGGATTTTTCATGGCGCTCGCCGCGCTTACGGGATTTTTCGGAACCCTCGCATTCGCATCGTATCGGGGTCTTCCTACCAAACCGGTCGCCGTGACACTTCTCGCGATGCTCGCCGCGGCGTTCATCGGCGGTAGGCTTCTGAACGTCCTTATCAACCAAGACGCATTCCTCTCGCATCCCGATCGGATCACCGATTTCGGCACGAGCGGTTTCTCGCTTTTCGGCGGCATCATCCTCGCGACCCTGGTCGGGTGGTTGGCGCTTCGCCTCTTCCGTATCGATACCTGGAAATTCGCCGATAGCGGGACACCGATCCTCGGAATAAGCATCGCGCTCATGCGTATCGGATGTTTCCTGAACGGCTGCTGTTTCGGCACCGAAACGGGGCTGCCCTGGGGTGTGACCTTTCCCGTTCTCAGTCAGGCACATAGACACCAACTCGTTACGCACCCCGGCAATTTCTTCGTCGTCGATCCGGTCCACCCGACGGAACTCTATGAACTCCTCGCGGCACTCGTCCTGGCCGGACTTTCCGCCTTCCTGATACGCAAGAGAGCGCCGACAGGCGTCCCCTTCCTTTCCTTCGTCGTCCTCTTCTCCCTCTTCCGACTCGTCAATTCGTTCCTCCGTGTCACACCGTCGACCTTCGATGCGCCGGCTTTCCTGTACCCTGTCTTATACCTTATTCTTTCCTCATTCGGAATATTCCTCATCGTTCAAAAATTCAGGTAAAAAACCTTCTTTCCTGACCTTATAACGGTAGAAAGAAAAAACCCACCTCTGTGATTTTCATAGGTGGGTTTAGAGTCTATCCGTTAGGAACATACCTCCTGCGCCTACGATTTTCGGCGTACACGCGCGTACCCCTTGTCGCCCTCTCTACAGAGAGGGCTCCGCTGGTTACCCGCCTTTCCGCTCGAAGATCGTACGGCTCGTGACGGAGACCCTGACGGATAGGCTCTAAATCATACCGAGTACCGAATAGTATTCTTCGGTTTCGGCTTCACGTTTCACATACCATCCCGTCCGCTGTCCGCAATCCGGACAATCCCGACGACGGGACAGATTATTCCGATGGAGGGAATGCTCATACTCGTCACAATTCCCTGCGACAATCGTGTCACTCGTGAGGATTTCATATCCGAGTTTCCGTGCTGAAACGGCCGTCTTGTAGACGCATTTACACGCGTTCACCCCCATGAGGAGCAACGTTTTCATACCGAGAGTCTCAAGTATTTCCCCGAGTTCCGTCCCCTCAAACGCGTCCTCATCCGGTTTCACCACCGTTATTTTTTTCCGTTCCGGAATCTCACAAAGCACTTCGGAGAGTTTGAAATTCGTCTGTCCGAACCCTTCGCATTCGACAATGATCACCGGAATCCCCTCCTTTTTACATCGGATTAGAAGCGCGACCTGTTCCGGTATCAGCTTCCGTTTATCCTGATTATCCAAGAACCGATCCTGCATGTCGACAAGCAAGACGACGACACGACCCAGATCGATCGAATGAAACAATCTTTCCATGACTTCCTCCCGTTTATCGTTATTGTTCATGAACATTTCTAGAAATCAGATACTAATACAACCTTGAACCGAAGTCAAATACATCGAAAAGTAGAAGACGCAGTACACTGCCTCTTTGAATGAGGGCTCTATAAGAACGAGTGATGGCTTGGTCACTCAATGCCAAAGCATTTCTTGTTCACTTCATTCCCCGTACTCCGTGAATGTATCATGAGAATAGTAACCATAAAAGCAAAAGTCCACCGAAGCAGACTTTGCTTCCGGTGGACGTACCTTTAATAAAAGGTGACACTTAATCCAACAGCCCGATACATCGGGAACGAGATGACGTGCTCATTCACATCTTCTTCTGCGCCGAGAGAGAAGTCAAAATGGAAAAGCCCCTGCGTCACTCTGAAATATCCATTCCCTTTGGTGAGAGAATACTGATGTGCCACTCTTAACAGCAAATCTGTTGTACTTACATTGATCGACAAACAGTCGCAAATAACGAGCATCTTCATGAAGCGGTGTCACATCAATGGTAAATCTACCGCCGAAGTCGCCACCACCGAATGAGCGTATGAGAGCACGACACTCCGAGACGCTCCGACACACAGCATCTGAAAACGCATCAGTACACATGTATGGCGCAACCACCGCGCGCATAAAAAATTCTGTTCTGGTTGGCATTTCCATCTTATCCTCCATTGTTTGTTTACGTTTTCCAAAAAATACTTTCGACAATTATTCCTCCGCGGACTGTTGCTATTCAGCGGATCGCTCGACATACGTTATCGTGAGTTCCACGAAACGGCCCAACACTTCCTCTTCCGGAAGAGGAAGCGGGTCCTCGACCATGACCCATTCATGATCCCTGTCTCGTTCGTATTTCGTGATCTTGAATTGAAATCGGTAAGAATCGATAGTCACCTCGGCATCAGTATTCATATCGCCGGTAACCGAGCCTGCAATTTTTCTTGATACTTGACCACAGATATTAACATCACCTTTGACCTTATTGATGAAATCAGACCGATATCCTTTTTTCGAGATATCCGTTGCATCAATCAAAATATATCCAGAAAAACTATCGTCTTCGATTCCATATTGTGCAGGGTCGGTTATGCTTCGCAAAACAGCACTCAGAAAATCATCCTTGATCATACTCATCATTACCGGGAGATAATAGAACAAATGATTGTTGCGCGCGACTGTGACTGAATCCATGTGGACCTCCGCTATTTATGGTTTATTAAAAGGCTCTTTTTCGTCGAACGATATCCGACACGGCAGACTATCACCTCACTCCCCGACTGTCAAGCGCGCCTCATATACCATAAGCGAAAGACAAGCAAAACCCCGCCTCTCGAAAGAGGCGGGGTCAGCACTATCGAAATCGTCGTTATATCTAGAGGACGGCGTCCTTGGCAGCCTTGGCGAGGCGGAACTTGACCACGGTCTTGGCCGCGATCTTGATCTTGGCCCCGGTCGCCGGGTTCACGCCCATACGTGCCTTGCGCTTGGCCTTCACCATCTTTCCGAATCCCGGGAGCACGAATTCCCCGTTCTTCTTGACCTCCTTGTACGCGAGCGCCGCGAGCGCGTCGAGCGCGCCGCCGATATCCTTCTTCGAAAGACCTGTCTTCTCCGAGAGCGTCGTCAACAGCTGTGACTTCGTGAGCTTTGCCATAACGTTGTGTCCGTCCCTGTCCGCCGACGGCGTGCCAGGATACGAATTTTCTGTTACCGATTTATTATTTCGTGCGGATCCTTTCGGACATCCCCATCGCATCGACCTGCAACCAAGGGCCCGAACCCGTCACTACCGATAAATAATATGATAATTGCTGCCTTTTTGCAAATTAGCCTCCTGGCGTTCAAGGACAAATATGCACGGCCTCATGCGTAAAGCTTCCCGTACGGTTACCACGGGATCGATTTCGTCAGAGGATCGGTTTCCAGGCTATGCAAGTCAGTATGGCTTGCATATTGAATGGTTTATCGGTCTGCAACGCTTCCGGTTGCGATTCCGGCGAGCAGCCGAAATTTTCGGATTTCGGCCGACAAGCCCTCTTTTCGGCATAGAATGGTGGTGAAATTTGAAATAGATACTGAGTATGAAAGACAAAAACCCATCGAGCAGGTTCCTGCCGATGGGCCACTCAGGCAGCCATCACTTTCAATTCCACGGTACGTGAAATCGGTTGTTCGGCCACAGTATTCTCAGCGATTTCGATGATCAGATCCTCGACATTCTCACAACAAACATCCTCTCCGAGTTCGTAACTCACGATGCGAAATGTGAACACATACCCCCGATGATTGATCTTGATTGCGGTCGCCAACGTATCCTCCTCGATCGATTCCGCCATCTGACCCGATATTTCCCAGAACAGGCCTTGTGAAACCAACCTTCGAAACTGTTTCTCTTTCCCCTTTTTTTTAATATCAGTACAATCAATACGATATTTTCCGGAAACATTACTTTCCAGAATAAGATCACTCGGTCCCGAAAAGCTCTTATCCAAGGCGCTCATAAACCATTCGCTGCTCATCCGATTCCCGAGAATGTAAAAGATCTTGAGATTTTCCATACGTATAGTATCCGTTTCTATTTCTGCTTTTTTTCTCATTTTCCCTTTTTTTGTTTTTTAAATGACGATGGCATCCTTGCAACTGCCACATACCAGGATACGCTTATCAGAGCCTCGCGTCAAATATCGTTGTCGTTTCCTTTCGCTGTTTGACCGCGTCAATGTTTCGCACGACCCTTATCCATGACGACGCCCCCTTTTGAATACGTATGATAACTCCGGGAAGCACCGTCATCTGCAATACCGGTGTAAGCCCGACACCGAGAAGCGGGATGATCGGCATAAAGGAGCCATATGCCCACATGCCGGTCGAAAGGGCGTACCGTTCGATACCGACCGCGATGAGGAAACCGAGCGAGGCAGTCAGAACGATCCGCTTCCATTCATCTCCTTTCCGAAAAATCCGATCGAAGAGGAAAAATTCCGGGAACAAGATGAGGAGCGTAAGCATCACGTCCGTGAATGCCACCACGACGTGTATGAAAATGAAATCGACCGCTCCGGAAAAATGCGGCGCGAACAGGAACGCCTGCGACATTTCCCACGCGAGATTAAGAACATAACTCAGGACAGCTATCGGTACTATTTTCCGCACGATGAACATATCGGATATTCGTTTATCTGATAGCCTTCCCTAAACCGGTAAGTAACGACGATAGTTCACGCATCTCTCCTTTCTTCCCAGACGGTATGATCTCGTCGGCCAGAAGTTCCGCCCGTTCGATTCCCTCCTCGAGCT
Source organism: Candidatus Moraniibacteriota bacterium (assembly GCA_037133435.1). Lineage (GTDB taxonomy): Bacteria > Patescibacteriota > Minisyncoccia > Moranbacterales > UBA1568 > JAAXTX01. The sequence goes on along the minus strand of JBAXOD010000001.1, from coordinate 46,691 downwards.
TCCGCTTGCCGCCCGGGGCGATCATGACCAGACTGCTCCGCGCGTCGTCCTTGTTGACTTCCTTCTTTACGAGGCCGATCTTCTCCATCGGCAGCAACAATCGAGTGATGCCGGACGCGGTCAATCCGACCTTCTCGGCCAAATCGATGCGACGAATGCCTGCGCTCCCTGCCTCGGACAAATGTGACAATATGATGAACTCGGTGAACCCGAGTCCCCCGAGACCATTGTCGAAGCGCCGATTCACGACCGCAGCCACCTTTGCCATATCGATGAAAAACCGTACTGACGATGAGAGTGTTTCCATATCTGCCTGATTAATGTTTGACTACTCAAGTATATATGAGCGATCAAAAATAATCAAAGAACGACCTTGGATGACACCTTATTCGAAATTCACCGTGAAGCTGTACATACCCATCGAGCACGAGCCGCGGAGCGTGGTCCCGGCGGTCTGTGCGGGGACGTCGACGTCCGTCGTGCCGGTGCGCGGGAGGTTCTTTCGATAGTTGATTGCCGGAATGGAGAGCGACGACGAACAGTCAAACGTGTTGTCCGTGACGAAACGGAGGACGGTCGGCATACCGGCTGTGGCCGTGATCGACTTGGGCGAGTATCCCCCTTTGACCGCGATCTCGATGATCTGCTTCCCGTCCGCGTTCACCTCGGGTGTTTTTCCCACTATTTTTTGCGATGATTTCGAAGAGGTGCCGTTTGAGATCACTCCAAGGTACATCCCCGCTCCGATCGCGACGATTCCAAAAACAATCACGGCGATAACGGTCATTATGTTTTTTTTCATATTCTTGCCGATTGATGATTAGAAATTGAATACCGGAGCGATGATTCCCAGACTCGCCAGCCCGTTCAGGAGATTGAATATCCCGAAAAAAATGACCAGGAGTCCTGCAGCCTTGAAGAATATCCCGGATCGCGCCCCTTTCCCGATACCGATCGAGCTGAAACTCAGCAGTGCAAGGACGGGCAACGTGCCGAGCGCGAACGCGGACATCGTGATCGCGCCCTCCGAAAAACTGCCGGTCGAAAGCGCATAGAGCTGCATCGACTGCGTGAACCCGCACGGAAGGAAGAAGGTGACGATTCCGGCCAAGAGAGGGGTGAGCGTATGATTGAGTTCCTTCACGCCATGCATCCGTTTGCCGATGAAGGCCGGCATGGACGGCTGGAGTTTCCTCGCCCACGGGAACACATCAAGGAGATTGATACCGAGAATGATGAGCACGAGCGCCACGAGAAATCCGAGCGCAGCTGTTCCGGTTCCGCCTATCTGGAACACCGACCCGAGCGATCCGATGACACCGCCGAGGAGAAAGAACGATCCCAGCCGCCCGACATGAAACAGCGCTTGTGGCCGGAAGGTTTCCCCTTCCTTGGCGAAATTCGCGGACAACGATAGTACGAGCCCGCCGACCATCGCCATGCAAGACGAGAGCGATGCGACGATCCCGATCAGGAATGCCGATCCGAACCCCACATCCGACGACGTGACCAGATTCACCACTCCGAGTCGTTGCAAGCCGAAAAAGACTCCTATCAGGACGAGCGCGATCGGTGCGGCGAACGTGAACTCGGACCATTTCGGCACGTGAGTATCCTTTTCGGTCGAAAGCGTATAGCCGTGTGCCTTGAGTGTCTCGCTCAGATCGTGCGCGATTCGATCTTCCTCACGGTCGCCGAACTCCCCGGTCACTTGCACTCTGGCGTCCGACAAGGACGCCTTCACCGAATCGACCCCCTCGACTTCGGCAAGTTCGCTCTCGATAAGCATCGTGCATGCCTTGCAGTGCATGCCGGTCGCATGGAACGTGTATGTTTTCATAGGATACATGCTTAATCGCTCTATTGTTACCATTGTCAGTTGCTATTCTTCTTTTTTTCCCGTTGTACATTGTATGTTGTCGGTCGTACGTTGTCAGTAGGTTATCAGAGACGTTTCGTCCTGAGCCGGAGCGAGTTCCCGACGACCGATACGCTCGAGAATGCCATCGCGAGTCCCGCGAACACCGGGTTCAGCGTAATACCGAACAGCGGATAGAAGAGCCCGGCCGCGAACGGGATACCGATGACATTGTACGCGAACGCCCAGAACAGGTTCTGTCTGATGCCACGCATGGTCAGCTTCGACAACCGGACCGCTTTGACCAGCTTCGATATGTCACCATGCAAAAGCGTCATACCCGCCGTCTCGATCGCCACATCCGTTCCGGTGCCCATGGCAATGCCGATATCGGCGGCCGCCAAGGCTGGCGCGTCATTGATACCGTCTCCCGCCATAGCCACGATATACCCTTCGGATTGCAGCTCCCGTATCTTCGCATATTTCCCCTGGGGCAGGACTCCTGCCACGACCTCGTCTATTCCCGCCTGATCGGCGATATATCTCGCCGTATCCGCGTCGTCCCCCGTCAACATGACCACTTTCATATCGAGCGAGTGCAACTTGGAAACGGCTTCTTTCGCTTCCGATTTGACTGCGTCCGCCACCATGAAGATTCCGAGAACTTCTTTCTCCGTCGAAAGGACGACCGGCGTTTTCCCTTCGGAAGTCGACTCCTTGATCGATCCCGAATCGAAGGTGAGACCGAGATCGTCGACCAGACGCGTATTCCCCGCATAATAGGTGACGCCGCCGACACGACCACGGACCCCTTTCCCTTCGACCGCCGAAAATTCCTCGACAGAGCCGAAACCGATGGCCTTTTCGGTCGCGCTCGATACGATCGCATGGGCGATCGGATGCTCCGACCGGCTCTCGAGTGAGGCAAGGATCGAGATCAATTCTTCATCGCTTCGATCGGACTGATTGAGCACGGATACGAGCTTCGGCTTCCCTTCGGTGATCGTACCCGTCTTGTCGAACACCATGACCGTCGCCTTCTGAAGCCGTTCGAGCGTGGCCGCGTCCTTGATAAGAATACCCTCCCTGGCACCCTTGCCGACCCCGACGATGATGGCGGTCGGCGTCGCCAAACCGAGCGCGCACGGACACGCGATGACCAGCACCCCGACAAAGGACGAGAGGCCGAATGAGAGTGCCTGCGAAAAACCGAGGTACCGCGAACCGACAACGAGCCATACGCCCAGGGAAAGGAACGCGATTCCCAAGACGACCGGCACGAACACGCCCGAGATCTTGTCCGCAAGCGCCTGAATCGGCGCCTTACTCCCCTGCGCGTCCTCCACCATCCGGATTATGCCCGAAAGAAGCGTCTCCTCGCCAATCTTTTTCGCCTCAAACGTGAATGATCCCATCGTATTGACCGTACCGGAAGCCACACTGTCTCCCGCCTCTTTTCGTACGGGCATCGGCTCTCCCGTCACCATCGACTCGTCGACGAACGAGGATCCTTCCGTAACGACGCCATCCACCGGAATGCGCGATCCCGGCTTCACGACGACCAGATCGCCCCTCAGGACCTGAGTGATCGCGATCTCCGTCTCTTTGCCGTCACGGATGACCACAGCGGTCTTCGCCTGCAGACCGATCAGCTTCTTCAAGGCGTCCCCCGTCCGTTGCTTCGATCGCGCCTCGAGATATTTCCCCAAGGTCACGAAACCGATGACGACGATGACCGCATCGAAATACGTCACGTTCGGAAGACGCAGTGCCCGTGAGATTTCCGGGAAAAGGGTGATGAACGAACTGAAAAGAAACGCAGCCAACGTTCCGATGCCGATCAAGGTATCCATGTCGGCGGCTCCGTATCGGAAAAATCGTATCACGCCGGCAAGGAACCGGTTACCGACCCAGAACATCACGACCGCGGACAACACCATCGATATGACCGAAAACAAGCCCATCGGTAATGGAAGATTCGGGACAAAGGGAAATGCCTGTACGGCGATATCCCACATCATGATAAGAAAAACGAGTACGGTGATCGGAACCATGAACCGCATTTTTTCTTCCTGCTCGTGAAGGGCACTCTTTCCGTCCCGCTCGGTCGTCGAAACAGTTGAGGAGTCATCAGATCCCTGATCGGACTCCTTCTCGGAAAGACCGTATCCGATCTTACGAAGCGTCTCATTCAGGCGCTCCAGCGGGATATCCGCTGTCCCGGTATCCAATCGGGCTTCTTCGGTAGCAAAATTGACCTCGGCGCGGGTCACACCCTCGATGCGCTTTAGGCTTTTCCCGACGATCGTCGCGCAACTCGCGCAATGCATTCCGTTCACGTGATATTTTTTCTCACTCATAAGGGATTATTGTATGTCGTACCAGTCACTTCTCCATTTCGTGAGCATGGCACCGCTGTCTGAAAGGAACGCTTCGACCGTATCGGCATTATTCAGGATTTCGGAACGGATCGACTTAATCCTCACATCCTTGGTCATAAGGATTCCGTTCTTATGATGTGCGATAAGCGCATTCAGGAATCGGAGGTCGAACGTCCCATCATACGACCCGAGTTTCGGGACCACCGGGTCCGCCACCGGACGACTATCACCGTACCACGCCTTTTTCCATGCGGTAAGTTCGGCGATCGACACCGGCTCATTCGCAAGGATTTCTTTGGAAAGCTCCTGAATTTCCGGCCGTGTGCTCTGCCTGGCCTGTTCTGCAAGCAGCATCGCACCGCGGTGATGCGCTATCATGGAGTTCATATATCGCAAATCGAGCCAACGGTCCGCCACCCCGAGATCCATCGTATTCCTATCATACGCGGAAAACATATATTCCGGCGTATACGCATACCCGATGCCGATACCGACAATGCCCGACACAACCATAAGCCCTATCACCAAAGCCGTTGAAAACTGTTTCATATTTTTCCATCATAAACTGATTATCTCCGATTGAAAGCTGTCTTTATCAGTCCGCCGCCGACAAATCCCCGTGGTTATCCCATTCTTTCCGGTATCTGTTCCCTGCTTTGCCACGCCGTAGCCTTGCCGGAGGCTGATTATCTCTGACCTACTCCCTGTCTGTCTTTGCGAGGATGTAATCATCCGCGGCAATCCAGTTCCCTGTTCCCTATTCAATGTTCCCTGTTCAATATTAACTGTTCCCTGCCCTTATTTCCGTTTCAACTGATACACCTTCAGGATCTCTTCCTTCGCCTTGGTTTCTTGTCCGTTTTTGATCTGATGAATGACACAGCTACCGAGGTGCCCTTCCATCAGGATATCCTCGACCGCAGTCAGTCCCTGCTTCACGGCGCACGACTGCGTGATGATGTCGATGCAGTAGGCGTTCTTCTCGAGCATGTCCTGCAGTCCGCGGACCTGCCCCTCGATGATCTTGAGCCGACGCATGAGTTTCTCTTTGGTCGATGCCATATTTGGATTCACAGTATCGGTTTACATATTGTCAGTACCATCTTAATACCCCCCTAGGGGTATTGTCAAGAAGCCATCGGGTAATGAAAAAGACTGAGCCTCCAAAGAAGGTTCAGTCTTGATCAACCGTCGTTCATACGAATTTCAGTCATGATCCGCCGGTCGGTCGGAGCGTTCCGGCAACCGGCCGCTTCCGGCTTTCGGTTTGCGGACGGGATTCATCATCGCGTTCTTCGACTTCCCCTCGAGCCTGGGCGGGCGGGTCGGATACAGGTTCTCCTTCGACTCGCGCTCCTTGTCCAATCCGGTGATAAGCGTCTTCCTCATAGGTTTGTGGGAGGGAGAAACGGAACGATTCCGCCAAACTCCTCCGATTTACGGATCAGACTCCCGATATATATACGGGATGTCCATCCTTCATACTCCGATAGTACCACGCGACTCCCCGATTGGCGAATAAGGTATCACAGCTCCCGATTTATGAACCACAATCTCCGAAACAATTTTCAAACGACGATGTGAGGCAAGAGGGGCGAGATGCGGGTCGTGATCTCGTAATTGATGGTGCAAAGCCTGTCCGCGATCTCTTCGGCGGTGATACGCTCACCCCCCTGCGCACCGAGAAGCACGACCTCATCTTCACGGCTCACCGATTCCAGATGGCTCACGTCGGCCACGAACATGTTCATCGCGACCCGGCCGAGCACCGGACACCGCGTCCCACCGATCAAGACTTCGCCCTTGTTCGACAGCCCCCGGTCATACCCGTCGCTGTATCCTTGCGGGATGACGGCGATCTTCGTCGGCATCGTAGTGACAAAGGTCAGCCCATATCCGACAGAGTGACCCGTTGGCAGGGTTTTCACCTGCGCGATATGCGTCACCCATCGCAATACGGGTTTCAAGACAAGACCTTCCTTCCCGAGCCGCTCTTTCAAATCGTCCGAAGGCCACATCCCATACAGACCGATACCCGGTCGGACGAGGTCCGACGTTCCTCCTGCGTATTCATACGCCATGATACCGGAACTCGCCGAAAGATGCGTCTTGATATGTTTAAATCCGTTTTCCCGAAACATGGAAGTCGCCCGTTCGAACGCATCAATCTGTTTTTTCGCATGAGAGAAATCGGACGTATCCTCGATATTCGCGAAATGGGAGTAGATCGCCTCGACACGAATATAATCGCATGTTTTCAACACCGCGATGATTTCCCGGGTCTTTTCGGGCAAGACGCCCTGACGACCGAGTTCCGCGTCGATCTTCACATGTACCGTCGCCCGCGTTCCCGATCGCTTCGCTGCCGCATTTATGGTACGTATCTGACCGGCATCGTACACGCACGGTATCCCGCCCAAGTCGAGCATCTCAGCTATCTCGCTTTCGGCGACATACCCCAGAACCAGGACGGACTTTTGTGAAATTTCACGGAGCAGTCTCAATTCCGCGAGATCGTCCACCTGGAAACGGTCCGCTATCGGTTCGAGAATCGAAACGACTTCGTTCTGACCATGACCGTACGCGTTCGCCTTCACCACGGCGACGACCTCGACGCCCGGCCGCACCAGCGATCTGAGCGTATTGAAATTGTGAAGCAGATTGTCTTTCGATATTTCTACGTATGAAAGCATATGGAACGCTTTGCGAAAATGTCGTAATTCGATTATATTCCGAATCCCCATATATGCGCCATATCGACGAGGCAGGCTTGATCAGGCTCAAACATGGCGACACGAACCGAAAGGGAGTATCCTTGACGTATCAAAATATCATAAATATATGTCAAATGAAAGAAAAATGCCCGCAATCTTCATCGGGCACGGATCACCGGAAAACGCATTCGAAAACAACGTGTTCAGCGAACAATGGATCAGACTCGGAGAACTCCTGCCCCGGCCGAAAGCGATCCTCTCTATCTCGGCCCATTGGACGGCCTCCGAGAACTGGAATCGCGGAGGAACCGCGGTGACCGCCATGGAACATCCACGGACGATTCACGACTTCTACGGCTTTCCGGAACGATACTACGGATTCGAATACAAGGCCGACGGTTCTTCGGAGCTGGCGACTCGGGTCCGCGATATCGTCAAGAGCGTACCGGTCGAAGACGATCAGGAATGGGGGCTCGACCACGGGACCTGGTCCGTATTGGCGCGTATGTACCCTGATGCGGATATTCCGGTCATTCAGCTCTGTCTTGATGAGAGTCTCTCACCGGAAGAACACTTCGGTATCGGCCGGGAGCTCGCGATTCTCAGGGAAGAGGGCATCCTCATCCTCGGGAGCGGCAATATCGTGCATAATCTGTCGGCGCTATCCCCCGTGACGCATCCATGGGCGTCCGAATTCGATTCCTTCGTCAAAGACGCGCTCTTGAAAAAAGACATCGGATTGATACTCGGATACGAGCGTCAGCCGACGGCCGAGTCGGCCCATCCGACGGACGAGCATTTCCTCCCGCTCCTCTCTGTTCTCGGGGCCGCCGGAAAAGAAGATCCGCAGTTCTTCAACGAAGCCATGTTCGCCGGGTCTATCTCCATGCGGTGCATCGTCTATTGGAACCATTCCATCGGCTTCTGACCAGTGCTCCGTCGAAGTCAACAAGCATCCATTCAGGATGACCGCTGCGGACAATATGTCGTATCCGAACTATTCGTTCACTCGGTCGTTCTTTCAGCGAAGTGTGATACTAGTACCGATAGCGGTCGGCTTTATACGGCCCTCCGACCGGGACATCGATATACTCAGCCTGCTTTTTTGTGAGTTTCGTAAGTGTGACGCCCAATTTTCCCAGATGGAGTCTGGCCACTTCCTCATCGAGATACTTCGGGAGGGTAAAGACTCCGACTTCATGATCATGTGACCACAGCTCCATCTGCGCGAGCACCTGATTCGTAAACGACGCGCTCATCACGAAACTCGGATGTCCGGTCGCATTGCCGAGATTCACCAGCCGCCCTTCGGAAAGCAGTACGATAGCATGCCCGTCCGGAAACACGTATTTGTCGACCTGGGGTTTAATAGCTATCTTCCGTATCCCGGGAAATGATTCCAGTTTCCCCACCTGGATTTCGTTGTCAAAGTGCCCGATATTGCACACGATCGACTCGTCTTTCATCCCGGCCATGTGATCGATTGTGATGATATCGCGGTTGCCGGTCGCGGTCACGAATATGTCCGCCGACGTGAGAGCTTCTTCAATCGTGCGGACCTCATATCCTTCCATCGCCGCCTGCAGTGCGCAGATCGGATCGACTTCGGTCACGATGACCCGGGCCCCGAGTCCCCGCATACTCTGCGCGCAGCCCTTGCCCACATCGCCATATCCGCACACGATCACCACTTTGCCGGCCACCATGACATCGGTCCCGCGCTTAATCCCGTCCGCCAGGCTCTCGCGACATCCGTACAGATTGTCGAACTTGCTCTTCGTCACCGAATCATTCACGTTTATCGCCGGAAACAGAAGCCGCTTCTCTTCGAACATGCGATATAGCCGATGTACACCGGTCGTCGTCTCTTCCGAGACCCCTCTCACGTCGCGAATGACCGTACTCCAGAATTTCTTGTCGCGGTGATGAATATCGGCCAGGACCTTCATCAATTCTTTCTCGTCCTCTCCCTTGCCGGCCAAGCTTTGCTTCAAGAGTTTCGGATTCTTCTCGATTTCCACACCCAGATGCAACATAAGCGTCGCATCACCGCCATCATCTACGATGAGATTCGGTCCCTTACCTCCCTTGAACCGGAACGCCCGTTCGGTGCATTGCCAATACTCGGCGAGCGTCTCGCCTTTCCAGGCGAATACAGGGACGCCCGCTTCCGCCATCGCGGCGGCCGCATGATCCTGCGTCGAGAAGATATTACACGATACCCAGCGGACTTCCGCCCCGAGCTCGCGGAGCGTCTCGATCAGGACGGCGGTCTGGATGGTCATATGAAGACTCCCCAGGATCCGAGCGCCCTTGAGCGGTTTCTTTCTTCCGTACTGCTTGCGTAACGCCATGAGACCGGGCATCTCCTTTTCCGCGATGACGATCTCCTTCCTGCCGTATTCCGCAAGACCGATGTCCTTGATCTCGTAGTCCCGTGTTTCGCCCATATTCCTGTATTGCCCTATCGAATTAACATGCTTCGCATCCAGACGTCCCCCTGGACTCGCGACGACGAGCGCCGCGACATGGCTTGCCATTTCTCCTACCGCCTTCAGGTCCGCTCCACGGATCAGTCCGTGCAGGATGCCCGCGGCATACATGTCTCCCGCACCGTTCGTATTCATGGGATCGACCCGATACGGCGCGACCTTGTGGATCATATCGCCGCGTTTGATCAGACTGCCCTCCGCTCCGAGCTTCACGACCGCGATATCGCAACGCTCCGCGATATACCGTACAGCCGAAAGCGGATCACGTTTCCCGGAAAACATTATGGCTTCCTCCTCGTTTGCGAATACGATGTCCACATGCTCCGATACGATATCACGAAATGTTTCCCGATTCCGTCCTATCAGTCCCGCGTCGGATAAATCAAGCGAGACCAGAACGCCGTGCCGGTTCGCGATACCGATCGCATGAAGCATCGCCTTTCGGGACTCGGGTTGATCCAAGTGGTAGGCTTCAAGGTGCAGTACTCTGCTTTGCCCGATCGCCTCGTCTCGGATATGCTCTTTCGTAAGCAGCGAGGCCGCCCCGATATGCGTCGCCATCGTCCGTTCACCGTCGGGCGTGACCAAGATGATGCAGTGGCCTGTCATACCGCTGTCATGATACGACACATGCGAGTCGATACCGTCGTTTTTCAACTGCTCAAGATACCGCGCTCCGTACTCGTCCATGCCGACGACCCCCAGAAACGCGACCCGGCTCCCGAGTGTGTTCACTCCGGCGATCGTATTCGCGGCGCTCCCCCCGGGCACCAACCTGCACGTGGAACCGTATTTGTCGAGAATCGCGCGACTCTCCCCTTCCGATATCAGTTTCATCGATCCTTTGGCGATATTCAGTTCCGAAAGCGTTTCTTCATCGACTCGTATGACGATATCGAACAAGGGACTGCCGATCCCGATGACATCCCAACGCCTGTTTTCCGCCGTTTTTCGCTCATTTTTCATAATCCCATCCTATCACGAACCCGGGGGATGTTGGCAATGGAGGAGTGAAAAGACGAAACGCCAGGCCGTAACACTCCCAGTGTTTGGAAATTGAATTTCAATCATCAGTTGAACGATCCTTCCTAACTTTTCTTATCCAAAGCTATTTCATATCCGTCCACGAGGTCCAGTTTCCGGATTCCGTCGATATGAGACGATTCGACATTCCACCGCGTCTTCGCGAGCACTTTCGCATCATCCTCGCTTTCGGCCACGACGAACTCCAATCGATGGACTTCCATCAGTTCTTCCCCGTCGCCCGACTTTCCCAACAAGACGGCAAACAGAAATTTCTGCGTTTCCATAGGGTTCCAAACGTTATGATTTTACGATCGTGCTGACAATAGTGCTAAAATCTCATCATGCACCAGGCCGTTCGATGCGACGATTGTACGCGAGTCTTTTGAAAGCGGGCTACCAGTAAGATCTGTCAGACGACCTCCCGCTTCTTGAAGCAACAGCATGCCGGCGGCATTGTCCCAATAATTGCAGGTCGTCTTATAATAGGCATCGATCTCGCCTTTCGCCACCCTCGCGAGATGCAACGCCGCACTTCCGAAAATACGCACATGTCTCACTTCTGGACTGATCCTCGCCAAAAGTTCGAGATTCCTTACCCTTTCCGACATGTCGGAAGAATTATCGGTTGCCAGAATCGTATTCACGAGTACGTTCTCCGTCGAGACGTTCATTTTCACCCCGTTCATCGTCGCGCCTTCTCCTTTTTTTCCGATATACAGACGATCGCGGATCGGCTCGTATATCAGACCGAAGGCAAGTTCATCGTTTCGCGATACGGCGATCGAAATGCAGAACTCATCGATTCCGCGGGAAAAATTTATCGTCCCGTCGACCGGATCGACGATCCACTTGTATTCCGAATCCTTGCCGTTTTCCCCCGCTTCCTCCGAAAGGATTGCGTGTTCAGGAAACGCTTGCCTGATTCTTCCGAGTATAATGTCTTCTGATCGAACGTCGGCCTCGGCGAGGATATCGTGTGCAGTCTTCATCTCGTAGCGTTTGATCCGCGAAGCGAATAGCTCATTCAATACGACTCCTGCATCCTTTGCCGCTTCGATAGCGACCGACTGTATTTTTTCCATATCGTTTGCACAATGATTTTTCCAGTATATCATCTACTCAAAATCCACATCAATGAACGTTCGGGTATTTTTTTCAAATCCGATAAATACCTTCGATCTACCGTATCGTCATCAGCTCCGCTTTCCGTTCAATCATAGATCGGATATCCGTATGTTCCGTGATTCTCAACCTTTTCAGCGTGAACGGATCATCTTTCACTGGTGAAATCCCCGAATGTGTCGTAACGGCCGTCTCGTAACCGTCCCGGTGCACCTCCGCCACGACCGCATCGTCATATTTCCCCGAAGGATAACAGAAGTCCGTCACGTTCCCTCCAAGTTTTTGTTCCAGAAGCTTCTTGCTCGCAATAATTTCTCGATTCATCGTTCCGGATGGGAGCGTCTTCAGATCCGGATGATCGAGCGTGTGCGATCCGAATGTCATTCCGGCAGCTCGCATTTCCGAGACCTCGTCCCAGGTCAGGTATCCCGGGTTTCCGATTTTGTCCGTAATGAGGTAAAACGTCCCGGTCATCCCGTACCGCCGCAATAGTGGAAACGCGGTATCATACGCGTCCTGATATCCGTCATCAAACGTAAGGACGATCGGCTTTCCGGCGAGGGGCTTCGGATGAACGAAGCTGTCCATCGAAACCGTCTCATACCCGTTTTCCTTCAGCCGCGAGATCTGATTTTCGAAGGCTTCGGGCGAAACGGACAGATTCTCCCCTACCGGATCGCTCGGATCGACATATGACCGGATATAGTGATACATGAATATCGGAATGGAAGAAGCGATCGTTCCTTGCGGCTCGGGAACCGCCGCCTGTGCGGGATCCGGCACCGATTCGAAAACTGTCGTATCCGGTTTGCCGTTCACGACCTCTTCCGTTTTCGGTTCCACGACATTCTCGATGTGATCGGTTCGGAATCTTTGCAAATATACGACCGCGACGATGATCATTGCCGAAATCCCGACCATCGAAATCCATGTTCCGATACGCATTTTCATCGTATTTTACTAAGAATATCGAAGAGAGTCGGGTCCGTCAGACCATCGATCTTGAAAAGGCTCACTCCCCTAAGATTCAGTTTCTTCGCGATGTCGATACTGTTTCTGACCGATTCGGCATCGTCGATCGTCACGATATGAAGCCCGTCCGACGAAGTATATGTGAACGAAAGTTCCCCGCCTTCGGTACGTGTCGGTGTCACACCGGCCGAGCGCGCCATTTCCATCGCGGAAGGATAACTCACGCTTCTCACGCGCGTATATCGGTATCCGTCAGATACTTTTTCGACGCGAAATTCCCACCCGTAGGTTGGGATGCCGAGGATCAACTTGTCCGGTGATACGTATCGAAGCGCGTATCGGGCGACTTCCTCTACCCATCGGAGATCCGCGTTCGGTGCGTTCGGCACCGGATCGGATGTCGTAAACGTATCCGCACGATGCATCTGGAATACCTGATCATACGCCATGACACGAACGGTATCACAGGCCTCGTTGAGAACGGAAAAATCATTCGCGAAACTCATCGCCCGTTTTCCCGTGAATCCCTGTGGCGGGTCATCTTCCGTCCTCGCTTCGACCGTACAGCTCAGGGTTTTCACGGCATCCGCCGACAGATTTTCGCGCAGCATCCGGAGGAACGCCGAGAACGCGTCCCGATCGGCGATATCCTTTCCTTCGTAATCGATATCCACGCCGGCAAACCCATGGCTATCGAGCATCGCTATGATGGCATCGATATGACGATTGGCCGATGTCGGATCGGAAAAGATTGTATGCATAGCCTTTTCATCGCCCCAGAGTATTGTCGGGATGATGTGCACATTCTGCCCTTCGGCATCCGCAAACAGCTGCGGCCACGGCTTGGCATCGATATGCATCTTGTCGACCAGGACACCCTCGGCATTCACGCCGTATGCGAATGGATTGATTTCGGTAAAAAGTCCTATCCGGTCGTTCAGTGACGCAGCCCCTTCATCCTTCGCCCAATACGGCAACCATCCGGAAACGAAAAACGGGCGGGATTGTTCATTCGTCCGCTTGATTGCAGGTATCGATGTTTCATCGTTCACGGGCGTCAAATCACCCGATGTCAGTAGCTCTTGATCGGCTGCGAAACGCACATCCGGAGCAGTTCCAAGATAGGCCACGATAAGAACCGCTAACGATGCGACAAGAAAAACGATACCCGCGATTTTGATTCCGGAAATCCTCATAACGCGTATCGTATCACGGCTTCACGGAATATTAATTCTTCGGATTCTGAGTATCCGGAGGAGCGGCTTCCCATCGGGCGAGCATCGGGTCGGAAAAATCAGGCGGAGTCGGCCCGAGCGGATCGTTCTTGTTCACATAATACAGGATGCTGTGATCCGATTCCGAAGAGACGCGGATCTGCGACGGGTCCTTTTTCAACGCTTTTTTCTCGGACAGTTTCTTGCCGCTCGCGATATCGTAATACTTGACCGAGCCGTTGTCCCTCGTTCCCGTGACCAGAAGTTTTCCCGAAACCGCCTTCGTATATCCCGTGAATTTTTCGACCGGCGTATTCCGGGTCGCCGCGACCATGAAATCATGCCAGAGCGGGGCCGCCGCATAGACGCCGTCGGATCCACCTTTCATCGGCGCGTTATCGTTGTTCCCGACCCATACGCCCACGGCGATCGACGGCGTAAATCCGACCGTCCAGGCATCGTGAAAATCCTGTGTCGTGCCGGTCTTGGCCGCCACCGGACGATCAGGCAGGATCAAAGGGCTGCGGGAACCGAACACCGCCGACCGTGCCACATTGTCGGAGAGTACGGAATTGATCTTTCGCGCGACCTCCGGATCGAGCACGACCGTCGTTTTGGACGTGTCTTGCGTATCGATCCGTTTCCCGGCCTGGTTTTCGATGCGTAAGATCCCGTGCGTCTGCGATCGCACGCCTTCCCGTGCGAAGACTCCGAACGCGGATGTCATATCGAGCAGGTTCACCTCGCCCCCGCCGAGCACCAAGGCCAGCCCGTACCGGGAAGGTTCATTGAGTGACGTGATGCCCAACCGGTGCGCCATATCGATCGTGGGGCCTATCCCCGCCAGATAGAGCGTCTGTACGGCAGGGATATTGAGTGACTGTGCCAACGCTTCCCGCATGGACAGGGTGCCGCGGAACTGACCGTCATAATTTTGCGGGATATAATCCTTGCCGGTCCCGTCCGGGCCGAAATCAATAGGCTTGTCAGTCAAAAGCGTTTCCGGCTGGAAGCCCTTCGCGAAGGCCGTCGCATACGCGATCGGCTTGAAGGAACTGCCCGGCTGTCTGAGACTGGTCGCCACGTTCACCTCGCCGTCGATGGAGGAATCGAAGAAATCCTTGCTCCCGACCATGGCAAGTATCTCGCCGTTTTTCGGATCGATAGCGGTCAGCGCCGCGTTCGACGCGTCATACTTCACGTTCTTCGCCGCCCCGTCGGCAACCGCCCGTTCCGCTTCCTGCTCCAGGTTCCAATCGAGCGTCGTATATATCTTCCAACCGCCCTGTTCGAGCGCGTCCTGTCCGTATTCGCTCTTCAACTGATCGATGATATAGAAAACGAAATGGGGCGCCTGGATCAGGCTCGATGCCGGCATGATCTTCGAGGCGGTATCAGCCGCAAGCGCCGTTTTCATCTGCGCGTCCGTAATGAGACCGAGTTGCGACATCCGACTGATGACATTGTCCCGTTGGGCGATCATGTCGGTGCGTTTGGCGACATACGGGGAATAGAGGCTCGGGGCCTTCGTCAGGGATGCCAATAGCGCGGCCTCGTCGAGTGAAAGGTCGCTCGCCGGCTTTCCGAAGTATGTCTCGGCGGCCATCTCTATCCCATACGTATTCGCACCATAGGGAACCCGGTTCAGATACATGTCGAGAATCTCCTGTTTCGAAAACGAACTCTCGATCTTGAACGCCGTCACCGTCTCCAGGATCTTCCTCCGAATGGTCCGTTCCCGACTGAAAAAGGCGTTGCGCGCCAATTGCTGCGTGATGGTCGATCCCCCCTGCTCTATCTTTCCGGCATGGATATTTTCCACAAATGCCCGCGCCATACCGCCGAAATCGACTCCGCTATGCGAATAGAAATTCGCGTCCTCCGACGCGATGGTCGCCTGACGCACGACGTTCGGAATCTGATCGTTTGCGATCACTTTGCGATTCTCCTCGCCATGAAGCGCGTAGAGGACATGTTCACCGGTCCGATCGTATATATACGACGTCTGTGCCAAAGACAGTTTCGTCAACGTGGAGACGTCGGGCGTGCCCATGTAAAACAAACCGACGAACGCCAATCCTGCCGCCATGCAAAGCAGCACGAACACGAACATTGCCTCGCGGAGGAGACGCCGCGCTATCTTGAGCAGTTTTTCACGATTGATGGCAAAGTGCCCCATAAAGCTTTCATACAAGCCCTTTTCCGGATATTACTACCACGTCATTTTCCGAATCCGTTCCTGCGGGAGTCCCCAGAGTATACGCTCTGATACGAATTTTGTACAGTATCATTTGCCCCGTGTCATTTGCCCCGCGAGTGTTGCCTGGACGATTTTCATGTTGCCGACGTGTTTTTCCGCTGAAACGAAATCAAACTTCCCGTCCATTCCCCTTCTCGATTAAATCGCGGATTTCCCCGATCTGCGCGTTGTTGATCTCGACTTGATGACGGATGTCATCTTGCATCTTCAGAAGCGCCTCGGTATCCTCATACGTCTGCAGGGCCTGTTTGTCGGACGCGGCGGCGGCAACCTTCTGACCGACCATGATCACCGACAGCAGCACGAGTTGCAAAAACGTCTGCGCGATCCATGAGATAAGTGCCGCCGTCCCGCCCTGTATGGCGGCCGGGAGACTGATGAGCGCGATACCCGCGAAAATGTACGCGCACCACATCGTGCTCACCATGTTCGTGATGATCACCGCCAACCGACCATTGAAGCCGACATGCTCGTCACGGGTCAGGTGCGGGCCGGTCTTCGCGCGTTCGGCGATGCGCGGATGCGGAATGTTTTCGGATTTCATAATCTTGGGGACTACGCGGATTACATCCGTATTCTAACACGATTCACTTCACGAATCAGGCGACACATGAATCATTAAAGCGCTTGCCATTTTATAACAAACCTTTTTAAACCAACCGCTACTGACGGGGTCAGGTACAAACGATAAGGTATCCGGTTTGAAAAAACCCGACTCTCATACATTTCTCAAAAACTATTTCCCTCCGTCTCCGCGAGGATTTGCGTCTTCGAAAATCCGTGGCGGTCCAGATTCAGGCTTTAATACTGGTCACTGTCGTTCGCGAACGACGCGACCGTATTGCCACGCCTGAGTACGGACTCGCAAAGACAGCCTTTTGGGGAATGCGATATTTAGAAATGGTATCACTCGAAATATTACGGGATGTGCTGTCTTGTGCTCATAAATAATTCATATACGTGATCGGATTGATATCATATCACGCGCCTCACTATGGCACATCCTTCGAATTTCCACCTTACCTCGTCTTCCGGAAATCATTGACGGTAAGGCGATATTCTTGCTAGTGTTTCTTCGAAACGACTCGAACACAAAACAATAAAGACACATACGCTATGATGCAACGTGTGAAAGAGTATTTTCAGAAAAACGAACGGATCATATTTCTGTTCGCCTTGATCCTGGTGGTAGTTACGGGTGTCTTCCTCCGGACGTACCATCATCACGATTGGCTACGTTTCCAACTCGATCAGGCACGGGATGCGACCATAATCAGCAATGCCGTCCGGAACGGTATCGATCAGCTTCCGCTCCTCGGCCCGCAGGCCAGAGGCAGCGGACTGAAACTCGGACCCATTTTCTATTACTTCCAGTACGTCGCAGCGAAATTGTTCGGCGACCGGCCGAATGTCATGGCCTGGCCCGATCTGGTGTTTTCGATTTTATCCCTGCCGCTTTTCTATATCTTCGTCCGGAAATACTTCTCAAAATGGCTCAGTCTGGGACTCCTCGCGGTATTCTCCACTTCGCTCTTTGTTATATTTTACGCAAGATTCGCCTGGAATCCAAATTCCATGGCATTCTTCCTGCTTCTGATGTCGCTTAGCCTCCTGAATGCCGCGGAACAAGACAATCAAAATGCTCCACGCTGGCTGAGTGCGGCGTTCTTCTCATCGGCTGTGGCCACGCAGCTGCATTTCGTCGCCTTTTTCTTAGCTCCCGTCGTTTTTACCGCTTTTCTGGTCCTGACTCGGCCGAACATCCGCCTGCGTCACTACCTGGTCGGAGTGTTAATCGTCGCTGCCGTCTATTCGCCGGTCATACGATCCGAATTCCAAAGCAGCGGGCAGAACAGCGCTGCATTCGAAGAAGCCTTCGTACAGAAAACGGAGGAAAACAACGCCGATCATACCCTTGCGGAAAAAACGTTCCGAGCCGTACAGGAAACAAGCAGGAATACGCTCGCGATCATTACCGGCGTTCAGGATACGGACATTATCGCCACGAAAACCAAGGGCCGTGGACTAAAAGTGACCTGTGATGCTAATTGTAAAACGTATCTTCCCGGACTGATCTTTTCCCTCATCGCATTTATGGCCGGATTCGCAATCCTCCTGTATCAGGGAGGAATACGATATTTCCAAGGAACGAAGAACGCTTTCTTGGCGATGAATCTCATCTGGCTCGTAGCGTTCATGGCCCTGCTCGTCCCCATCGCCTATCAGATATCGCCGCGCTTTTTCCTGGCTGGCGAGATTCCGATGATCATCATGTTAGGCATTGCGATACAGGCCTTCTCGAACCGATTTCCATCCGAAAAGGCCACATGGATCACGATTGTCATCTTCCTCGCAATCTGCGGTCTCAATGTTACTGCAGTAAGCCGATATTTCACGCTCGAGGAAGGGGTCCGTGCCAACAAGGATGCCCCGTCCGCATATGGCCGGGACATCATTATGCCGGGTGGGGAAACCGTCGTCTTACGTCAGCTCGAGGATATCGCGAAACTAATCGATGAGGACGCGAAACGAAACGGTATCAAAACGGTATTTATCGCGGCGGACAACTATTTTGCCCGATCGATCTTCTATATCCTGAAATATCAATTAGGAACACCTGCCGATTGCTATTTCAAGATGAGCGACTTTCCTCCCACGTTCGGCAAGACGACCTACTACGTCGTCAGATCCGATCTCGACCATCTGAACGCGGAAATCCTCCGAAACAACGAGGTATCATCCAGAACCGAACAAGGAACACTTACAGTATACAAACTGAAACCGAACGTCATGGTACCTGACAATATCCCAGCCTCGCATTACTGCAATCCGTTCTAGATACAAAAACATCATCCTAAAAGGATGATGTTTCATGAGACCTACTCCCGGCAACAGTTCATGATGTCCTCGATGACATTGCCGAGTTTGCCGAAGAGATTGGATTTGTTCTCGACGGGCTTTTTCGGGTCGGGAGACACGGTCTTGGTTTCCGGCTGCAGCGGGAGCGTCGCCGGTGCCGACTCAGTCGTAACCGCGCTTGCGGTGTCCTTGATATCGAGCAGTCCGAGATTCATTCCCCAAAAGAGGTTCCAGAGCGAATACGCCTTGTCGAAATATTCCTTCGCGTCGGTATCCTTTCCCTGTCCGAGCGCCTTCGTCCCCACTTCGGAAAGCCGCATGCTCGCGGCCAGAAGATGCTTGGAAATGCACCACACCTCGCCTTTTTGGTCCGTCACGACCTTGCCGAGCAGGTCTTTGCGCATCTCGCGGACATTCTTGAGCAGTTCCAAAAATTTCTCGTCACGCGTCTTCTCGTAGCTGAACTGGAAATGTTCCTCCAAGGAGATCAGGTTCATGATGCCGATGCCGAGGTCCTCCTTCGAGGAGAGATCAAGCACGTTCCCCTCTTCCTTGAACTTCTTCACCTTGTCCATGAATCCTTCGACGGATTCGAGAGATGTCTCACTCATAATATATGGTTGCTATTTGGAAAAAAAGAAATGAACGATCAGACTCACGACCAGCACACCCGCGATCGGCGCCGCCAGTTTCTGATACGGGAAATACACTTTGTCCCCGTTTCGGGCGATCAGCGCCTTGTTCGCCGCGTCGATGGCGTAGATCAAGAGTGAACCGAAAAGGATGCCCGCGAGTACCGGCGGCAATCCGAGAATGCGACCGGGGCCCGTCCAGACGAGTTGTCCCTTGACCGAGAACGCCGTGACGGCGATCGTCAGGGCGAGGATCGTCCAGAAGCTTCCCTTGAAATCCTTGCCGTATTTCGCGAGCCACTTGACCGTGACCACCGTCGCAGACACGATAAGCGCACCGATCCACAACCCGAGCACCAGATCGCTCACGCCGAGCCAGCGTGCCAGCGCCATCCCTCCGATAAGGCCGATCGGACAAAGCGGTCCACACATATGTTTGGGAGAAAATGATAGAAAATGACCTCCGTGGAGGCATTTCCCATAATAGGTCATTCCCGCCGCTTCGCCAATACCGGGTCAGTCGGACAACGATATCCACATTGCAAGATATATCCGACGATCGTATAAAAAATACCGCCTGCTGAAGCTTCGTGCTTCGCAAGCGGTAACCGGTATTCCGTTCCGACCTCACACGCGGTCGATCGCCTTCGTAAACGTCTTCGGCTTCTTGGCGACCTGATTGGGGGCCACGAAGAATTCGTCGTTTTGGACGTACGCGACACCGACGATGAGCGGCTGATCGACCAGCAGTTTCTGGCGATCGACCTCTTCCTTGGTCCGGACGTACTCGACAAGGTCGTTGCGCTTGAGGAGCAAGACGAGCTCTTCGTCGGTCAGGCCGGTGTCGACACGGGGCGGTGTCATCCGCCATCCGAACTTGCCCATGCCGAGCTTCACGGTTTTCGCATCGGCCGTCAGTTCGTCCTTGCGCGGATTCGCGAAGGTAAAGAGCGCGTTGACCTGCCGATCGCGAAGCGTCATCAGCGGACGCAGGTTCTTCAGCGCCTCGGCCTTGAGCTCGGCGACCTTCTCTTTCAGCCCCCTTTCGATCTCATTGATCACGTCCTGGGTCGTCCCCAGTTTTCCGAGCAGGATGTTTGCCGATTCGATCGTTTCGGGAACGGCGGTGTAGGTCTTTTTGACGCGGGTTACGGGTTTGGTAGTCATGTTTCGTTCTCCTGGGAAGAATGTTCGTAAAAATTCAATTGGTAATCAACTATGCTTACCATAGCGCGATACCGTTCTATGTGTTAATCTGTCGTCGACAGTCGACAACATACGAATCATTATGGAAAGCATAAAAAGCGTTCTCACCGACATCGGCGTAGCACCCGCGGCACAGGAAGTCTATATCGCCCTTTTGGAACAGGGCGAAGCGACCGCGCGCGTCGTGGCCCACCGGACCAGCATCACGCGGACGTCCGTGTACGATCATATAAAAACCCTCAACGAATATGGACTGGTCACCGAACGCCTTATCGAAGGCGCCGCCACATTCGCCATCTCGGATGTCCGCCGCTTGTCCGCCCTCTTGGACGATCGCATGGACCGTCTCGCCTCGCGCAAACTGGCCCTCGAAAAGAATCTGGCATCGCTCATTCGGAAATCCGCATCGGTCCAGCCGAAGATCCGATATTTCGAAGGCGAGGAAGGAGCGAAGCAACTGCTCAAGGATATCCTGTGGTACGACGATATTCCGCTCTCCCTGTATTGGCCGTATGAACAGATGCTAGACCTTCTGGGAACGAAGTTCCTGCTGTGGTTCAATGAGCGACGGCTGGCGCGCAACATTCCGATCAAGACGATCTGGGCTGCCGACAAGGGGAAAAAGACGGTCTCGATATTCGATGACGGGGCGGATGTGGAACGACGTTATCTTTCACGAAAAAATGCTCCCACGATGGGATACGTGATATACGATCAAAAAGTAGCCTTCATCAGCTCGAACAAGGAATCGTTTGGATTCATCGTCGAGAGCACGGAATTCGCCGCCCTCCAAAAATTGCAGTTCGAGTCCCTCTGGGCCGCCGCGAAGAAATAAGTTCAAAACAGTACTTCTCTATAAAAAACCACGCTTTGTGTGCGTGGTTTCGCCATTACGGCTGAATCAGGATTTCCAGACGATCGCGGTCGCATTGTCCCGAAGACCGTACGAATCCGCCCACTCGAGAATCGCATCGGCATCGGCGCCCTGTTTGGCAAATGACTCGATTTCGACAAGCGGAATATCGCCCGCATGATCCGAATCGAAGATCCCGTCACTTGCGACCAGGATCCAGGTCGGGTCGGAAATCGTATACACATCCGGCTCACAGGAAAGAATCTCGTTGAAATAGCTGTCTCCGAGCGCCCTGCTCAGTTGGAGTCCGTACTCGAAGTTGAACCGTATGTGAACGTATCCATCCCTCACATTCCCTCCACGATCGGTGACTGCCTGACACTCATCCGGATTGGACCGTATATTGTGTTCCGGACTCTCGCGGACCTTTCCAGCCCGGTCAAAGACGATCACCGGCGAATCCCCCAGAATGGCAACCGTTACCGTTTTCGGTGAGCCCTCCCGCTCGACGACGAGCGCGAGCGAAAGCGTCGATCCGTCACTGTAGTACCGCGTCGCAACAACAAGCTCGGCGACTACACTCCGTAGAAAACGCTCCGGATCGGCAAGCTCCGATGGCCAGACCCGGCTTTGAAGGTTTTTTTTGCAACATTCGGACACTGCCGCAGTGTCGCCATGTCCATCGAATACACCCAGGAGCCATGCGTTGAATCCGTTCCCCGCAAACGGAATGCCGACATACCGGTCTTGCTGATACGGCCTCCCACCTACCTCCGTCGCAAACGTCACTGAACCACCCATATGTTCCCCCTTTCCGGAATCACCCGGTTTTATCGTTTCAATTATTAACACGCTTTCGCGAAACAACGTATGATACTCTCATGTTTCGCCGATCTCCGCAAGTGGCGAGAAGCCGACATGGTATTTTCGGTGACACAAATGTATTACCGCCCAACATGAAATTAGTTATTCCATACTAAGAAAATGCTTCCCTCTCCGTCTCCCTGCCCGAAATGCCATATCGTGGGCAGGCGGGCGCGAGTCCCGCCTTTCGCGAAAGGCGGGACGTGGCGGTCCAGAGCGGAGTCTCATTCCTGGATTGCCACGGGCGAGTACGCCCTCGCAAAGACAGACATATTTAATATGGTTTCAGTTTCTAAGGTGACTTAGTAGTATATCATTTTCTTCCGTATTTTTTCAGCCCCTTTTTCGCCGTATCGACGAATTTCCCGAACTGGCGGTCCTTCGCCCTCTTTTGCACCGCGGTCAATCCGAAGAAATCGGCCTCTTTCCGGAGTCTCAGATAGTTTTCATACTTCTCCCGGTCGATCGCGCCTGACTCGAGTGCGGCCAACACCGCGCAACCGGGTTCGTGCGTGTGCGCACAATCGGCGAACCGGCATTCTTTGGCAAGTACGGCGATCTCGTCGAAGCTCTCCTCTATACCCGCTTTCGTATCCGTCATCCCCACCTCCCGCACCCCAGGATTGTCGATGACGATACCCCCGTTTGCGAGGAAATACATCTCGCGCGCGGTGGTCACATGTTTGCCACGTCCGGAATACGATCCGATCTCTCCCGTTCGGATACCATCCGATTCAAGAAGACGGTTGATAAGGGATGATTTGCCGACGCCCGACGAACCCAGGAAACAGTACGTTTTTCCCTTTTCGATATATTCCCGCACCACATCCACTCCCTCGCCGCTCACGGAGCTGGTCATCATCACGTCGATATCCCCGAACCGTTCGCGGATCTCGACAATCCTCGCCTCCCGTACCTCCATATCGATCAGATCACTCTTATTGAGAATGATGGCTGGCTGCACACCCCCATCACGCGCGATGGCGAAATATCGCTCCATTCGGTTCAGGCTATAGTCACGATCCACCGCCTCGACCACGAAGGCCGTATCCACGTTCGTCGCGATGATCTGCACCCCGCTCTTTCCCTCGTATCCGTTGCCCTTCCCGATAGACTTCCGCCGAATGACCGTCCTCCGCGGCACTATTCTCTGGATCACCGCTTGTCCACCCACTACATCGGAGAGTTCCACAAAGTCCCCCACGGCCGGATAGTCCTCCCGAGACGACGCCGTATAGATCCGCTT
This sequence comes from Candidatus Moraniibacteriota bacterium, assembly GCA_037133435.1. GTDB lineage: Bacteria > Patescibacteriota > Minisyncoccia > Moranbacterales > UBA1568 > JAAXTX01. Next base: position 22,992 of record JBAXOD010000001.1, on the reverse strand, counting down.
GCCCGTCACCTTCGCGATGTATTCCCCGTCCGCGTCCTTCACCTTGTACCCGCCGCGCGATTGCGCGATCACGCGCGCGACGCGAACACCTTCCGACCCGCGCCCCGCGCGGCTCGATTCGAAAAAATCATCATATCCAAGGTCTTCAAGCGTCATTGTATTCATGTCCGATTATCTCTCTATGGCTCATTACGCGCATCGTTTCCCGCTTCCCTCTTCACCGCTGTCACAACTTTCGATATCTCGTACCGCGCCCCGCACCGATTCTTTCAATCAACCTCAAGTCAACCAGGCGAGACAACGCCTGCTTCAAGGTGACCATCGGAATCGTACCCATCAGCAGCGTACTGATTTCTGAAACACTCAGCGCATCAGATTGAAACAACTGATACACGACGAGCTGTTTTTCAGACAGCACTTTTTCCGGCTGATCATTCTCCATAATCTCCATAGCCCGCTTGACCTGTTCGAGCAGCGCATCCAAAAGAAAATTGAGCCACTGCGTAATATCCTCGTTCTCTGTCTTGTGCTTGGATTGCGTTCTTCGCAACGCGAGATAATACTCAATCTTTCTTTCTTCGATAATCTCGTCCAAAGAAACATACGGGATATAGGTGTAGCCCGTCTTGAGGAGAAGGAGCGTCGTCAATGCTCGAGACAATCTGCCATTGCCATCGGTAAACGGATGAATGGCAAGGAATTCGAAGATGAAATTGGCGATAAGGAGAAGCGGGTGCGTTTCGTTTCTCTTCATTTCGTCGTTCAGCCAAAAGAGCACATCGTCCATCTCCTTTTTGGTGAGGTACGGTTTGGTCGGTTCGAATATAACGACTTCCGTGCCGTCCTCTTTCCGCATCACCACCTTATTATCGGTCGTTTTGTATGATCCCTTATGCCCTTTGTCTTTTCCCGAGAAATTCAGAAGTATTTTATGGAAATGCAAAATCTGTCCCTCGGTAATACGAAGCGCCTGCCAGGTATCGAAAATCCTGCCCAAAAGATCGGCATACCCCGCCACCTCCTGCGCATCCCTCCCCTTGGGCGGTGTTGACTTCAATCCCTGTATCAATCGGGCAACTTCCTCATCGGACATTTTTGAACCCTCGATACGCGTCGAAGCACCGGTACTCGTAATGAGCACGCTTCGCTTAAGCCTCCCTAATACCTGCGGACTCAGACGCACACTCCCTTTCCAGAGACCCTTGAACTCGTCGATTTTGGCGATTTTTTGGAGTATTTCTTGGCTAAGAATAACCCTTTTCGAATACCTCTCATTCATATACGTATCGTATACATGTAACTATATATGATTATATACGATTATATACGATTGTCAATCAGCGTGTCTTGTGAACATTGAAAGAGAAAAACGCTATGGATAGTGGTGCAAGCACCGGCTCCGCCGGCAAGTAACCAAAAGGGTATACACGTATGACGTATACCCTTTTTAAGTCGGTTGAGAATATAAACAAATCAGCCTAGTTTTACAAAAAATGTACCTGACCCTTTTTCCGGCTTCGAATCAGCTTAGTTTTACAAAAAATGTACCTGACCCTTTTTCCGGCTTCTGGCTTATTCCTAATGTTTCTTCAACATCAAGCCCTTCAACCAGTTCGAGATGATTTCATACAAGGCATCGACATCTTCCCGACTTCGATACGTGTGCGGCGCCCCCTCGATAACCCGGAGCTCGTTCTCTTTTCTCGCCGGAAGCGCGTCGTAGAGCGATTGCACATCCCGAGGTCTGATCGAGATGTCCTTCGACCCGACGACCAGAAGCGTCGGCATGACGAGTTTCTTCGCATCCGGCAAAAGATCATGATGCAGCCGTTCCTCCATCTCCGCCCACGAGGAGCGCTTGAGACGACCGGACGTATGACTCACGGATTCTTTGAATCCACGCTGTCTGAATTCCTCGAATGCGACGGGGTCTTCCTCATGATGTGCTTCAAAAGAAAGCTCGCCCGAAACGACCGGGGCGATCGGGGCAAGGATCGAGACTTCGTCCGGATATCGTTCCGCGTATCGGGCAACGGCATACCCGCCCATACTGTGCCCCGTCAATGCCAGCGGTTCCCTGAACCATTCCTGCTGTCGCATCCATTTCACGACATCCTCCAAATCCTCAGCATGTAGCCCGAGCCGCGCATCCCAGTACTCCCCCTCGCTCTCGCCGAAAGAGTTAGTGGCATCAAAGTTGAACGTGATAAATCCGTTGTCTCGGAATGCGGCCTCCATCTTCAGAATATGATCCTGTTCCTTTATCCCACCGAAACCGTGCACAACAACGGCCGTACCACGAACTGGCCCCTCCGGCATCCCGAGAATACCGACGATCTTCTGATTTTTTCTATTCCTGAGTTCAAGTTTTTCCATATAATAATTCATTATACCAGAACAGAAAAGATGTCAGGTGCATTTCCAAGGTTACATATCATCATACTCCCTCCGGAAGATGTCGGAAAGCGTCGCTCTGTGAAGCCTTTTTCTCAATCAAAAACCCGGGTCCATATGGATCGCCGGGTTTTGGGTTGGGTTTCAGTTTGATTCAATCCGGATAGAAGCTGTGCTTGCCGGGGTAGAGCGGCGAGGGGATCTCGTACCCGCCTTAATTTCCCAAGATATGACTAATTCTCGATTTCCACCATATATTCTGACCGAAATCCTGCCCAGTATTCCTCGCTCTCTTTTCTGATCAATGAACGATTGATAAGTATGTCCTCGATCATGGAGCGCCCTAAGCGAAGTGAATCAAATATTTTTCCAAATTCCCTCTCCACCAAGACCTCATCGATACACCGTATGATTTCCGAGGGGATATGCTCGATTTTCAAGATATCTTTCTGCAAATGTTTGACGGATTTTGGATATCTGCGATCCAGCATCAACAAGCAACTCATAAAATGACCCACAATTTTCAGCTTGGTCATTTCCGAATAATAGACGCTCTTTCTCCCCATCGCGATGCTGTATCTGTCAAAAAGCAAGAAGGTTGCTTCCGCGAAAAGCCACCGCATTTTTTCCCTGTAGATCTCGTCCGGGTACCAGTCGAATTCGTCCTGTAACAGCCGAATCTTATTCTCTGGATCATAGATGATCAAAGCATCCTTCATTTCCGCCAACAACCAATCTTTCTTCCATGATTTCATATCATCGTGGAGCCTGTCGAACCAAACGATGCTTTGTCCATGCAACTCGATGGGTTTCTTTTTCGTTTTCAGGTTTTCACCCTTGAATTCATTCAGCAGCGGTCCTCTCCCATTCAACAATCCTTCCTCGTCATAAAAGATGATTGTCAGATCGATATCGCTGTCCTTATCATATGTTCCATTGGCGACTGAACCGGTAACGATTATGGAGGCCGTTTTCATGAGATCGGGAACTGCAATAAAAAGGTCGTCTACGACGAATTTTTTGACGAGTTCTGAGATTTCTTGCCGATTTTTTCGTTCGAAATCCTGAAAAAGTGTTTCCGTATCCATAATATGACGATATCAATATATAATCATGTCGCCAAATCACACCCTCCCCTCAAACGAGACCCGCATATATATAATCCCTTCCTAATATACGTAAAGTATATCCTCTCACGAAGACGTAGGAAAGTAAGACCGGAAAAGGGGTCAAGTACATTTTTTGAGATCATATAATCATACTCCCTCCCGAAAAAGTCGCAAGCGTCCCTCTATGAAGCTTTTTTTGAATAATCAAAAACCCGGGTCCATGTGGATCGCTGGGTTTTTTGTTTTGCGTCAGCTTGATTCAATTTGGATAGAAACAGTGTTTACCGGGGTAAAGCGGCGAAGGGATCTCGTATCCGCCCTCAATCCCGCTCCAACATATAATCGAATACAATCCCGATAATTTCCTTTACAGTTGCAGAACAATCTTTAAACGTAATCATATCGGTCAGCTCGACATCGTATATCCGTATCAACTCGCTTAAAAGAGCATGGACGAAAGACTGCGTGGCTGAATTCACCTCGGAAAAATCCAAAATGACTTGATCCCCGTTTTCCAAAGCTGGTCGAATTCGACTTTCTCGAATTTCACGAGCGACGTCCTTATTCTCCGCGAATTCGCCCACATACTGACGCATCTTGATTATTGTTTCACTACTCATATGAATTTCGGGCCACGCTGCTTATATCGAGCTTTCCTACGTTCTTTCACTGTTGTAGTGTATATATCTCGTACTAGCGAGAGAAATTTGGAAAATTCCTCGTTTCCATCAAGTGAGATATCAACCCCGACAGCAGTACCTCGAAAAAATGGGCACCCCTCGTCCGAACTATAAGGATCATCGAAAGGGTCAGCGTGAAGCAATCCGGTATTCCGTGTCAGTAATTTATACAGCGCATTCCCGCTGTATAACATGAAGAAATTATCATTCATGCTAGCGATAGACTTGATAAAAAATAACCCGGCACCGGCATTCTGCTCCGTACCCCCTTCCCGAGCAGTCGTCCCGGTAATCCCAGGAGTCAGGGCCAGACGAATAGCGTCAAGATCGGAGACCGTCCTATGTGAGTGTTCGATGGAACGACGTATTCCAATACCGGTATCGACGATACCTAAACGGATCATATTCGTCTTTTTGTAATACTGGGCCGAGACAATCGCGCCAACAGGAGAGTCAGCATGTTCAAGAACGTTTCGCACGAGCTCACTCACGACGTATTTTATCGAAGCGGCACGATTCGGATCCAAATGAAGAAGCGGGACCATATCCGTGACGAATCTCGATAACTGATCCTGATTATCGATACGCGTCAAAGGAATAAATCGCCCAGCAGACTCATGCCGTTCTATATGCATCCCAGAATCAATTCCGATAAATTCGAACAACCCCATCCTCTCAAGATAGTGAGCTGATATTGCAGTCAATTTTTCACAGCGAACGTTTTCTGGTTTTATAGGCAGACTCAACGCCGCAGTCAAAGACAAAACGACCGGATGTACCGCGACCCATTTCTCATGAGCAGTCAATTCAAGTACATCTGGATTACTGAAATCAATCCTTTTTATGAAAGGATTGATATTACCAATAAAGGCGCTGTTCGGTAAATAGATCTTCATAACATGTAATTCTCAATACGAGCATTTTACCGGGATTTCTCTATTTTTGTCAAAAGTGATAAATCCCGGTGGTTTTAAGCCATTTATTTGCTATCTAGACGTATATTTCAAGACATTCATATCATCTTACTCCCTCCCGAAGATGTGCGAAAGCAGGCCTTTTCAGAGCGTTTTTTTAACAATCAAAAACCCGGGACAGAAAAAGGGTCAAGTACATTTTTCCCCATCACCGACAACCCCACCATATCCCCTCCGAGCCGGAAAAATATGAATTAATCCGGAACAGAAATTTATACATTTCGGAGTTCATATCATCATCCTCCCTCCCGAAGATGTCGGAAGGTGCGGCTGTAATAAACAATTTTTCAGTAAAAAAGAAAGAGTCGATGGGTTACCATGCGACTCTTTATCGTTTCTATCAGACCGGCAGGTTTAGGATTGGGCGATCGCTTGCTCGATCGGCTCGATCTCATATACCGTACATCCACCCCCATCAAGCACTATGCACTTGAATCGTCCGTCTTCTGGTTTTTCCAAAAGAGCTTCAGCAATATCCGGCAATTCTTTCGCGAGGTCCTCGCAAATGGGAAAATATGCGGTTCCTCTCGCAACAGGCTCCTGTCCCATGTCCCGGAACTGCTGCCAGTCTGCATTCGGCATAAGGACATCGACCAGATCGCGCCATTTGGTATCGACCTTGATGCACACGACGACCACGTCCTTGTTCGTCAGGCCATGTACCGTTTTCGCGCGATACGCGAAATGCTGCAATCGGTCGATACAGCTTTCGATCATTTCATGGCGTTTCCTGCCGGCATCTGACAGGTCCTCCCCGTTAGTGTACTTGATGGTGTTCACGCTTTCCTCCTTGTTTGATTGTACGAAATTTCGTTGACCGGAAAATGGATGATGATTTTGAAACAACGCATAAATTTACCATATTTGTTACTATTGTCAAACCGCGAGACCGTAGTCGGTCATTTTACGCTTAAACGTAGGGTTTATTCCAATCAAAACGCCAGGACCAAAAGGCCTTTAAAGACTCTATTTACGATTTAAGCAGAAAATCATTGCACCGTCATACTCCACCCCGAAGATGCGGGAACGCGAGGCTATAATAGGCGATTTTAAGATCGCTTAAATTCGTATATCAACTTGCATATGATCTTCAAATATGCTATTATTGTTACTGAAATGGTACTTAAAGTACTATATCAGTACATATATGGACAATCGGCCATCAAAGGGAAACTTCCTGGAAATACTACTGCGATCATCAAAAACCGTCTTCTCTGTTCAAGACGTCGCTTTGTTGTGGGGAGAATCAGAAAGCACGACCATCACCAACCGCCTGAAGAAGTACATCCGTGCAGGGAAGTTATTGCGGGTCCGCCACGGTTTGTATGCCAAAGACGAAAACTACGACCGGTACGAGCTGGCAACGCGGATCTACACCCCCTCCTATATCGGCTTCGAGACCGTTTTGACCCGGGAAGGGGTCAGTTTCCAGTACTACGGGAATATCTTCGTCGCATCGTATCTGAACCGCGAGATAGAGGCTAACGGTCAGAAAATCACCTATGTCCGCATGAAGCGTTCCGTATTAAGTGATACCACGGGAATCAATCATGTGAACGGCGTCGCCTGGGCTACGAAAGAGCGGGCTTTTCTGGACCGGCTGTATGTGACCAAGGAATATCACTTCGATAACCTGAATGTCTTGGATTGGGACAAGGTTTTCGAAATCCTGACCGTGTACGAAAACAAACGATTAGAAAAGCAGGTGAAGAAGTATCATCGGAACTTTGTTAACACGCAATAGTATGACCACAAACTTTGCCAAACATAAGAGTATCCTGCTGCAAATGCTCAAGGATATTTATACCGACACGACCATCGCACCGTATCTCGGATTCAAGGGCGGGACGGCCGCAATGCTCTTCTACGGGCTCGACCGGTACTCGGTCGATATCGATCTCGATCTGTTGGACGACTCCAAGGAGGAGCTCGTGTTCGGGAAAATCCAGAACATCGCCAAAGGATACGGCGGCATCGTGGATTCCCATAGAAAACGCTTCAATCTGCTTACTGTTATTTCCTACGAGCCGGGAGCGCAGAATATAAAGATCGAGATCAACCGCAGGCAATTCGGATCGAACTACGAGATAAAGACCTTTCTCGGCATATCCATGCTGGTCATGACCGAACCGGACATATTCGCACACAAACTGATGGCCATGTACGAACGGATCGGAAAAACGAGCCGCGATGTGTTCGACGTGTATTTCTTCTTCAAACAAGGTTGGGAAATCAATCGTGGCGTAGTGGAACAGCGTTCCGGACTCCCCTTCAAAGAGGCCCTGCAAAAGTGCGTCGATATGCTTGAGCACATGGACGACCGGCATATCCTCGACGGGCTCGGAGAACTTCTGAGTGAACCACAGAAGGACTGGGCCCGCGCGAAACTGAAAAGTGACACGATATTTTTTCTGAACGTGGCAATCGAGAATGAGAAATAGGTATTCACCATACGAATACCACCCAAAATCAGCAGGTAGATTTTCGGAGTTATACACCTCCCCGAAAATATGAGAAAGCAAGCCATGATAGAACGCTTCTTAAATAATCAAAAGCCCGGCCCATGTGGATAGCCGGGTTTTGGGTTAGGTTTCAGTTTGATTCAATCCGGATAGAAGCTGTGTTTGCCGGGGGTAGAGCAATGAAGGAATCTCGTACCCGCCCTCTACATTTGTAGCAAGAGGGCCTCAAAGGAGCATGGCGTTGCGGTGTTTGTCATCTTTTCCGAGTCGTCCGCCACCGACCATGTCTATGATGAGCTGATGTCCAGAATCCGCCTCAATGGCAAAAAAACTCACATCTTCCGGACCGAGCAACATTCTCACTTTTCCATCGATCGGAATCCGCGAGACCTCACAGATTTCACCCCCGTTTCCATCGGGAACGATCCAGCCCACATACCAAGGGATACATGCCTTCAATACGGCATACCGCCTCCATCCGCCCAGGAACCAGATATGGGAACGAAACGGATGATTCCCTTTCAACGCATCGGGATCCCCGGAAAGAGTGACCGTGGCAGAGATGTTATCCCGCAATCGTTTCCTCTTTGAAGTCGTCAATCGCACACGATTCCACAGATGAGTAAGGGGGATGGACAAGCGCTCCGCCACAGACGAGAAGAGGAGATCCCGTGCCGCGGCAAAAGGCCCCAGCGGCCTGATAATGAATGTATTCACGCATACCTCCGTTTTTTGATATTTAGTTGCTAAATGACAGTGGCGTTATCGTAACGCCTGAAAATGACGGTGTCAACATTCGGGGTTCCGCCGTGTAAAAAGATAAGACCTACAACAGTTTCACCTTTGCGAATCCCCCCAAGTCGCCGATACGGCCTGTACCGATGAGTCTGATCGGGATCTGCTCGCCGGTATCCGCGTCGATACCGAAGAAGGTCGCCGAACCGGGACCGCGAAGCATCCTGACCGGACCAGACAAGACAATACGGGAAACTCCGCCGCCCAGATGATTATTCCAGCCGATATGCCATCGCGATTCCCTCTCCGGTACGAGTACGACATAATCCTTCCATCCCCCAAGTATGGGAATATGGAAACGGACCAGCGTCCGCCCCGGGAGCGCTTCCGGCATCGGATCGGTCGTAACCGTCATAGCATCGTTCAGTTTGGGAAACGCAGCGGGTGCGAAATGAACGTTATTCCACCGATGCGTCCACTGCGGCGACTCGCGAATCGTTCCGGATACAAGATACATCAGGGGTACCATGAGCAGATCCGCCAGTTTCGAAAGCAGTCCCTGCGGCGTGATTTTCAATCTCGTAATCATAGGTCAAAAAATGAGTCTCCTTACGCGGTGACATTCACGGAAATCGGCAGATGGTCCGAAGCGGCGGACAGGTGCACCTCGAAGGAATCCGCTTGCAGGTCTTCGCTTACGAAGATATAGTCGAGGCGCGTATCAAGCGCCTGCGGCAGACAGACGGTACAACCCTCCGGATACACGCTCCAGGTCAAGGCAGAGTCATCCCCCGTATCGACGAGGACGTTCCTCATCATTTGAATGGCGACACTGTCCGGAGTGGCGTTGAAATCTCCCATGACGACCACATGATCCTGTGGCAGTCTTTCGATCAGACGGGCGACCTGGGATTCCTGCTGTGGGGACGGCTTCTGATGGGTATGGACGAGATGAGTGCTCAGTATATGCAATACCGTGTCCCCCACCATGACATCCGCTCTGGCCGCGGCCCGCTGATCGGCTTCGTCGATCAAGAACGTTTCGGAGTGAATGATCGGGAGCCTGCTGAATACTGCCGGGCCATGTCGATACGCCTTGCCGTCCCAGATCTGTTCCGTCCGCGCGAAGACATGGCTGTAGCCGAGACCGGTAAGCAAACCGATCACGTCCCGGGACGAGTCATCGTCTTTTACTTCCTGGAGTCCGATGATATCCGCATCCGCGCTCCTCAAAAACGACTTCAACTCGTCAAAATGCCCGTCGACCCAGATATTCCACGAGAGGATTTTCATAGATGTTCATTACCCTGATGATTCGCAGTCAGTATACCAGGATTTACTCTGCACGCCGAGTGACAAGCATCAGTTTTACGATTTGATACATATTTGACAAAGAAAAAGCCCCCGAATTATATTCGAAGGCTTTGACCGAACCATGTTTCAGAACCTACCTACCCGACTTCTCTCGGAATATGATTGGCGATCTCGTGATGAAGCGCGATGCGCGATCCCCACGAGCGGGTCAAACGGGCATCGTTTATCCCGCCCTTGCCGAACTGCCCGTCAAGACACCGTATCACGCCCTTCCCGTCGTTTCGGATGATACCGACAGTGTAATAGAGAAACGGCTTCTGGGCCGCCATCATACGGACCCAACTTCCGAATCGCTCCCCATACACTCCCTGAAGAAAGGAAAGCGTATCGATCGGCGGAAAGATATTCGCCCACTCGACCGACATCTTCGCCTTCATGAGGCCTGGGATATAGTGCAAGAAATCCGGACCATCCGTATCCCCCGTCGCCATCTGATTGAAGAAGATGAGACCATCCTTTGCCAAGTGATACCCGGCGACGGAGAGTTGTTCCCTGAAGACTTCCTGACCATCTTCTCCCGCATTCGCGTGAAACGGTATGAACCTGCCGACTTCGGACGGATGCGGATGATACGGCGCGTTGACCGCTATCAGATTCACGGAATGGCTCCGGAACTGCTCCCGAGAATATCGACCGCATATCGGATTCACCCGAATACCGTTTGTAACCGCATTCTGACACGTAAATTCGATCGCCCTTTTGTTTATATCAACGGCATCGATCTCGGTTTTGGGAAAATGTTTCCCTACCAAGCAGGCAAAGATGCCGGAACCCGTTCCCACGTCCACAAAACGCATCTTCGGGTCACTTTCGAGTAATCGTGCGATATACGGTTTTGCAAACGCCCAAGTGATGGGCTGCTCTTCGGGAAAGCCCGGCATGATTAACTCAATACCGGCGGCGTCGATTCGATCACACTTCACGGTGACACCGTCGATTGTCATTTTTTCTTCAAACATCGTATTCATTTTTATGTTCCTATTGGTATATTTTGATATTGAAATATATTTTTTCACCAGCTCCCTCTGTCTCCCTGTCCGAAATGCTATCGTTACAGGAAGACAGTCTCATGGGGAGTGTTTTACGGGAAATGGCTATTTGATACCGAGACTCAACACCACACCCTGGTCCCGTAGATCGCCCCAGGTGCGATACAACTGCATTGTTGGCACGATATTAAGATTACCTACGGCGAAGCGAAGTTCCTTCGGCGCGGACCATATGAACTGCATACCGCGATACTTCGGTCCGTCCTCATGGCACCAGTGATACGACACTGCCATCCTCAGATCACCGATATCGGTTTTCCACTGTGGCGTATCGTAACGCACGTCCTGGAAACCAACCGGCGACGCGTGTGACGATTGGAACCCGTACCGATGCGCAGCCGATCCCCAATTACCCGAAACGCTCGTCCACACAGTCAACCAATTCGCGCTGTCACCAAGATCCGGCCCGATATCCATATACTGAAACGAGATAATGAGCCACTTCGCCGGTTTGATACCGACGTACGTGTCCATTTCGTTGCCGGCTGAACGTCTACCTGGCACGACCGACCCCCATACCCCGGCAAAGACCGGACCGACATGATATGTCGCACTGCCCTGCACGGTCGGTTCATAGCTTCGATCGTTCACATGCACCATGTCCCATGACAGGAACCCGGACGCGAACTTGCCGTTTATGGACCAATCCCCTGCCAATGCCGGTACGGCATTCAACAAAAGCGTTAGAGCAACTAAAAGTCGAATACTGTTCATGATATTCCTCCTATGCGGTTATTAAAGAATTCGTTTTGTATTTGACACTTCCGATCATACTCTGTATTATACGAGTGGCAAATACTACCACATGGTGTCTACTGTCACCACAATTATGAAATATACCGAATTACTGCAGGAAATCGGGTTTTCACGCAATGAAGCACGCATATACGAGACACTGCTCGGGAACGGCGAGCTCGGGGTCGGAGCGATCGCCGAAAAGTCCGGCGTACACCGTCGCAATGTCTACGATACCCTGAACCGCCTTACGGAGAAGGGAATCGCGTTCGAGGTGCTCGATCAGCGGGAAAACCGCTATCAGGCGGTTCCACCCGAAAAACTCCTCGAATTCCTGGAAGAAAAGGAGAATACTTTCAGAAAAAAGATGCCCGAGATGCAGGATCTGTACCGTCTGACACCCCAAGAACACAAAGTCTATATTTTGCGCGGCATCGAGGGATGGAAAAGCTACATGCGCGATATCCTGCGTGTCGGGGCGGATGACTATATCGTCGGCGCGAAAGGTGTATGGAGCGACCCGAAACTCGAACAATTCGCGGTGGATTTGGGAAAGAAGGCGGAGAAAAGCGGTATCGCGTTCCATATTCTCTACGAACACGAAAATATAGACAAGGTCATGCGGACCGTCGACATGCTCAAGCCCACCTATCGATTCCTCCCAAAGGGATTCGAGACCTCATCCGCATTCGAGGTGTTCGGTGACCATATCGTCTTCATTTCCGACAGCTCCGACGGATTGCTTCACGAGGAAATCGAGCTCACCGTCGTCGTCAACCAGAAGCTCGCCGATTCGTTCCGCACCTGGTTCAAACTCCTGTGGTCTATCAGTGCTGTGCCGAAGCCGAGTAAGAAAGTGTGATGCATATTTTTTTGAATCCAGCGTGATGAAACCAAATGTCCGGCGGCAGGATTCGGTCACGGATATTATCCCGCCGTCGCGGGATAATTCCTCGACCCCGGCTCGCTGTTCAGTCTACTGACCGAACGACGCTCCGCCGTTCGAATCCTGCCCCACCCAAGAATAGAAACGAAAAAGAATCCCGATACGGGATTCTTTTTCGTTTCTGCTCCGGCGGCAGGATTCGAACCTGCGACCAAGGGATTACATGTACTCCTCCTGTTTCCAGGACGCATGGACTATATCATCTCCATCGCACAAGTGCATTAGGAGTGAGGCGCTTCGACCCCGTATGGGGCCTACTCCCTTGCGGGATAGTCTCTGAACCTGCCTTCCGACTTCAGAAAGAACATCTTCTTTCATACGTCTGAAGGATCGGCTGCTGATTACCATAGTCGGGCTGAACCGACCGTAGGCTTCCAGTCACCGACTTCCTTGAATATTCAAAGTCGTCGGGATCCCGTTTCATCGGGACAATTCACCTCATTCATCACTTCCGGATTTCTCCGAAAGGCTGCGTAATTTCTCGTGTTCCTCCCTGTGGCAATTCGCGCATATCAGGATGCATTTTTCGATTTCTTTCTCGATCCGAGACCAACTCCGAGTCAGTCCGTCCTGAGAGATACCGAAATCCTTCCTTCCATCGGCGTGATGGAATTCGAGCGCACCGAGACAGCGGTCATACCCGCAACGGGAACACTTTCCGCCCTTGTATTCTATCGCACGCAACCGCATCGCCTTGCGACGCTTCGCGACGGCGCGTTTCAAATACTCGGGACGGTCAGCATAGGTTCTTTTGTCTGGCATACATCTTTCAGTATACCACACATGTTTCCACAGTCCCCTGCTCTACCGCTGAGCTACACCGGAATCAATTTTCAAGCTACCTTGAAACAGAGACAGTATAACCAAACGTTTGCGGATTGGCAAGAATTCGCCCCTTCGGACGGATTCTTTAGCTCTCTGCCTGATTGTTTATTCCATTTGTCCCCACTTCCCGCCTTCGTTGTCGGTTGTGAGTGGTCAGTCGTCAGTCTCCTAGTAATGCCTCAGTTTCTTCACATCATCATGTTCACGGATCTTTTCGAGGGCCTTGGCCTCGATCTGCCGGATACGCTCACGGGTGACACCGAACTCCTGTCCGACTTCCTCGAGCGTATGCGTGATGCCGTCATCGAGACCGAAGCGGATCTTGAGGATCTTCTGCTCGCGAGGAGTCAGTTCGCTCAGGATATCGGCGATATGCTCTTTCAGAAGCTTGCGTGCCGCGGATTGGCTCGGCATGACGGTCTCGGTATCCTCGATGAAGTCACCCAACACCGACTCATCATCACTGTCACCGATCGATGTCTCGAGCGAGACGGTCTCTTGTGAAATCTTCTGAATATGTCGGACCTTGTCGACTTCCATCCCCATTTCCGCCGCGATCTCCTCGGGAAGCGGTTCGCGACCGAGCTCCTGGACGAGACGACGGGTGATCTGCAGATATTTGTTGATGGTCTCGACCATGTGGACCGGGATGCGGATGGTGCGCGACTGGTCGGCCAGGGCGCGCGTGATCGCCTGCCGGATCCACCACGTGGCATAGGTGGAAAACTTGTATCCCTTGCGATAATCGAATTTCTCCACCGCACGGAAGAGTCCCATATTTCCCTCCTGAATCAGGTCCAGGAGCGAGAGATTATGCGACCGTCCGACATATTTTTTCGCGATGGAAACCACGAGCCGGAGATTGGCCTCGGTCAGACGCTGTTTCGCCTGCATGTCACCCTTCTCTATCTGCTTCGCGAGACGCACCTCGTCTTCTCCGGAAAGAAGCGAGACGCGACCGATCTCGCGAAGGTACATCTGCACGAGGTCCGCGGTCCCCTCACCCTCTTCCGGAGGGAGGCGCTCGAAACTTGTCTCCTTCTTGGAGACTTTTTTTTTCTTTTCCTTCTCCTTCTCGAATTCGGCACCGAGTTTTTCCGTCTCCACCTTAAGCACTTCCGCGGACGTCACGACCCGGACACCGGCCGTCTCCAGACTCTCATACAGACTCTCGAGCGCATCCAAATCCAGTTCCACGTCCGGAAGAATGTGGATGATCTCGTCTTCCGTCACGAAACCGCGCTGTTTGCCGCGCGAAACAATCTCGTCGAACGCACCTTTCTTCTCCTCCGCACGAAGTTCGGTCTTGGTCTTCTTTTCCGGCTTGCCGGTCGGTTTCATCTTTGCCGGAGTTTTTTTCACGATATTTTTTTTTACGGACGTATCGGGGTGAGCCTTCGCGACAGCCTGCTTCTTCACGGCCTTTGTCGGCTTCGGTTTTTTCAAAGCGGCCTTGCCTGCAGTTGGTTTTTTCCCGATCGGCTTCTTATTCTTCGGTGTTTTCCTTTTCACGACGGTCTTCTTCGATGATTTTTTCACGATTACCTTCATTTTTTTCCGCAAAACGACCGGCTTGCGTGCCGGCTTCTTCGAGACCGGTTTCTTGTGCGCGACGGTCTTTTTTTTCATGCTCATATGATTGATATCATTTCAAATGAAAGAGGCGACTATCAATATGAAAAGAGAGAGACGGCCCGCAATATCATTCCGGATCCGCCATATGCTCCAAACTACCCTTTTTCAAGGCAAAAGTCAATTTTCCGCGGTCATGGAACGCAGTGTCGCGAGGAGTTCCTGTTCCCGTTTCCTGTCGTTGGCACGTTTCGCATCCTCTATGTCCGAAGCGAGCGTCGACAGCGCTTCCTTGCGAAGTTCGGTCTGAAGCTGAGAAACGAATTCCACGAACACGCCCTTACGCCGTTCCTTCTGTTCGAAATCGTATCCTTTCTCATCGTCCGTGAATCGGTCCGCCTGGAACAGGAGTCCCGCCGCCCGACGCTTCATATCCTCGTCCGGGAGCATATCCATGACTGACGTTCCGGGATTCGCTACGATTATCCGATACAATCCGTCCCGTGTAAGATATTCCCGTACTGTTTCGGGAAACACCGATTCATCGAGGAGCGTACTCTCCGAAAGCAACAGCCCGAGTATCCCGTCACGGACCGTCTCCGACCGTTTCGAGAACGACAATCCTGTCGCGACCGGACGGGCGTTCTCGGATACACCCTGCGTATTCCGTCTTGCATCGCGTTCACGATCGGCATCGGCCTGCCTGAGCACGCCGATCAGGGTACGCTCTTCCACCCGGAGCCGTTCCGCGAGCGTACGCCGCCAATAGTCCCGGTCGATTTCGCTCGACATCGCGGCGATCATCGGCGCATAGTCCGCGACGACTTGCCGTTTCCCTTCCGGAAGCGTGCTGTCGCGCCTCGCAAGAAACCGGGTCAGAAAATAATCCGGTGCAGGTACCGCGTCCGCAATCGCACTTCGCAACGCTTTCACGTTCCCAAGCGCCGCCTCGGCCGCATCCTTGCCTTCCGACAGTACTACGATCGATACGGACATTTCTTTTCCCAAAGCGAGCTGTGCCCCCTTCCAGGCCGCTTCCTGACCGGCTCCGTCCATATCGAAGAAGAGACGGATACCGTTCCCGTATCGTTTGAGGATATCGAGGTGCTCGCCGGTCAGTGCCGTACCGGAAGCGGCAACGACGTTTCCGATGCCGGCCTGATGACAGGCGATGACGTCCATCTGCCCCTCGACGAGCACCGTCACTCCGGCTTCCTTGATCTTCTGTTTCGCTTGGAATACGCCGTATATGGCACGACTCTTGTGATACAGCGCCGTCTCGGGCGTATTGATATATTTCGCCTGGCTTTCGTCCCCGCCGGGGGCCACGCGCGCGGAATACCCGATCACCCGTCCCACGATATCGGTGATCGGGAACATGATACGATCGCGGAACCGATCATAATGACCGGTTCGTCCGTCTTTGGCGATGACCAGTCCGACCTCCTCGAGCTCGATCGCATCGTATCCGCGTGAAACGAGAAAATCGTGCAGGTGCCGCCACCCCGGCAAGGAGTATCCGACCCGAAATGTCTTCAGGCTTTCGTCGGTAATTCCCCGCTTGCGCAGATAGGGCAGCGCTGACTTGGCACCTTCACCCTCCCACAACTGTTTTTCGAAGAATTTCGTGGAAAGCTCGAGAATCTCGCGGCTGCGGTCTGGGCGCTCGATACCGTCTTGGGTAAGCGTGTTCGAACGACGCGTCGTCGGCACGTCCACGCCGGCGCGCTCCGCGAGCAGCTTGAGCGCCTCGCGAAAATCGATGCTTTCCATCTCCATGACGAAAGAAAACATGTCCCCGCCCTTTCCGCAGCCGAAACAATGGAACATCTGACGCTCCTCGTTGACCATGAACGAGGGCGATTTCTCATTATGAAACGGACAGCACGCCTTCCAGTGCGCACCGGACTTCGTGAGACGGAGATACCCCCCGACCACGTCCACGATATTGAGCTTCGATTTGATTTCCGGAACGATGGAATCCATGAGTCCAGTATAAATGACGATATTCCGTTTATTTTTTCACGTTTTTGCGGCGTTCGCCATCCATATCCCGGACGATCCGCCGCATGGACAGGATACCGGCCAAAAACAGGACCGAAAACAGCGCTCGAAGCGTCAACGCGGCTTCTATGGCGACCGCTCTCGTCTCAGGAACATACCAGAGATCCGCGATTTCCGCCAGAAGAAAGCAGATGATACCCGCAAGAAAGAGCTTATACGAGACGTCGAGCAGCATTTCCACGCGCCATACGACCCCGGCGGTAAAGACGATGGAGAGCAGAAGTGAGACGATAAGGATCGAATGGACACATAACAAGAAAGTTTCCATATCAGTCTGACACCCCCTTTCCCTTGGTCCAACCGAACAGTCCGGCTCGGATCAGATTGCGTTCCGTGATATTTCGAAGCGAACCGGCATACAAGAGGTATTCCCGCCAGAACAATACCCCCCACAACAGGAGCAGCAAGAGAAGCAGTATGGAAATCGTACCGATCTTGCTGACCAATTCCGGATAGGTGAAAAGCAACCCGCCGCCGAGAGACAGGATCGGGAGAGGCAGGATCGTGATCGGAGCCTCCCGACGGATCAGAAAATGTCTGAAACGCATCTCGGCACGCAGACGGTACGAACCGTCCCTCACGTATGAAGGCAAGGCTATTTCCCCGTGAGCGAGCGCGCCCTGTTCAAGTGTGACTGAACCGGTCGACGATGCGATCGTGTTCCCGTCCGTATCGACGATCACATAGTCCATAGCCGCGATCGTGCCGACGTATTCCTGATTTACGCGTATATCGTAGATCGAGAACGTGACCGGGCGACCCTGAAACATTTCGCCCTGATCGGGACGCAGCGTGAAGTCGACAGGCACGGTCCGTTCCGCAGTGACCGAAGGATCCCGGCTTTCCGGTAAGGACGGGGGGGTGGGAACAGGAACGGTCGTTATTTCTTTTGATTCGGTCGTTTTCGAATGCGTATCCGTAGACGGAGGCTTATTCACGGCCGTCTGTACGATTCGGAATGTCAGACTCGATGACACGGATACGGAAAGATTGGCCGGGTCGGAAGCTTTCACGAATACCGTGCTCGTCCCGTATGGGAGACCCGTCGGAACCTCGAAATTCCAGTATCCGTTCACGTTCGCGCTTACCCTCCCCGACACGACGGTCGGACCGGCGATCATATAATCGATCTGCGCATATGGGATATTCGTCGTACCCGTCACAGTCGGAAGCGCCACATCCGTCTCGGGCACGCCCGGATACGAAGAGACGGCCTTCCCCTGGAAGGTGGCGATCGCGACTATCGGAACGAAGACGACCTTGCATTCGGCAGGCATCGTCACGGACACCGCCTCAGATATGGCCATGCCGGGATCCATCGCGCCGCGTGCCACCACCTCGTACGAATAGACCGATCCCATCGCGACGGACGTATCCACGTACGACGAACCGGGCAGACCTGTTACGAGCGGCAATCCGTCACGCATGATGTTGAATGATCGTGAATTGTCGTCGTCCGCCCAATCGAGCGAAACCGATAAATTTCCAGAATGACATATCGGCTCGGCGGTAACCGTCGGCTTTTGCGGCGGTCCGAGGACGCGCCCCGTGATGGTGATCGTATCGTCGGCCAAGGCGCTCCATTTATGGCGCATGTCGGCGAGCAGGAATTCCGGGCTATAGGCCGTCGCCAAGACGAGATACCCCACGAACATCCACACCGAAATCCGGACATGCGCCTTTGCAATCCGTTTCCATATCGTGTTCGTCTGTTTCCGCCATTTCGGTTTCATGGTTCCATTATACACGCAAATCGCCAAGCAAAAAAAAATCCCTTTTTCGAGGGATGTTTCATTCGGAAATAAGTCGGCTATTTTTTCGCGACGCCGACAATGACCAGGATATCGGTCCCGTCCGGAACCGTTTCGCCGGCCGGAGCCTCGGTCACGACCGTTCCGGTAAGCAATGCGGCAAGGGCGGCGGCTTCCTTCGAGCGGACACCGGAAACATCGTATACCGTCACCCCTTCGTAATCCGATTTGGCGGCGGCATCCTTCGTGATCACCTCGATCGAATCGGAAAGACCCGCAAGCACCCGCTTCTCGATTTTCGCGGTGACTCCGACCGTCTTGCTTCCGTTGTAAAGCGTCACTTTCGCCTTTCCTTCCGGTGCGGGTACGTCTACCACAGATGTCGACGACTGAGTCTGGATCGGCGGCGTGGCAGTTGAGGAATCAGGAGCATTGGAGACCGGAGCAGCCGGCTGTGGAGCTGACTCCGTCGATTTCTGCTCCACCGATCCGTTTCCCACATTCACCGCCGCTACATTCATGATTCTTCCCGTCGAAGGACGGTATACGATCGCTTTCCCGGACGATTCATAGATAAGCACCTTGTCGCCGTTCTCCGCGTTCTTGAAAAACTCCTGCCCGGAAAGGCGGGTCTTGTCCGTGACCGTTGCCAGAGTCGGCGTCTCGCCTTTCGGCAATTCCATCACCGCATCGATGCGGGAAACGAGTTCCTCGATCTCGCTCGCGACCGGCTTTACCTCGCTTGCTTCCCGATAGGCACGATAGAAATACAAAGCGGCGCCCACCGAAGAAAGCAGTAATACGGAAACGACGATCCATAACACGAGAACGGTCGTATTTTTCTTTCCCGATGCGACCGTGTGCGACGATTTTTCCGCCGCCAGACCGACTCTGTCGCTCTTCACGAATGAACCGATGGATGCAAGGGTTTTTTTTGGTGCCGCACCATCCGAATCCGCGATCACTACGGAAGCCGATACTGTTTTCTTTTTTGCCGGCATACTTGTTCCGTTTATGTGTTCTCTTTTATCATCAGTATACATCATTTGGAAAATCATGCGCAAGAAAATATCATTCCACGCGGAAGGATATATCATGCACTCATCTATTATCAGCGATTTCATTTGACACCCGAGGAAAGTCCCGGCGCCGAGGAATCGGAAACGCTCAAACCGCCGGAAGCAAAGGAGCCGTTCTTATCGATGGTCGAAGAAGTCGGCGTCACCTTCAGATTCTCAGCCGTTTTTGATATTTCCTGGGCAGCGATTGTCGACGAGACTGTCGTATCGGTCGGAACTGATACCGGTTCGGGCTTCAGATTCGCCGGTTCCGATATCGCGCCCAATAGACTGTCTGGGATAGCAGGTGTTTTTGCCTGTCCGGTCGTATCGGAAGATATTACAGTCTCTCCGCTATCGGCCGGCTGGCTGTCCGCGGCGAAAAGTATGTCTGACATCTTCCCGGCAAGTTTGTCGATGCCGTCTATCGCCGCATCGAGTCCGGACTTCACCGGATCGGGATATTTCGAATCGGCGAGCCAAGTCCGCATGTCAGCAAGCGATTGCTGCAGCGCCACGAACGCGTCGAGGAATTTCGTATCCGGGCTTTCCGGGATAATCGCTGGATTTGCTGCTGTTTCAGTCGCAACGTTCGAGGACGGCGCGACCGCCCCGTCTTGAATCGCCGGTGTAGACGCTTTCGTCGTCACGATTTTTCCGGTCTTTTCCCCATTGACCAGCACCATGTACCGACCGTCCGCGATATGCCACTGCGACAGATCGTCGGAAAACATGAATTTATCTCCCCGACACGCGGTGCCCGCCGTATATACGCCCTTCGACTGATCTTGTTCCTCGACCAAATGGATAAGAACGTCTCCCTTGGCCGGCAAACAATCTCCCGATACCGCAATTGTGTTTTCCGACGTACGCGTGACATATGCCGCTTCCGCCTTGAACGGAAGTGATAGTACGATCCCGATAATGATAATGTCTCTCTTTTTCATACCTCTTCGTTTTCGAATTATGCCTCAGAAGTGTACGATGATCGTCACCGCCCCGTTGCCGCCGTTGCCGCCGTTGGTAGCAGCTGCGCCACCGCCACCGCCACCGCCACCAGGTTGAGCACCATTACCACCGACTCCTGTTGAAAAGTTTCCGCCGCCGCCCGATCCGCCGAGCGTGAAGATGCCGGTTGCCGTCGCGCTTCCTCCCGCATTCGTTCCTCCAACCTGACCGCCACCACCAACACCGCCGACGGCACCGTTCGTGATAGTTCCACCCGCACCGCCGCCTCCGCCACCATATTCGGATGTTCCACCGGTTCCGCTGCCTGCAGCTGCTTTACCGCCACCTCCGCCACCGCCGCCCATTTCAGCCTTACCACCGATGCCTCCGGTTGAACCTCCAGTGCCAGGACCAGCTCCAAGACTGCCAACGCTTTGCGTACCCGGGGAAGCTCCAGTTGTTGGCGCTACTAATGATCCGGCACTACCACCTGAACCGCCCAAACCACCAGAACCACCACTGGCTGCAGTTGCTCCGATAACCCCGAAGCCGGCGCTCACAACCGTGTTGCTTCCGTTTACCACCACTGATGCCGTTGCAGCAGATTTTGTCGCACCACCGACACCACCTTTGCCAACTGTGACATTCAAAGTTGCCGGCAATTCATAGGCATCAAAAACTTTTCGAACATACGCCCCTCCGCCACCTCCGCCTCCGGATGCTGCCGTCGACGCGATACCGGCGCCGCCCGCTCCACCTCCGCCGATGGCGATGATTTCGATTGATTGGGCTCCATACGGCTTGACCCATGTGTCGGTCGTGGTCGTGCCGGGGGAAATATTGGTGAATTCCTGGATTTCCGTACCTTCATTCGATGCTCCGATCTGCTGCTCGTCGGCCGGCAAGAGAGCGATCGTCGCGTACGCATCCACGGTCGAACTGCTTTCGGTCACGGTCGTCGCTCCGACAGCTCCCGCTGCGGCCTTCCCTCCGGTCACGATTCCGATACTGCCACCGGTACCGTCGGCAATGCCGCCATCGAACTGTTCCGTAACGCTCGACAGACTGGTATTGGCCCAGGAACTGTAGGTCGCGGACGAAACCGCATCGAGCGAGGTCGTCACCGCCGTCACGATAAGCGAGTTATCGATCGTCGTCTGACCACCGGTGGCCGATCCCGAACCGCTCGCCGTGGTCTTTTCCCCTCCGGAAACATACTTGAACGGGTCACCGGTCGTCGGACAGCCACTGAACGCCGCGATCACCGCATAGGTATGATCTCCCGAGTCGGCGACCGTCGGAGCGCTTTCGGCCCCGCCATCCCGCTTCCAGAACATGGCCAGTCGGTTCGCACCCGCGACCACGTTCGTCCCGCTTCCGTGTTGCGGACCGATCTGGGTGTATCCGGACGGGGCAGTCACGAACTCGTTGCTGGATTGCACGAACAGGATCAGGATGTCATTCGTCGCATGGCCGGCAGGCAAACCGGGCGTCACGGTCGTAGTCCCGGTCGCGGCGGTTCCCACTGCCCGAAAGAGCGGCATCGTGGTTCCGGTTATGCAGTCCGCCCATCCGGTACCCACGTAACAGCGGAATTTATGCGCGTTGAGATTGTAGTACATCTTGCCTTCCGCACCGCTCGGATTACCGCCGTCGGATTTGGTATCGAGGCCGAGAAGATCGGGAGTGGTCGATCCGGTAGCTCCACCGACGCCGACCTGCACCGTTCCGGTCACACCGGCTCCAGCCACTTGAAGCGTGATGCCTGCTGTCCCCGAGTTGATATTCACCGCGGTCACATTGGTCGCATTTCCGATAGTGATCGTCTTCGCGTTCGCACCCGTTCCGATATCGATCGCGCCGGCACCGCCGGAGTCGATGCTCAAACCCGAACCCGATGCGGAAGAAAGGTACACCGCACCGGTACCGGTATACGAGCCTCCAGCCTCGATGGAAACCGAGGCGACGCCCGCACCAGAGTTTGTGATTGAAAGTGCACTGTTGGAAGCATTGTTCATGTCGATCGTATTCGTTGTGTCGGCAAATTTGATGCCAGTAGTCACGCCAGCTCCAATATTGATACCGGTTGAAATCGTGCCGGCGGTTTCCAAGATGCTAATTGCATTCGTCATCGTGCCTGCACCAGTTTGTTCAATTTTGAGTCCGTCAGTCAAGGTGCCTGTTGCAATTGAATTATCGATGTATTCGCCAGCGGTTCCGGAAGTGTTGGTGTTTTCAACGGAAAGTTTTCCGGTCGGACTCGTCGTACCGATGCCGACGTTGCCCGCACTATCAATAATCATCCTTGCATTGGTC